>CAZUON010000087.1:0-3487 GCA_964621345.1 uncultured Glaciecola sp. | reverse complement strand
ACCAAAGCCAACAAAATCCCTGCCGCAACCGCAGAACCCAGCACACCAGCCACATTTGGCCCCATCGCATGCATCAACAAAAAGTTATGCGGATTCGCTTCAAGTCCTACTTTGTTTACCACTCGGGCCGCCATGGGCACGGCAGAAACGCCTGCAGCGCCAACTAATGGGTTAATATTGTCTGTGCTGAATTTATTCATCAGCTTTGCCATTAATACGCCTGCGGCGGTACCAATTGAGAAGGCAACTGCGCCAAGCGCCAAAATTCCGAGGGTCTCAACTGTCAAAAATTTATCGGCACTGAGTTTTGAGCCTACGGCTAAGCCCAAGAATATTGTGACAATATTAATTAGTTCGTTTTGTGCGGTGTTACTTAAGCGGTCTACCGCGCCACATTCTTTCAATAAATTACCGAAGCAAAACATTCCCACCAGTGGCGTTGCTGCAGGTAAAAATATAAGGGTGAGTACGAGTACCGCTAATGGAAATATAATTTTTTCTTTTTTACTGACCACACGCAACTGTGCCATGGGCAATTTACGCTCTTCTTCGCTAGTAAAGGCCTTCATAATTGGGGGCTGAATAATAGGTACTAAAGCCATATAAGAATAAGCCGCAACCGCAATTGCCCCTAATAAATCGGGGGCTAACTTTGAGGCTAAAAATATGGCTGTGGGTCCGTCTGCACCGCCTATAATGGCAATAGCTGAGGCATCTTGTAAGCTAAACTCAAAACCAGGGATAGCATTTAACAAAATGGCGCCAAACAGCGTGGCAAAGATACCAAATTGAGCAGCGGCGCCAAGCAAGAGCATGCGAGGATTGGCAATCAGCGCGCCAAAGTCGGTCATGGCACCCACTCCCATAAATATCAACAGTGGAAATATGCCAGTCTCTACGCCTATTAGGTAAATATAATGCAGTAAGCCCCCAGCATCTGAAAACCCTGCCAGTGGGATATTAGTTAACAGCGCCCCAAAACCAATTGGCAATAACAGCAATGGCTCAAACTTTTTAACAATGGCTAAATACAAAAGCCCAAAGCCAACCAGCATCATGATTAGTTGGCCCAACTCGAAGTGCGGCAAAGCAGTGCTCTGCCATAAAATCTGTAGTTTTTCCATGCTGCGCTACCCTATCGTCAGAATAGGCTGGCCAGATTGCACCGCATCGCCTTCTTTAATCATGATGCCGCTAACTGTGCCTGAATGAGCACTACGAACTTCTGTTTCCATTTTCATGGCTTCTAGCAACAATATTACATCGCCATCTTGTACCTGCTGCCCCTCGCTTACCATTACTTTCACTATGGTGCCGGAGAGTGGTGCATTTACCGTGTTGGCATCGCTGCCACTTGCATTGCCACTTTGATTATTTTGCATAGGTGGCGCGCTATGCTCTATTGCACTGAGTTCACCGCCCTCAGCGACCTCCACTTGATATACTTGGCCATTCACACGCACCGAGTAACTTGCTGGTGCCGCGTTTTTGCTAGCAGGCATTGGCGCATTCTCTGATTGAGATGTCACTTGTTGTCCAATTTCTGTCGGCGCTGGCTCAAATGCATCGGGATTGTTTCGGTTTTCTAAAAACTTAAGACCTACTTGATTGAATAAGGCATAGGTGAGCACATCGTCAATACGGTTTTCTGCTAGGTTTATCGACTTTTCTTTTGCTAATGCTTCAAGCGTTGATGTAAGTGTCTCAAGCTCGGCATCAATTAAATCAGCAGGTCTGCACGTTATTGCTTTTTCGCCGTTTAACACTCTGTCTTGCAACGCTTTGTTGACTGGTGCCGCTGTAGCCCCATACTCACCTTTTAAGATACCTGCGGTTTCTTTTGAAATCGATTTATAACGCTCTTGTGAAAGCACGTTAATCACCGCTTGTGTGCCCACAATCTGAGAGGTCGGGGTAACTAATGGAATGAACCCAAGATCTTCTCGTACTTTCGGGATTTCGAGCAGTACCTCATGAAAGCGGTCTTGTGCGCCCTGTTCTTTTAATTGGTTTTCCATGTTAGTCAGCATGCCGCCCGGCACTTGCGCGGTTAAGATACGCGCATCTACACCCTTTAAGCTACCCTCAAACTGCGCGTACTTTAAACGTATATCACGAAAGTAATCCGCAATGGGTTCTAAACTTTCTAAGTCTAAGCCAGTATCTCTTTCAGTGCCTTCAACGATAGAGACCATAGTTTCTGTTGCTGTGTGACCATAGGTCATCGACATGGGCGATATTGCGGTGTCGAGCATATCTATGCCGGCATCCACCGCTTTTTGATAGGTAGCGGTACTTAAGCCTGTTGTGGCGTGGCACTGCATGGCGATTGGCACTTTTACTGTATTTTTGAGTTCTGTGACGAGCTCCTCACAATCGTAAGGCTTAAGCAGACCTGCCATGTCTTTTATACAAATAGAATGCACACCCATATCTTCTAGCTTTTTCGCCATGTCTAACCAAAACGACAGTTTGTGGACAGGACTTACGGTGTATGCAAGTGTGCCTTGAGCATGAGCGCCTACTTTAATAGCACTGGCAACCGCGGTTGTGAGGTTACGAACATCGTTCATCGCATCAAAAATACGAAATACATCGACGCCGTTTGTGTGCGCACGTTCAACGAAGGCTTCCACCACATCATCTGCGTAATGGCGATAACCCAGCAAGTTTTGCCCCCGTAACAACATTTGTTGTTTGGTATTAGGCATGGCTTTTTTAAGTGCTCTAATGCGCTCCCATGGATCCTCGCCTAAATAACGAATGCATGCATCGAAGGTAGCACCGCCCCATGACTCAACCGACCAATAACCTACTTTGTCGAGCTTTTCGGCAATAGGCAGCATATCTTCTATACGTAAACGAGTAGCGAGTAGCGATTGATGTGCATCGCGCAGCACAAGCTCAGTGAGCTTCAATGGTTGTGACATAAGCGTCCCTTTTTACTTAACTAAACCTTATTTGTTCCGATGAATATTCAGCGCTGCGCTAATAGCGGCAACAACCTCATTGGACACGTTTTGTGTGTTACTTTGATTGGGCCTTACTGTCGTTTGGGTAGAACTATTATTATTGTTATTATTAGATGTTTTAATTGCAGGTACGGGGCTTGGAAACTTACGTTCAAACCAAGCTATAGCCTGTATGCCACCGATGAGTAGAGTGAGAAAACCAAAAACCACCGACATACCTACACCAAGCAAAACTGCCGCTTCAATAAGTTGTTCAGTCATCATCCTTTCTCTTCCTGTGCATTTAAAAAAACAGCCATCTTAAATATCATGCTAATAGATAAAAAACAACTTTAAATGTAGGGATATTGCGCTAAAACCATATTTTTATGCGAATTTGATGCATAAATAATCAATTAAATTTGGCGTAGTTAATATTTGTTGCTATTGCGCCCTTGCCGCTTTCTCATTCGCTCGCTATCGTCACCTCCACCGCCCACCATCGTCATCTCCATCGCCCACCATCGTCATCTCCA
>CAZUON010000086.1:0-4418 GCA_964621345.1 uncultured Glaciecola sp. | reverse complement strand
TTTTATACTCATGTTCATCGTCCTTCGCCACCAAGGCATCTCGCCGTTTGAGGTTCCATTGCTAAGTTATCAACACGCCTTTCATGCAGGCAATCATGCAGATGTTTTAAAACACATCACCCTAATTGCGCTACTTGAAAAGTTTAACCAAAAAGCCAAACCTTATTTTGCCCTCGACACACATGCCGGGACGGGGTATTACGACCTTGATAATCAACCTAGCAAGGCGGACTCTTTAGCCTTTACTCAGTTGTTGAGCGCCCACCAAAATGGCGATATTGAGCATGCTAGCGCACAGGCGTATTTGAGCTATATAAACGAGCTACAAAGCAAGGCAATGTATCCAGGTTCGCCTATGTTGTTGTCTCAGTTTGCCCGTGCGCAAGACAATGTGCATGCAAATGAGCTATCAGCGCCCATGTTTAAGGCTCTAGAAGATGCTTTCAATGCCACTCGCTTTGCTACGAACGAAGAAGCTGAGCAGAGCGCTCATTTGCAACTTCATCAGCGAGATGCCTTTGAGTTAATTAAAGCAATAACACCTCCTAGTCCTAATCGTGGCTTTATTCTCATTGATCCTCCTTATGAACAGGCTAGCGAGTATGAGCAGGTAGCAACGGCAGTTGAGGGTGCGTTAAAAAAGTGGCGCAATGGCAGTTTTATGATTTGGTATCCGTTGTTGTCGACATCGCGCATTAATCGTAAAACGCAAGCCGTTGAAGCTAACCCTAAAGCCAAACAAAGTGCCAAAATGTTAGTCAACTTAGCGCAAAGCGTATCGCAACATTGCACTGGTGGCATGTTAAGCATTGAGTTTGCTCATCAAGCGCCCAGCGAAAAGGTAGGTATGTATGGCTCGGGTGTTTGCATCATCAACCCGCCTTATAAAATTGACGAAGACTTAAAAGCATTACTTGCGCTACTGCAAACCTATGTTCAGCAAGACAGCAACCAATTATCGAGCCTGACTTGGCAGGTAAGGCCGGATTAAGCATGACTGAACTGGCTTTAAAGCATTTTTATATACCCGATGATCAGTCGGTATATTTGTTGTCGCACAAAGATGCTAAACGGCTGAAAGATTGGTTTAAATTATGTGAGTCGCAGCTCAGCAAACTCGGATATTCCGATATTTCGCTGATTGGTAAAGGCGCATTTGGCTTTGCGTTTAGTGGCTTATCGCCCATTGGTGAGGCACATGTATTTAAATTTTCGAAAATAACCTTGCCTCAACATATCCAAGACCGGCTTGAAGAAGAAGCTTACATGCTTGGCAAAGTCACGCATCCATTGGTACCAAAGCTTATACAGTTCCAAAAAATAAAACGCCAATCAATACTGGTCATGCAACGCGCCCCTGGCCTCGATTTAGAGCAATATTCCCTGCAAAAAGGCCCTTTACAGGGGCATGAGCTCATCGAAATTTTAGTACAACTGTGCGACGTACTCATCGCTCTTCGTTCGCATAAAGAAAATACCAGTAAACGCCCCATTGTGCATGGCGATGTAAAACCTTCAAACCTTGTATGGGAGCCAGAAAAGCGCGTTTTATCCTTAATAGATTGGGGTTCGTGTGTTTTTGCTCAAGTCGATGCTCAGCATCAGTATGTGGGCGACAATGTCATGGATTTGATGTCGGGGGATTTACAGCAAACCAATGCACGCTTAGGCGATGTATACTTTATTGGCGACGACCAACTCAATGGCAAACTATCATCCCCGCGCTTTGACGAACAAGGCCTCGCGAGCACTATTTATGCTCTGGCGAGCGGGCAATCTTCACGTTTTGGGCGCAAAGCGATTACGCCACTTTGTTTAGGCTTACCTCAAGCCTTAGCAGAGTGTTTACAAGCAATGATGAGTGATGATGTGCAAACGCGCGAAAAGGGCGGAGACTGGTTATTTGCCAACTATCAACATTTTAAGCGCCTTGTATTTGCGCCGCAGCAACCCGACAACAAAATATGTATGTTGCCAACGTGGATAAGCGGCACCAAAAAAGATATCGAAACAGTAGTATATAGCTCTCGTAAATCGTTTTTGCGCCAACAGTCGGGGGTCAATGTTGAAGATTTAAACTACCTAAATGACGCTCAGTTTGAGCGATATTACAAAAACTATTTGCAAGGAATGGGTGAAACTGAAAAGGGCTTTATTTCTGCGGTTAGTCGTTTAGGAAAATATCCGGTAGTGGGCGGGTTGGCTATTCGATGGGAGGAGTCGGGCATATTCGTTGACTCAAGCTTGAAGCTTTATGATCCGAGCTTACAAGTCTCCTTTGACCGCTCGGTAGACAACATGATCAACCTTGCTCGAGCCATCAACCGAAACGGTATTTTCAAAAGTTGTATGTTCAATGCGAAAAACACCATTCACTTTGAGCGCGATGACGAACAACTGCCGTTTATGCCCGAAAAACAAGTGGAAATCCCCTACGATTTAAGCAAACAGTCTATAGTGGAAAACGAAACTCGTATGCACTCATACTTTGAAGATGGCGACGACCCTGACGAATTGCTTAAACTTCCACAAGCCTTGCTTGATTGTATAAAACAGCTCAACGGCATTCATCATACAGGCTGCATTATTTTTGAGTCTTTGCCCAAGCATTTAAAAATACATAATTACTACACCTTGCTTGATCATGAACAGGAGGGAAGTTTTAAGCGTATTCTCAAAGATATCATTGAATTAGTGCCGAACATTAATGGCTTGGGTATTTCTGGTTTTATGAAACTACCCTATAAAGATACGCGTACCTATAGTTATCAGAAAACCTTGGCGAATAAGTTTTATCCGCGTAACCCGCATACTGCAGACACAAATAGCATTAACTAAAGTAACGAGATATAAAATACAATAACAGAGCTAATTGATTGGAGAAGATGTTTGGCTGATGTAAAACTTGCACACTTATTTGATTTAGAGACGCTGGAAGAGGGACTCTACAGGGGCGACTCGTGGGACTTAGGTTTTCCAGCATTGTACGGAGGGCAAGTACTAGGGCAGTCGGTCATGGCGGCGTATAAAACGGTGCCTGAGGATCGTGTTATTCATTCTTTGCACTCCTACTTTTTATTACCGGGTGATGCCAGTAAACCGGTTGTTTATGACATTGAAAAAGTGCGGGATGGCCGCAGTTTTTCGACCCGACGCATAAAAGCCATTCAAAACGGTCGCAATATTTTTTACATGACCGCTTCATTTCAGGTTGCTGAAGACGGTCTATCGCACCAATTTTCAGATATGCCGGAGGTGCCAGAGCCAGATGAATTAAAACAAGACTTGCAATACTTTGATGACAACATGGATAAAACCTCCACCCGCATGAAGGAAGCGTTGTGTTATCACCGCCCTTTAGATATACGCACTATTGGTGGCCCACAAACCTTTATGGAAGGGGTGAGAGATCCCAAGCGTCAGTTGTGGCTGCGAAGCCGAGATGCTCTCGATGACAACTTAGCATTAAATCAAGCGTCTTTAGCTTATGCCTCCGACTACCACTTTTTATCGACTTCATTACAAGCGCATGGTTTGTCAGGCAGAGATAAAAGCTTGCGTATGGCTACAATTGATCACGCCATGTGGTTTCATAAACCCTTTAAGTTTGACGAGTGGTTGATGTATGAAATGGAAAGTCCGTTCAGTGGTAATGCTAGAGCCTTAGTGAGAGGTAAAATATTTAATAAAGAGGGGCATTTGCTTGCCAGTACCATGCAAGAAGGGCTTGTGCGTCAAGTTAAAGAAAGAGGAAGTAAATAGTATGTTGTATTCATTGGGAGATGAAAAAGTCGATAAGCACGCGTCTGCATATGTTGCTCCAGGCGCACATGTAATGGGCAAGGTAAAACTGCATGCAAACTCAAGCGTTTGGTTTAATGCAGTGCTGCGCGGCGATTGCGACTTAATTGAAGTGGGTGAGGGCAGCAATATTCAAGACTTGTCGGTATTGCATACCGACTATGGCTTTCCTCTGCGAGTTGGAAAGGGCGTTACCGTTGGTCATAAAGTCATGTTACACGGATGCAGTATTGGTGACTATTCGTTGGTTGGGATAAACGCAGTGGTGCTCAATGGTGCTAAAATTGGGAAGTACTGCGTGATTGGAGCAAATAGTTTGGTTACCGAAAATATGGAAATACCCGACAACTCATTAGTCATCGGCAGCCCTGCAAAAGTAGTAAAACAAATATCTGAAGAGCAGCAAAAAGGATTGGAAGCATCTGCTCAGCATTATCAGGCGAATGCACAACGTTTTATGAATGATTTGAAAGAACAAGGATAGTTTTGTGAATGCCGCGATTGGCCCAAATTTACAACACGCTTATCTTCAGAAAGAAAAAGGCCCGGAACAAACGTTCCAGGCTTAGGGGAATGGCTCATTGCTGAGCCGTGCGCTAACTTAAAACTACGTCAGA
>CAZUON010000085.1:0-4828 GCA_964621345.1 uncultured Glaciecola sp. | reverse complement strand
ATGGAAACAAAAGCAGGCGTGCGCTTTTTTGATAGAACCACGCGTTCGCTGCATATTACTGAAGTAGGCAGCCTTATGGTGGCCCACGCTCAGCGTATGATTGACGAGGCTGAAAGCGCCCAAAGCCTTATTGAATCAATGAAAGACATCCCCTCAGGAACTTTGAGAATTGCCGCTCCGCTAGTGTTTGGTCAGGGCCTTTTGCATGCTCCTTTGAGCGAGTTTTTAGCACGCTTTTCAAATTGCCAAGCGATGGTAGAGCTCACAAACAGACAGGTCGATATTGCGCATGAAGGTTATGATCTTGCGATACGAGCTGGCGCCCCAGGAGATATGGACATTGTAGCAAAGAAGATATGCCGTTTGGATGCCAGTTTTTATTGTCGCAGTGACTCTCAGCACGCAGCGCTTAATGACATAAAGGCTCTCAGCCAAAAACCAGTTGCACTGCTTAGACCCAAAGAAAAGTATCACACAGATTTGAGTGTCAAAAACCCAAAAGGTGAATCTACAGCAATCGAGTGCTCACCTAAGCTCATTTCTACAAACCCATGGTTACTAAAAGAAGTGAGCATGGCAAATGACTATATTTTTACCCTGCCAGATTTTATACATTGTGACGATACCTTGGTTAAACTTTTTCCAGACTATCACACCTCTAGCCTAGATATATTTGCTACCTACACTTCGAGAAAGCAACTCAGGCCCGCTATTCGCCAGTTTATCGATATTCTGAGCCAACATTTAAGCCGATAGATAAAATTCGCTCCATAAATATTTAAAACTATTTGGCAGTCTAAAAGGTATAAAACTTTACGACGGTCGCTTCTGCGTAACATGCGTCTACAATCATGAAAACAACTATTGAACGACTAAAACTATCAACTTTTTTGCAGTGAGTGCACCTGCACGATTTATTAAAAGTCTACATACCTAACTAAGGACAGTATTGTGAAACATGCTTTTTTGACCCGTAGCCTAATTGCGCTTCCCATCTTTATTTTGTTTGCATGTTCGCCGCAGCCGAAGCAAAGCCAAAATCCATATGGCGAAGCGATGCCAGCAACCGTAATGAAACCCTTTGTAAAAGAAATCAGTCGCTACGATGAATACACAGGCAGATTTAGGGCATCTGAGCGCGTTGAGGTAAAAGCGAGAGTAAGTGGTTTTTTAGAGCGAGTAAATTTTAAAAGTGGTGGCAACGTAGAGGCCGGGCAAACTCTTTTTATGATTGACAAACGCCCCTTTCAAATTGCTTTTGATTCTGCCGAGGCTAACTATGAATTAATGCAGCGTGAGTTAGAACGAGCGGAGCGACTGCGTAGCAGTAATTCAATTTCTCAAGAGGAATTAGAACGTCGCCAGCAAGAGCTCACCATCGCTAGAGCCAATTATGAGCAATCAAAGTTAAACCTTGAGTTTACCGAGGTAAAAGCCCCCATAAGCGGACGAATTAGTCGCAGCTTTGTTGATCAAGGCAATCTTATTAGCGGAAGCGATGCAGACGGTTCACTTTTGGCAACCATTGTTGCTCTTCAGCCTATTGATTTTTATTTTGAAGGAAGTGAATTAGACGTATTAACTTACGTAAGAAGAGCTAAGCAAGAGGGAAATGCAGCGGAAAGAGGCAAAGCATGGCCCGTGTCGGTAAAACTCCAAGACGAAGACGATTTTGTTCATATGGGCACAATTGACTATGTATCCAACGAGCTTGATGCCAACACTGCAACCATAGAAATTCGTGCATCGTTTGACAATAATGACCGTATCTTAGAGTCGGGCATGTTTGGTCGTTTACGTATTGCCCCACAAGCACCATCTGAGGGATTGTTGATCCCAGATCGCATCATAGGCAGCGAGCAGATTCGAAAATATGTGTATGTAGTAGGTGAAGATAATTCTGTGTCTAGGCGATATTTGACCCTAGGCACACTAACGCAAGACGGGATGCGAGTCATTGAAGAGGGGCTAGATCCTGACGATACGGTAGTGGTTGGCAATGTGCAGATGTTGCAGCCTGGCATGGTGATACAACCTATTTTCAATAACGATAACTCGTAGGTATCACTATGAACATTGCTCATTTTTTTATCGACCGCCCGCGGTTTTCGGTTGTCGTTTCTATGTTGATTGTGATTTTTGGTGTGCTTGGTTATTTCGCGCTTCCTGTCTCTCAGTATCCAGACATCGCACCGCCACAAATTCAAGTAACGGCTAGCTATCCCGGTGCCAATGCAGAAACGATTGCAACTACGGTTGCAGCCCCCCTCGAACAAGAAATTAACGGCATCGAAAACATGCTGTATATGTCATCTCAATCGACCAACGATGGCTCTTTAACAATAAGCATCACGTTCAAACCGGGAACGGATCTTGATACGGCACAAGTACTGGTGCAAAACCGTGTATCCTCAGCTGAACCTCGATTGCCAGAGCCGGTAAGACGCCTGGGCGTTAGCACTGCTAAAAATTCGCCCAATATGCTGTTAGTGATTAATTTGTTTTCGCCCGATAAAAGCTATGACCAAACCGCGATAGGCAACTATGCGGTTTTGCAAGTGGTTGACCGTTTAGCCCGTTTAGACGGCGTAGGTAATGTGCAGCTTTTTGGTGCCAGCGAGTATTCAATGCGGATTTGGCTGGACCCTGACCGACTCGCTTCGTTTGAACTCACCGGCAGCGATGTGCTCGCGGCCATTCGCGCGTCTAATATTCAAGTGGCAAGCGGCACTTTGAATCAGCAACCTGTGCCACAGCAACAAGCCTTTGAAATTAATATAGAAACACAAGGAAGGCTTAACAGTATAGAAGAGTTTGAGAACATTATTGTCAAAGCGGACGACAGCGGTAGCCTGTTACGCTTAAAAGATGTTGGTCGCGTTGCTCTAGGCGCACAAAACTATGCCACTCGTGGATATCTAGGGACAGCGCCTACCGTTGCTATGCCCGTTACCATGCGTCCGGGTGCCAACGCCCTAGACACTGCCGATTTGCTTAAAACTACCATGGCTTCTTTGTCGGCTAATTTTCCGCCGGGAATTGACTATAGCATTACCTATAATCCTACGAGCTACATCGAAAAATCGATGCATGAGGTCTATGTCACCCTTGCGCAAACTATTGTTTTAGTCGTCATTGTCATCGTGGTGTTTTTACAAAGCTGGCGAACGGCTGTTATCCCAATTATCGCGATACCTGTCTCATTGATTGGCACCTTTGCCTTAATGGCAAGCTTTGGATTTTCGCTCAATATGCTTAGCCTGTTTGGTTTAGTTCTCGCCATCGGCATTGTGGTTGATGATGCCATTGTGGTGGTTGAAAACGTTGAACGGAAAATGCGTGAAGGGCTTGACGCGAGAGAGGCTGCGAAACAAACCATGAATGAAGTCACCACCGCGCTAATTGCAACTAGTTTAGTGCTGGTAGCGGTATTTTTACCGACCTTACTGATGGACGGGATAAGTGGCCAGTTTTATAAACAATTTGGGGTCACTATCGCCTCGGCAACTCTCATATCTACAGTCATTTCAATCACACTAAGCCCTGCTATGGCTGCGTTGTTTATGCGCCCAAAACCAAGCGAGCCTGCTTCGAAAGGCTTAGGCGCGCTGGCCACTAAATTTAACAAAGGGATGGATAGTTTGGGCACAAACTATTCAAAACTCGTCAAAAAACTGGTGCGAATGACGTTTATTAGCGGTGTGCTGTATACCATGCTGGTTGGTTTAGGTGCGTTTCAGTTTAGCCAACTCCCCACTGGCTTTATACCACAGCAAGACCAAGGCTATGCCATTATTGGTATTCAGCTTCCATCAGGTGCATCACTAGATAGGACCGACGCAATTTTACAAGATGTCATTGAGTCGATGCTCGCGATAGAAGATGTCGATAATACGGTGGCATTTGCTGGTTTTTCTGGGGCTACATTCACTAATTCAAGCAATGCGGGCGCTATTTTTGTGGTGTTTAAGCCTTTTGAACAAAGGCGCGGCGTAGATGCCATAATCGGCGACATGCGAAATGCCGTAGCAAGCATAGACGAGGCCTTTGTCGTCGTAATACCGCCACCCGCGGTTGATGGTATTGGCAGCGGCGGCGGCTTTAAAATGATGATTCAAGACGTAAGCGGTGCAGGGGCGCAAGCGCTTGAAGGAGCCACCTGGCAAATGGCTATGGCGGCAAATCAATCACAAGAAGTCACCTCAGCGTTTACCTTTTTTGAAACCAGTACCCCTCGCGTATATTTAGATATAAGCAGAGAACGTGCCCGGCAACTTAATGTTCCCTTGCAAAACGTGTTTGACGCACTCGAGATATATATCGGTTCTGCCTACGTAAACGATTTTAATTTATCAGGGCGCACATTCAGGGTGACCGCACAAGCCGACAGCATGTTCAGATTAAGTGAAGATGACGTACTACGTTTACGAGTGCGCAGTATTAGTGGCGAGATGGTCCCTATTGGCTCAATTGCAACCATTGCAGATACCGCAGGGCCATCGCGCGTACCGCGCTATAATTTGTTTAATGCAGCAGCGCTAACGGGCGATACTGTGCCAGGCTATAGTTCTGGTCAAGCTATTGCAAGAATGGAAGCCATCGCAGCGAAGTCTTTACCTGCGGGTTTTGCTTTTGAATGGACCGAACTTGCTTACCAAGAAAAGAACACCGGTAACACCGCCATCATTGCATTTGCGCTTGCGGTGCTCTTTGTTTTTATGTTGTTAACGGCTCAATACGAAAGCTTTTCTTTGCCTTTATCCATCATTTTAATTGTACCTATGTGTATTCTATCAGCAGGCCTAGGCTTGCTTATTACAGGAATGGA
>CAZUON010000084.1:0-5219 GCA_964621345.1 uncultured Glaciecola sp. | reverse complement strand
AACTTGATTTGTTCTTGTCCGGATTTGGATTCTTATCGGGATTTTGCGGAGTAGTTGGCAATTTTTAATTAAGTTGGTGACTTATTCTCTTAAAACAGAATAAAGGCGAGTCGGAAATGGTTAGCCTTTTCTATTCGCTGCCGTCCTCGTCGCACACCCCGTCCTCGTGGCGCAGGCCACGACCTCCTTACGAAACGGCTAAGGTTAAAAATAACGGATAACGTAAACAACTTCTGTAGGTTAAGGAGGTTCCCGCCTCCGCGGGAATGACGGGAACGCCGCGATGACTGTGTACTCAAATAGTGTCGAGAAATAGCGCCAATGCTAACAATTATTGGCGCTCGCTTAACTAGTTGAGGCGTTTTTTCAAATCAGTGTATATCAGCCTCACCATTCTCTCTTCGGTGATAAACCAATTGCCATGGGTTTTGGCAAGTTCTGCTAATGGTCTTGCTTCTTGGGCTTGCTCTAAGCTGATGCCTGAGGCAACGACTTCAGTCATAATTTTACGTACTTCTTTAAGTACTTTTATGTCTTCGGCCAAACGCGCTTTGTTACCAACAGGGTCGCCACCTGGGGTTACGTGGCCTGAAATAATAATGGTGTCGTCATTTGCTGCGGCATAAATGTTCTCTTGCGCACTGATATAACCATCTATAGTCCCGCCGGTATCTACATCAATAAACGGGAATACAGCATGAAACTGAAGGTCGCCTGTGTGAATAATATTCGCTTGTTTGAAATACACCCATACGTCACCGTCGGTATGTGCTTCTGGCTCATGTACTACTGTGATTTCTTGGCCATTCATGACTAAACTTAGGCCCTCATCATTAATTAATACGCTCGGTCTACCTTGCTCAGGTAAGGGCATCGATTTAGGTGCAGGTAAGGTTGGTCTCGCTGTAAGCTCACTCACGCGAGGAAGTACATTTTCGTGCGCCATAATGACTGCACCGGCTTGGGCAAAGGCAACGTTTCCGCCTACATGGTCGCCGTGCCAATGCGTATTAAGTAAAATTTTAATATCTTTGTCAGACAATTCTTTAATTTTCTCAATGAGCTTTTCCGCAATTGCAGAAAATTGAGAATCGATTACGAAGCTTCCACTTTCGCCTGTAGATACGCCAACGTGGCCGCCTGAGCCTTCTAATACATAAATACCTCCGCGCAACTCAGTAGCTTTGACATCGGGCACTGTTTGTTGAGCAAATGTTGCAAACGAACCAACAAGTAGGCTTAGCGCTGCGCCAGTAATGAGCAATGATTTTTTGATCTGTTTGTACATAATATTTTTCCTGATTTTTCGATGTATTCTGTCGATACGTGAAAAGACATGGAAAAGGTGTTAAATCTTTCACCATCATTCATATTTCAAAATGGTACTGCGTAATCGTTATAAAGCCACACACCGTCATCGTGGTGCATGCCACGAGCCTATAACTAAACAGCTGAGGTTAAATGTAGCGGGTTGTTTGAATAACTTCGGTAGGTTTAGGAGGTTCCCGCCTCCGCGGGAATGACGGAAGGGGGGGGCGGGAATGACGGAAGGGGGGGCGGGAATGACGGGAGGGGGCAGGGAATGGTGTTTTCGCTTGTCATCACAGATTCACACAGTCGTCACTTGGCTGTCATGCTCGTTTGGAAAACTAAAGCGTGACAACAGCAATAGGTACATTCAATGCTAAATAGCCAACAACTTCTTACTGAACATTTTCCAAGTGTTGCTAATAATAAACTGCTTGGTAAACCGGCATCTGCGGTATTCAAGCATCTCTTATGCGAACAAGAAATTAATGCGTTTTCGTTAAAATATCCCCACCTTTCTGGTTTTGATTTTATTGAGGAAGTACTCAACTATTTTTCATTTAGCTACTCGGTTTCCGACTCACAAAGAGAACGGATACCTGAGGCAGGTAGGGTGGTAATTATTGCTAATCACCCCATTGGCTCACTCGACGGTATGGCGCTTATTAAATGCGTTCGAGAAATCAGAAGTGACATCAAAGTAGTGGCTAATAAGATGCTAATGGCAAGTGAGCCAATGCGGGAGCTCATGCTACCGGTCAATAATATGCAGGGGAATACCCCAAAACAAGAGTTACAAAAAATTCGTGAGCATCTAAGCGATGAGGGTGCGCTGCTTATTTTTCCGTCGGGTGAGGTTTCGCGTCTACGGCCTCAAGGCGTGCGAGACACCAAATGGCAGCATGGCTTTTTGCGCATGGCAAAGAGCAATCAGTGTCCTATTTTACCTGTACACATTAATGCAAAAAACTCAGCTCTATTTTACGGCGTTTCTATGTTGTTTAAACCAGCTGCGTCGGCTTTGCTCATAAAAGAGATGTTTCATCAAAAAGATAAAAATATCCATTTTAGTATTGGCGAGTTAATTCCCTATAGTGCATTTTCTAACTTAAGCCTGCCTATTAAAGAGCAAGTAAAATTATTTAAAAAGCATTTATATCGAATTGGTAATAACAAAACGCCCATTCTACAAACACAAACTGCCATTGCCCAACCAGAGGAGCGCCGTGCTCTTTTAAAAGCGCTCAATAGCGAAGGCGAAATCATTGGTAAAACCTCTGACAGTAAAACGATTTATTTATATAAATACGAGAAAAGCTCGCCCATTATGCGCGAACTCGGACGTTTACGAGAAGTAACCTTCAGAGCAGTCGGCGAGGGCAGCAATCGCCGACGCGACGTAGACAAGTATGACAAACACTATATCCACCTTATTTTATGGGATGAAAAAGACTTAGAGATTGCAGGCGCATACCGCTTTGGTGATGCAATTAACATGAACGACGAAAGCCATCCGCTCTATTCATCTACTTTGTTCGATTACCAGCCAAATATGCAAGCATACTTTCATAAAGGATTAGAGCTTGGCCGCAGCTTTGTGCAGCAAAAGTATTGGGGTAAACGTAGTCTTGACTACTTATGGATGGGCATTGGCGCTTTTTTAGCTAAACACCCCGAATATCGATATCTCTTTGGCCCTGTAACCATTAGTGGAATGCTTCCAAGTGCCGCCACTGACTTAATTGTTGGCTTCTTTTTGCACTATTTTCCAGAAAAAAATGGCGTTGCTACCGCCAAAACGCCTTATGTCCCTAGCGTAAGTGTGAGCTCTTTATTTGCCGGGCTTGAATATAAAGAGGGCATGACATTGCTCAAAGCACAGTTAGCCAATTTGAATGTAAGCTTGCCAACCCTCTATAAACAATATGCTGAGGTTTGCAACGGTGATGGCGTTAGTTTTTGCGCGTTCAATGTTGACCCAGACTTTCAAGACTGTGTCGACGGTTTGGTAATCGTAGACATCAGCAAACTGACAAATAAAAAAAGAGCGCGCTACCTAAGTGAGTGTAAAATTACTAAAGTTGAGTAATGTAGGTGCCTACATTGAGTCAGCCGACAAATCCAGTATGTAATTGTCTGCTTAGGGGTTATCTAATGTCTTTAAGCTCATAACCCGCCGGTTTTTCTGTTCATTAATGCTTGCCATAGGGCCTTTAGATTATAGTTGCAGGGAAAGCGCATAGCCGCCTTTGTTCCTGCAACGTAACCCAAGTAGGTTGCAACCAGCCAATACCAACCGTTTTGCATGTTTATATTATCATTCCAGTATGCAAACCACACAAATGCATCTACCAAATTCATGATGGCGTCAATAAACAGGGCTATTAGCATATCAATGCTTATTCGGCTCCAAAAATCACTCCAGCTTAGGGAAAATAGCTTTATAAAAAAGCTAATGATTTGCCCAATCTCAATATATACAAAGGTAACAAGCGCCATTAGTCCGTAAAAGCCGCCACCAAAAAACAACCATTTGTCTATAATGCGATGCTCACCTTTTCGTCGTTTTGAATTCTGTTTTTTTTCTTCTTTATAGCTTTTTGACATCGCTTTAATAGCGCTGTCACGGTCTTTGTTTGAACTATAGTTTGAAAGCCTACCGGTGATCATGGCACGACTAAATAGAAGGTAGCTGCATAAAAATATGGGGACGCCAGAAAAGGCAAGGGCTCTGAAAATTTCAATATCCATATTTAGTATCCATACTTAATATCCAAGTAAATCTCTAGAAAAAGTTTACTTTGCGATTCAATGATACCGATAGATTATAAGGTGTGTATGAGCTTGGCAATTTTTATTGAATATTTAGATTGTGGTGTAGGGGTAATATTAACTTAAATGTGAATTCTTAAATCATTTATAAATTTCGAACTAACACTTAAGAAATTCCCCACATGTCTAGCGCTTCTGTGTTCTTGCACAAGTAAAGCCTTTAATTTATGCTAAAACTATGACAAAAATATATAAATAAAATGGAGTTGTTTTATGGATATTAGAACGATCAGCGGCGGTTTATACGGCGCTAAAGGATGGATGAAACTCGTTGGCGTATTACTTATTGTGTACGGTGTGCTTACCGCACTCACCATTATTGGCCTTGTCGTTGCCTGGTTACCTGTTTGGATGGGAATACTTTTATTTCAATCGGCTAAAGCGGTTGAAATCTGCTATGAGCAGTCAGATCCTGCATTCCTTACAGAATCGTTAAATAAATTGAAAACCTACTTTACTATCATGGGCGTGCTGACGTTAATTGGTCTTATACTTGGCATTTTATCTTTTGTATTAGGTGGGCTTGGCGCTCTGGCATCGTTAGCTGGCTCCTGAGATACTTAAGTGCCGCTGCGTTTTCATGATTAGTAGTAATGCTGTTAATAAGTAAATCCGTCATTTTAAAGGTGACCTGCTAGCAGTAAACCTCAAGTGGAAGCATTTGTAACAGTCTAAGATAAAAAAACTGATTAAGAGGGTGTTTAAACAGAGATTTAAACACCCGACAACACTAAAGCATACGTGACTGCTTCTGGCACCTGACTAGGCTAACAAGGCCACTCATCCTTAATGAAAAACAGAAGATTACAGAATGTGGCACAGAGCACTCGAGAATATGCCAAGGCCTTTGAAAAATCAATTGAGCGCCGTGGTCTGACGCCGCCAAGTTTGCGACTTAAACTATGGTATACAAGAAAACACCTAAATGAGTTAATCGCAACATTGTAAGGTGGGTGTACCTTTTAGAGTCAACGCAAATTAATGTAGCGCCGTAGTCAGAGTAAAACGCATATTGCATAGTCAAGCATGAATCAAAAAGCGTCTGAGCTTTAAATCATGCTTGTGTTTGTTATTATCAA
>CAZUON010000083.1:0-5314 GCA_964621345.1 uncultured Glaciecola sp. | reverse complement strand
AGTTAGAACATCCGTCATCCCCGCGTAGGCGGGGACCTCCCTGCAACCCCACCAATATCTAAAAAACAACTACAACTTCACCCCTACAAAAACAACGCCTTAGCATTGTCCCTTAACTCCTGGAACTCAGGCGTTTGTAGGTCATCAATATCTTCAAATACCCCTTTTTGCTGAGCCATCGTTAGCATGTCTTGCGGATTACCACCTAGGTTTGAGAGAGCCGCCCCGACCCGCACAAAATCAATATAACCGACTTCAGGTTTTACATACTCAAGATCGCGCCAATGCTCTGCACACTCAATAAAGACTTCATTAAACTTCCATTCGCGCATAATACTAGCACCTATGCGACCCGCAAGTTTATCGATGGCAACATCTAAAAACGTTGGGTTAGCAAAGACGCTATCATGTCGCTCAGCTTCTGTGAGTACGGGCAATGCACCAATATCAGCTACTAACGCGGAAAGCGTCATTGTATCTAAACTCAGGCCTTTACTCTTTGTGCGATTTTGATAGGTCGCCATTACCGCCATAGCATTACCCACAATGTTGATAATGTCGGTCCATTTTTGCGCCATGTATTTTTTTACGATTTCGTTTTTCGATACAAACAACTGTTCCATCGCCAAGGCCGTAGCAATATTTTTCACCTGAAACAGACCTATCCGCGTGACCGCCTGTGTGGTTGACGCTACTTTCACTTCTCGTCCTAAATACGCTGAGTTCGAAATTTTAATCATACGCGCACTCAGCGAGGGATCCTGACTAATCACATCCGCCATTTTATTCAGATTAATATTAGGGTCGTCGGCCGCTTTACGAACTTTAAGCGCAATGGCGGGTAAGGTAGGCAGTACCAGTGTATCGTTATTTATTTTTTCAACCAATATGGTAAGCAAAGCATTTTGAGTAGACATGTGGGGCCTTTAGTTACTAGTAACCAATGTGTATAAGAGTCCGTGCTTAGGTCACATTTGTTATTTATTAGCGCGTCCAGTGCTATATCAGTAGAAATGTAATCACCTTATTCAACTTTAAGCTTTTGTTGATACGGAGGCCACCCTAAGGGCTTACCTGCTAGCACATGTAAATGTATGTGATACACAGTTTGACCGCCGTCTTGGTTACAATTCATTACGGTTCGGTATCCTTGTTCCGCCACACCTTTTTCGCTCGCTAGTTTTGCGGCTATGCGGTGCATATACCCAACAACAGCTTCATCTTCAGCTGAAATGTCGTTTGTTGTCGCGATAGGCTTCTTCGGAATAACCAGAAAATGAATCGGCGCTTGAGGGTTAATATCGTTAAACGCAAGCACTCGTTCATCTTCATAAAGGATATCGGCAGGGATTTCTTTTTTAATAATTTTTGTGAAGATAGTTTCAGACATTTTTCTAAGTTCCTTAGACGTTTAGCTTATATTCACTGACTTAAGCAAAAACAAAAATTAATAATACAAGGCCTAAAATAAGTCTATAAATTACAAAAGGCAACATTCCCAAACGAGATATCCAACTTAAAAATAGATGAATACACAGGTAAGCCGCAACAAAAGAAAAGCCTGCACCGTATAAAAGTGAATACCAATCAACAGCATGTTCGGCTTCAACTAAATCGAGCACTGAAAATAAGCCTGCTGCGAGTATAATGGGCATAGATAATAAGAACGAAAATCGTGCAGCCGTTTCTCGGCAAAGTCCTAACATTAACCCGGCTGTCATCGTAACACCCGAGCGCGATGTACCTGGGATAATTGCAAGTGCCTGGGCAATACCAATAAACAGGGTATCTTTTAGGGTAATCTGATGAATGCGCTTTTGCTGTGTTGCTTTGGCATCGGCATACCAAAGCAGTAGGCCAAACACAATAGTAGTAATCGCTATTATAAGCGCTGAGCGCGCATTTAACGCAATCCAGTCCTTCATTAAAAAACCAAATAAGCCAGCGGGTATAGTGCCGATAATCACAAACCACGCCAAGCGGCTATCTTCATTTTGCTCGCGAGTAAACCCTTTTGCTAACCAAGCTAACAGTAAGCGCGCAATATCTTGCCTGAAGTAAATCATCACCGCTAACAAACTGCCTACATGTACTGCCACATCAAACGCTAAATCGTTGTGTCCCCACCCCCAAATTTGTTCAGGCAATATTAGATGCGCGGAGCTAGAAATGGGTAGAAATTCAGTTAAGCCCTGAATAATAGCCAATATAATGATTTCGTATAAGGTCATGAGCTTTTATCACCCCGTTGTCCATTCCCGTTTGCTTTGTATTCATAGGCGACAGGCCACAGTCGTTGCTTGTTTTTGTCGTAGTCCTGCCACATTTGAGCATAGGTTTTTTGAGTCACGGGGTGGCGTTCATTTGGTACCACATCTGCCATCGGTTGCAGCACAAAGGCATTAAATAGAATTTCTTCTCTTGGCAAGACCACTGGCGCTTCGCATACAACCTGATCATAGGTCAATAGGTCTAAGTCTAGGGTTCGCGGGGAGAACTTCTCAGCTTGACGTAAACGTCCACATTCATGCTCAATTTGCTTGAGCAACTTACATACCTGCTCAATACTCTTTGTAGTTTCGGCACTCGCTACTAAGTTATAAAAATTTTCACCGGAAAAACCAATGGATTCGCTCTCGTATACCCGAGAAATTTGAATTTCACCAAAATAATGAGCCATAGCATCCAAGCCGCGTTTGGTGTTTAGCTCTTTGTCGATATTTGAACCTAAACTAACCAAAATGGCATGTGATTGAGAGTCTGCTATTGTGCTTGATTTATTATCGGACAAACCATTAGGCGAGGGAGTTGATGAATTTAATGCCTTATCAGTCACTACATTGCTCGCTCGCGCTGGAAATATACACCTACAGTTTCTGCATTATCCAAGATATCGGGTTTGGTTAATGTCAGTTCCAATTTGTACACCGAAAACTCTGCGAACAAGGTATTAATCATTTCTTTGGCGAGAGCCTCTAATAGTTTGTAGGTCGCTTGGTTAGCGATTTCTGCCAGTCGCTCCGCCACTTTTCCATAATCAAGAGTATCAGCCACGTCATCTGAGGCAGCCGCCTTATTAAGATTGGTGTAGAGCACAAGGTCGGCGATAACACGCTGTTTTTCATGGCGCTCAAACTCGTACACTCCAATCAAAGAGTGCAAGATGAGACCTTTAATTATTACTTTATCCATATTGCCTAGTTTCGCATCTACAATGCGATTGTCTGTGTGAGTCAGCGTAGTAATTTAACGCCGCATTTAGTAATCTTACCAACAGTGTATCGCGAATGGGTAAACCAAGTACATGACAACATGGATTGTTTTTTTTGTTATCGCGGCCTATTTAGGGGGCTCGGTATCTAGTGCTGTATTGGTTTGTAGGCTATTTAATCTGCCTGACCCGCGAACGCAAGGCTCGCTTAACCCAGGCGCAACAAATGTACTACGCGTAGGCGGGAAAGTGCCTGCAGTGATTGTATTGATATTTGATATATTTAAAGGCGCTATACCCACCTACTTGGCCTATTTGGTGGGTATTCCTGAGATTGCCATTGGCGCAATCGCACTAGCAGCTTGTATTGGGCATATGTACCCTGTCTTTTTTGACTTTAAAGGTGGAAAAGCAGTAGCCACTGCGTTAGGGGCCATGCTCCCCATGGGCTGGCTATTGGCAATAGCGTTAATTTCTACTTGGGTCATCGTGTACCGAGTATCGCGCTACTCATCAATGGCGGCGATTGTTACCGTAACCCTCGCCCCCTTTTACACCTATTTTTATAAGCCACAATTTACGGTATCGGTGGCCATGCTTAGCGTCTTAATTATCGTTAAGCATCGTAGTAATGTGCTGCGTTTATTTTCAGGCAACGAACTCCCCGGCAAAAAGCAGAATAACGGTGCTAGCGTCAAAAATGACGAGAAAAAATAGCGCGGCTAAACCAACCTAAACAAGCTAGCTTAAACCTCAGTCAAACTATCTAAAGGCCAGCGCGGCATTGATTTTGCGCTCATTTCAGTACGTTGCCCTGCAAGCATTCGTTGGCAACCTGCATACGCAATCATTGCGCCATTGTCGGTACAATATTCGAAGCTAGGGTAAAAAACTTCAAAGCCGTCTTTTTCACTAGCTTGCTCAAAACTCGCACGGAGCTGTTTGTTAGCGGCAACACCGCCCGCCATAACCAAAGTTTTATGACCCGATTGCTTCAGCGCACGGCGGCATTTAATCAATAGAGTATCCACAACGGCTTCTTCAAATGCTTTGGCAATATTGGCTTTTGTTTGCTGCTCACCATCGCTACTGCGAATGGTATTAGCCGCAAAGGTTTTAAGGCCACTAAAGCTAAAATCTAAACCAGGGCGGTCAGTCATCGGTCGTGGGAAGCGATAATGACCACTTTCTCCCTGTTCAGCCAATTTGGCTAGCAACGGTCCACCGGGATAGTCTAATCCGAGTAACTTAGCGGTTTTATCAAAGGCTTCTCCGGCAGCATCGTCTACCGATTCACCCATAACTTTATATTTCCCGATACCGCCCACATCAACGAGCATGCTGTGCCCGCCAGAAACTAACAATGCGACGAAGGGGAATTTGGGAGCTGGTGTATCAAGCATAGGAGCCAATAAGTGGCCTTCCATGTGATGCACACCTAACGAAGGAATTCCCCATGCATAGGCAAGCGAGCGTGCCATCGAAGAGCCCACTAGCAAAGCGCCGATTAAGCCTGGACCGCGGGTGTAAGCGATGCCGTCGATATCTTGTTTATTGAGTTTTGCTGAGGCGAGCGTTTTTTGCACCAAAGGCACTATTTTTCGTACGTGGTCACGAGAAGCTAATTCGGGCACAACACCACCATAATCAGCGTGAAGCTTTACTTGGCTATATAATTCATGTGCTAACAGCCCTTGCTCACTATCGTAAATTGCAATTCCGGTTTCATCGCAAGATGTCTCAATGCCCAATACTTTCATTTTGTTCTCTGGTTTACTGCGCAGCAGGGAGTGTATCTTCAACGTTGCAGGTGTTTAAAATCGAGCAAATTATAACGTGTAATTGCTAGTATGGGTCAAATAAGTGATTATTTTCGCAAAAGCCGTTAATATTTGTGCAATTGGCCTTTACAGCCAATCTTAGAAAGAGTACTATTTCGCACCATTTTTTAGCCCGGGTAATTAAATTAACATCCGAGCCTTTGCAATCATATCTTTTGCAGGCCATGTATAATTTACCTAAATATCCGGTTGATTTAATTTCTGAGGTGAGTATTTAAATGCCAATTGTTAAAGTAAGAGATAACGAACCGTTTGACATCGC
>CAZUON010000082.1:0-5520 GCA_964621345.1 uncultured Glaciecola sp. | reverse complement strand
CGCTACGCTCGATAACGTCAGCTTCACTACTGAGGTAAACGCGGTTTCGGCTCCAATGGGGTTTGTATTGTTTGGATTAAGCCTTGCTGGCTTAATGTTCTCAAGAAGAAAGCGCTAATAGGAGTTGAGCTCAGATCTAGAATAGCGACACTATTATGAACAAAGCCCCGAAAATTTGAAAAAAGTTTCGGGGCTTTTTGTTAGCTAACAGCCGATATAGGTCTCCTCAGTTATAAGCTAGAACGAAGTTGCATGAACGAATAAGCAACCCTTTACTGTCTACTCTCATACTAACAATAAGGCCAAGGTGAATTGTCACATTGGCATAGTGAGATACCGATTTTAAGGATTATATATGAGCAATTTTACCCTACACACAAAAGAAAGCGCCCCAGCGGAAGCTAAGGCATTATTAGACAAGTCACAAAGCGCCTTTGGTATGATCCCTAATTTACATGCCGTAATGGCACAATCGCCCCAATTACTTGATGGCTATCAGGTGTTACATGGCCTCGCTCAAAAAACTGCCTTTAACGCGGAAGAGCTTACTGTAGTGTGGCAATCGATTAATGTTGAGCATGCTTGTCACTATTGCGTACCTGCGCATACCGGAATTGCACACGCGATGAAGGTTAGCGAAGATGTAATCGAAAACGTGCGCAACGAAACCCCCTTCGCAAACGCTAAATTGAATGTATTGCGTGACACTACGTTGGAAATTTTACGCGAAAGAGGCCATTTGTCATCCGCGCAAAAAGACGCTTTTTTTGCAGCAGGATATAGCAATCAACATCTACTCGACATCGTATTAATTTTGTCGCAAAAAGTAATGAGTAATTACGTGAATCATTTAGCTGACACGCCAGTAGATGAGCCCTTTCAAGCCTTTGCTTGGGAACGTTCTGCCGGATAAGCTCTTTTAAGAATGCATGCCCGACATCACGATTTTACCAATAACGGTTCCTGACTCTAAGTCTTGGTGAGCTTTGCGCAATGTCTTTAACGACATTGCGCCATAATCTTGCTTACTGGTAGATTGGATATGTCCTTGTTCGATTAGCTCTGACACATGATTGAGTAACTCACCTTGGCTATGCATTGTTGCTGGTGCATGTAAACTTTTGGCAAACATAAACTCCCAATGCAAAGACTGACTTTTTGGTTTTAGCTGATGTACATCTATGTTTTTAGGGTCGTCAATTAAGCCAATTTTACCAAAGGCTTGGGTGACATCGCATAACTGATTAAATACTGCTTCAGTGCCATTTAAACTTGCCACATGACTTATATTTTCTATACCGAGTGCTTTGAGTTGGCTTTTTAAATCCTTTGAATGGTCTATCACATCATCCGCTCCTAATGCCTTTACCCACTGCTGGGTTTCGCTGCGCGAAGCACTTGCAATCACTCTAGCACAAGTCATATGTTTGGCGAGCTGAATTAGCATCGAACCAACGCCACCGGCGGCACCTATCACAAGTAAATTTGCTTCAGCGCTATTATCTAAGTGCAAATGTTCGAATAATAATTCCCAAGCGGTAATAGCGGTCAGTGGCACCGCCGCCGCTTCTAAATAAGATAAGTTTTCAGGAGCGCGGCCGACTAGGCGCGCATCGACTAATTGATATTCGGTATTGGTGCCTTGCCGATTCAGATCGCCTGCGTAAAAGACGCGATCGCCAATAGCAAAATTACTTACGTTTTCGCCTACTGCAACAACTTCACCAGACGCATCCCAACCAAGTACCTTAGACTCTCCCGCCGCGAGGGCTTTATTTTGTCTAATTTTGTAGTCTACCGGATTCATGGCAATCGCTTTGACTTTAACAAGTAGATCAAAACCTTTTGCTTCAGGCATAGGCAAATCAATTTCGATTAATGCATCTGGATGGTCAATGCCTAAATTTTGAGAGTACGCAATAGCTTTCATGGAAGGTCCTTAAAACAAGAAAGGTTAGAAGTTTTAGTTGTTATGAAGTATAAGCCTTATTTTTAAAATAAAAACACAATAAAACTTGAATGATATTCAAAAATAATTTGATAATAGACCTACTCTAGCTTTCCATAGTATTCATCATTAGGCAAAAAAGTAATGCAAATAAGCGACCTTGAAATTGTGCTGAAGACCTCTCAGCTTGGCAATATTACCGCGGCTGCACGTCACTTCGATATGCAAATTGCGACCGCAAGCGCGGCAATTAAGCGAGTTGAAGCGTTTTTAGGTTTTACACTGTTTATTCGCACCACCCGAAAGTTAAAGCTATCAAGTGAAGGTGAGCAATACTTACCCCAATGCGAACAGGCCATTGAGATCTTGCGAAGCGCAAGGGAAAATATCAACGCTGACCAATTAGAAATAAAGGGAGATATTCGCTTAACATCGTCCTCTGATTTAGGGCGTAACGTACTTGCGCCGATGTTAGATGACATGCTTGAGCGTTATCCTGAGCTTAACTTGGCGCTCATTTTAAACGATAAAAATATCGACTTTTATCATAATTCAGTTGATATGGCATTACGTTATGGTCGGCCGCAGGACTCTAGTATGGTGGCATTTAAAATTTGTGATGTGCCAAGAGTACTAATTGCTTCGCCTAGCTATGTACAATCTCACCCGACTATAAAGCATCCGAGTGATTTAGAGGATCATGAAGGTTTGTTTTATCGCATTGCCGACATTACCTATAACAAATGGATGTTCAGCAAAGGTACTGAAATTGTCAAAGTCAAAATGAAAGGGCGGCGCGTGGCAAACGACGGCGACATGATCCGCCGTTGGTGTGTTGGGGGCCACGGAGTCACTCTTAAGTCATACCTAGATATATACAAAGATTTACGCAAAGGCCATTTGGTTGAAATTATGCCTGATTATCGTTCAACACCCACCGAGTTATGGCTGGTGTGCCCTCAGCGCTCAGTAGTGGGGCCCTTAACTAGACTAGTACGAGATGAATTGCGTGAATATTTTGCACGCTTTGAGCCTTTAAATACATTACAAGAACGCAAAAAGCGCTAGTTATAGAGCGCTTTTAAAGGTATGACTTCAATCGTTTTATTTCTTTTCTGTTGCTTTTGTATCTTTTCTATCTTTTGTTTCTTTTGTTTCTTCTACCTTCATAATATCGGTAACGATGACTTTGCTTTTCGGAAGCCCCGTCTTTAAAGTCAGAATGTGACCTGCGCTAATTACGCTTTTTTCAATGGTATTATCAATTTCTTGACTAGCAACATTCAATGCTTGGCTGACCATTTTGTTGAGAACTTGTTGTACTTGGCTGTCTTGTGCCAAAACAGGTGAGGATACTGCAGAAGCGGCAACTATAGTGAATGCGATAGCGGTTGATTTAATGTTCATAATTATTCCTTACTAAAGTCTAAATAAGTGTGGGTTGCGCTACTACTTTGCTTTCCCGTTTGCCAACTGTTGGCCTTAATTATGGTATAGCGAGGAATGTGCCAGTTCTTTTAAAAATTATTAAAGTCTTATTTTTCAATATGTTAATAAGTTTAATTCTACACTCTCAAAGTTTTGAAATGAATTGCATTGAAGAATATAGTCAACCTGACCACCTTGTTTAGTTAAATTGACTAAATAGTTTAACTTTCGAATTGGTATGGAGTATTTTTTTGAAAGAAGGATTGGCGCGCCTGGAGAGATTCGAACTCCCGACCAACTGGTTCGAAGCCAGTTACTCTATCCAGCTGAGCTACAGGCGCGCAACGGTCGTCATTATATAGATTTCTGTGGAATGTAAAAGGGTTAAATAGGCTTACAGGCTTAAGTTGCCTTGGTGCTGCATGAGCTTGTGTAATTATTACTCAGTGGAGTGCTCAAATTGTGTAGCCCACCATAAAATTGTGAAGCAGCTTTGCAATCATATTGGATCTTTTTGTGTTTGCTACTGCTCATCGCAATGGGGCCTTTTGTTGGCGCTTTAAAGCGTCCCATGCCCGCTAATATACAGTACCAAGAGGTTCTACCGTAAGCGAGTTTGTGAGCATGTTTGGCCAGACCTTCCTCAAATCTGCCAGGGGCATCCCATGCCGCAATCACGTCTTTTAGTTCAGTTGATATATACGTATTTTCGCGAGCCTCAATCCAATAGTCAGAATCATTGCGCGTGTTCAATAAATAATGGGCCTGTAAATAATCGCGAGTGCCGTCAATCAAGCCGTTAATTGAGCTATTAAAATTGGCTTTCACGGCATCAGAATCACCGTTCTCGATACTATGAATAAAACTATCGCATGTTTGTTGCACAAGATTGAGCATAGGTGCCTCTAAAGGCTCTAAAAACCCTTGTGATAAGCCAATTGCGATACAGTTTTTGAACCAGTGCTTTTCGATTCGGCCGGGCTTCCATGCTAAATGTAGAGCTGGCGCATCAAATTCATTAAGTTGCTCACGCAGCGCTTGTTCTGCAGATTCAGGGCTCAAGTGTTGATTGCTGTATACATAGCCATTGCCAATACGAGAAGTCAGCGGTATTGACCACATCCATCCGTGTTGTAACGCTTTTGATAGCGTGTATGTGCCGAGTGGATATTGAGCGACATTCTCTTGATCCGGAAGATTACTCGCAATAGCTACCGCAGCATTATTTGCTAAATATGGACGGTAATCAATTAGACTTTGTCCTAAGGTTTGCTGAATGAGCAAGCCATTAAGACCGCTGCAATCAATGTAGATATCGGCTATTAGCTCACCGTTTATTTTGGTGTTTACGCCTGTTATACCTGTGTCATTCGCATTGACTGATAGCACATCGTCTTGCAGGTGAACTACACCCAGTTTTTTAGCATGTTCGGCTAAAAACAGGCCTAACTTTCTTGCATCAAAATGGTAACCATAATCAATACCAGTAGCTTCACCAGTATTATGAATGGGCGCTTTATTTTGCCTGGCTATGTATGCATTTATAAAATAATCGTCAGGTAAGGTGGGTGTATCAAAACCATGTCTCGCTTGCTGACAATGGGCAAAAAAGTCACCTACATAGGGAGCATCAATTTCGCCGTAAAAGGGGTGAAAATAAGAGGCAGGACCTTGCGAGCCACTCCAACCTGGAAAATCAATACCACACTTGTAAGTAGCATCACATGCAGGCATCCATTGTGATTCTGTTATTCCTAATTCTTCAAAAAAATCTCGTAAAAACGGCGTAGAGCCTTCGCCTACGCCAATTGTACCTATCGTTGCAGACTCAACGAGCTTAATAGATAAGTGTTTTGAGCGCCAGCGGTGCGCCATCAAACAAGCAGACATCCAACCTGCTGTGCCACCACCGACTATCAAAATACTAGAAACATTCATGCTCAGGTCCTTAAACTGGCCAAGGCATTGCGCCTTGGCCTTTACTACTGCAGTTGAAATTTAGAAGCGGAAGTTAGCACCGACAAACAAGCGTCTGCCGTTTGCGCTTTGAGTACCACCAAGGCGAAGCCCATCGGTACTACGCTCGTAATAGTTTTCCCAAATTTCATTGGTGAGGTTTAATGCCTCAAGTTTAAGGGTGATGT
>CAZUON010000081.1:0-5798 GCA_964621345.1 uncultured Glaciecola sp. | reverse complement strand
GCAATAACCGCTTTACCGCAAGCTTGCGCCTCCACCAACACCATACCAAAACCTTCAATATCATTGTCGATAGTGCGGTTAGGCAAAATAAACAAATCACATTGCTGATAACAAGCAATCATGTCCTTGTCGGTAATTTCACTGAGTAATTGCACGTGGTCTTCGAGATTTAGTTGCGCAATAAGGTGTTCGAGGTCTTGCTTGCATTCACCGCTACCAACCACTGCATAAAGCGCATTTGGATGCTGCTTTAAAATAGCAGGCATTGCCTCAATCATTTTATCTTGGCCTTTGCGCTGTTGTAGCCTGCCTACGGTTAAAATAACAAATTTATTAGTCCAGCCCATCTTTTCTTTAAAGGCGGCATCAGGCTCCGCAGGCTTAAATACTTGCGCATCTACGCCAGGATGTAACACTTCTATTTTTTCGTCCGTTGCGTAATTTAAGCGTTTTACAATATTGGCGCTGTTATGACTGTTGCAGATTAGATATTGAGACGCTTTGCAAACCTGTTTGACCATGAGATTGTGCTCGCCACTGGTGGCTGCGGTTTCAACATCTTCACCGTGCACATAACATACAAATTTAACATTGCTGATCAGGCTTAACAGCCAAGCACTCACGCCCTCATGAATTACCCGGCCGCAATGAATCTCGTCAATATTATGTTCTTTTACAATTTTTTTAAGCGCACGTACGGCATTAAAATAAAAGCGCAGACCGCTCATGCTTTTTAAGCCCCACTCACTGCAACTTAAAGGCATTCGAATAATGGGCATCTTAGCCGCGTTATCAAACTCAGTCGCGTTAGGGTGCTCGTTGGTCAGTACCACAATTTTGTCGCTAGGCAGTCGTGAATAAAGCTCCCAGAACCACCTACCACTGCCACCCGATACCGGAGGAAAGTTTTCAGTTAGCACTAATATCCGTTTATTTAGTGTTGGCTCAGTCATCGCTTTAATTATTCAAATAGTTTTGCGCAGTATACGCTTGCACATGCTCAAGCACTGCTCTGTGATCTAGCTCTTGTTCATTTTCTATAAAAGAAACCGCCACAATTGCGCCTTGGCTCTGACTACCTTGCAAGGTTTGTAAAACTTGCTGAAGTTTAGCCTGCTGCCTCGACACCATCCATCGACCATCCACAATATAAAAGTAGTAAACACTTCGTTTTATGCCTATCGAAGACGTAATGTTGTCAATCAGCATTGGCTTACCGTTAATACTGATTCTGTTGCGCTCGGTAAGCGTCCAGCGATCCTGCTGATACAAACGGTGCAAAGATGATACAAGTTCACCGTCGCTGCCATCAAAATAGGCGTAAAACACGTCAAAATTGCCGCTAAAATCATCGTTAGTTAAGGAATAAGTATTTTGATACTGGGCAGTAGCTCGGTTAAAAACAGGGTCCCATTTCAACGAGCTTATAGGCGCTGCCGGCGGCTGGGCACTTAAACTAAATTGCGGATAGGTATTGTCAGCCGGGTCAAGGTTACTCATACGATAAGCCTGCCACAAGCTAAGTATTATAAGTAGCGCCAATACAAGCTTTGTAGGAATAGATACCGCAGGATAGTACATTTCTGTGGTTTCAACACTCGTGTTTGCTTCAGAATCGTTTTCGGCATCAGTTGGCGTTACTGCCTTGGCCTTTAATGATTTGTTTTCTCTTGCCCGAATCCACTCGCCAATGCCTAACAGCAAAATAATAACAAATGCAAAAAAGAACCAACCGTAAATTAAGTGGTCGGCGCCCACAGCATGCTTCATATCAGACCAATAGCCCACCAATATAATGCCATACACCCTTACTGCATTTGCCAAAATAGGTACAATTACTGAAAGCAAAACGAAGAAGATGCGCCGCCACATGGTTTGAAGATTCATGTAGGCATACAAATTACCAATCACAATAGAGGCAATTAAAAAACTAACGCCTGAGCAGGCTTCAGCCACCAAAAACTTGCCTTGAGGAATTTCAATAAATAAACCGGAACGGAATAATGGGATACCGCTAAGCTGCAACATATACACCGAAATATCGGCGGTAATTTCTTGTAAAAAAGGCACCAACTCTTCGCCAACTGGCACCGCAAAAAGCACAAACAATAAAGGAAACTTAAGCTGCCAAGCTATAGAGTTGCCTACAAAACACCAAAATAAGGTGGGCAACATCGAAAACACGGCAACATGCTGAAATAACTGAATATCTCCAGCAACACCCAATAAGAATAACAACAATTGACCAAACAAAAAGAATAAGGCTAATTTTGAGCTATGGGCACCGGCCCAATCAATTTCTTTGCGACGCTCCCATATTAGGTAAATGCTTGCAGGAATAACCAACGCGCAATGATTAAATATTTCGTTCCCTATCCAAATAACGCCAGCACTATACAATGCTTGGTGCACAAGCATTCCCCATAATGCGGTGATAACAAGTGCCACCAACACAAACACTAATGGAGAGCTATTGTGAGAAGTTTCAGAAAGTGGTGAGTGCGAGTGAGTATCCATTAAAATATGCTGTCCTTGTATACGTCAGCCATATTCGACCATTGGTAGTCATGCACAAGCTTTCGCAGCTTTTTTTCCATGACATGCAAGTTCACATAATGTCTTAGTTTAGATTTAAACGGCGCATTTTGTATTCGAGGCTGATCTTTATCTATTTCCCAAGGGTGAAAGTAAAAATTGTAAGGCTCTTTGCTTGCTCTTAAATAGGCGTCTATACGCTTTTTCGATAGCCAGTATGGATACAACCTAAAGTAGCCACCACCGCCAATACCTTTATTGCCATTTTTTTGTGCCAGTGTGGGCACAGGTATCTCAACAATACCTTCTTTTCTTTTATGGACAAAACGGGGCCATTCAGGCACGCCATATAAATCGTGTGTAATCGGGTAAGTACTAGAGGAATATTTAAAACCAAGCTCAGCTAAAATGTCGAATACCCATTCATTGCTAGTATCAATCGAAAAACTCGGTGCACGGTAACCAATAACAGCCTTGCCCGCACATTGCTCTAAAATATCTTTACTCTCGGTAATGTCTTTGAGTACTTCATCTTGCGACATTTGCGTGTTTCGGCGATGATTTGTCCCATGACTTGCCAGCTCATGCCCCTCGTCTACAATGCGCTTAACTACATCGGGGCAATGCTTGGCCACCCAGCCAAGGGTAAAAAATGTGGCTTTTACGTTATTCTCGTTAAATAAATCGATTAACCGATGAGTATTATCCCCAACTCTTGGCGTAATACTCCTCCAGTCATCTGGAGATATCACCGACTCAAAAGCCGACACATGAAAGTAGTCCTCTACATCCACTGTCATGGCATTAATTCGTGTAACTACTTTGTTATTGTTCAAAGCATTCATATTAGTAGCATCCATGTTATCTACCTTTACCGAACAAAATAATTTCGACGGTTCTGATTAATATGAGTAAATCCAGCAACAAACTTTGATGCTTAACGTAATACAGGTCAAACTTTAGTTTTTCTAGAGAATCTTTCACGCTAGCCCCGTAGGGATAATTGAGCTGAGCCCAACCTGCCAGGCCGGGCTTAACATTATGGCGCTGAGCATAATAGGGCACTTCTTTTATAAGTTGCTCAACAAACTCAGGACGCTCAGGGCGAGGCCCGATAAAAGACATATCGCCGCGCACCACGTTTATGAGCTGTGGTAACTCGTCTATTCGGTACTTGCGAATAAAGGCCCCGACTTTGGTCACCCGATTGTCGTCTTTAGCAGCCCATTTTGCGCCATCTTTTTCCGCATCAGGCCCCATACTCCGAAATTTTAGAATATTAAAACGTTTGTCATGTTTACCTACTCGCTCTTGTTTGTAGAGCACCGATGCACCTGTTCTGCGTCCATCGTCTAAATAAATCACCAACGCCGTAATCAACATAATAGGCCAAGTAAAAAACAATAAAATTGCGGCGAGTGTAATGTTCAGCCAAAAATCCATGAGTTCTCTGAAGTGATTTTGTGATTGAAAACCCTCAGAATAAATGACCCAACTTGGGTACATCAAATCGACTACAATTTGCCCAGTTTCGCGCTCCATAAAATCAAGTAAATCGGTGACTTTAATTCCTTTTAAGCGTGCATCAAAAAGGACTTTTATTGGCAATGTGCCACGGCGTTGGTCACAAGCAATTACAATTTCAGCGACTTCGTTTACCGAAATAAACTCAATAAGTTCTTCGTCGAGGTCAATATCAATACGCTTTTCGTTTTGGATACCCTCTTGTTTGTCGTCTCCGGCAATGGGTACAAAGCCGAGTAATTCAAAATCAGCTCGGTCTACATCTCGGCGCATACGTTTTTCAATAATCGACGCTCTCACACCTGAGCCCAAAATAAGTAACTTAGGCTTACTATAAAAGGTGTCTGTGTTGTGTATAAAGTAGCGAAATATTACCAAGCCCAAGATAATTAGCGGCACAGCCGTTGGAGCATACAGAGAATTGGCTGAGAATTGCGTAAACAACACATTTGTAACAATGGTAACCGCAAAAAAACTTAAAATAACGCTAACAAAGATACGGCGTATTATACCTCTAAAAGGCTCTCTCAGGCGGGCTTCATATAAACCAAGCGACAGGTTAATAAGCACCACTGACACAGTAAAAATGGCAACATTCACCAGTATGGTAACTGTGCTGGCAGAATAAATGATATTTAGCCACTTTAAGCCTAGAGCGGCAAAGTATGATACATACGCAATAACCGCTGCCTCGAGTAATACTAATTTAACCGAGCGGTGACTTTTCGACTTTTGAGATGAAGCCATATTATTTTTATATTCCTTTATAAATCATTAGCGCAAAAATAAAAGGTTGCGCCGATAGTCTAGCGGCATTACATTAAGATTGCATGCATTATAGACAAATCACTCTATCGATAAATACCTTTGATGAAGGTCTTAGTAGTGAAATCGAATTAATTTTAGTGCATAATTTCGACGCTTATTAAAATAAAAGTACAAAATATAAAGGTTGTGTGTTTGTTTTTATATACAATCACCAAAAGCGCAGACATTAAGGAAAATCTCATGAAAAACTCGCTGCAAATTTTCATCGCGTTAGGAGTGCTTGCTTTAAGCGGCTGTGCTAGTCACAGTGAGCTACCGAGTGCCACTTCCCGTGCTTCACTTACAACGGATGTAAATGACTATCAATATTTAATCGGGCCAGGTGACAGCCTATCTATTTTTGTATGGCGTAACCCTGAAATTTCGGGTTCTTTTGTAGTGCGTCCCGACGGTAAAGTAACCACTTCTTTAGTAGAAGATGTTGAAGTTGCTGGCCGAACCCCTACCATGCTAGCTCGCCAACTCGAGGAACAACTCTCAACGTACATAAACAACCCACGTGTTACTGTGTCTGTAGGTGGTTTTATAGGGCCATTTAGCGAACAGGTTCGGGTTATTGGCGAAGCACTGAACCCTCGAGCGGTCAATTATACTCAGCATATGACTCTCCTAGATCTCATGATTGAGGTCGGTGGCCTAACCGAGTTTGCCAATGGCAACAACGCTAAGTTAATCCGCGTTGTAGAGGGCGAGCAACGCACCTACGAAATTAACATTGACGACCTCATTACCGACGGTGATATTTCTAAAAATGTTGATATTTTGCCAGGTGACGTTGTTATTATTCCTGAAGCCTGGTTCTAGACACTGAGAAATTAAATGCAAGATTTACAACAAACAATTCAACTTGTGTTGGATTATGTCCGAGGGATTTGGATACGTAAGCGTTATCTTATTATTTGTTCTTGGTT
>CAZUON010000080.1:0-7106 GCA_964621345.1 uncultured Glaciecola sp. | reverse complement strand
ATCATGCAAGCGGTAAACGTATTCGTGATTTACCAGTGTCGAAACATATGCAGGTTTAAACTCCTTACCTGAGCATATCGTTAAGGATTTCGTTATGGATTTAAAGGCCGCAACTTTACAGCGGCTGATTCTTTGCCAGTTAGGTGATTGCGGTGTGCATGTAAGCGTTTTAAACAATCGTCATTTAATGCTTGCTTACCGTATACCGATTGTTCAATTTCAAGGGTGATGTCACTGATCTCTTTACTGGCTGCTTGATCTGCCAAATAGCGAGTGCGCCAGCGGTTTCGCCACTGATTAAGCAGATGTAACAGGGTTACATCAGGCTTATTATAGGCTTGGATCAACTGCTTAAATTGATAGGGCTCACCTTGCTTATAGGTTTTATGCGAAAGCAGGAGGCGCTTAGCCGCCAACACTAAAGCGAATACGATCAACAAAAGAAATGCAATACGCAAAAGCCATTGTTGCATCGTGAACTCGCCAGGTTTAACCGCCACCTGTTGACCCGCGACGCTGACAGAAACGATACTATCGCTACTAGGTTGATAATACCTAATTTCTATAGCAGGAATATTTAAAGTACCGTCTGTTTTAAGCAATGTATCTTGGATTTCGTTGCGCGTCCCCACAAGAATGTCTGCGCGTGCGTCGTACCTGTCTTCAACACTGGGAATACGCAAATACGCTCTTTGAAATTCTGTATCGCTGTCTGTTAAAAGTTGAGGAATAAACAGCGCTGAGGAGCCCTGTACATTTACATTGAGCGAGCGTGTTATAGTAGCGCCAGCACGAAGTTCTTCTGGAATCGAAAGTGATTGCTCAAGTGCAATGTCATCTGCAATTATTAAAGGCTTCAAACCTTGGGCCTTTTCAGGAACGATAGCGTTAAAGCTAATCGCTTGCAGGTCTACGGTTTGGGTAATTTTAGTGTTGTTCTCTCCCATAAAATGTACTTTTAAGGTCGGAAGTTTGAGGGCAAACTTTCCGGGTTGTAATGCCACCACATGATATTCTTTTACGATGCCTGACCATGTTTGGCCCGCGATAGTTTCAGATACGGGAAACGCGCTCTTATTGACATCTAAAGAGAGTAAATTTTTAGCTTCAACTTCTTCAAAGTAAACCGGTGTGGTAAACCAAGTAGGTACGAGTATCTTGACCACGATGGTATTTTTTTGTCCCACCAACAAAGAAGACGCTTTTACCTCCGTGGATATTTTGGGCATGTTTTGCGCATTAGCTGTAGCAAAACCTGTCCCAATTAACATGCTGACATACATCACCAGTAGCACAATTGCTCTCATTGTTGTTGCTCCTGACGATTAACCTCGTTATTGAATTTAGCACTTAGGAAGTCACTCATTTGCGAATCTACGCTACGCATCCACGCTTCTTTTGTTTCGGTGTCAAGCTCTGTATCCACAACATAATCTTGACCTTCACCGTCTGCGCGTTCAGATATTTTGTCGGCGTCAACATCAATCATAACGCTCTGTTCTAAATCAACATTACCATCCATCGCTAATACAAGCTCCAGTGCCTTTTCTGCAATCACTAAATTTTGATTTGCCTGTTCATGGCTTGCTTCCATCTCTAACGCGTACTTATAAGCATTTACAGCGCCCAAGTAATCTTGAGATTTAAGTAAGGCATTGCCACGATTATAAAAGCCATCGGCCGTTCCAAAAGTAGCAAAAATTTGTGCCGCTTGAACATACTTACCCATTTCATATAAAGAGCGTGCTTGCCAGTAAGGGTCTGTAAATAATGTTGCAGCTTGCTCAAAATTATTATTGTTATAGGCAATCATGCCTTGCTGATCTGGGGTTAAAAACCAGTCCTTCACACTTGCCTGTGCGGGAGGAACGGCTGAAAACAAAACCGTAACGCATAGTACCATTACAACACCACTAAGTTGTGTTCGCCGTGATGAGGTCCAGCCTTTTCTGTACCAAAACGCGCATAAAATAAGAGCCGGCCAAGTGAAATACCACGCCATATCCGCATACGGGACATTATCGTCTTTTGCTAAATGCGCTTGTCGATTTTGTTGAGTTAACGCGTCTATCGCGACTATGTCGCTGTTGTTAATACTGACATCGACGTAGTCAACCGTGGTTAAGCTACCCATGGTTGCAGAGTTCGGTTTGACTAAGCCTGAGCCATTGTTATCAACAATATTATTACTTTTTTCATCAATAATGACGCCGCCTTTGGACGTGGCAAATTGCCACCATACAAACGAAATATTCTGCTTATTTAATTTTTCAACTTGCACCCGCGAGAAATCATCAGCAAGTACAATAATCGTGCCGCCCGTATCAGACAGTTCTTTGTTTGCCATCGCGACAGCATCCGCAGCATCGTCAGCCTGATATGCCCCTCCCGCAGGCATTACATCTGGGCTTAGTGCGCCTAAAAATGGCGCAAATACTTGCTGGTCTTCAGTTAAAGGCAATACCCGATGAGATGTTTGTGCATATGCAAACAATGCAGTTTTTGCAGACGAACGATAAAGCAGTAAATCATTTATTTTTTGTTTAGCCCGTTGCAAACGACTTGGCGATAAATCATTCACCAGCATGGCATCAGTGACTTTTAACACGATTGCAATTGGAGGCGCAGTTTGAGAGTTCGGAAGCTTGTACCAAGCGGGGCCGGATGCCGCAACGATTACAAAGGCCGTTAACAATGCGATTAAATCAATAGGTTTTAATTTATCAACCAACCGCTGTTTTGGCGTTAATGCATTAGCCAGATGCGAGGCTACCAAAGACTGTGCTTGTTTTGGTTCTTGGTCTTTTGCTCTTAACAGCCAGTAGCAAGCCGCTGCAATTGGCAATAATAACAACACCCAAGGGCGTAAAAAGTGTAAATCAATCATAATGCTTGCTCCGGCTTGTGAGTTCGCAATAATTGCGTCAATAAACCAAGCAGTAGCAAGCATGCGGCGATAATAAGCGGAATGTGCAATAAAGGTGTTTGCGCTTGGCTTTGTTGCGCCTCCACTCTAGCCTGGGCGACCTGGTCAATTTGTGTATAAATGTCGGTCAATTTTTCACTGTCGGTTGCCGCATAAAAGCGGCCATCTGTTATTCTTGCTATCTCTCGTAAAGTTTTAAAGTCAACCCGATATTGTCCGTCGCCTTGTTCATCACCAATGCCTATGGTGTAAACGGTGAGCCCTTCTTCTTTGGCAATATACGCGGCATTCAGCGGCGACATTCGCGAGCCGGTGTCAGCACCGTCGGTGAGAAGTATTAGCACTTTTTCTTCGATGTTAGAGTTTTCGAACGTTTTAATAGCAAGGCCAATTGCATCTCCAATCGCAGTATGAGGACCTGCCATAGCAGCGCTTGAGTCGAATAAAATCTGTTTTGTGCTAGCTAAATCCTGAGTAAAAGGTACCTGTAAATACGCTTTTGTACCAAACACAATTAAGCCTACTCGGTCGTTTTGCCTATTATCAATAAACTCACCCACAACTTGTTTCACCGCATCAAGTCGAGCAATTTTGTTCGTTTCAGGACTAGGAAAGTCGGACTCTTCCATCGAACCCGACAGGTCAATGGCCAGCATGATGTCGCGACTGATAATAGTACTCGTTTTTGACTCCGCTAACTGAATAGGCTGGGCTAGCGCAGTCACTAAGCATAACCAAATGAGCAAACTTAACACGATGTCGAATGTCGGCTTTTTATATACGCGCACTCCGCGTTCAACGCTTACACCACTGGCTTTGGCTACCAAATCAAAAAATGGTATTCGAATTGCCAACGCCTTTTGTTTAAAGCTCGGTAATACCCAATACAAAAGAGCAGGTAAAATAAGCAGAGTCAGTAGCCATGGCATTTTAAATACAATCATGATGACACCCTGTAGCCGCGTAACCAAACAATTGCATTCTCTTTAATACGCTTAATATCACTTGAATTTGGGCCATAGTGTAGGGCATTAAAATCATCAAATTTAACACCACTGGGCGCATGCTTATTTAAGAATTTTTGCCATTGTTGACCCGTGAGAGAGGCAATCTGTTGACGCTCAAAATCGTGCAAGGCACACCGTTTTAACACTGCGCTTATTGCTAAAATTGAACAATGGTCGTCCAAAGACTCAATAGCTTGCACCGCAGTAAAGCGATGTTGGAGTTTACGCTCTGTTTGTCTACGCCAACACCAACCACCTAATACAATCAAAACTGATATAACAAGCAAAGCTCCCCAGCCCCAAGTACTCGGCCACATGGAAATTGACTCACCTGCGGCTAGGTCAGCCATTAAAGCCATTACCTCATAGAGTTCGAGCCCTTCTAATTCTGCCTCAGTCATCGCTATCTCTCTATCGCAAAGGCTTGATGAAATTGTTGTAAGGTATCTTCATGAGTTGATAACTCGATAACCGTTAAACCAAAGCGATTTTGCCAATTACGAATTTTTTGCTCTCGCTCGGAAAATGCGGATTGCAGCCCTTGTTTAATTTCTGCTCGACTGGTGTCGAGGTTAAGTTGCTTTTCACCATTGCTGATAGCAAGCTTGAGATCATCTGGCAGTGTCTCAACTATTGGATCGCGCACCAGATAAAGGATAACGTCATTGTGCGCTGCCATTTGACTAAGCTGGCGCTCTGTTTGCTCATCAACTGTATCAAAGTCACTGATCACGATGATGAGCTGGTCATGACTGACAAGATGAGTGGCACGCTCCAATGGTTCATTAAGATGACGCGTTTGTTTAGCAATATGACGATTACAATTGAGCGCTTGGTTATAATCACTTATGGATTTAACCAGTTTTTCTAAGGCTTGCGGTTTTTTACTGGGTTTGAATGATTGGATTTTTTCGTCGTTGAACAATACCGCCCCAACACGGTCACCCTGAGCCAAAATACGATAAGCACAAATAACCGCGGCTTGAGCAGCAGTCACCGATTTCATATTGAGTTGTGAGCCAAAAAACATATTAATACGCTGGTCAATAATCAACAGCGCGCTGCGATCTTTTTCTTCGGCATAAACACGCACATGCGGCTTGCCCGTTCGTGCGGTGACCCGCCAATCTATGGTACGAATATCGTCACCAACGCGGTAGTTGCGCAGCTCTTCAAAACTCAAACCTCTTCCACGAATACGCGACTGATGCTGACCACTGAGCACGCTTTTGCTTTTTTGCTTAGGCAAAAAATTCACTTTTCGGGCACGCGATTGGAAAAGCTTTAAGTCCTTAAAACTGCAATAAATGCGCGGGTCTAGTTGCGTATTCTGTGTGCTTGAGGCCATAATTTTGCCCTAGATTTAAGCAATTGCAACAAGTTCAATAATACGGCTGATGACCGCTTTCGCATCAAGCCCCTCCCCTTGCGCTTGATAGCTCAATGCTAAGCGGTGGCTCAATACATTCACCGCTATGGCGCGCACATCTTCTGGAAGTACATGGTCACGACCCTTCATCCATGCATTTACGCGTGCGCATTTATCAAATGCAATTGAAGCCCTTGGGGATGCACCAATCTCTATCCATGATGCTAATTGTTCGTCGTATTTTTCTGGTGTACGTGTTGCATAAACAATATCTGCAATATAACGATTGATAGTGCTATCGACTGTTACCGCTGCAATTTCTTTTCGCGCAGCAAATATTGCGTCTTGTGGCGTACGGGTGGCTTCGTGGTGTACTTTTTGTTGTTGCGCAGAATCTAAACTCAACTGTTCTTCAGCACGCACCAGTTCAATCACTTTCACTTCGTCTTCAACACTTGGGTAATCAATAACCACATGCATCAAGAATCTATCTAGTTGGGCTTCAGGCAAAGGATAAGTGCCTTCTTGTTCTACTGGGTTTTGCGTAGCAAGTACCATGAACAAAGACTCCATGGCGTGAGACTCACCTGCGACCGTGACCTGTCTTTCTTCCATCGCCTCAAGCAATGCCGACTGTACTTTTGCAGGTGCTCGGTTAATTTCATCGGCTAGCACTATGTTTGCAAAAATAGGGCCCTTATCGAACGTAAACTCGCCTCCTTGCGCATTCTGATGATACACCTGAGAACCGGTGATATCAGACGGTAATAGGTCAGGAGTAAATTGAACTCGGCTAAATTGGCTATCCATATTTTTGGCTAACGCTTTAATTGCACGGGTTTTGGCAAGGCCCGGAAGTCCTTCAATGAGCAGATTACCGTTCGCTAGCAAGCCCATGATTAATCGCTCTATAATAGTTGTTTGCCCAACAATGCTAGCTGCCATTCGCTCTTGTAAGGCCAAAATGTGCTCACGGGTACTCATTTTCTCTCCTAAAGATTCAAAGTCATTATGGTTTACACTTGATTTACTACTTTTCTTTTAGTGCCCCATACAATAACAGACCGCACCAAAACATTGTTAAGAAAACATCGCGGCAGCGATGTGAAAAAAGCCTTGATTAAGTGGCAGTTATACTTGTTTTATCACAAAGCACAAATATGCGATAAGCTTGTTATTAGATCAAGCTTATCGTTTACCAATCGCGCCTTAAACGCTAACTAGCGGAATTATTGTGGCGATATCACGCTTATATAAATAGGCATTTATTAAATCCGTATGCGCGCGAACTAAATTCATTAATTAAACACTAACAACAGCAGTTTTTGTTGAAATTGAGTTAAAATTGTATAACTCTATTTTGAGGCGGTGTTCACAACATATACTCATATACGTTATGAGTTTAAACAAGGGGTATAAAGGTGATTTCTATAAAATCAAATTTTAGGCGACTAGTAACAGGTGCTGCATTAGCAATGGGAATTGGCGCTGCTCAAGCAGCAGATAAACCTAATTTTCTCGTCATTTGGGGTGATGATATTGGGGTACACAATGTGAGTGCCTACAATCACGGTATCATGGGCTATCAAACGCCGCATATCGATAGCATTGCAAAAGAAGGAGCGTTATTTACCGACGCGTACGCACACCAGTCTTGCACCGCGGGGCGCGCATCTTTCATTTTGGGTCAACATCCATTTCGAACGGGTCTATTAACAATTGGTATGCCCGGTTCTGATCATGGTATCCCAGAATGGTCTCCTACCATTGCCGACTTACTTAAAGAAAAGGGCTACATGTCAGC
>CAZUON010000079.1:0-7327 GCA_964621345.1 uncultured Glaciecola sp. | reverse complement strand
ACATTTCAGTTAATTTTTGTTCTAACTGAGACAAATATTTTCTCCGAATAAATCTTTAATCTAAGCGATGCATAAAAAACACATATAAAAAAAGGGCATATCGCCCAATTCGCACTTCTGAGTATTGTTATAAAACACATTTCCAGAAATAAAAAAGCCCCGGACAAGCGGAGCTTTATTAGAATTCTTTACACCAAAAGCTTGGTGGACACTTCCTTCACACACATAAAGCTATGCAATGTTACTGTGCCGCTCGTCAGACAACGCTGCTTTTCTCTTCATCAATCTTACAACTGATGTTTGCGAATCGCTTGCTATCAATGGGGCGTAGTATAACGACTTACACTTGTTTTCGCAAACCTAATTTAGGATTCGTTTAAGACCTTTAAAAGAGCCTTGCTCAAAAACCTAAACTTGTTGTAATGAATGAATTGAGTGCTTTCGCCATTCGAAGTAAATCACAGGTAACACCAATAGACTTAACACTAAAGCGCTTAACATACCTCCCACCATAGGTGCAGCAATTCGGCTCATAACTTCTGATCCAGTACCACTTGAATACAGCACCGGCAACAGCCCTAATATAATAGACAGAGATGTCATCATTACTGGACGTATTCTTTTTTGTGAAGCTTCGATTACCGTATTTGCTAAAGATGCCTCAGTCACTCTATTTTGCTGGTATTGAGCAATTAAGGCTTTGTATTGGCTATCAAGGTAGGCCAATAAAATGATCGCTATTTCTACCGCGACACCTGCAAGTGCGATAAAACCTACCCCTACAGCGACAGAAAAATTAAACCCTTGTAAATATAACAACCAAATTCCGCCTACAAGAGCAAAGGGCAAGGAGACAATAATAATGATTACTTGAGCAAAACTTCTGAAGTTTAAATATAACAGCAGCACAATAATACTAAGGGTAAGCGGTATTACATAACTAAGTTTTTCCTTTGCTCGCTCCATGTACTCATACTGGCCACTCCACGTTAAGGAATAGCCCATTGGTAACGACAGCTCTTTTGCTAAGATGCTTTGCGCTTGTTTTACGTAATCGCCAATGTCCACATCTTGTATATCGATATACACCCAACCATTTGGTCGTGCATTTTCACTTTTAATCCCTGCAGGTCCCTCTGCTAGCGTAATTGTCGCGATATCGCCCAAACTAATAAAACTACCATTTGTGGTACTGATGGGCAGGCGAGACAAACTCTCTGGCGAGTTTCGGTATGATTGTGGAAAGCGTAACATTATCGGATAACGTTCTAAGCTTTCAACGCTCAAACCTAGATTACTACCGCCTACTGCCGACGCAATGAAGCTTTGTACATCTTTGATGCTCAAACCGTAGCGGGCAGCATCAACACGGTTGATATCGATATTAACATAGCGGCCACTAGCAACTCGCTCTGCATAAACCGAAGCGCTGCCCTCAACACTTGCCAATATACTTTCGATTTGCTCGCCGATATCTTCGATAACGCTTAAATCAGGACCTGCTACTTTTATCCCTAATGGCGTTTTTATACCAGTTGTGAGCATATCGATACGCGTTTTTATTGGCATGACCCACGCGTTGCTTAAACCAGGGAAATCTACCAAGCGTTCAAGCTCTGCAACAATCGCTTGAGTAGTCATGCCCTCGCGCCATTGTGATTGCGGCTTTAATTGAATAAAAGTTTCTATCATCGTTAAGGGCGCAGGATCTGTCGCCGTTTCGGCCCGCCCTACTTTGCCATACACCGTTTCTACTTCTGGCATGGTTTTAATTAATTTATTGCTTTGTTGAAGTATTTCCCTCGCTTTACCAACCGATACACCAGTGTAGGTGCTTGGCATATACATTAAATCACCTTCATCGAGCTGCGGAATAAACTCACTACCGATTTGGCTTAATGGCCAAAAGCCGATACCTAAAATGACAACATTTATGGCGATACAAGTTTTAGGAAAGCGCAATGCTCGTTGCAACAAAGGGCGGTATCCTGCCAACAATATTCGATTAATCGGGTTTTTATGCTCAGCAAGTACTTTACCGCGCACTAGATATCCCATAAGCACGGGTACGAGTGTGATAGCTAAAATTGCGGCGGCTGCCATTGCATAGGTTTTGGTAAACGCCAAAGGGGCAAACATGCGGCCCTCTTGTGCCTCTAACGTGAATACGGGTATAAAGCTCACTGTTATAATCAGCAAACTAAAGAACAGCGCTGGGCCAACTTCTGCAGCTGAGGCCGCAACAACCTGCCATCGATTATCTTTATTAAGAGGGGTCTGCTCCATATGCTTGTGCATATTTTCGACCAGAACAATAGCACCATCAATCATCGCTCCAATGGCAATGGCAATACCTCCTAAAGACATAATATTGGCATTGATACCTTGCATATGCATAACGATAAAAGCGGCTAAAATACCAACTGGCAAGCTAATAATCGCAACTAATGATGAGCGTAGATGAAACAAAAACACCACGCACACTAGGATGACGATGCCAAATTCAGCCAGCAACTTCATGCTAAGATTGTCTACTGAGCGGGTAATTAATGCAGAACGGTCATATACCGGTACAACCTCTACGCCGTCTGGCAAACTACTTTTTAGGCTTTCGAGCTTTGCTTTAACGCCTTTAATTGTCGCTTGAGCATTTTCGCCATACCGCATAACAACAATTCCACCAACGGCTTCTCCCTCGCCGTTTAGCTCACCAATACCACGGCGCATTTGTGGCCCAAATTGCACCGTGGCAATATCTTGTATAAAAATAGGGCTAGTATTTTTGTTGCTCACTACGGCGATATTCTTTATATCTTCAATACTTTCAATATAACCGCTGGCACGCACCATGTATTCGGCTTCTGCCATTTCTATTACCGAAGCCCCTACTTCACTATTTCCTTGTTCAAGTGCTTGTTTTACCTGCTTAAGTGTTAAACCATAGGCTTGCAACTTTAAGGGCTCTACAACAATTTGATACTGCTTAACCATGCCGCCAACGGTCGCCACTTCCGATACGCCCGCCACGGTTTGTAGCTCATATTTTAAAAACCAATTTTGTAAGCTAGTGAGTTCGCTAATATCAAGGCTTGCACTGCGATCCGCAAGTGCATACATATACACCCAGCCTACGCCACTGGCATCGGGGCCAAGTTGAGGTTTTGCACTCGCTGGTAAGTTTGGTGCAACTTGCGACAGATACTCCATGACTCGGCTACGTGCCCAATACATGTCCGTTTTGTCATCAAAAATGACATACACATAAGAATCGCCAAAAAACGAAAAGCCCCTTACCGTTTTCGCACCGGGTACCGAGAGCAGTGCACTGGTTAAAGGATAAGTGACTTGGTCCTCGACAACCTGCGGTGCTTGTCCAGGATAGGATGTTTTCACAATCACCTGCACATCAGACAAATCGGGGATCGCATCAACCGGGGTGTTTTTAATTGAATAAACACCAAGGCCAATTAAAAATGCAGTCAACAATAAGACCAAAAATCGATTGTGTATCGACCAATGAATAATCCCTTTAATCATGACCACTCTCCATTGACTCATCCATCACATCAATATTGCTTACCTTATACATAGCGCTTGGCGTTTTTACGACTTCAATATGAATGTTGATGCCTGGTTTTAATACCGATAAATCGATGTCGTCGTCGACCATAAAGTTCATGGTCATCCCCATCATCGAGAAGGCCTCTAAAGGACCGTGCGTCAGGTTAACTATGCGAGCATCTTCATCAATACTATTAATAGTGGCTTGTGCATGTGCGGTAATAACTTTGTCGCTAGCGACACTGTTGTCATGAAAAGCTTGTTCCTCCATTGCAGTCATACGCATAAAGTCTGAATTAATGGCGCTTTCTGAATCCAATAAAAACTGCGCAGAGACCACAATGACGTCGTTTTCTTTAAGGCCATCGAGTATTTCAAAATACTCATTTATCTGCCTGCCAAGCTTAACCCCTACCGATTTAAATTTACCCTCGCCTAACGCAAGTACTACGCGATCTTGTGAGCCCGTTCTGATTACCGCCTGAGCAGGTACTGCAAGTACGCTTTCTGCTTCGGTCTCTAGCGCTGTATTTGTTTGCATCTTGAGTTCAACAAACATACCGGGCCTAAAATTTGTAGATGAATTGTCCAACACCGTTCTTATTTGCAGTGTCCTCGCGCTATCGCTCAGCGTGGGATAAATATAATCCACCTTGCCTTTAAACGATTTTTGCGGTGTGAACTCCGAATAAACATTAACTGTATTTCCTTGTGTTATAGCCCAAGCATCCTTTGCAAACACATCGGCTATTAGCCAGACTTCATCAAGGCCTGCAATCGACAACATCGTATCGCTTGGATTGACATAAAAGCCTTGTTTAATAGCGAGTTCGTTCACATAACCGCTGCGCGGAGCGTAAAATGTTACGGCTCGCTGCACCTGTTTGTTTTTGCGTAAATCAGCGATAAATGTAGTGGGTAAATTCAAAGAAAATAAACGCGATTCTGCAGCTCTAATTAGGTTTTGGTTACCTTGTGCAAGGGCAATTACAAACTCTTCTTGCGCATTTACTAGTTCAGGCGAATATAAGGAGTACAGCGGCATAGACTGCGTCACAAAATCCCCTTTGGCCGATACGTATAAGCGCTCTACCCACCCGGATATTCTTGGATGGATGTGGGTGATGAGATCTTGTGCATATTCCACTCTCCCCAGCATGTTTAAGTCAAGCGACGCTGGTATCCTTTTCACTCGCGCCGTTCTCACGCCAATGTTATTTTCAACAACGGGGTCTATCTCAACCATACCGGGCGAATCTTCACTTTTGTCGGTTTCATAAACGGGTATCAAATCCATACCCATTGGGGATTTTCCTGGTTTGTCACGTTTAAAGTTAGGGTCCATAGGGGCAACCCAATATAAGGGTTTGCTTGTTTGTTGAATATCGCCCTGAGCGCTTCGAGCGCCATCATGCACAGATGAACTGCGAAGGTGAAAAGCTAAATAACTGAGCACCACACCTAACACGAGTCCAATTGTTATAAGCGTTATGTTTGTTTTTAAACTCACTTTATTCGCCATAATGACTACCCTTCTGAAGTTTTGTAGTGCGCTGTGTTTTGACAATGTCTGGCGCTAAGCTCGGCTCAGATTTCTGTGTCAAAAAATAACGCATACTCGCTTGTGCCTTGAGTGTTTTTGTTTGGATAGCTAACAATTCAAGCTGCGCGTCGAGTTCAGTAATTTTGGCCCTGACCAGCTCTGCAAAATCCCCTCTGTCGTTGGTGTAGGCTTCAAGCGCTGTTTTCGCGTTTACCGCAGTTTGCGGAATAATATGCAGTTCATAAAATTGCTGACGCTCCAGTGCGCCCTCAAATTGCGCATAAGCCGAGAGTAAGGCGCTGATTAATTCGCGATGTATTAAGCGTTTTTGCGTGCGCATCGCTTCAGTTTCATGAACTTTCGCGCTCACTGCGCCGTCTTGCCGTTTTGACGAAAACAATGGCATATTTACGCTCACGCCGATGGAAAAAAAGTCTGCTCGGTCTTGTCCTAAATCACTTTCATCCCTGTAGGCATAACTGGCGCTGACGCCCCATTGCGGCTTGTAGGCTTGTTTAGCGATATCTTGTTCGATTTGCCCAGCACGAACCGACTGCTCTAAGGCAAACAAGCTTGGGTGGTCTTGAAGTAATCTTGCTACCTGATCACTATACCCGCTTGCCAATACTGTTCTTATATCTCTCGGCAGGCTGCCATTAGTGTTTTTCGAACTACCAGTAGCTTGTGGGTTCGATGTAACAGGAATACTCGGTGCAGCATGACTTATCATAAATTCGAATGCTGGCTGCTTATTGTTATGAGTATCTGAAAATAGATATTCCCCTAGTTTAGCTATCGCGATGTCTTGTTGAGTCTTAAGTTGTAGCAACTTGTCGTCTAAACGCATTAATTCTAGCTCGGCTCGAATAATATCTTGCTGCTGGGTTGTGCCAGATACACTTGCATACTGAGCATTTACCACGTCGATTAGTTTGGTTAATAATGGTCGTTGCTCTGCCACATATGCGTAACTAGCAGTGGCGTGGTATGCATCAAGGAATCGCTCAGACGTTTCTAAAGTAATTTTTGCATCTCTATTTTGGCGTAAAAATGGCTGTTGTTGCGCTAGACGCTGATGCAAAGATGCTTGTAATTGAGTACTTCGTCCTCGTGGCAAAAGCTGCGATATGCCTAGTTTTAGCTGCGACATGGGCTCTTGATTAAACTCAAAGCTGTCAGTTGGCATGTTCAGCAAGCTAAGGCTCAAACTAGGATCAGGTAAGGTATCCGCGCCTTCGCTCAATGCAGTCAGCGCGCGTTCGGTCGATTGGCTTTTTTGCTTCCAAATATCTCTTTGCCACGCTATTTCAATCGCTTTTTCGAGACTGAGGGTGATTTGCGTGCTTGCACCCCCTTGGTTCTGGTTTATATGTTTGCTTGTACTCTGGCTTAAATCATTACCATGTTCATTTGCGCTGTGTGCAACATTCAGTGTATGCAGGCTAGCAATAAGTAGTAGAACTAAAGTAGAGGTATGAGCTTTTTTGTTGAAAGTAGCATTCAGCCTTTCTCGGCAAAAATGCTTGAAAGCTAGGGTAACCGGGATTTTCATATGCAAAATATCTTCTCATCGGGACAATAAAACGTATTCATCCTTTATCGTTTAGGATGAATGGATTAAATGTGGCAAAAGCTCATAACATTTGTTGTTATGAAAACGCTTTTGTTATGAGAAAGAGTGTATTGGAGGGCGTTGCAAACGCTGTATTTGTGGATGTAAGAGTGCGAAACTTGAATCGTCTATGGCCCGTTGTGCAAGGCGTTTACTGCTTTTAATTAGCTGCGTAGAAATAAAAGCGAAAGATAGTAAGGCATCTGTACATTTACAGTCGTCGAAACAACAAGGACCAGCCTGAGCATCTTCACAACAATCGTCCACAGGCGTTTTTATTAAATCGCTGCTGTGCTTCTCGTTTATTGCATCGTCCTCGCTGTCGAGTGCATACGTCATAGTTGAATCTGACATCTGTGCCATAGAACACTCAGTTTGTTCAGACGCAAAGACTCCTGTCACCTGCGTAAAAACGAGGCAAGCTATGAGTAATAATGACGTGACAAACGGCTGAGATTTCATATTGGTGAGTATAATTCAATAACCACCGAAGGTGAAGGGATTGCATCCAATCAAGCGTAGATTGTTTAAAGGCGCTTGCCGCATGCTTTTTTAGAAAACATTGGGTAGTCTTAAAGCAATAAAAAAGGCCTCGAAAATCGAGGCCTTTA
>CAZUON010000078.1:0-7466 GCA_964621345.1 uncultured Glaciecola sp. | reverse complement strand
AAAAAAACCGTCATGCCGGCGAAGGCCGGTACCTCCTGCAAGCAACCTCAGTCGTATTTAGAGCTGAATGCCCGCTTGGTCAACACTGACTTCAAAACGCTTTGAAAAGCTCGTTAGCAGAACATCCGGGATAGGGCATTTGGTAAAGCTTTGGGCATCGACCATGACATAGGTTATGCTCATTTTAGCGACGCTGTGCCATTCTTCTGCTACTTGCTTAGTGCAATCAATCTCAAAGGCAAAAGAGGTATTGCCAACATGACTTGTGCTGACGTTCAGCTTCAAAATATCGTCGAATTTGGCCGAGGCTTTCCAATCAATATGATAGCTCACAACTTGGTTCTCAAACCCGGCTTTGTTCAACTGCGCATAATCGCCTATTAATACACGCATGTATTCGGTCGCGGCGATGTCGGCATAATCGCCATAGCGGGCATTGAACACTACGCCTTGGGCATCGCATTCACCATAGCGCACGCGCAAAAGCAGACTAAGCTGGTTTTGCGCGATGTATTGGCTATTGTGGTTTTTGCTGATGCTCACTGGGCGCTTATTCTACTGCTCCGCGTAAAAGCGCATTGATACCCACTTTAGCACGAGTTTTAGCATCTACTTTTTTCACAATAATGGCAGCGTACAAGCTGTATTTACCGCATTTGCTAGGTAGATTACCCGGCACAACCACGGCACCTGCTGGTACTCTGCCATAATGAATCTCGCCAGTTTCGCGGTCATAAATACGGGTAGATTGGCCTATATATACGCCCATCGATATTACCGCGCCCTCTTCAACAATCACGCCTTCGACCACCTCTGAACGTGCGCCAACAAAGCAGTTATCTTCAATAATAGTTGGGCTGGCTTGCAGAGGCTCTAGTACACCACCAATACCAACGCCGCCCGACAAATGCACGTTTTTACCAATTTGTGCGCAAGAACCAACGGTTGCCCAAGTATCGACCATTGTACCGCTGTCGACATAGGCGCCAATATTAACGTAAGAGGGCATTAGTACAACGTTGCTACCAATAAAGGTACCTGTGCGAACTGTTGCCGGTGGCACAACGCGCATGCCTTCTTTTGCAAAACGGGCTTGGTCGTAGTCAGTGAATTTAAGCGGTACTTTGTCGTAAAAGGTCGACTCAGCGCCGGGAATTACTTGGTTATCGTTTAATTTAAAAAACAACAATACGGCTTTTTTGAGCCACTCATTTACTTGCCATTGGCCGTTTAGCTTTTCTGCAACGCGAGCTTCACCTGAATTGAGTAGGGCGATGGCATCAGTAACTGCTTGCTTAAGCTCAGGGCTTGCAGTTTGTGCGGTAAAGGTATCGCGAGTATCAAACGCGTGGTCAATAATGTGTGCAAGTTGGGTCAGTTTGGTATTAAGGTCTTGGGTCATATTGCTGTGTTCACTTCCGGTTGATCGAGTTTAATGATGAGTTGTTTTTTCAGTAATACTTGTTGCTCTTGAGTGAGTGCTTTTCCGTCACAATTGCACACAATAAATACGTCTTCTGCGCGTTCACCAATGGTAGCAATTTTCGCCATTTTTAGGGTGATGTTTAAATCTACAAATAAATGGCCAATGCGGGCAAGTAAACCCGGCGCGTCTAGTGCTTCAAGCTCAACGAGCGTGGCATCGTCTTGACTAGAATAAAAACGCACTTTGGTTTGTACGTCTAGCTGTTTCATTTGTCGCGACATACGCCTTTGGTTTTTGTGTGAGCGGCCAGGCTTAACCAATTGCTGATGCACTGCTTCTGCTAATTTGTTCACACGGTTTTCAGATTCTATTCGCTCAGAATTCTGATCAAGTACAATCATGCTATCGAATACATACCCTTGGTTAGTCACCACAATTTGTGCGTCGTGAATAGAGCAGTTTCGGCTGTCGAGCACCGAGGCAATTTGTGCAAACAAAGCTGGCCGGTCTTGACAATAAATTAATAGCTCTGTGCCTGCAGCGGTAGTTCGATTGCTCGCGGCGACTATAATTTCGTCAGGCGAAATGGTGCCCGCTTTTAATATCGTTTCAGTATGCCATGCAATCTGTTTGGGCTTAAATCGTGCAAAATAATCGCTGCGCATTTGTGACCAAAACGGATTGGCCGCACCCGCTTGCACGCCTTTTAAATCAAGCTTTTGTAGTGCGGATTGTTTATGCTCGTCAACCCGCTCTTGGAAGGTACGCTGACACTCCAAACCGTTGTCTAAGGCTTGTTGAGTTAAAAGGTACAACTCGCGCAGCAACGATGCTTTCCAATCGTTCCATAAGTTATCGTTTGTCGCACGAATATCCGCTAAGGTAAGGGCATATAATAAATCTAAATGGGTATGACTTTTTACTTCGCTGGCAAATTCTTTTATCACTTCTGGGTCATAAATATCTCTGCGCTGGGCAACTACCGACATCAATAAATGCTGCTCTACCAGCCATGCAATCATATTCGCTTGCTTGCTCGGAATGTTATGACTCTTACAGAATTCTTTTACGTCTTGTGCACCGAGTTTGGAGTGATCGCCATTGCGTCCTTTAGCGATATCGTGAAATATTGCAGCAATGAACAATACCTGAGGCTCGTCTAAGTTTTTTACAATGCGCGAACAGCGTGGAAATTCAGCGCTCTGGGTATAGTAACGTCTTACATGTTTGACTAAACGGTGGGTATGTTCGTCTACGGTATAAGCATGAAATAAATCAAACTGCATCATACCTACAATCTTGTCCCATTCGGGCAAATACGATTGCAAAATGCCACTTTGATACATCACATCCCAGCCTAAGTCGAAGAAGCTTGGATCAGACACCAACTCGATAAACTTAGTGCGACACTCAGCAATATTACAATAATAAGTTGCTTGGAAATCGCGCCGGGCATTACGTACTTGACGGATACAATCTGCATCAAGACCCGTGATTTCAGGATGGGCTTTCAGTACTGATAAAAACTCTAAAATAGCGAGGGGAGAACTAAAGCAGCTTTCGTTACGTGGACCAATGAGGCCGTCGCGCACATAAAAATGCTCATCTATGATGACCGCTTTGTTTTTACTTACGCCCAGAATCTCATCGTGAAAGCGTTTTAACAACATACTGTTAAGTTCAGATACGCGGCGAACAATGCGAAACATATGTTTCATCATTTTTTCAACACCTTCTTTACCTTCACCAAAGCCGAGTAATTCGGCTACATCGGGTTGGTAATCAAACAGCAGGCGGTTTTCGCTGCGCTTTGCTACAAGGTGAAGCGCATAACGAATTTGCCAAAGATTAGAGCGGCATTCAATTAGCTCTGCATGTTCCAGTTCAGTGAAATAACCATGACCAATAAGGGTCATACCGTCGTATTCGCAAAAGTGTTTTTTTGCTACCCAGCCAATGTTTTGAATATCGCGTAAACAACCTGGGTTCTCTTTAATGTTCGGCTCTAAATTGTAGGATGTGCCATTAAATTTTTTGTGACGCTTGCTTTGCTCTTCAAGCTTTGCCAAGAAAAATGCCTGACTCGACCAAAGTTTTTGGGTATTTGTTTTTTCTACCAAGGTTTCAAACGTTTTTTCACACCCACATAAATGACGCGCCTCAACCAGGTTAGTGGCAATGGTTACGTCATCTTTTGCCTGTGCAACGGTTTCTTTGACCGTGCGCACCGACTGACCAATTTCGAGTTTAATGTCCCATAAAAAGGTAATAAATTGACTTAAGTCGTTCTGAATGCTCGTGGGCAAGGTCGATTTACTTAGTATGAGTAAATCGATATCGGAATAGGGTTGAAGTTGACCGCGACCATATCCGCCTACGGCACATAGCGTTAGATGCTTTTGCTGATCTAGCTTTAATATCTCCCAAGCGTGGCACAAAAGCGCATCGGTAAAGTTAGCGCGCGCAACCACTAGCTCATCAACATGCACGTTATTAAAGTTATCGCGCAGCCAATCATAACTCTGCTCAACACAAGCTTTAAAGCTCGCGATGTCATTGATGCTTTCAATATCGCGCACTTTGGCAATGAGACTATCAATCGTCATGTAAAGTGAATCCTTGTTATATTTTGGCTAACTATTTACTTTATAAGGCTAACTGTGCGAGATGACTCGTGGCAAATCCTCTTCATCTCGAAGGGTTAAGACTTCTACACCGGTCTCGGTGACCAATAAAGTATGTTCCCACTGTGCGCTAAGGCTACGGTCTTTGGTGACCACCGTCCATTTGTCGGGCAATACTTTTGAGTAGCGCTTACCAGCATTTACCATGGGCTCAATGGTAAAACACATGCCTGCTTCAAGTACTTCACCGGTGTTTGGGCGGCCATAATGCACAACTTGCGGATCTTCATGAAACACTGCGCCAATACCATGCCCGCAATACTCACGTACAATCGAGTAATGGTGGCTTTCTGCGTGTGTTTGAATGGCATGACCGATATCACCTAAGCGCATGCCCGGCTTAACCATCTGAATTCCTTTGTACAAGCACTCTTGAGTTACGCGAATGAGACGCTCAGCAAGAATAGTGGGTTTACCAACCACAAACATTTTAGAAGTATCGCCGTGGTAACCGTCTTTTATTACCGTAACATCAATATTTAGCGCATCACCTTCTTTTAGTTTTTTGTCGGCAGGAATACCATGACAAATGACATGATTCACAGAGGTGCAAATAGACTTTGGAAACGGCGGATGGCCATAATTTAAGGGCGCGGGAATGGCTTTTTGCTCATTCACAATGTAATCGTGACAAATTTTATCGAGTTCTTCTGTCGTCACGCCTTTTTTAACGTGTTCACCAATCATGACCAATACGTCGGAGGCCAATTTGCCTGCTACCCGCATTTTCTCTATTTCGTCGGCAGTTTTAATGGTAATACTCAACGCGCTTCCTCACTTTGCGTGCTTAAAAATCCTGCTTAGTATACCACAAGATGTTAATTTCAATATTACTCATTGATAGTGCTTATAACCACTGTAATGATAATGTCAAAAGTGAATAAACAAAAGAGGTTGAGCTTTACTCGCTATGGCTTTGCGAGTAATCTTTGGACAAATAGATTCATGACTTTTAGGTAACCAGCGTTAACGTATTAATGAATTTAAAATGTACGTGCGACTGCACTAATCAACTTTGTAAGGGATGACAGTAGGATGGTGAGATGTTAGTGAGAAAGATGTTAATGGCAAGAGCGTTAGCGACCGCTTGCGTGATGGTAATTTTAAGTAGTTCCTCCGTTATATTTAACTTAGCCCATGCAGGTGAAATTCAAGGCTTTTTACAAGCATTAGCAAATAATAAAAATGGAATAAAGCTCTCAGGCTGGGCATGTGAACAAGGCAATGAGTCTTCAATAACGGTGAATCTTTATGCCGGTGAATCACGAGAGGATGCCACACTGATTCAGAGTCGTGAGGCAAATAACGGCTCTGAGCCCGCCGTAGATAAACGCTGCCAAACTGATGGAGATCACCGCTTCACCTTTGAAATTTCAGAAGCCGAGGTGTTCGCTAATCCGGGAGCAAAGTTATTTGTCGAAGCGCAATCTCCCTCGCAGCGTGCATTCTTAAATAGCAAAAGCCAAGCTGTATTGCCGGTTCCTCCAGAGACAAAAGTTACCGGATTTATTGATGGAATAGTCGAAACCAATGGTGCGTATTTTGTTATGGGGTGGGCGTGTCAAACGAATGTTGATAGCCCTGTGAATTTGCGTTTATGGACTCAGTCTTTAGGCGGCGACGAAGTCACTATTAGCGAGCAAGAGCCTACCAATGTTATTGCCGAGGGCGGTGTGGGACGCGCTTGTAATAGCCCCGAAGGCCGTCATCGATTTCGTACAAAAATCCCAGAGCAAACCATTATAGATTATCCTGGCAGACCACTTAGTATTACTGCTCATGCTGTATATGGTGAGCAAAGCGCAAACTTGGTTAAAGTGCGGCCAATTAACTTACCCACGAGCCTTCCCAAAGTTAAACCGCAAGACCAAGCCCCCAACGTAATTGTTATTTTTACCGATGACCAAGGTTATGCCGACCTAAGTGTTCAAGACGCCATTGACGATGTATATACCCCCAACATTGATGCCTTGGCCAACAATGGCGTACGCTTTACCAATGGCTATGTAACCGCTCCACAGTGCTCACCTTCAAGAGCAGCAATGCTAACGGGGCAGTATCAACAGCGCTTTAAAATGGATGAGAACCAGCATATTCCAATGACAACAGAGGTAGAAACCATTGCAAGTAAGTTTCAGTCTGTTGACTATGCGACTGGTATGCTAGGGAAGTGGCACTTAGAAATACAGAACAACTCGGTTGAATGGGGACAAGAAAATTTCCCTGAGATGTCGCCGTTTAGAGTGAGTAACGTGCCACTCGACAGACAACTCGATTTCTTCCCGCACAGAAGAGGTTTTGATGAGATGTTTGCCGGATATACAAACGTCTTTTTGCGAAACACAACTAAAAAAGCACAGCGCATAGAGCCTGAATATTACGTTGACAACACTTTCAGAGTAGATTTGGTTAACGAAATGTCACTTTCCTTTATTGATAAATATTGGCGCAAACCCTTCTTTTTATACTTGTCACCTTACGCGCCGCATGTGCCTTTAGAAGCGACTCAAAAGTATTTAGACCGCTTCGATGACGACATGCCTAAGCGCCGTCGCTACGCATTAGCAATGATGGCAGCGATTGATGATGGCGTAGGCGAGTTAGTAAAGAAATTAGAAAATTATAATATTTTAGATAACACAATTATTGTATTTTTAAGTGATAACGGCGCCCCTCTTGGGGACGACATGACAGATGCGCCAATTGCCAAAAGAGGTGAGGCATGGAATGGTTCGCGCAACGATCCCTTTACTGGCGAAAAGGGCATGCTTACTGAGGGGGCGCTTAGAGTACCTTTTATTATGCAATGGCCGAATCGCATCCCCGCAGGCATGGTGATAGACACGCCAGTCTCTGCATTGGATGTGGGCTATACCGCTTTAAAAGAAGCGAATGTTACTCGCCTTGATAACTTAGATGGTCTTGATTTGATGCCATTGATAGAAGGCGATAGCAGCGAATTTGATGAGCGTCCTTTGTTTTGGCGCTTTTATTTTCAGCGTGCCGTCCGCAAGGGTAATTGGAAGTACATGCAGGCCGGTATTGCGCGAGAATACCTATTTGATATGCAACAAAGCCAGCCAGAGCGGGTAAATTTGATCAACAGCTACCCTGACATCGCAAACGAGTTGCGCGACGAATATTGGCGCTGGGCAAACGAGATGCCCCGGCCCGAACCTTTAGTTGAAATCCCTAAACCGTTTGCAGATAGAGTGGACTTATACCTACCACCGGCGACACCGTAATCCAACGGGTCATTCCCGCTAAGGCGGTAATCACGAATAGTTGCTCAATAAAATCTGTCATACCGGCGAAGGCCGGTATCTCCCTCTAGCTCAGGGGAATGATTGGGAGAT
>CAZUON010000077.1:0-7475 GCA_964621345.1 uncultured Glaciecola sp. | reverse complement strand
CTAAACGCATCTGACCAGCCTTGAGCATATTGCGTATCGTTGTCAAAGCGATTAACGTCCTTTATAAACTCGTCAAAAAAGCTGCCGCCTGCTTTGTTACCACTATGACAACCATCGTCGTAACCTTGGGCGTATGCGACTGGATAGCCTTTGTTTATCATTTGTTGAGAGGTACTCTCGCAGCCTTGCAAAAATAAAACGGCGCCAAACGCGATTAAGAAACTTACTCTCTTTTTGTCAATTGAATTCGTTTTCATGATATGGACTCTTATTGATATACGGAAATTAGTTAATTCAAATTATAAGTTACTACAACGCCTGAGCAAGTCAAATACCCTTAAAGCCATAACAATGTAAGGTATGACTCTTTATTTATTAAAATAGAGCATGATGCTGCCCCCTCTAAGCGATGAGCCATAGTTAAAGTTGAGACCCACGCCTATATTCTCTAGCCACTCGTATCGGCTAGGTTGATTGTAGAGCCAACCAAAAGAAGCTTCGTAGTAAAATGACGAGCCTAAACCGCTCCTAATACTATCTGACACGTCTACTCGCTTTGCACCCGTAAACAGGGTTTGGGACTTATCGAAAATGTCATAATAGGCAAAAATCTGATTAGTAAAATAATGACCACTTGGGTTGCCAATATTGGCATCGCCCCAAGTATAGCTGGTAAAATAGTTCACTTTGCTACTGAGCTCAAAGCGCCCCCACGTTTGTGGCTGGATATATTCAAGCTCCAATTGCGGCGCAAAAATAGCTGACCAAGCGAAAGTGTCGACAAGTGAGCCTTTGTATACTTGTTTAAATACTTCAGAAATAACGTTGTTGGCAACAAATTGATTTTGGTAACGCATAACATGCATTTGCAGGCCGCCGCTTAGAGACAAACGTTCGTTTAGCATTTTCTTATAAGCATAACCTAACATTACGCCATAGCTTTGCTCATTGAATTCATCCTCAATGCTGACCGTTGTATCGATAGATAGTTTGCTATTTGAGTCGATATAATAACCAGTTGCGCTGAGCACATGTGCACCGAGCCCATTGCTATTCTTTATTTCATGTGAATAAGGCAAAACATAAGCACTCTTACTGCGGCGTGCGGCAACCGTTCCGTCGTCGCCTAAGTTGTCTATATCAGTACCAAAAATGGTGTTTGGGTCAAAGTCACTGACGCCGAATGCTAGCGCATCACTGTCGCTTAATATGACACTTAACGCTACGCGGTCAGCGAGTACTTTTGCTATTGCGTCATCGAGTTCAGTATTGGCGGATGATATTGGTATATTTATTACTGCGCATCCTGCTAATACTAGGTATCGCAAAGTCCTTTGCAAAAACAGATTTGCAGCGCGGTGCACACATGCTTTTAACTTCTCAGCATTTATTGCAAGTGCAGGTTTTGTATTGCCCAATACAGAGGTAAATCGCCTTTTTTTAAAAGGTGCTTGTGATACGCTCATCTTTATTTTACCTGCCAGTTATGTCCCATCATTAGTTTGCTTTATTAATGATTCTGGGAAATGCGCACAGAGCCCACGATAAAAGGGTTGAACCTTAGTCATTTAGGCTTTATTCTGATTTGCAGTATATTTTATCACCATTGCAAAAAAAAGTAACTTTAGCAAAGGTTTACGTGCCGCGAACGAGGCTTTGCCGCATAATGGATTAAGGCTTACAAAAATGAACAATATTCTAGCCCCTTTTGATAACAGCCGCGTTTCGCGCTCTTTGCTGTTATCTTCTGCTTTTATTAACTTGCTGTCGCTTGCGCTTCCCTTTGCCATGTTACAGATTTACGACAGAATTTTGCCAAATCAAAGCCATGGAACCGCTACGGTTTTAGTCTTGGGTGTATCTATTGCGATATTGCTAGAGCTCTTTTTGCGTTATGCGCGAAGTTGGATGCTTGCATCCTCTGCAGCTAATTTTGAATTAACTACTACCATTAAATCGGTTAAAGCCTTACTCAATGCCAAGCACTCTGATATTGAGAAGTACGGTAGTGGTAAAATAATTAATGGTTTAAACAGCGTATCCTCAATGAGAGATTTGTTTTCTGGGCAAGCAGCACTCGCCTTTATGGATATTCCTTTTGTACTGCTGTTTTTAGGCTTAGTTGCCTATATTGGGGGGTACTTAGTCATGATCCCCGTGGTGGTGTGGTTTATTGTGATTGCACTGGTGATGAGTATTAATCGTAAACTGTCAAACTATACCCGCGAACTCTCAATGACTGAAGCGCAGCGCTCTCGCTTGCTTATTAATACCTTGTCAGGCTTAACAACGGCAAAAGCACTTGCGCTAGAAACAAGCTGCGCTCGTCAGTATAAAGAAATAAATCACAAGCGTTTGGCCCTACAAGAAGATGTCGATTGGCTCTCTTCTAAATTGCAGGAGTTTGTGCAAGGCGCATCTCAAGGAACTACCTTATTACTTGTATTGTTAGGATGTTTAGCGGTGTTAGATGGAAACTTGACCACCGGTGGGTTAGCGGCTTGTTCTATTTTAGCGGGGCGTGCCGTAGCGCCTTTAAGTGCAATTATCAACCTCCGTTCTCGTCTTATTTCAGCAAAAACTGCGATGGCAGATGTGGATGAACTACTCAGTCTAGAGCAAGAGTCATTTAGCGCAACTACATGTTATCAACAAAAACTACCAATAGGCCCCGTTACGTTTGAGAAGCTCTCTTATGCAAATGTGGGCGGCACAATACATGCCTTAAATGGTGATATAAGGGCTGGCGACCTAGTATGCGTGCAGTCAAATCCGCTCACTCACGCCAGTCTATTGTTAAGTTGCATCGGCGGTTTTAATACTCCCGACAGCGGGGGTATTCGTATCGCAAATGTTGCATTGAGTGAGCACGATCGAGATGAATTTAGGCAGTCTGTGATTTATTTGGCGCCGTGGCCAACGCTTTTTGCTGGCACAGTGCTTGAGAATATGACCATGTTCCAATCACAACTTGAACCTTATGCCATGGAACTATCACAGCGCTTGGGATTAAGTGCAACGCTTGCGCAGTTGCCATCTGGCTATCAAACAACGGTAGGTGAAAACGATAGTCAAAATTTGAATAAAGGCGCGGTAAAACTTATTGCTATTATTCGCTCAATTGTGCAAAGCCCATCAATATTACTTCTCGACGAACCAATGATTTCTTTAGATGCAAGTGCGCAAGCAAAGTTAATTGAATTGTTGAGTGATTTAAAAGGTTCTATGACTATTTTTGCCGCGAGTTATTTCGAGGCAATTGAAGACATTGCAGATAGAAAGATTATCTTAGAAAAACAGAGCGCTCGCATACTTAAGCAAGAGGCTACTGAGCAGGGAGCGCAAAATGGCGAATAATGATTTACAAGTTGCACTGTATTGCTTGCTGCAAGAGCTAGGTTTATACGCTCAAGCTAAAAATGCTGAACAAAACACTGCGTTTAACCACTTAAGCAGCGTTGATTTTGTTCATGCGCTTAAAAAGTTTGGTTTGTCTGTAGGTTTACAACTTACTCATAAAGATGTTGTCAAAAGCGTCAATTATCCGTTTGTAGTGATTCCAGAGGATGAACCGGCTTATTTGATGCGCAGACGCGACTCTCATTTTGAGCGTAAGACTTTGCAGCACGACAATGCAAAAGAGAGCGAATGGGAAAGGTTTTCTATCTCAGACGTACCCGAAACAAGCCATTGCGTGATTGTGCATAAAGTACCTGGTAACAAAGAGGTGATTAAAGCTTTTTCTGCCATAATGTCGTCGCGAACAAAATGGTATCGGCCTGTTTTTTGGCTGAGTCTCCTGTCTAGCTTAGCGGCCTTAGCGGTACCCCTGTTTACGATGTCAGTTTACGACCGCGTAATCGGTGGTCAAGCTCCCGAGGCTCTTCCTGATATAGCGATAGGCGCAGCACTGGCAATTGTCGTGTTGGTTGGCGCTCGCTTAATTCGGGCAAGCATTCTCTCTAGAGTAAGTAACCGACTTGCCCGTGATTTATCGGAACTAACTTTTCAGCGTTTGCTTAACTTACCATTGATGATTCTGTCGCGGGTAGGTGTGAGCAATCACATCGCTCGTATGCGAAACGCAGAGAAGGTCAGAATGATGCTAAGTGGCCCTGGTGGTGCCGGGTTAATAGACTTACCCTTTGCGTTGATTGCGTTTTTTGCCATTGCCTTGTTAAGTGGCGTATTGGTATTAGTACCCATAGTTATGCTGCTGCTTTATTATTTGGTAAGCAAAGCGGTTAGCAAATATGCGTCAAGAGCGGCGCCGACAATATCGGGCGAATACCAAGAGAACGTCAATGAATTTGCAAAAAACATTCTCCAACTAAAAGCTAGCGGTAGCAGTGAAACATGGCTAGTGCGTTTTGCTCGTCAGTGCAGGGAAAATGCTCGACAAAATTTCTTATACGGTAAACGAAATGGCTTAAGTGCCGCTGTGGCACATGCTATGAGTATGTTTACCGCGCTTGCGACAGTGTTTGTTGGGATCTTTTTGGTCATCGCTCAAGATATGACACCAGGCTCACTGATTGCCTCGGTTATGTTAATTTGGCGTATAACGGGCCCTGCGCAAATTGCTTTTTCATCCTCCGCGAAGTTTAAAATGATGCGCTCAAGCATTGAGCAATTTGACCGTTTTATGCAAACTCAAACCGAGCAAAACCGAGTGCAGCTTGACGTGCTTGATACTAGCAAAGCACCGCAGTTAGAGTTTGCACATTTAACGCTTCGTTATTCTGCAGCCGGCGAGCCGGCGTTATCAGGCATTAGTTTTGATGTTACGCCCGGTGAACTCGTCGCGGTTATCGGGCCGAATGGGTCAGGGAAAACCTCATTACTGCTCGCAGCGTTGGGTGTGATTGAGCCGCAGGCCGGTTATGTGACCCTAAACAATAAAAATATGAAACAGTACGACCCAGAAAGTGTCAGAAAATCCGCCGCGTTTAGCCCTTTTCAGCCTGACATTTTTCCTGGCACACTTGCCGAAAACTTAAGAGTGGCAAAGCCTGATGCAAGCGATGAACAGCTTCTTGAGGCTTTGAAAGCGAGCGGTGCTGAGGCCTTGCTAGAGGCACTAGATAACGACATAAATGCGAACCTAGTCGGTTATGGTAGCAATATGCTATCAGCTGTGGAGGGTGGATACATAAGTTTAGCCCGCGCACTGCTTAAAAAATCAAGTTTTATTGTATTAGATGAGCCTAACGCGAATCGCAACCCTCTGGCTAAGCAACAGTTAATGAAAACATTGAATGAACTTAAAGGTAATGCGACCGTTTTATTCAGTAGCCACGACCAAGATTTAATTAAGTTAGCTGATAAGGTCGTGATTTTAGACAAAGGCACGCTAGTATTTGCTGGTCCTTTTCCCGATGAACCCGAACCCGTAACACCTAATGCAGGAGAAAATCATGGATAGTCGTCAACTTGCGAACCGCGTATGGCCAGAGCACGAGTTTGCCGATTCAATAGAAGCGCCTGTTGAAAGGAAATTAATACGAAACATCGCGCTTGCGATAATTCTTGCCATAACCGTGATGGTGGTATGGTCAATTTTTGCGACTGTTGAAGAGATTGCAAAAGCAAGGGGAGAGGTGGTTCCGCTAGGTCACCGGCAAGTCATTGAAAGTCAACAAGGTGGCACCCTTGCGCAAGTGAACGTGGAAGAAGGTGACGTGGTCAAACAAGGCGACATCATTGCAGTATTCTCTGCCATTGATAGTCAATCTACAGAAGAAGAGATTAAAAGCCAACGCGACAACGCTTTGATGAAAATAGAGAGATTTAATGCTTTTGTTGAACGCCGGCCAGCAGATTTCTCTGCCTACGCTAGCGATTACTCAGACCTGGTTTCGCAACAACAATCTGCCCTAGATGCAATGAATGAGCAGTATGACCGTTTAGAGCAATCTACCGAGTCAGAAAAGGCAAAAACACAGGCTGAATATCAAGCCATTGCTGATGAAATTCCCGCTTTGAATAATCAGATATCCGCTGCGCAAAAAACCGTTGGAATGATGAAAGAGCTCGATGAGTCGGGCGTTATATCGGATGTACAATTTCTTGAAAATCAGCAAAAACTTGATTCTTATATTCGCGAATTAAAAGGATTAGAGGGCAAGGAAAAGGTACTGGCGGAGACGCTGAAAAATCTTGACGACCTTTGGGCGCAAAAACAAGCTGAATTGTTTAGCGAAACCCGGGAAAAACTTACTGAAGCACAAGCTGAGCTATTGGTATTTGAAGCAAGGCTTAGAGCGTCGTCCTCTCAAGTCGCGCAAACGACGATACATGCTCCAGTTGATGGGATTATTCAATCGGTGCCTTCAGAGTTATCTGGCAGCGTTATTGAACCTGGTGGAGTTGTCGCGGTCATAGTGCCTAGTACAGCTACCGCTATACTAGAAACTAAGCTGTCGCCAAGGGATATTGGCTTTGTAACGGTAGGCCAACCAGCGCGAATAAAAATTGATGCCTTTGATTATAGTCGATATGGCGCCTTAGATGGCATAGTACAAAAAATTTCACCAACGACCGATTCGGATGAACGTGGTGGCGTTTACTATAAAGTACAAATTGCCATTGATACGCCCTATTTTGGAAATGATCCGTCAGGCCAAGCACTTATTCCTGGCATGACCGGAGAAGCTGACATTGTCACCGGCGATAAAACGATATTCCAATACCTTTGGAAACCAGTATTTACTAATGTAAGCAGTGCTTTTGGTGAGCGATAATTGGTAATCAATTGCGCCTTTAGTAGTCTGTTTATAACACCACTGTTTGAGAAAGAAGATGAAAGAATCTGATAAGAAGCCTAGCGCAAATTTAGACAAAAAAAGTGAACAAGAAAGCTCACTTGAAGAAAACACGCAAAAGACAGACAGTGTGAGCTCGAATAAAGTTGATTCGGCAAAAAACAAAAAAAAACAGATCAAAAAAAAGGCGAAGGAACTCGACAAGGCAGTAAAGGCCTTAAAAACGAAAGAGCTTCGTGATGGGCAAAGTGTTGAACAAAAGCAAAATCAAGACTTAGTTGGTGGTTTCGCAGGCGCAAACACAATAGCCGATGCTGATTCAGGCAATGACGCCAACGTTAGCGATAATACTGAAAGTTTAACTGCTGTAGATTCTGTAGAGAGCTCAGCTGAGATAGTTACTGAACGTGTTGAGCAAGACGCAGCAGGATTATCGCAGGCTCAAGCGGGTGAAGAGACAGAGCTTGTATTAAGCCATCGGGTCGGGCTTGGAAGTGTTGTTGCGAATACGAGCAGTAGTAATTTTTACGAAAAATTGCACGGCGAACTTGGCAACACTCCATCTGTTATAGGCAATAATCCGTTGCCACCTCAAGCACAAGGGCAGAGCTTTAATGTGTATGTTGCGCCTGAGTCTTTTCATTTCTCACAAGGCTCCATTGGTCAAGGAGGCGCTAATTTCTCAAACTTAGGCGCAAGCACCGCTACTGG
>CAZUON010000076.1:0-8997 GCA_964621345.1 uncultured Glaciecola sp. | reverse complement strand
ACAGAAGGTTTTTATTTACCTGGCATAGAGGCCATGAAGCTTTCAGATATGGCGATAGTGCCCGACTGCAAGGCGAACAATGAATATAAGCGTAACTTTGATAATCTCATCATCTGCTCGCAACAAACTGAGGCTGTGCAGCAGGCTATTGAGCAAGCCTTAAGCAATATAAACAAACCATGGCATATTCTTAAAAAATTGCGCGGTGCACAAACGGTAAAACACTATTCTATGGACCAAGAGAAACAAAGATTTTTAAAGCTTTTACGCGATATTTAGGCACCTTGCCCTTAATTTCAGAAGAATTTGCGCTTTAGCCCCGGCAACAATATGTTATCATCGCGGCTTTATATCTAGATGGTTTTACCCGCGTAAATATGGACAGTAATCTCGTTGCACTTAAAGATTTTGGATACCAGTTTCTTGGGCCTATGTGCACCCGCTATTTTGAATCACTTAAAACGCTTATTCATACTAATGAAGCTAATAAAGAAGGTGAGCAAGCACAAACGCCCATCTCCTTAGTGTTTCTCGCCCGCGAAGGTTACTTTTTCAAACGTGCATACGATGCCTTGGTAAAACAGGGTGTTATGCCCGATATTGAGCGCTGTTATTTACGCGTATCGCGTACCTTTTTGTTTCGTATTTGCGTGACCGACATGGCTACTTGGGATATCAGTTTAGGCCATAAATACAAAGGCACATTAGAAACCTTGTTGACGCATCGCTTTGGGTTTTCAGGTAATCAAGCACGGTATTTATTTAGTGAAGATTTACTCGAAGGTGATATTGAACTGCCACTTGACCTTAACAGCGTAAAATCACTTTTTGAGGAAAGACTCCATCTTTTAAACGAGCTCACTATAGACAGCCGCACCGACTACCTTGCATATTTGCGCGGTATAGGCTTATTTGAAAATAACTTGCCGGTAATGATAGATGTGGGTTACTCAGGCACTATCCAAAAACTACTCACTATTTTACTATCTAAAAATACCGAAGGTTTATACTTTATGACCACCAAAGGTGGCGAGCATAGCTTGGGAGAAGCCACTGCGACTATGCACCCAGTGTTTCAAGACGAAGTAGCGATGGGAGAAGGATACTTAATGCTCGACCGTTCCTTGTTTATTGAGTCTTTACTTACCTCACCGAATGGTCAGTTTTTAGATATTTATGCCCGCCATCCGGCCTTAGAGCTGAAAGAGCCTTACCAATTTGTGTATGGGCGAGAGTCGTACACACAAACTCATTTTTTTGAGCTTTCGACCGTGCACGACGGTGCGATTGAAGCCGTGTTACATAACTTATTAAACAACATTCATTACAGCACAGAAGAAATTGAAGACATGTACGCTCTATACACTGGGCACAGGCACATGATGCCCAGTAGCGCTTACCCTTTGTTTGATGTAGACGATGCGATTTCTGGTAACGGCAATGTTAATCCTATGTCGTTGTTTGGGCTGTAGAGGTGAATATGAGCAAATTACGTCGATTTTTTGGAAGAGAAAAGAGCAAGGCAGAAAGGTCTGGAAAAGATGCTTCTGGCGTTTCTACAGACGAAATGGAAATTACAGCAGCACCTAAAGCTGAAACTAAGTCTGAAGACGGTGCAGAAAAAGAAATTGTACCTGAAATTAACCCTGAAACCGGTGAGCCTTACAAAATACCCAAAAACACCAAATACAAAAAATTTGATGAACGCGGCAAACAAATTGAACGCTCAATACCAAGCGAAGAAGACTTTACAGATGCACCAGAGCATCTGCGCAATTACGTAGAACCTTTTATTGCAGTCAGTGCCTTAGGTTTGTTTGATTGGGAGTATTATGAGCGCCGCTACGGACAGTTTGAATCGGAACTGGCCGCTTTTGCGCATTACGTTGACCGTTCGTATTTTGCCAATGTAAATCCAAGCGCGCATTTTGACACTGAAACCTACATGCGCCAGTATCAAGATGTGTATCATTCTGGCACCTCTCCTCTATTGCACTATGCTTTTCATGGCAGAGAAGATAACCGCCACCGTAGCGGAGAAATCAGGCGTTGGATACCAAATACCGAGCTTAAAACAGGCTACAACCAGTTTGCATTTAAAGAAGGTGAGCATTGGTTTGATGAGCCACAGTTAGACGACGATGAATTAACAGACTCTGATCTTGCAGACTCTCAAATTGCTGATTTACAGAAGGACTCTTTACCCGAGCCTACTGATGCATACAAGTCGCAAAGCGTTGCTCTTGTACTACACATTTTTTACGATGACTTTATCGAAAAATTCGCCTCATCTGCGGCTAATATGCCACTTCCTGTTGATGTGTTTATCACCGCCGCTAACGAGGATATTGCAAGCCGCGCACAAACAATATTCGAAACTATTCCGAATGTTGGCAAGCTACGTATTGCCACCGTACCCAATCGTGGGCGTAATTTTGGCCCGTTTTTAGTGGAGTTTGCGTCTGAGCTTTTAGACTACGATTTAATGTGCCATATGCATTCTAAAAAATCGCTCTACTCAGGACGTGAACAAACACAGTGGTTTGATTATTTGCATGAATTTTTATTAAAAGACGCCTTTACCGTAAAGTCGCTACTTACCTTATTTGAACAAAACCAAGATTTGGGTATGTACTACCCCACATCTTTTTGGATGATGCCAAACTGGGTGAATCATTGGACATGCAATAAACCTTTTGCGGCGTCTATGCTGAAAGAGTTTGGCTTAAATGCACACAGCGACTTTTTGAACTATCCGGTAGGGGGCATGTTTTGGGCGCGCCCTAAAGCAATCGCGCCATTACTTGAAAAAACCTACCAGTACGAAGATTTCCCTGAAGAGCCCCTACCTAACGACGGCTCCTACTTGCACGCCCTAGAGCGCGTGCTCGGTTTACTTACTGAAAAACAAGGTTATGAGCAGTTCTTTTATTACCCACCAGAGGGTAAGTTCACAAAAGATAAAACCTATATGTTTATTCAGTACACTAAGCCGGTAAGGCAGTTCTTTAACGAAGTATCTAACTTTGAGATTGTCTCATTCGATGTGTTCGATACGCTAGTTAACCGCAAATACGTTGCGCCTGACTTTGCAAAATATCGCTTGGGCGAATACTTAGCAGAGCACGACGTTGTGGCCTCACCAGAGCTATTTGTGAAGTTGCGAAATGATGTTGAAACACAGTTGCGAATTGAGCGTAATCATCAAGGCGATGTCAAATTGGCAGAAGTCTACGATGCTATGGCAGAGCATTTGGGCTGTGATTTAGAGCAAGCGCGAGAATGGTCAGAACTAGAGTTTCAGTTTGATATGCATGGTATGTCGGGCAAAACAGAAATGATTCAGGTACTCAACCGTTTGTCGGATTTAGGTCGCGAAATTTGGTTAATTACCGACACCTATTACAGCGAACAACAGATATCGATGATACTGCGCCATTGCGGCTTGGCCATTACCTTTCGCTTGTTTGTATCATCTGAACTGGGTTTGCGTAAAGACAACACCAGTATGTGGCAACATATTCGTGGTTTAGTAGATGCATCAGAAAAAAGCTTTATTCATATTGGCGACAGTGTGCGCTCCGACGCACAGTTGTGTGGTGACTTTGGCTTTGCCAATATGCATATACTCCACCCCAAAGACAAATGGTTAGCCGCTGGCTTTGGCGAAAACGGAGTAACAAAAGGAGAAAATGTGAAGCAAGAAAGCATGAAGTGGGGCGCGTTAATGAGCCGTTTTGGCCGTTATCCGTTCTTTGGTAACTAAGATGCTAAGGACTGGCAAATGAAGACTCTATTTTTACACGTAGGCCCGCATAAAACTGGGACCACAGCAATTCAAAAGTATATGCTCGACAACCAAGTTGCGTTTCATCAGCAGGGCGCATTGTACCCAAAACGTTTTATTCGTATTTTTGGTCATCATCATATACGCGAACGTTTGGCTGAAAAAAACTTTACGAGCGAGGATATCGAGTTTTTTAAAAACACCGACAGTAACTTTGTTATCTCAAGCGAAGACTTAATTTCATTAAGCAAAGATCATTTTACTTACTTAAAGCAAAGCCTGCCGTTTTTAACGGTAAAAGTGGTATTTTCGTGGCGTAGAGCCAGCCTCAAGCTTTATTCAATTTGGCAAGAGGTGATTAAACATGGCGGGACTATAGACTTTTTCGCATACTACCATGAGCATCTTGCACGCCCGGCGATGAGCCAAATGTTATCGCCTGATTTAAAGCTAAGTATGTTTGGCCAAGTCTTTGGTAAAGAAAACGTAATTGTTCTCGATTACGAGGCGAGCGCTAAAAACAAAAGCTTAATTCCCGATTTTTTAAACGCCGTTGGCTTAAACCCGAATATTGAAGTGACCGAGAGTGAAGTGGATGCCAACGTACGCAACGCCTCAATGAGTGTAGAAGACACTGAAATGGTACGCGCATTAAACTATATTATGCAAAACCGTGACCCAGCTCTTCCTAGTGATGGTGCTATTAGAAGCGCCTATCAGACTCATAAAGCGGAGCTTGAGGGAGATGATTTGAGTTATCTTTATGAGCTTATTGCTAAGCATCAGCACACCATGAACGTGGGTAATTATGCAATTGATATTCGCGCCGAGCGCATTATGGCTAAAGATTATGCGAGTAATATGCTCAACTATACGCCTAATGTGGGTACAAAATCGGTGAAATTGCCTTCAACGGAGTGGTTGCTCGATGTTGAAGCGCACAATTGTTTGCAGCGCATTGCCGATAGGCTTACCGCGCTTACAGCGTAATTTAAACACAGCCAATTAAAGAGTTAACCAAGTGAGGAGCGGTTGTAGATGTTGATGCGTGTTTGCATGCAAGTAGTTCAACTCGGCGTAAAATGCATGCCACTTCGGTTTAGGCGATATTTGCGAGAGCAGCCACGCTTAGCGTACTTGTATACCGCTTGGCTCTGCCGCACAAAACTCCACCCCAGCGTAAACACTAAAATTGCCGTTGGTAACTCCCGTCACCAAAGTGTAGAGAAGGGGAATGCGCTTTATGCAGCATGCATGGCGCATCACAACAGCTTGCTCGCTGAAGCTCTTACCAACAATAGCGCAGGCACCGAAGTAAAAAGAAAAGTTGATACCTGCTTAGTTACCTTTGATCAAACACGCTTTGTTCACCATGAGGGAGAACAAAGCGCAAGTGATATCGTAAGAGCGCAAAACTATGAATTAAATTTGCTCAGCGACACCATTAAAAGCATACATGATTGTGTAGAGTCGCCAGCGAACATTTTGGTGATATGCAGCAACAAATCACTTGTTAAAATTGCGAATCAAGTTTGTAAGACACTTAAACATGTAAGCGTATTAGCTTCATACAACGCTCAAAAATCTGCGGCTGTACGGCAGCTAGGTAGGTCGCCGGTGTTTACTATACAGCATGGCAATCTTTTACATCAGCATTGTTTTGTTGCGCTTAACAGAGCTAGTATTAGCGGCGATTACGCCTATGTAGATACCGACAAAATAGAGCAAGGAGAGCGTTTTGATCCAGCGTTTTTTCCTGATTGGAACCCTGATCTTCAACTCTCAACAGGCTATGTGAAAAACGGACTTTTGTTCTGTCAATCAAACGAAAATAATGGCCAAGCGCAACTTAACGATTTATTCGCACACGACCTGTCGATACAAAAAATGCTATCGGCGCTTTACTTAAACAATGTTGATGTACAAGTCAGTCATATCCCATTTGTACTCGTGCATTCACAATCGCTTGTTAAAGAGCCTGAAGCACCTCTAGACACCAGCGTTTATTTTGCGTTAGGCCACGAGCCTTTGGTGAGTTTAATTATTCCTACTTACAATGGCTTAGACATATTGCGCCCTTGTATAAGCTCAATTTTAGAGAAAACCACTTATTCAAATTACGAAATATGTATTGTCAATAACCGCTCCGATGATCCAAGCACGCTTGAGTATTTAGAAGAGATCCAAAAAGACGAAAAAGTCACGGTGCTCGACTATCCGCACCCATTTAATTATTCTGCTATTAATAATTTTGCCGCTGCGCATACTTCAGGCGAAGTTATCGCCTTGGTGAATAACGACATCGAAGTCATTAATCCAGAATGGCTAAGCTTAATGACAACACACGTAATGCGCCCTGATGTGGGCTGTGTAGGCGCTAAGCTACTGTATTCAAATGAACTTGTGCAACATGCCGGCGTAGTGATGGGTTATGGCGGCGGAGCAGGGCATGCGCATAAATATTTACCCGAGTATCGTCCAGGGTATTTGCAGCGTGCCATTGCCACTCAAAACTATAGTGCGGTAACCGCAGCTTGCTTGTTGGTTACACGAGAAGACTTTGAGAACGCCGGTAAATTGAATGAAACCGACCTCACTGTTGCGTTTAATGACGTAGATTTTTGCCTAAGTGTACTTGAGCTAGGTAGGCGTAATGTGATGGTGGCCGAGGCGGTACTTTATCACCATGAATCTATATCCAGAGGCCATGAAGATACGCTTGAAAAACAAACCCGTTTTCAGGCTGAAGTGCGCTATATGCAAACCAAGTGGGCAAAATATATTCAACACGACCCTGCATACAATCCGAATTTAACGCTGACTTATGAAAATTTTAGTATTCGTGAGAATTTAGAGAAAATCCCTTTATAAAAATGATATAGTTTAACGAAGTACAAGCAGCCTATTATTGCTCGCTTAAGAATAAACGTCATTCCAACGAAGGTTGGAATCTCCCAACGCTACTAGAGTTGGACAAACAAACAGCTGAATTCAACATGTATTGTTGTTTTGGAAGATTACCGCCTCCGCGGTAATAACGAGCGAATGACGAACAAATGACAAAGGGTTGCTTAAACGAGCAGCACTCACCACCAGCCAATATGACCGAGTCGGAGCCTCTTTGCCCAAGTCTTTTCATTTTATTAACCCTGCCCCTATAGAGCGGAGCTTTGAAAGCGTGGTTGCAATGGCAACATACGCCAATGACAACCCTGCATGGCTGCAACAAGCAATAGACAGCATCTTAGTGCAAGATTACACCAACTTTTTGTTTGTGATTGTCATAGATGGCCCGGTTGGCGAGAACATCGAAACACTAGTAAACGAAGCCGCCAAACGAGACTCTCGCATAGCGATTGCGAGAAGCGAAGTAAATGTGGGTTTAAGCCGCTGTATGAATTTTGTCATGGACTGGTGTTTACCGTATCAGCCGAAGTACTTTTTTAGAATGGATGCCGATGATGTGTCGATGCCTCAGCGCATTTCTAAACAGGTCGCTTTTTTACAAAGTCGTGAAGATGTGCAAGTACTTGGCAGCGCGTTGGTTGAGATTAATGAAGAAGGTAAACAAGTTGGTGCGCGCTCTGTGCCGCAAAACAATAAAAAAATAAAGCGCACCTTTACCAAGCGCTGCGGTATAAATCATCCAACGGTATGCATGCGCTTTGAGCTTTTAGAGCAGGGTTATCGATATCGCGACGATTTGTCGAACACCCAAGACTATTTTTTGTGGGTGGAGCTGTTGGCTAATGGTGTAAAATTCCACAACATTCAAGAGCCTTTGCTTAAGTTTAGACGAGTGAATAATTTTTATAAAAGGCGGGGGTTTGTGAAGTCGGTAAATGAGTTTAAAGCCCGTATTTATGCCATGCGCGCCTTTAAACGTGTGCGCATTCGCTATTTGCTTTACGCAGTTGCAGTATTTTTAATGCGCTGTTTGCCGCCATTTATGGTAAAACTAGTGTATAAATTTGAACGATACGTGTTTAACAATAAATGAGCAAAATCGCCGCAGTAGTGGTGCTTTATGAACCTGAGCTTGCAACCGCACAAAGTCTAATTAATCAACTCACACAGCAGGTTGATGCAGTTACCGTGGTGGATAACAGCCATTCACCTTCCGCGCTCGATTTAAGCCATGCAAATATTCACTACCAGCATTTGCCCAATAATTTAGGCATAGCAGCTGCACAAAACATTGGCCTTAAGCGCGCGATTGAGCAGAACTGCGAATATGCGTTGTTGTTTGACCAAGACTCCAGTGTAAGTAGCGACTTTGTAAGCAGTTTAATGCAATGCTTTAGCGCCCACCAAAAAACCGACCCCAGCCTCATTGCGATTGGCCCGCAGGTCATTTGCAGTTTTTCAGACGAAGCAGTTAAGCCTAAAATTCAAAAGCGGGTAGAGGTGTCGTGCGATATTGCTATTGTGCCGCAGTTGATTTCGTCGGGTATGCTGATATGCCTAAGCAAACTCGAGCATGTGGGCTTTAAAGAAGAAGGCTTGTTTATAGATGGCGTAGATCACGAATGGTGCTGGCGCGCAAATAAACAAGGCTTTAGCGTAGCCATTGCCCAACAAGTTACCATGCAACACCAACTCGGCGACAGCCGCTCATCAATTATGGGCATCACTTACAAAGTAGGCGCGCCCATTCGTTTGTATTATCAATTTCGCAATATCCTCATACTAAGCCGCCGAGCCTATGTGCCCAACTATTGGAAACTACGCAACTTAACGGCCATACCATTTCGTTTATTAGTGAATGGCCTATTTGAAAACAAGCGAAAAAGCCGACTCCAGTTTATGCTCAAGGGAATTGGCGATGGGATTAAGCGAACCACCGGCGCTTATAAAAAATCATAGTGACGAAGGCTGAATACTGATCGTTCAAAAAAGTGTAATTCCCACACCCCCCTCGTCATTCCCGCACGCCTCCCGTCATTCCCACACGCCCCCTCGTCATTCCCGCGCACCTACCGTCATTCCCGCGCAGGCGGGAACCTCCCAAATCTACCGCAGTTGTTCAAACAATCCGCGATATTCAACCGAAGTTGTTTCATCAGGAGGTACCGGCCTCCGCCGGTATGACGTTAGGCCTCCGCCGGCATGACGATGTATAGCAAGAAAAGAAACGCTATCCCCGCAACCCAACCCGTCATTCCCGCGCAGGCGGGAACCTCCCAAATCTACCGCAGTTGTTCAAACAA
>CAZUON010000075.1:0-9081 GCA_964621345.1 uncultured Glaciecola sp. | reverse complement strand
CACATGGATTTTATGTTATGAGTGAGAGCGCTGAATTTGTTTACAAATGCACTGATTACTATCATCCACAGTCGGAAGTTTCTTTGGCCTTTGACGACGAAAGCTTAGGTATTGATTGGCCCTTTAATAGCGAAGCGCCGATTACTTCAGAAAAAGATGCGAAAGGCCTTAAATTCGCTCAAGCACCTACGTTTTAAATACTATATAGAAAGACAAAGCCCATTAGAGGAAGGCTCGAAATGACACTTGTAATTATTGGTAAATCGGGGCAATTAGCGCGTGCGCTTGCTAAAGCCGCCCCACAAGCTGTTTGCTTGGGTCGTGAAGATGTCGATTTACTGAGCTTGCCGTCGCTTACAGAGGTGTTAACACCGCTCGCTCCTACCGCAATCATTAATGCATCGGCTTATACCGCAGTAGATAATGCTGAATCAGATTACGACAACGCTTATGCGCTAAATGCTATTGCTGTAAAAAACTTGGCCCAAATGTGTAAAACACTTAATTCGCATTTAGTGCATGTATCAACCGATTATGTATTTGCTGGCGACAAGGGTAGCCCTTATTTGCCCGACGACGCTATAAACCCAGTGAACGCTTACGGAAAAAGCAAGGCACAAGGCGAGCAAGTATTGCAGCAAGATTTTGCTGCACTGAGCTGCATACTGCGCACAAGCTGGGTGTACGACGCAAGCGGAAAAAACTTTGTTAATACCATGCTCACTTTAATGCAGACTAAGCCAGCACTCACCGTGGTAGATGACCAAATAGGTTCACCGACTTCAGCTTCAACATTGGCAACGGCATGCATTAAAGCGGCGCAAAAGCAGCTAACAGGCATACATCACTGCACCGATGAAGGCGTAGCGAGCTGGTATGATTTTGCATTTGTAATACAACAACAGGCACTTGAAAAAGGCTTGCTGAGTAATGCTATACCTATATCTCCGGTGTCCTCAAACGCCTTTCCAACGCCAGCAAAGCGTCCAAATTACAGCGTTATATGTAAAGCATCCCTCAAGGCCGCATTACCCGATTTTGCATTGGTCCATTGGCAAGATGCACTGTCGAAAGTGCTAGACGAACATTTACGAAATCCTAGCTAAATCAAAAAATATAACGCCATACTCATAAATACCAGACTACAGGTTTAAAACATGTCGACAGATAATCAAAATCACATTTTAGTCACCGGCGGTGCAGGCTTTATAGGCGCAAATTTTGTGCACTATTGGTGCGCCAAATACCCACAAGATAAAGTCTTGGTGCTCGATGCCCTTACATATGCTGGTAATTTAACCAGTTTGTCGGCGTTGGAGCAGCACCCGCAGTTTGAATTTGTAAAAGGTGACATTATAGATACCGAGCTCGTGGTTTCCTTACTGCAAAAACATAGCATTGATACCATTGTGCATTTTGCTGCAGAGTCGCACGTAGACCGCTCGATTACTGGGCCTGATGCCTTTATTGAAACTAACATTATTGGTACTTATTCACTTTTAAAAGCAGCTAAGCAAGTTTGGTTAGACGAGCCAACAGCAAAAAGCAATGAGCCCTTAGCGCATCGCTTTCATCATGTAAGTACCGACGAGGTATACGGCACCTTAAGCCCGACAGACCCAGCCTTTACCGAAGAAACCGCATATGCACCTAACTCACCGTACTCGGCCAGTAAAGCCGCCAGCGATCACTTGGTGCGTGCGTATCATCATACTTATGGGCTAAATGTGACTACCAGCAATTGCTCAAACAATTACGGGCCTTATCATTTTCCTGAAAAGCTTATTCCGCTTGTGATCACCAATATCTTGCATGACAAGCCTTTACCTATCTACGGAGACGGTCAACAAATTCGCGATTGGTTATACGTAGAAGACCACGCAAGAGGCATTGATTTGGTACTAAAGCAGGGCAGACTAAGTGAAAATTACAACATTGGTGGCCATAACGAATGGGCTAACATCGATATTGTTAAATTAGTATGCGACTTGGTGAACAAAGCGTTTGCTGATAACGCGGAGCTTAAAACGCGCTTTCCACAGGCTACAAAGGCCGCAAACGGTGAGTCTGAGTCGCTAATTACTTATGTGACTGACCGGGCAGGGCACGATAGACGTTACGCAATAGATGCAACCAAATCGACGCAAGAGTTGTCGTATGTTCCAGTTGAGTCCTTTCAATCAGGGATTGAGAAAACCTTGGATTGGTATTTAGACAACGAGAGTTGGTGGCGACCGCTCTTATAAATAAATACATTTATAACGAAAAACAAAAAAAGAGCAGTTGCTCTTTTTTTGTTTGTATTAATTTTACTGACCAATGCTTCGCTACTGATTAATTCGCTGTACTTGTATCGTATTTCCTTCAAGCTCAGAGCCATCTTCATCTAGCGTTTTTAACACCTCAAATTTTTGCGCTACTTTTGGTACAGAGCTTGTGAGACCAGTTACCTGATAGCCTTGTTTTACGTGCATCATCCAGTTTACTTCACCGGTAAACACTAGCATCTCAACAGGAAAGGCAACCGTAAGCTGATCAAGTGCCGACTGGGTTGTACCCTTTTGCTCTACGTCTACAAAGACACCTGTTATTTCAGGCTCACCGGTACATTTAATGCTTAATAACGCAGCTTTTGGATCTTGGCGTTTAAGCTCTGCACTTACATCCTCAACTAAGAAGGAGGGGAAATCGGTTCCTCTTCCTAAAATGTCGATACTTGGCAGCAACCCTTCAGCGCAACTAAAACTAAGAGTATCTACCTCTGGTGATGTTTCTGCAGCTGAAATATAGTTGTTTGACATAAACAAACTAGCAACTATTGCGGCACAGACTTTTAATTTCATATAACTAGTTTACCTCTAAGCTTTGTATTCGACTTTGCTGCAGTTCGTCGGTTAACGATTCAGCTTCATCAGGAGATGTAAGTATATAGGGTATGATCATGACCATAAGTTCCGTACGAATTTGAGTATTTCCATCGGTACGAAAAAGTTTACCGATTAATGGTAACTTACCTAGAATAGGCACACCCCTTTCATTCTCTGAGGTGGTGGATGAAATTAAGCCACCAATGAGCACCGAGCCGCCATCTCGTAAGGTCACAGTCGTTTTTAAACTTCTATTTAAAATTGTGGGGTTTTCTGCATCCGAAGATTCAGCCGCTTCGCTGAGCTCTTGGCTGATTTCAATATCCACAAATCCTGAAGCGTGCACGGTAGGCTTAATATCCAAAATTACGCCAGTCTTACGGTAGCTAATATTATTAATAAGCGGTGCATCGCCATCAGCTACACTTTGCGCTTGCGAGGTAATAATTGGAATTTCATTACCTACATCAATAGATGCCTCACCACCGCTTTTAACCATAATACGTGGTCGCGAACGAATATTGGCTCGGCGATTTTCGTAAAATGCATTAATAACTGCACGAGTTTGTCCTGCTGCGTCAAGAGCAAAACTAAAGCCTGAACCATCAAAACTAAAGCTGCCTAAACCAGAATTAGCGAGCCATTCTACGCCACTTTCTTCATTGTCATTTAATTGAACCTCAACTAAAACCACCTCAACCATGACCGATGGCGCCGGTTTATCAAGGCGTTTAATAATGGGCATGATTTGCAGCCATTGCTTGCCGCTACCGCTGAATAAAATAGTGTTGAGTGACTCATCTACGGTAAATCGGCCTAAATTCGCTTCGTTGTTATTGGCGCGGGAATTACTGAGCAAATTGTTAGTGGGGTTTAGACTTTGACCGCCAGTATTTTGTCTGTTGGCGTCGCGCTGGTTTGAGCTTTGGTTACTAACTCCAACGGCGTTTGCGACACCTAAGTTATTTAGAATACCAACAATATGGGCCGCTAAAGTGCTTTGAACCTGATAACTAAACAAGCCTTGTTCAATTTCACTTTGTTGTTTTACTTCAATTTTACTTATCCAGTTAAGGATGTGGTCGAGTACGTCTTTGCTTTTAGCAAACACCACAATTTGGCCAGAGGTTTCCAGTGGTAGTAATCTAATCGCAGCGCCGCCTTGCCCGCTTTGTCTAACCGAAAAACCTTCACTTTGTAGTATAGATTCCAAGCTGGTTGCTAATTCTTTTACCCCACTAACACTAGGGGTAATTACTCGACTATGCATGTTGGTCATCGAGGGTCGGTCAAACAGCTTAATTGCCGCAATGGCTTGTTCGATTTTTACTTTGTTTCCAATAAGGATCAGCGAGTTATTGGCAGAGTCTTCATTTATGGTCAGTTCATTACGTTTGAAAAGTTGCAATAAATAACCACGTACAGCTGGTGTTGTAACAGCCTCTAAGGGATACACGTAAAACAATGGGCGATTAGAAGGCGGCACTTCTGGCAGTGTGGCTCCGCTGACTAACAAAGGTGTATCGCCCGTGGCCGTTTCTGGTGAAAAACCAAAAGTCAGAATATCGTCTTGTAACGAAGTAGTGATGCCATAAGACTCAAGTGTCTCCTTTGCCACCTTATATAACGCTTGCTCCGAGAGCGCATCGGCAAGGCGCATAGTGACCAAATCCTCTGCTTGGCGCACCTGTGGTTGCACAATAAAGCTCAAACCCAGCTGATTCCCAAATACTTCATTAATAAACACACCAACCGGCATATCGTTAAAGGCTAAACGCTCAATCTTTTTTTCATTAGATAAACGAGGCATAACGGTTTCTGAGGCAACAGTTGCCTGCTGCTGCACGCTTAGCGTTGGGCCTTTGCTTACATAAAACGCTGGTTCTAGATTTTCCTCACCAGAGCTTTCTTCTTGTATTTGATCATCAGTTTGTTCACTCGGCGCTTTAGGCTCGCGCAAAGGAGTACTGAAAGTCTCATCATCGTCTTTGGATAACTGATAGGCAGGCCCACGCATGTTCGCGCAACTCGACAATAAAACGCATAAACTAATCAAGCCAATTTGGCATGCCGTTCTTACTTGGGTTGAGGAGGATCTTTTAATTATCATTATTCTCAGTTTTCTGGCGTTGATGGGTCAAATAATTGCATAACGTACTGAACATTATCACGCTCATCTAACCAGGTAATACTTGTATTGTTAATAGACACTAGCCGCCATGTTTGGTCGAACCGGTCGTCTACTCGGTATCGTTCGGCACTCGCTGCGGGTGCTTTTCCGCTCATAATAATCGCACTGGTGTCTTCGTCAATAAAAATACCCACTAGTTTGGCGTTTTTTATACTGGCTGCATTACGTTCAGTAGCGTCATTATCTTGCTTATCTTCTGTTTTAGTTTCAAGTTCTGCTTTGGCAGCAAACTGTTCAAGCCCTTGAATGGCGCTTTGCCACTCGTCTCTACTAATTTCGCTTAACTCGGGTATTTCATTGATTTTTTTTGCCTGGGTCTGTATTGGCTGGTAGCCATGGTAAGCACCAAAGCCAATGCACAACGCAATTGATACCAGAGCAAAACCATATAATCTGCTCATACTTCAACAGCCTCGCATACATCCACGGCGACACACATTTCAGGCACGTAAATGGCTGCTGTTGTCACAGCTTCATTTATAAACATAATGTCGATAATAAAAGAAACCGTATTAGACGCTCTTGGCGAATAATTCATAGTTTGCAGTAAAAAGTGACTGCGGTGGCTTGCAAACGTTTGTAGAAGCTCTGTTAATCTATCAGTATTAAGTTGGCCCGATAACTCTACCCGCACCTTGTAAAATGTTTGACCGCCCACTACCGATTGCTCCGCACCCAACAGATTCAAACGTGCTCTGTTAAGCAAGGGAGATAGTTTGTTTTCTAATTGAGCAAGCGCGCTTGCTTCGGCAATGCTTTCGCTTGCCGCTACGGGAATAGCGCCTAAAGCTTGTTGATGGGCATTTTTCCAGCGTTCAAGCTCTTCTTCATTAATATCGGCCTCCAGTGTAGCGAGTAGTCTTGAATATAGCTGGGCCTGTTGTGAAAGGGCGCTTTTGTTTTCTTGTAAGCTGTCGATGCTAATTTTCCCAACATAAACACATAGCAATATGAGGATGAGAACCAGCATCCATTGCAAACGTGGATTGCTGCGAACACTCGCAAAGTGCTCAGACCCAATTATTTGCTGTTTAATATTTGTTAGTTTCAAAATGACAGCTCCAGTAACCACGTATTTGGTGATCCATGAGGGCGAATATTGGCGGTCTGAATGCGCTCACTTGATTCTGCAGACTGAATAATTTGCGTAATGTCTAAATTACTTGCTTCAACTTCAATGCTCAACTGGTTATTTTGCCATGCTATGTTTTGAATGGTCGGGTTACTATTTTCAGGTAGCGTACTAATGCCAATGGATATCGCTTCGGGTAAAAAAATATGTCGGGTTTGGGCACCTCTGACAAAGTTGACGCTACTAATATAACTGGCCAGAGTGCTTTGTTGTGATAACTTCGGACCGACTAATTCGGAAAGCTCTTCGCTTTTATTGCTTAATATCGATAGCTGCACGTTACTTGTAATCGCACTTCCCACAACAAATATTAAAAACCCCGCGAGCAATATCAATGAAGCGCTAGCCCAAAACCAAGGTTTCGTTATTGTTTGAACAAGCTGACGATGAGTGGCCCAGCCATGGTGTTGTGCTGATAAGCTTTCATCAGTGCGAGTGTTGTCAGATGCATCTGCATCTTTTCGTAAGGCCACACACGACACCAACACATTATCACGCCACTCTTGTAAATAGCGGTAATGAGTACTGCTCAGAGTGTGCTTGCCATCTTTTAGGGATGCTTGCGCGGCAGTTTCGGGTATGCCGCTGAGCGGGCTGGCGCTAAACCATAAATGCAACCCCTGCTTGCTTCTATAAGCATAATGAAAAGAGCTTGGGAACGGAGCGAGCACTTCAGATTGAAGCTGTGCCCATTTGAGGATGTCATCATTGCCAAGACCCGCCGGATAGGGGCTAAAAAAGTAATGCGTGAGCGTGGTCGAGTCTACGCTGTTTTGCTCAGGCCAAAAGACCCGGTCAATTGCATCTATCCAGTTAGATATTACTGAAACATCCATCGTTTAATGTAGCGCCCGTTATCTTGTAAAAGCAAACAATAATTACCGCTATTTTTGCACTAAGCAAACCACTTGCCCATGTGCTGTAAAAGCCGTTTAAGAATAATCGTGTTTAAATTCTGAAACACAATGGTGTAATATACATCAATTATTCTAAATTATTAATATTACGTTGATTATTTGCAGTAAAAGTTAAACGTAAGCTAAGCATGTTTAACTTTTCTAGTAGTAATATCGTTTGTTGGTAGAAAAAAGGCAGCTAACCATTGATTCATCCGCTTAAAACAGATTTGACCGCTATGTCGGATGATTTTATTCAGGCATTCGCGAAAACGCTGTCGCTCAGTGCTAAGCAACAAGAAGAGCTTAGCTCGACCATGAGTAAGCTAAAACTCAACGCAACAAAAGCAAGCACTCGTTTAGCATTATGCGGTGAAGAAAAGGCCCTTAGCATAGTGGCCGATGTGCTATCTTGGCAGCTTATCGACAAAGAAGTGAACTGCCCGCAGGCGGTGTCTATTATTCAAAGCCTGCATGCGCTCAACATAAGTGTTGAATGGGCTATTAAGCAGCAGATATTTGTGTATGTTGATGATTCGCGTAGCACCATTTATTTAAGCCAGTTTGATAATATTTTCGCGCTCTCAGTCGTACTCTCCAATCTTCCTGATGACAATAATATTCAGCTGGCACTTCTTACACCGGCCATGGCGACTAATTTAGTCGATGAAATTGAAAGAGAAGTGTCGGTTAATCAATTGTTTAGCAATCGACAAATAAACCCAGCAGCACTTGCCGAAGAAGCGCCTGTGATTAATTTGGTTAACTCCATCATCGAAAAGGCGATTATTAGCGAGGCATCCGATATTCATATTGAAGCTGGCGGCACCAACATGCTGATACGCTTTAGGGTAGACGGTAAAATGCATACCTTTATGCAGCAGCCCATGGCGCGCTTTCCGGCTATTTCGTCTCGCATTAAGCTAATGGCTGACTTAGACATCGCCGAAAGACGCCTCCCTCAAGACGGGCGCTTTACCACGAGCGGCAATGGGCAGCTTTTTGATGTGCGGGTGTCGAGTGCGCCAGACGTGAATGGCGAATCTATTGTGATGCGTTTATTGCCTAAAAAGCGCGATGAACTGACTTTAAAAAACCTTGGTTTTGAAGCAGACCACCTAAAGTTGATCAGCGAATGGGGCAAACTCACCAACGGTATTGTATTGGTCACTGGGCCAACCGGATCGGGTAAATCGACTACGCTCTACGCATTACTCGCTGAAATAAAAACTGGTACGGAAAAAATCGTAACCGTAGAAGACCCCGTCGAATATCAATTAGAGGGCATTACACAAGTGCAGGCCAAAGCTGAAATTGGCTATACCTTTGCCAAAGCGCTTCGCACTTTTTTGCGTCAAGACCCAGATGTAATAATGGTGGGCGAAATACGCGATAAAGAAACAGCCGATATCGCTGTGCAGTCTTCTTTAACGGGGCACTTAGTGTTGTCTACTCTGCATACCAACGACGCTTGCTCAGTGTTTCCTCGGTTATCTGATATGGGCGTAGAGCCTTACCTAATTGCTGCTACCATTCAGGGGGTGCAGGCTCAGCGCTTAGTGCGTAAGTTGTGTCAAAGCTGCGCGGTTCCCAGCGATGCCCCCTCGTTTATCGATGTTTCGGGTTTTGAAAATGCGAATTGGAAGCGTGCAGTAGGTTGTGATGAATGCCATGGGCGAGGATATAAGGGAAGGATAGGCATTTACGAACTGATTCCAGTAAGCAGCAAGATGCGTGAGCTGATTTCGCACCAAGCATCACTTAATGAGCTGCGTGATTGTGCCGCCGCAGAGGGTGCTCGCGACCTCTTACAAGATGGCTTGCTTAAAGCCTCTCAAGGCCTAACGAGCGTAGAAGAAGTGCTTAGAGTATGCAGCAGTAAAGACAGCCCAAACCAAGAACAAGCTGACAATGCCGAAACGAATCTCAATAGAGAAAGCGCACAGTGAAATTTAAGTACCTTGGCTTAGACAAGCTTTCTGGTCAAAAAACCGC
>CAZUON010000074.1:0-9138 GCA_964621345.1 uncultured Glaciecola sp. | reverse complement strand
TCGCGGGGATGACTGTGGTTGCTCGTCATTCCCACTTCATCCGCGTCATTCCCACTTCATCCTCGTCATTCCCACGAAGGTGGGAATCTCCCACAATGCACACTAATGCAAAACCTTAAGGTGACGATTGGGTCCCCGCCTTCGCGGGGATGACTGTGGTTTTCCCGGGGATGACTGTGGTTGTCGCGGGGGGGTGATTGGGAATAGCAAAGCTGCTATCCCCATTTCACAATTACACGTTAAGTCGTTTGTCGACCAATGAGTCGACCACTGATGGGTCGGCTAAGGTTGAGGTGTCACCGAGTTGCTCATGTTCATTAGCGGCGATTTTACGCAAAATTCTACGCATAATTTTGCCTGAACGTGTTTTCGGTAATCCGCTGGTCCACTGAATAAGATCAGGGGTGGCAATCGGACTTAACTCTTTTCTTACCCATGTACGAATTTCAGCGGTCAGTTCATCGGTCGCTTCAACACCTTCAATTGGAGTAATATAAACGTAAATACCCTGGCCTTTGATATCGTGTGGATAACCCACTACCGCAGCCTCAGCAATACTGGCATGCGCCACCAAGGCTGATTCAATTTCGGCAGTACCCAAGCGATGACCCGATACATTAAGCACGTCATCAACGCGGCCGGTTATCCAATAATATCCGTCTTCATCTCTTCGTGCGCCATCTCCAGTAAAGTACACATCCGGGTAGGCACTAAAATAGGTCTCAATAAAACGTTTATGGTCGCCATAAACAGTACGAGCCTGGGCAGGCCAACTGTCTTTGATAACTAAGTTACCTTCAGCAACACCTTCTAGCTCACTACCCTCTGCATCAAACAACGCAGGCTGCACACCAAATAATGGGCGTGTTGCAGAGCCAGGTTTAAGCGCACTCGCACTTGGTAGTGGCGCAATCATCATACCGCCCGTTTCGGTTTGCCACCATGAATCAATAATTGGGCAACGACCTTGACCAATCACGCGGTGATACCATTCCCAAGCTTCAGGGTTAATTGGTTCACCCACAGAGCCCAATACGCGAAGTGAAGATAGGTCACATCCTTCAACCGGCTTTTCGCCATGAGCCATAAGCGCACGAATCGCCGTCGGCGCGGTATACAAACTATTTACCTGATACTTTTCAACTACCTGTGCAATTCTGCGCACATCAGGATAAGTCGGGACCCCTTCGAAAAATACTTGAGTAGCACCACACGCCAATGGACCATAAGTCATGTAACTGTGGCCAGTAATCCAGCCCACATCAGCAGTACACCAATACACATCGTCTTCTTTATAGTCAAAAGCATAACGGAATGTCATTGACGTGTAGAGTAAATAACCGCCGGTAGTATGTACAACGCCTTTGGGCTGACCTGTAGAGCCGGAGGTATAAAGAATAAATAGCGGGTCTTCGGCTTTCATTGATTCAGGTTCGCACTGTGCAGAACATTCATCAATTAGCTCGTGCCACCACACATCAACGTCGCTGTTCCAAGCAATATCGCCACCGGTTAACTTATGTGTCAGCACGGCTTTAATACTTGGGCATGCACCATTTGCGATAGCTTCATCTACATTGGCTTTTAGCGGCACGCTGCGACCCGCACGGCGACCTTGGTCGGCAGTAATCACAACTTTAGCATCACTGTTATTGATGCGATCGGCAATAGCATTAGGCGAAAAGCCACCAAATATTACAGAGTGGACGGCACCAATACGAGCACAAGCCAACATTGCATAAGCAGCGTGGGGGACCATAGGCATGTAAATTGCGACTCTATCGCCTTTTTGTACACCTAATTTTTTTAAACCATTGGCAAGCTTACATACTTCGTAATGTAACTGCTGATATGTAACCTTTTCTGATTGCTCTGGTGAGTCACCTTCCCAAAAAATAGCGGTCTTTTTGGCATTCTTCTCAAGGTGGCGATCAATGCAATTATAGCTGGCGTTTAGCTCACCGTCTTCAAACCATTTAATATCGCAATCACTTTGGCTAAAGCTTGTGTTTTTAATGATGCTAGGTTTTTTATACCAATCTAGCTCATCTAACTGACCGCGCCAAAACGCTTCTGGGTCATCCACAGATTCTTTATACATCGCTTGATAATCTGCGTCGCTGAAATGAGGTTTTTGTAACAGTGACTCTGGCACTGGGTAGGTTTTGGCACTCATTGAGTCTGCCTCCGTTAAATACTTTGTTAGTACGCTGTAAACAATAGTCCTCTTAGCAAAAACCAAAATGAGACTTTGGTAGTATCGCATTCGCTATATTCATCATGCTTTACCCTAAGTTTGTTTTAGGTGTGGACTAATACACGCTCATGTTTAATAAAATACAACCATAGTCTCATAGACCATGCGCTAATTTGAAAGTGCGGAACTTTACATAAAAATGTATCCAGATTAACCAAGTCTTTACACACTATTAACGAATATGGACACACCTATGACTATTAAAATGACAAAAACAGCTCAGGCTATTTCTTTAAGTTTATGCTTAGGTGCTGCTTCACTCGCGAGTCAAGCAGCCTCTATTGGTGATACTACAGTTAAATACTCGGGCTACATAAAGGCCGATGCGATTGCTAGTAACTATTCAGACGGGACTTTAGAATCAGGCAGTATTGGTCGCGATTTTTATATTCCTAGCTTAACTCCCGTTGGGCAAAACGACCAAGGCTCGCAGTTTGATGCGCATATTCGTCAATCTAGATTTCGGTTTACTACGGTTACCCCCACTGACGACGGTGACTCTATTACCGGCGTGCTAGAGTTCGACATGATGGCAACACCCAATGGCGATGACCGTATCAGTAACTCATACACCCCACGAATCAGACATGCCTTTATTAAATACAAAGGTTGGACTGTTGGTCAAACCTGGTCAACCTTTATGGACGTGAAAGTTCTACCTGAAACGCTAGATTTTATTGGTAACACCGACGGTACTATCTTTGAGCGTCAACCGCTAGTTAAGTACACAAGTGGCGCATGGGAATTCGCATTAGAAAACCCTGAAACAACAGTTACCCCCCAAAGCGGGAGCGGTCGCATCACAGCCGACGACAACGCAATTCCAGACGCAGTTGTGCGCTATACCCATACTGCTGATTGGGGCCACTTTGCGGTTGCAGGCCTTGTAAGACAGCTCGCTTATGACGATGGCTTGGAAGTTGATGAAAGTGAAGTTTCTTATGGCGTAAGCCTTACCAGTAAGATTAAGATTGGCAAGTCTGATGACATTCGAATTGCCTTTAATACGGGCTCAGGCCTCGGTCGTTATTTGGCACTTAATGCTGCAAATGGCGCGGTCGTGACACCAAACAATGAGTTAGAAAACATTGACTCTATGGCTTATAGCATCGCATATCGCCATGTTTGGAATCCAAAGATGCGCAGCAACTTTACCTATTCTGCGTTTGACGCTGACATTGATACTAACTTAATGAGTGAGTCGTCTACAGAGACAACTTATAGTGTTAGAGCTAATCTGATTTATCAGGTCACTACTGCCATTTCAGTAGGCGGTGAATATGCTTTTGCAAAGCGTGAGTTAGCATCTGGCCTAGACGGCGATATGAATCGTGTGCAGTTTTCTTTGAAATATGGCTTTTAAACGAAGGTAAAGCAATACCTTTCCCAATCTTAAGCTGACTTCGGTCAGCTTTTTTTTGCTCGCTACTTTTTTTGCTCGCTACTATTTTTGCCCGCAATAATGGCTCTAACGCAGCATTAAAATCGCTGAAAATGGCACAACAAAGAATACTCCCACGATATATGCTACCCCATACATTTTCTGTTCTGCCACTTTCAAAGAAAGCTGATAAGAAAGGTTTGGCGGCCATTCACGCAAAAAAGCTAGCCCGTAAATGGTACTCACGGCTAAAACATTGTAGCAAAAGTGCACAAAAGCAATTTGCAGAGCCAAGCCCGCATTAGGCCCTTCAATTGCTAAAGCAGCAATAACTGCGGTGATACACGTACCTATATTCGCCCCCAAGGTAAAGGGGTAAATTGCTCTTGCAGTAACAACACCATTGCCAACTAAAGGAACCATCAATGAGGTTGTTGTGGAGCTTGATTGGACAAGTACTGTTACCATCGTTCCTGAGGCAATACCGGCCACCGAGCCTGCGCCTAAACTGCGCTCTAAGATGGCGCGAGCACGACCAACCATTAGCGATTTCATTATTTTGCCCATCCACGTAATCGACAAAATAATTAACGCTAAGCCCAATACAATACGAGCCACGCCATCGTATAGCTGAGGTAGTTGGCTAGTGATAAGTTTGACACCGTCAACAAGTGGACCGGTTATCATCTTAATAGGATTAAAAGAGCCTACATCTGCCGCGCTACCAAGAGTGAAAAGAGACACTAATGCCCCACTTAAGGTTTCCAAAAAGCCGAACATAATTTCGAGCGGTAAAAAGATAAATACCGCAAAAATATTGAAAAAATCGTGAATGGTGGCCGCATTGAAGGCGCGTTGAAACTCTTCTTTGTCTTTTATATGGCCAAGACTAACAATCGTATTAGTGATACTGGTCCCAATATTAGCCCCCATCATCATCGGAATTGCAATATGGATTGGCAAACCACCAGCAACTAAGGCCACAATAATAGATGAAACGGTACTCGATGATTGAATTAGCGCGGTTGCCACCATACCAATGATAAGGCCCATGAAGGGATTGGAGGCAAACTCAAACAAATTACGAGCGTGGTCTTGGGTCGCTGTTTTAAATCCACCACCAATAAGGCTTACAGCCGTTAACATAGCAAACACCAGCACAACTAATAATGCCCATCGAAGTGCTTTTGGCCAATTTTGCATAGTGTTTGGGAGCTTAACGGTGGTAACGTTTTGATTCATCAGAACTACCTATTTAAATGTTACCGCCGTTATACAGCCTGTTTATGACAATTTTATTAAAATGTAAGGACTAGAAAGCAGCCGGATAGCGTTTAATTAATGCATCAATATCACTTAAACAGGTATCTGTTAGGCTAATATCAAAGGCATCTATATTTTCCTTGAGCTGGGTCATATTAGTTGCGCCAATAATGGTAGATGTCACGCCATCAATTTGGTCACACCATGCCAATGCAAGTTGGCTTGGTGTAATGTTGTTTGAATGAGCAAGATCGCAATACTCAATAATGGTCTTTTCGGCGGTCTCGGTATTGCGGAATAAACCTTGGCGCTGCACTAGCGTGAAACGACTCCCCTCTGGGCGTTTTCCGCCAATATATTTACCTGACAACATACCACCTGCCAGGGGTGACCATGGCAAATATGCAATATCTTCAAGCACACAAGACTCAATCAAAAAAGGCCAGTCTTTCATATGCAATAGGTTAAATTCATTTTGAATCGATACCGGGCGTGGCACACCTAACTCATCACACAGACGAATATAGGTATGAATACCCCAAGGCGTATCATCTGACAAACCCCAATGCCTAATTTTACCGGCTTTAATCGCTATCCCTAAGCCTTCGACGATGCCTCGCATCCCCTCTACTTCTCGCTCAACGTTCAGTTTTGTTGACTTAACCTGATTCGGCCAATGTTTACCAAAGTGCGGAGAAGTCCGGTTCGGCCAGTGCAATTGATACACATCGATATAATCGCTTTGCAAACGCGCCAAGGACGCTTCTATGGCTTGAGTAATCGTCTCTTTGGAAATAAAAGAACCACCTCTAATATATTGCAGGCCTACACCGGCAATTTTGGTGGCAATAATAAGCTCTGCGCGTTTATCAGGATGGCGGCTTAGCCAATCGCCAATAACACGCTCAGTATCACCATAGGTTTTATCGTTGGGAGGCACAGGATACATTTCGGCGGTATCAATAAAATTAACGCCGCGTTCTATGGCATAGGCAATTTGTTGGTCGGCATCTGCTTGGGTATTTTGAATGCCCCATGTCATGCTGCCTAAGCATACTCTCGACACAGACAAAGCACTGCGCCCTAATGCTGAAAACTTCATAGTGTTCCTTTTGCTATTTTTTATCTTTTTTGTAGTGCGCTGATTGTGATTAAGCCGCCACAACAATGCAATGAAAACTCATGCACTACATACGAATAAATAACTAAAAGGTGCGAAACTTTGTGTGATTAATACTCCTTTTATCCAATCAAAGCCTTGATATGCGCTACCACACTGCGAGCAAGCGCACTTAATGCATAACCACCTTCGAGCATCGATATAACATGCCCTTTGCTATGCTTATCGGCAATCGCCTTTATGTTTTCGCTTAGCCAAATGTAATCGGCCTCAACCAAGCGTAAATGACCTAAGTCATCTTCCGCATGAGCGTCAAAACCGGCTGAAACAAATACCAGCTGAGGTGCAAAAGCGTCTAGAGCCTGCCACCAATGATTCACCATTTCGCGGTACTCAATGCCAGAGGTACCTGCCGGAATCGGTACGTTAAGTATACCCTCTCGAGTGGGCCCATCGCCTGAGAAGGGGTAAAAAGGATGTTGGAATGACGAGCAAAACATTACGCGTTCGTCATCTTTAAAAATATCTTCGGTGCCGTTACCGTGATGCACATCAAAATCAATGATGGCGACGCGTTCATAGCCCCTATGTTCCAGTGCGTGTAGAGCTGCTACAGCAACGTTGTTAAACAAACAAAAGCCTGATGAACGCGCATATTCAGCATGATGACCCGGAGGGCGGACTAAACAAAATGCGCTTTGGGTTTCATCGCTTGCAACCATGTCCACCGCATCAATACCCGAACCTGCTGCGTGTAGCGCTGCACTTAGGGTGTGCGACATCATTATAGTGTCATCATCTATCCATACACGCTCATCTGCATCGCTGGGGGCTTTATCAAAAATGTTTTGTACAAAGTCTTTGTCGTGCGCCAGTAAAAGCTGGTCAAAATGGGCAGGTTTAGCATCGGTGAATCGTACCACCATTTCCAAACCAGACGATATGATTTGGTCGTTAATACTGTGCATTCGAGCGGGCTGCTCGGGATGATCTGGGTCCATGTTGTGCAAAGCGCAGCTAGGACTGCCAATAAGAGTAATGGTCATACTGTATCCTCTAGCCTGTGGCCACCGGTGACTGTAAATTGGGCTTAGTTAATGAGACTGGTTCAAATAGCGTATCAGCTCAATTTCACCTGGATCTGGGTTAAACACACGTTTAAATTCAAATTGCTCAAATACTGAAATCATTGGCTGGTTTTCTGACTTCACCACGGCAAACATCTTACTAAGTTTGCGCTCAGTCGCGATGGCAACCATGTTCTCGAGTAAAATTTTTGCCATACCCTTACCCTGATGATTTTCGCGGGTAACAAATGCGACCTCACAGGCATTTTGCTCCGGATACAAATAATACCGCCCCACCGCTTCAATAATATGGTGAGAGCCCTCTTGTTTCACTATAGTGAGCGCAATGTCTTTGCTTTGATCAACACTTACCAAATCACAGGATTTTTCGCGTGTCATACCTTGTGGTATGTAGTTGTACCGCAATCGCACGGTTTCCTTTGTATGTGAATAGAAAAACTCTTGTAGGCGCCTTTCATCAGCGGGGTTTAAAGCCCTTAAGTAGAACTTTTCACCTTTAATTTGCATGCGTTTTATTTGCACATCACCCAGCTCAGGAATGTCGGTAGGGAATTGCTTTTGATAATCGGGCACCCATAAATGCTCTCGAATTTTAGATAGCAGCGCCTCCCTGAACTTAGGATGTGCAACTCGGATAAGCTCAAGCGCACGCTCTCTCACACTTTTACCTTTTAAGCTGGCGACCCCAAACTCAGTGACAACATAATGTACATTACCTCTGGAAGTCACCACCCCAGAGCCTTTACTCAAAGTTGCGGTGATGCGCGATATACTTCCACCTTTTGCCGTAGACGGCAAAGCAATAATGGACTTTCCACCGCGGCTTTTGGCAGCCCCGGTTACAAAATCTACTTGACCGCCAATGCCACTATAAAACTGATAGCCAATAGAATCCGAAACCACCTGCCCAGATAAATCGACTTCCAAGGCACTATTGATAGATATCATGGCGTCATTTTTAGCAATATTTGTGGGTTTATTAACGTAAGAACTAGGGTAGAACTCTACGTGCGGGTTGTTATGCACAAAATCATATAAACGTTTCGTCCCGATGCAAAAGCTCGTGACGGTTTTACCCGGATGAAAGGTCTTGGCGCGATTGTTGACCACGCCTTTTTGCATTAACTCCATCACCCCATCGCTGATCATTTCAGAATGAATCCCGAGATTTTTATGATGATGTAGGTATCGTGTAACAGCATCTGGGACTTTGCCTATGCCTAACTGAAGGCTTGCACCATCGTCGACCAGCATTGCAACATATTGCCCTATTCGCTCAGTAATTGGAGATATTTCGGCTACCTCAACCGCGGGTATCTCTTGCTTGTGTTCTATACAGGCACTAAATTCAGAAATATGTAAAAACGAATGGCCTGAGGTGCGCGGCATGTCGGGGTTGATTTGTGCAATAATACACTTTGCGTTACGCGCCGCCGACATCACAATATCGACCGACACGCCCAAAGAGCAATAGCCTAGCTCATCGGGCGGCGAGACCATAATTAATGCAGCATCCAGTGGTAAGGTTTCATCCGAAAATAAGCTTGATATCTCCGACAAAAAGCAAGGCGTGTAATCAGCCCTTCCTTCTTCTACTGCGGTGCGAACAGACTCACCATGTATAAAAAAGGTATTTACCTTAAATCGGTTTTTATATTCTGGCTTTGCCCATTTATTGTCTGAGATAGTAACAATATGCACCAGCTCTAAGTCTTTAATATCTTTGGCATCGTCGATTAAGCTGTCGACAAGCGCATTCGGCACCGCCGCATTCGACCCAATAAACAGCCGATTACCCGACTGTATTAAACCATGCCAATCGACCGCGTTGGTAAATTGAGATTTCACCGATTGCATATCATCTCGCTATTTTCTGCGCATGTTTGACGTAGGTAAATCTTAGCAACAACACAAGGTAAAAACATTGATCTGGCGCTAAAGTCTTATAACTTAGCGATAAGGTTGGATGTAAATTAAAAATGAGACCTTGCAGCAAGTGGATTGGAAGCATCATCATCACAGCGAAAGC
>CAZUON010000073.1:0-9674 GCA_964621345.1 uncultured Glaciecola sp. | reverse complement strand
GTCGTTAGACAACTGAGTGTAGTAAAAAGTCGGCAAAGCCAAACCAGCAACCGACAAAAAGGCGATTATGCCCATCTTAATCGGTAACTTAATGTTATCGAACCAGTTTAAAATTTTCATATTACTCGTGCTCCGCGGTTGTGCTGGGGTCGAAAAGTCCAAGCTCATCGCTGGAGATAAGCTTTTGGATATTCACTAAAATAATCATTTGCTCATTCACAGTGGTTAAACCATGCAAGTAAGCGCTATCAAAGGCCACGCCAAACTCCGGCGGGGGTTTAATATCTGTGTCATTCACTTTAATCACATCGCTGACTTCATCTACCACAATGCCAACGACTCGCTCGCCAATCATTAACATGATGACTATGGTGAATTCATCGTAGGTGGCTTGGCCAACCTGAAACTTGATGCGTAAATCGATAATAGGAACAATATCGCCTCTGAGGTTAAGCACGCCTTTTATGTAGTCGGGTGCGTTGGCGATTTTGGTGACATTTTCATACCCGCGAATTTCTTTTACGGTCATGATATCTAGCGCGTAGTTTTCTTCCCCTAACACAAAGGTTAAAAACTCTTGCTGCTCTTCGTTTACGTTATTCTCTGCTACTTGCGCACTAGCTGACATTTTGCACCTCCTGCTTACTTGGGGCTTTTACTTCTGTCGCAATGGATTCAATATCTAATATCATGGCAACGCTGCCGTCGCCCATAATGGTTGCGCCTGCCACACCGTGCACTCGCTTGTAATGTTGTTCCAAACTCTTAATCACCACTTGTTGTTGGCCCTCGAGGTCGTCCACTAAAATACCAAAGCGTTTGCGGCTCGTTTCAACAAGCACAACAATGGCGTCACTGATATCGGTTTTTGCGTTTTCGATACCCATTAACTGATGTAGTTTAACGAGCGGCCAATACTCTCCGCGGACCCACAATACTTGGTCGTTTGCGAGGGTTTTGAGTTGCTCTGTAGTGGGTTGCATAGATTCGATAATATTGGTGAGCGGTACTACGTAGGTTTGTTTGCCCACCGACACGCACATGCCATCAACAATTGCTAAGGTAAGTGGCAGTCGGATTTTAAATACCGAGCCTACGCCTTGGTGGCTTTCGATTTCTACTGCGCCGCCGATGGATTCAATATTGCGGCGCACGACGTCCATGCCCACTCCTCGACCAGACACGTCGGTAACCGCTTCGGCGGTTGAAAACCCAGGCTCAAAAATTAGATTCCAAATGGCGCTATCTTTAATATCAGGCGCAACGTCTAAACCGTTACTAATGGCTTTTTCAAGAATTTTTTCGCGGTTGAGGCCCGCGCCATCATCAGTAATACTGATAATAATGCTACCACCGCGCTGTTCGGCGTTTAATATTACTGTACCTGCTGGAATTTTTCCCGCAGCTTGGCGTTGTTCGGGCATTTCAATGCCATGGTCTACGCTATTGCGAATAAGATGGGTAAGTGGGTCAACAAGCTTTTCAATCATGCCCTTGTCGATTTCCGTGGCGCCACCTTCAATGACTAAATTAACTTCTTTACCGAGCTTATCGGCAAGGTCTCTTACGACTCGTGGAAAACGGTTAAAGGCAAAAGACATAGGTAACATGCGCATTGACATTACCGCCTCTTGAATCTCTCGTATGTTGCGCGAGAGTTCACCAATGGCTCCTTCTAATTTCTCTTCGGTTTCACCGTGAACTTCTTTACCCACAATTTTTATCATTGACTGGGTAATCACGAGCTCACCTACTAGATTCACCAGAGAATCGATTTTCATGGTATCAACACGAATGGAACCAGATTCCTTTGTATCGCTTTTTGTTTTGGTTGCCGCGGCTTTTTTGTTGGCTTGTGCAGGAATACTTGCACGCTTAGGTGTTGGCTGAGCGCTTACTTTTTGGGGCGCAGCGGAGCTTTTGTCTTGTGCTATTGATGCAGGAATTACTTTATCTGCACGTGGTTCATCATCAAAGAAACCAAAACTATCATCAACGCTTTGCTCTGGCGTTGAAGCTTGTGTAGCGTCAGCCTCTTGTTTACGTTTATCTTCTTCTGCATAAATCCCATAGGCTTTTTCTTCGGTTTGCTGTTCTAAAGGCTCAAAGAAACCGAATTCCTCATCTTCATTGGTCACGGGGTTATCAAACATCCCAAAGCCGTCAATCTCTTCATTGTCGCTTTTTGATGTTTCGCTTGGGTGTTCATCGGTGGGCTTGAGAAGTTGCTCTAAGGCTACGGTGCCAGTTTCAATGACTTCCCAATTTATATCTTGTTCATTTTGGTAGCAGTCTAGTATGCTTTTGAGAGTGTCAACGGTGATTAGAAGTTGGTCAACGATGACTTTGGTGATCACTAATTCATCTTGGCGAGCTAGGTCCAAAATGTTCTCCATAACATGGGTCAACCCGGTAAGTGCATCAAATCCAAATACACCACTGCCGCCCTTAATGGAGTGTGCTGCTCGAAAGATGCTATTGAGATCTTCTTTATCGGGGTCGTCTAAGGACAACTCCATCAAAAGATGCTCCATCTCGTCGAGGTGTTCTTGGCTTTCTTCAAAGAAGACGCCGAAGAATTGACTCATGTCTATAGACATTTACAGGTATCCTTAATGCTTGTCTAAGGTCATGCCTATGGCAGAACTTTGGACGCGACCGCCAATAATTTTTGTGGATCAAATGGTTTTACCATCCATCCGGTTGCGCCGGCGGCTCTGCCTTGCGCTTTCATAGCGTCGCTAGCCTCTGTGGTAAGCACCACAATCGGTGTTGAACGATATGAGCTAAGTCCACGAAGGGATTTGATCAAGGTCAAACCATCCATGCGAGGCATGTTTTGATCGGTAATGACAAAGTCATACTGCATGCGTTTGCACAAATCTAAAGCAGCTTGACCGTCTTCAGCTGTGGTCACTTGGTAACTGGCCGATTTCAGCGTGACTTGCACCATCTGACGAATCGATGGTGAGTCGTCTACTACCAGAATATGTTTACTCATTGATTAAAACTCTCTCTTTATAACTACTGACGTTTGATTACCCGGTGGGGTAACCTCTACCGATTTACACAACTGCTCTATCAGCGACAAACCTCGTCCTGAGAGCGCTGAATCTTCCATATCGAGCTCGGTGCTTACTTCATACCCTTTGCCTGAATCAGCGATAGAAAAGCTGATTTCATTTGTGACTGCTGAAAACTCAAAAGTCATCTTCAATTCAGATTCCTCTGAAATGCTGCCTAATCGCTCTTCTTTGAGCATCAAGTATTCGGCAAAACCAGAAAAATCATTCTTCAATTTTGAGTCTAAATCGAGAATTCCATGGTCAACGGCGTTACTTATTAGTTCAGCAAACACAGTAAATGCACGTTGTCTCATATCGCCTACCACATCGACGCTGCGCATGAGACTGTCAAAACATCCTACAATGTCAGACGTGCCAATAATGCCGCCCGACAGCCCAATTGAAGCATAAACCTTGCCAGTGTTACCGGAGGTACTATGTTTTTTCTCATTAGCGTGCTTGTCCATTAGGGCGTCCACCTGCAAATCACAGATAGATAAATCATCTTGTAGCTCTTCCATCTCGTTAAATACGGTGAAGTAATTAACCATGCGGCTGACCAGTGGCTCTATGTCATCGCTATGTTCGATGATGTCCATGGCGCGCTGCATACCAAACTCTTCACCAAAGCCATTTTTTTGTTCAATCAGGCCGTCACTAAAAAAGAATAAATTCTTAAGTGGATGGGTTTCTAAGGTAGTAATACCTGGGTCGAAATCCTCAGGCTCTAATATGCCTAAGGCCATGCTAGTAGAGGGGTAACGCTTAAGTGTTTTGTCGTGAAGTAGCGCCAAAATGTCGGGCATGCCGCCGTTAAACATTTCTAAAGTGCGGCTACTAAAGTTGATTTCTACCCCTATGAGCGTCACAAATTTGTCGTCGGGGAGCTCTTTACACAGTTTTTTATTTGCCTCGTGAACAATGTGAGCTAAAGACAATCCTTTTCGGATCATTGCCTTAATGGTGGCAACAAGCGGCAAAATACTGATGGCAGCGGATAAACCGTGCCCTGTTGCATCGGCTAAAATAACAAAACGGTTGCCATTCGGGGCAGTATCGCAAATAAACACATCACCGTTAAAGGAGCTTGAAGACTGAATATAGGTATCTACACATTCGGTTTCACTTTGTAGCGTTGATGCTACGTGCTCATAAACATAGCGCGCGAGTTGTTCTTCTTGTTCTTGTTTGTTGAGTAGGGCCGATAAATCGTTGGCTTGCTTTTCTAATTGTGCTTCTTTTTCGTAAAGGTTTTTAACGCGTTGCATTTTTTGCCACAGCAGATCTAAGGACAAAGGTTTAACCAAAAAGTCATCAGAACCACGTTCAAAGGCATCTACCATCGTCGCTTGATTATCATCGGCGGTGATCATCACCACGGGCAAGGGACTCTGATGAGGTAGCTCGTTTTTAATGTGAGCAAGAAGCGATATTCCATTTCCGTCTGTTAAATGATTGTCCAATAATGCGAAATCGAATATTGATGATTGTAAATGTAGCTTTGCCGATGCAATAGATTCGGCCACAATGGTCTTGCACTGTTTATCTTCTAAAAAGGTTTGCAAGATCTCAGCAAATAGGCTGTCATCTTCGATGATCAAAACACGCATTACGGCCGCCTTAACTAGGAGATATCGAACAAACGGTCGAAGTTTGCTATGGTTAAAATTTCGCGAGCGCTAGCTTTTGCGCCGCGGATGCGCACATTGATGTTTTTTGATTTTGCCTTTTTTTGGAACAACACCATCATGCCCAAGGCTGAACTGTCGAGGTAGCTGACGCGACTAAAGTCTAGCGCAACATCCGTAACACCAGAATCCGCAAGAATGACCTGATACTGTTCAGTAAATTCTTTGTGGTAGCCAAAATCGAAACGCTCTGGTACTTGAAGTGATCTTTCGCTCATGGTGTTTTCCTGTAAATTGAGTGATTAAACTAAAATAAGTCGATGTCGCCTGATTCCATACTTGTTGCCGAAACGGGGTTGTGAGCATTCCGTTTACGGTTTTTAAGTTGTTCTAAATAGTCGTGAATTTCATGGCTGATAACATCAATATTTTCTGGGGTAAGGTGCTCGATGTGTTCGCGCACAAACTGAATGGTTTCTATCGTAAAGCTGAGGTTTTGACCGTTAATATCGCCAAATTGTAAGCCCCGAATCGCTTGTGAGAGTGATTCATCGAGGTCCGATGCAATTTTTCCGAGCCCTTGGGTGACTTTAGAATCTGACTCTGCCTTGTTGATGATGCTGACTAGGGCTTCGTTAATGTCTTTTTTTGCATCAATGACATAACTAACATCATAACTTGCTAAGCTTCCGACCTCTTCGGTGAGCCCTTCAATTTGATTCGACATGGCTTTTAACTGCGCTTGAATCGCATCACTGAATTGAGAGGAGCGGTTCGATAACGAACGTACTTCGTCTGCAACTACCGCAAAGCCTCGTCCATGCTCTCCCGCACGCGCTGCTTCAATGGCAGCATTTAGAGCAAGTAAATTGGTTTGGTCTGCGATGCTGTCGATATCTTTTACCGCTTTTAATACTTGCGGTACAGATTCGTAAATTTCGGTCACTTGGTCTAGTAGAGCCATCGACGAGGCCGACATATCCACAGTGGACTTAATAAACTTATCAAGAGTATCGGCGGTGCTATCTGCGAAAGTACGCATTTTTTCGCTGTAGAGTGTATCGCCTGAAGAGTCCGCACGGATTAAGGTTTGTATAGTATCAGATTGAATATTTACGAGTTCTTGCAGACGACCAAAGCTTTCAGAGAGTGTGTTAACTGCGTCATCTTGTGTAGTTTTAATGCCAGCAAGATTAGCTTCGCTTTCTTTTAGCGTTGGCACAAATTCTTCGCGCAGCATCTTAAACTCACGAAAATTATCGCGCGGGGTATCGGTGGGCGTCGTTTTTGTATCTACCCGCAAATCTATTGATTGTCGTTCGAACCAGAGTAAGCTTGCAGGTAAGCTAAGCGCTAAAAGCGATATACCCGCTATCTCATTCACGTAAAAAAAGATCGCGACACCAATCATAATGACCAAGCTTATAGAAAACCATACTTTTGATGTTAAAACTGTCATACATACTCTACTTTTTTCGGTCTGGCAAAATACCCTTTTCCTCTACACTGCACAACAACAAAGGCTTGACGCATAAAGCGCCTAAAATTTGACGCTGTAGCACAAGTGTCTTTTGATGTCGCGTAATGACGAGAAATCAGATCCTGTAAGTAAAGTTATCGTTTAATTTTTAGAAAAGTTTAGGGCTAATAAAGACTTAGGCAGCGGAACAATGCTGTGCTGCGGTAGGAGGTGAGTGGGCACTTAGGCTGAAGCCGATAAGGGGTGAAGGCCCAGCGACTGGCGTAGGCCAATTGCTGGGTTTGTTACCTTACATTAATTATTAAGACTTTGATTGACATGCTCAGCAAAGGCGTCGGCTTTCATAAAACCGGTCACTCTTGACTGTTTGACTTCTTCGCCTTGGGCATTAAAAAATAAAATAGTGGGTAAGCCGAGCACCTGAAATTCATCCTGAAACGCTAAATTCACCGGGGTATTGTCGGTTAAATCTATTTGCATCCATTCGGTATTGCTAAGGGCAGAGATAACTTCAGGGTCCGGAAAGGTATATTTTTCGAATTCTTTGCATGCAACACACCAATCGGCATATAGGTCGACCATAACCGATTTACCTTGTGCGTTAGCCGCTGCTAATTTCTTATCAAAATCTTCTAGATCTCTGATCATGGTAAATTCTGGGTGGCCTTTAGCATTCATATTGCTTTTTGCAACTTGTGTAGACTGCCCACCGCTTAGCCCAAAGCCACTAAGAAACCCATTCATTTGCAAAGCGTTTACGCTGTACAATACCGATGCAACAAACCCTGTCATCACAACGAGAGATCGTACGCCTTTGGCAAAACTGGTTTTGCTGTCTTGATTTACAGTGAAAAGGTAAGCAAATAAACTTAAACCCAAAGCTGCCCAAAGTAACTCAGTCCATGCGGCGACAAAAATACGCTCTACAAATAGTATTGCGACAGTGAGCATCATGAAACCGAAGGTTGCCTTTATGACATTCATCCAGCTTCCGGCTTTTGGCAGTAGTTTGCCGCCGGTCATACCAAACAAGATTAACGGTATGCCCATGCCTAAGCTGAGCGCATACAGAGCAGAAAAACCAAATACTAAGGACTCACTTTGCGCGACTACCAATAAAATAGCGGTTAATGGCGCGGTAGTGCAGGGTGATGCAACAAGACCTGATATTACACCCATCATAAACACCCCAACCAGATTGCCCGATTTTTGATTGTTGCTAAGACCGTTGAGCTTTTCTTGCCATTTAGAGGGCAGCTGAATTTCGTATAAACCAAACATCGCAAGGGCTAAGGCAATAAATAAAATGATAAAAATACCGAGCAAGATGGGATTTTGAAGCGCGGCTTGGAATTGCACTCCGGCGGAAGCCACAATAAGTCCTAATATGCTGTAGGTAATTGCCATACCTTGAACGTACACAAACGACAATAGAAACGCCTGAGACAGCTTCATTTCGTTTTTGTTTTTACCCATCACAATGGTCGATAAAATCGGGTACATCGGATACACACAAGGGGTAAAGGCTAATCCAATACCCAAAAGTAGCAGCACGCTTAGGCTGATTGCTAGGTTATCGGCAGACAAGCGTTCCGCGAGGGTGAACTGTTCAGACACGCTTGATTGCGGTGATGAGCTTGACTCGTCAATGGTGTTGTCAGTAGGTTGATATGCGTCTAAGTAGAGTACTTTGGTGGTTGGCGGGTAACAAAGACCAGCTTCAGCGCAGCCTTGAAAGCGAATTTTAACTTGACCGTCTTGAGCCGTCTCAATGATTTGATAAGGGATTTCCATATCTTCAAAGAACACATCAGAAATACCAAAGAATTCATCTTCAATGGTTTCGTGCGCAGGATATACTGGCTCGCCTAATGTGGCGTTTTTGGTAACGGTCTGAAATTGTTTTTTATACAGGTAATAGCCTGGCGCAATATCCCACTTGATTATCAGCTCACCTTCGCGCTGCTCAAAATCAAAGCCAAAGGCTTCATCGACTTTTAAAAAGGTGGGGGAGTCCGAGAACAATGATTCAGGGGTTTGCTGTGCTTGACTTGGACTTGATGTTAGCGCAATAACTGCGAGCGTACTCAGCACGCTAAGTATCACCAAGGTACTTTTATTCAGTACTTTATTCATGATTTTGTTCACTAAGCCATGACCTAGATTCATTTGTTCAACATTCAACAACATTCAATACAACCTTAGAGATTACTATTCCACGCAACATGACCGTCATTCAGTATAAAAACTTTCACCGCTTTTGTGGTGCGTAGTGTAGCCTTTATTATGACCACTGTTTACTCTTATTCAGGCGATTTGGTTTGAATAAGTGACAACTATCCCCACATTATAGCTAAGCGCGTAACGATTTTCTTAGTAAGGCCAACCTAACATGTTAGTTCTATTTTTGCTTTTTGCGGTGTTACCCATTACCGAGATTATGTTGTTAATCAATGTATCTGGCACTATTGGCGGATGGAATACGTTCTTCATTGTGGTGTTTACTGCATTTATTGGTGCATTTTTTGTCAAGCGAGAAGGTCTTAACACCTTAAGCCAGGTGCAAGCCAAATCGGCAAAAGGTGAAGTGCCTGGCAAAGAAATTAGCGAAGGCTTGCTACTCTTGGTGGCCGGCGTGTTATTAGTTACCCCTGGTTTTATTACCGACATTATTGGCCTGTTGTTTACCCTACCACTTACTCGCGGACCCATAGCGGCTGCGGTAGTCAAACAATTTATGGCGCACCAAGCAAAGGGAGGCAATGTACACTTTCAGTATCATCAGCATAGCAATAGCCATTCAGAAAACTCGCAACAAAGCCCATTTCGCCGCGACGATGACGGCGACATAATTGACGGTGAATATAAAGACAAAACACCAAATGATGAAAAAGATCGTTTGAATTGAGTCGCTTTGTTAGTTCTTTTTAAGCAGCGATACACCATATAAAAAGAAATCATTTTTTTTACATGAAAAGCCTTGAGTTTGTATTGAGCAACCCCACTTACCTTTGCAGTTAACGAATTCACACCTGCTTTGGTGTGGTAACCCACTCGAATAGAGTTTTAAACCCAAATTTTATTGGAATTTTCAGGAGATTTGAAAATGGCAATCCGTCCTTTACATGATCGCGTCATCATTAAGCGCGAAGAAATAGAAAGCAAATCAGCTGGCGGCATCGTGCTTACTGGTTCAGCAGCTGAGAAGTCAACTCGCGGAAAAGTTATCGCAGTAGGTAATGGCCGTGTGTTAGACAACGGCGACGTAAAAGCGCTAGACGTAAAAGTTGGCGACTCAGTGATTTTTAGCGATGGTTACGGCGTTAAAACTGACAAATTAGACGGCGAAGAAGTGCTTATCTTAAGTGAAAGCGACATTCTAGCGATTGTTGAATAATCCAAACAGTCCATTGCAGTTAACAATTTAAAGATTTAGAGGAAATTAAACATGGCAGCTAAAGAAGTTCGTTTTGGCGATGACGCTCGCTCAAAAATGCTAAA
>CAZUON010000072.1:0-10538 GCA_964621345.1 uncultured Glaciecola sp. | reverse complement strand
CGGCCCACTCACCGACAACCGCATCAGCGCATCGATACGCTACGAATTCGATAACAAGTTATAATTAAATGTAAAAGACTAAGTCTAGCTTAGTCTTCTTTTTTCAATCTCACATAAGCCTGATACTTCTGCTTTAACATTTTATCGATGTATTGCGTTAGCTTAATTTTATGTTTAATAGCGTCGTCTAATGCATCAACAAGTTCGCCTAACATCTCTTTGTAGTAGGTCGCGTCTTGAATCTTATTACCGTTGGGAGTTAAGTATTCCGTTTCTGGTCTTTGCGCTTCAGCTGCCATTCCATTATTCGACATATCGTTACTTAAAGTGGGCTCAGCAAATTCGTTTTTCGGAACAAACATTTCGGCTTGTACTTCTTCAATCACCTGTTTTATATCTTCCACGCCAAATACTTCGAGTTCCTCTAAAAATCCAAACAAAAGCACTCTGTCCATAAGCGTATTCGTTTTACGTGGTACGCCATTGGTAAATTGGTAAATAGCGTCGTAAGCTTCATTCGAAATCAGCGCGTCTTTTGTGCAACCGGCGTATTGTAAACGGTGCTCTATATACTCTTGAATTTCAGCACGACTTAGCGGCGTTAAATGACAAGAGGCTACAATTCGTTGCCTAAACTGCTCCATATTGGGTGCGCGCAATATGGGTTGTAATTCTGCTTGCCCTAGCAAAAAGCTCTGTAATAAAGGCTTAGAGTCCTGCTGAAAGTTTGACAGCATACGTAGTTCTTCAATCGTCTCTAAAGGTAGGTTTTGTGCTTCATCTACCAGCAAAAGAGCGCGCTTACCGGTGGCGTTTAATTCTTGTAGAAATTTTTGAATGCTCTCTAGTAAATCTGACTTTGTGCGACCTTCGGCAGGTAAATTAAACTTAGAGGCGACCATTTTTACGAGTTCGTCGGGAGAGAGTTTGGGCGTGACTATTTGCGCAGCAAAAATATCTTCTTCAATGTTATTAAGCAGACTGTTTGCAATGGTGGTTTTACCCGTGCCTATATCGCCGGTAATCACAATAAAACCTTCGGCTTGCGATAAACCATATTGCAAATATGACATTGCGCGCTTGTGCAACTTACTCGCGAAGAAAAAGTCGGGGTCTGGCGTGAGCTGAAATGGCTTTGAACTAAGCCCGTAATAACTTTCGTACATGATCTATTTCCACTATATTCGAACTGCACGCATATCCATTATGCGCGATTATTTGTTAATATCGCTAGCATATGTCCTCAATTTCCAACATATATTCGCATTAACTTACGTACAATAACTATACACTATTTATGCAAGCTAGGCTTGTTAATCCGCTTAGCACTTATCGCAAAACCTGCTAACATCAAGCGCTAATATAACTTATGTTGAAAGAGCAAAAATGTCGGCGTCTCCCTGGTTTTTATACATCATAAAAATGGCTAACAACGCCTTATATACCGGCATTACAACTGATCTGGCCCGCCGCTTTGCCGAACATAGCGCGCAATCAAGTAAAACAGCAAAAGCACTACGTGGTAAAGCCCCGCTTAAATTAGTGTATAGCTGTAAGCTAGAAGGGCACAGCTGTGCGTTAAAAGCCGAGTTGTGGGTAAAGAAACAATCAAAAGCCAACAAGCTTAAACTCATTTCGCAAGCTATTAGTATGCCCTTTGAGCATGAATATCTTGCGCCGCGCCCTACCGAGAATAGTTAGCCTAAGCCCCCATAAAAATATTATTAAACAACAGTGCTATACCTATCGCTAACACCGCCTCAATACTTGCAATACCAACATTATGCTGCAACGCAATTTCCACCTTCCACTTTACGCCCATCAACACCACGCGCTTACACAAAGACGTCATTACCATGAGTATAATGGCTAGGCACAAGCCCACTATTAACCAACCGGTGATATTACTCACGTATGCTTGCGGGGTATAAATGAGTAGCTTACTGGCAGACGACACCGCAATCGCAATACCAATTAAATTGCCGCTGTGCTGAATAGCGAGGGCTAACTGGCCGTTGCATAAGGTCCGTTGAAATGAGTTGTCTTGGTTGTTGTTAGCGTATCTAAATTCGTATAGGCGAGTCGCAAATAACAACACACACAGCACCACAATAGTACCCGACACCACGGCAATAAACGCATCTACGCCAGTACCTTGTGTCCATTCAAAAATACTTTTAATCATAATGGCTGCGGCAATTGAGCTAGTCGCATCAACAATCCCCACCGATATGTTCTTTTCTGCGATCATTTTTTCTTTATCTAGGCGATTGAGAACAATTTTATCGTGACAAAAACGCCCTACTCGAACCAAAATTATCCCGAGCGTACCAAACATCAACATGCCTAAAGCGGCAACTTCAAAGCCCATACCAACATGACGTCCCACAACTGCCGATAACACAATCATCAAAGACAGCATACGCCCGGCTATGCTTATTCCAAATGCAAAATTATCTCGCTCGCCAAGCTCCTCGCGCACGTTAATTTTATTAAACAGACCCGACAAAAACCTGAGTACTAGTAACAGGCCAATGGCAATGCCGATATCAATCGCTAAATATATGGGCAAATCATTTGATATTGGCAAAAATTTAACTAGCTGTTCCATACACACTCACATTTATGTTTATATTCAAACTTACAAAGAGTAAAACTCAACGCCCCTACAAAAACATCAGTTTACGAAGGCCGTTATAAACCTATACTATGATGCTTATGGGGTTAAGGTAAAGCCGTAGGGTAAATAATGGTAGGCATATCAATATGATGACTCACGCCGCACAGGCAGCTAAAGACGCATTGCTTGAAATAAATAGTGCAAATGTTGGTGCAAATTTTGAGGCAGATAACAATGCGCCAAATACAAATAGCTCAGAGGCGCTTGCCTGCAATCCGCAAGCGCTTATAAACACTATGGACCAAGTTCTACCCTTTAGTGACTTTGTGTGCCGAGTATGCGAGCAACAGCCAGTGGCGATGCGTAGCGTGTTTGATTCTCTAGCTGACGGTGTACCGCCCATCACCCACGAGAATTATCTCAATAGCCTCAAACAGCGTTTACACGATTGCGACACCGAGCCTCAAATGCTCGAATGTATTCGTACATTTCGCCATTTTCATATGGCGGCCATTGCCTGTCTGGATATTTTGCATCGCCAAAACATACAACAATCGATGCAACAGGTATCGCTTTTAGCCGATGCTATCATTGAACAAAGCTACTTATGGCTTTACCGAGAACTAGCTAAAAAACATGGCGAACCGGCGCACCAACAGCACTTACAAATTATAGCCATGGGAAAGCTCGGTGGCCATGAGCTAAACTATTCATCCGACATCGACCTAATTTTTACTTACCCAGAGACCGGTACAACAACTGGTGAAAAGCGCCCTATTGAGCATCAAGTCTTTTTTACTCGCTTGGCACAAAAACTTATTTACGCGCTTGATCATATTAGCGCACACGGGCGTTGTTATCGCGTAGATATGCGCCTAAGACCTATGGGCGATTCTGGTCCTTTGGTCATTTCCTATGCTGCATTTGAAACCTATTATCAAGAGCAAGGGCGAGCGTGGGAGCGCTATGCGATGCAAAAAATGCGTATTGTTAATCACAATGCCCATAGTGACGAGTTATATGACCTGATACGCCCATTTGTGTATCGCCGCTACATGGACTTTACCACCCTCGAATCTATCCGCGAGATGAAAGTCCTGATTGAAAAAGAAGTTCGCAGGCGCCAGCTCACCAACAATATTAAGTTGGGTCGTGGCGGTATTCGCGAAGTGGAATTTTTCGCGCAGTCTTTACAGCTTATTCACGCAGGCAGAGAGCCAAGTTGTCAGCAAGCAGGCACACTAGCGACACTATATGCTTTGTATGAATTAGACTTTATTGATGCACAAACCTTAAACGAGCTCAAAGAAAGTTATTTGCATTTACGGCAAGTTGAACATTTTTTGCAAATGTTTAACGATGAACAAACCCAAACGCTGCCAGCAGAGCCTCAAAATCAAGAGCGTTTGTATCATCTATTAGGTGCAAAGGACTTTCATTCACTCCTTGCCCAGATTGACCAATCTATGGACAAGGTTCACACTCACTTTTTAAGTGTTGTGCAAGATGCCAACACCCAAGAGAATACGCATCAACCCCATAGCGACAACGATGAATACGTAAGTATGTTTACCGACTTGTGGGATATTCCACTGGAGCAAGCAGAAGCTATAGAATTGCTTGAGCACCACATAAGCGCTACTAGCGCTAAAAACCTATTTGAACGGGTAACCCAATTTAAACAAAAGCTCCAGCAAGCATCGGTCAGCGAACGTGGCATGAAATCAATCAACCGATTAATGCCCTTATTGCTGTGCGAGTTTGAGGTAGAAGACAGCACTCATAATCACAATCAAGTAAAGGGTATTTTTCGCTTACTACACACCATTGTAGGGCGTATTACCTATATTGATTTGTTACTAGAGAATCCTGCGGTCAGGCAACGTTTGTTCAGTTTAAGTAAAAAAAGCCCATGGGTTACGGAGCAAATTTCATTGCATCCTATACTGCTTGATGAGCTCCTTCATCCGGTATACCTGCAGCCTGATGAACTAAGTTTGGAACAATGGCAATACAACTGCGCTCAAGAGCTTAAGCAATTTATGCTGCGCATAGACCCAGACGACATCGAAGCTGTGATGGACATGCTAAGACAATTCAAACATGCATATCAACTGCGTATAGCTGCATCGGATATCAGTGGCACGTTAGCCATTAACAAAGTAAGCGATCACTTAACTTTGCTTGCCCAAGTTATATTGGCAGAGGTGCTTGAACAAGCGTGGCGACAAGTTACTTTGAAACATGGTGTACCAGAGGGACAATCTGCCAGTAATAAAGGCTTTGGTATTGTTGCTTACGGCAAATTTGGCGGTATTGAGCTAAGCTACGGGTCTGATTTAGATATAGTATGCTTGTATAACGCCAATCAACAAGGTCAAACAGATGATACTGGCCTGCGCTCATCTGTTAGCCATCAAGAATTTTACATTAAATTAGTACAGCGGATCACGCATTACTGCATTACCAAAACCTATCATGGTATTTTGTATGACATCGATTTGCGTTTACGCCCGTCTGGCAATTCAGGCTTGCTCATTAGCCACGTAGATAGTTTTGCTCAATACCAAAGCTCAGGTGCATGGACCTGGGAACATCAAGCCTTGGTGAGAGCTCGCTGCGTGATTGGCGATGAGCCGCTGCAACATAGCTTTAATCAGATAAGGCTTGCCACCCTACAAAAAACTCGCGACAAAAATACTCTGCGGACAGATGTTTTTGATATGCGCGAAAAAATGCGAGGGCACCTAAATAAAAGTAGTGAAGCGGGTTTTGACATTAAACAAGGTCTAGGCGGCATTGTAGATATAGAGTTTTTGGTACAATTCTGGGTGCTTAATCATTGTGCTGAATACAAGGACCTTGCACAGTGGTCGGATAATTTGCGTATTTTAGATGCCTGTAAAAGCAGTGGCATCATTACGCATCAACGAGCTGAGCGCTTGCAAGCTCATTATTTATGGTTACGACACTTGGCGCATCGCTTGCAACTTTCTGAACGGAGTCTTGCTAGTCCCTCAGATAAGTTATCTGGAATAATTGAGGATATTACCTCTGTTTATGAAAATACCTTAACGGCCGATTGAAGTTAATTTCGTTGTAGTAAGGTGCAATTAACATTCAATACAGGTGCTTCTTTGTCAGTGATAACCATAACTCGCTGTCTGCTGCAGTAATGCACGTTAACCGCGCCTGAGAAGTTTGCATCAATTGCGCCCGCAAGTTCACCGAGCATACCTGGGATATTGTTTCTCGACACAAAACGATGCCGCACAATAAAGTCTTGATTGAGGTGCCAAATCAGCTCCATTCCTTCTTCGGAAACATAAGTCTCTGCATTGCCCATCAAGGTAGTATCTTTAGCAAATGAGCGACTTTTGAAGGTATCGCGAAAGTCATAGGCATCGTTAGCACTTATGCGCTCTGCCGCTAACGCTGCAATTTGCTGAGATAAGTCGACCTCACTTTCGTCCAGCGGAATAACAAACTCACCATATTTTTCTTCAATTTTGTCTTTTGAAACAAGACCAAATTCTTCATAAAATTTGGCCATGTTTGATTGAATAGATTTCTTCTCTACGGGCTGACCATTTTCATCTAGGGATTGTTGTTGCGGCATATAAATAATGAATACAACAGCTCCTACTATTACCAGCAACATAACTAATATTCGTTTTGCCCAAAAGCCCATAATTACTCATACAAAGATTCTGGCGACGTTTCAGGTCGCGTCTTAAAACGTTTGTGCATCCAAAGGTAACTTTCAGGTTGTTCTTTGACGATTTCCAACAACTGATTGTTAAGCTTTGTTAACGCACCCTCTTTGTCAGTATCGGCCAAATATTCAATTGCTGGATAGCATTTTATTTGATAGCCGTTTTGCGTGTATTGTGAACAAATCAGAATGGGAACACAGTCGGCTCGTTCTGCAAACATTAATGTAGCAGACGTAGTTGCCGCCTCTTTAACACCACCAAAGGGCACAAACAGACTTTGAGATGGTCCATAGTCTTGATCTGGTAAATACAAGCAAAGCTCGCCCTCGTTTAGGGCTTCAATTAAAGCTCTGGCATTGCGTTTGTGGATCATATATTTGTTGGCGCGGTTTCGACCATGGTACTGAAAATAATCCATTAAAGGGTTATTGTGTTTGCGATAAAAAGCAATACTCGGATGCCAATAGCCGATGCCGCGGCAAGCAAATTCTAAATTTACGTTATGCAAAGCCAAACCAAACACGCCCTTGCCCTGCTTTAGTACCGCCTCAATGTGTTCAAAGCCTTCAATTTTAAAATGCTTTTTAATCCGCCAATGCGGCCACCACCATCCCATCGCAGTTTCGAATAAGGCCATTCCTGTGCGCTCAATATTAGCGTGAAACACACTGTCGACCTGCTCTTCATTCCATTCAGGGAATGTTAGCTCAATATTTCGTCTAGCAATCGCTACGCGCTTTGGTACAAGCTTTGATAATAAACGGCCAAAGGCTTTACCAAGAATCTGTATAAGCGAAAAGGGCAACCATGTGAGTAAATATAAAATCGCGGCACCTAACCAAACGTGCCAAAAATTAGGCAACAAGAAACGAAGTTCAAAGGCGGGGGCTTTAATAGAGTTCTTTGACAAGGCAGACACTTATAAAATTAACAACAATACGCTAAGTGTACCACCAAGGGGTAGGCCTGCAAGCGTCGAACGTGCAAGCACCGGAAAATGACCTCGAAAGGCTCAGTATGCTTTATCGATATTTAGGAGCTTTTTCTCAAAGGCATCGTAATCACTGCGTGATTCATAATTGAAATGATATTGATTATGAAAACCAAAGGTAAGCTTTACTAAGGCGTCTTCGATATAAACGGTATAACCATCAAAATCAGTAAACGCCTTAACACCTTCTAAGGAATATGCTTCATCTTTATGCTCGCCATGCTGACGAATTTTTTCAAACACTCGTAGCAAAAATTTGCTGTCTAGCTCGTTTTTCAAAAGACCTCCTACACGTCTGTCTAATTGATTCTGGAAACGAGCCAGCAAAGATCACTTTAGAAGTTGTATCGAAGTCCTACATAAGCGGCTGTGGCTGCGTAGTCTTTTTCGCCTTTAATATATTCAGCTTCAAAACGCATCATCAAAGAATTGTGAATATAAAAATCGAAACCTAAACCCGCTACACCCGCAATTAAACTTTCGTCAAAACGGCAAGAGGCTGGAATGTTTGGGTCTGAGGGGATAGTTGGTGTGCATGACAGGTCTGATACGCTCTCTACATCAGCATCAATTCGCATCGCACCTAAGCGATAGAACAGTTCTCCGTATTCGCCCTGCGCTTTGCCGAGTACCGACAAGTACATACCCGAGAACTCCGCTTTATCGGCGTCTATATCTGCAAAATCAGCACTGGCGTTTTCTTCACCTAGTGCTTGATAGCCTGCTTCTATGTACCACTGCGGGTTAAGCTCATAACCGACACCTATTTTGTAACTGGCTTTGTCTAGCTCATATTCTTCAACTTCGTTTTGCACATAACCTGCGGCTAAAATGCCATAAAAATTATGCTCTGCTTGCGCAGAAAAACTGAGTGAACTTGCCACAGAACATAGTAATGCAATGCCTAAAAAGTGCTTCATGTAATATCTCTTCGTTTATTATTAGCTGGCTTCCTGCTGCTTACCGCTTACTGCTACATGCTGAGTAAAATAGATAACAGCGAATCATTTCCTATAGTCTACCAAACAAGCAGTAGGTAGCGCTCGCTAATATTAAAAGAAATATTCAATTTGTAAACTCAGATGATCATCTCGCCTGATTGGATAATTCGCATTTGTAATGTCGTCAGACGAAAAGAAGTAGCCATTTAATTCTAGTGTCCACTGCTGATTTAAACGAGTAGACGCCTCCACAAAGGCGGAATATGTGCCCGAATCGTCGAGATCGTGCACATAGCCAAATAAAAATTCCGACCCTGAAAAGTCATTTAATTGCAGTCTGGCGCCTAACATCAAATCGTTTTGGCCGAATATTAATGGGTCAGTATCACGTTCATCAAACTGGTGCTCCATTAATAAGCCTAAGTCGTAACCGCTTTGTGAGAAATTCACCCACGTATATTCAAATCCTGCCACGTACGCGTTAAAGCTTTCACCGAGCATTTTGCCTTGCAAGGCTTCTAATTTTAACAACCAAGAGCCCGCTACATAGGAGGCATCGATGCTTGCTTGCTCCAACAAGTTATACTTGGGCAAAATATTTGGCTGCCCTTGCTCATCTATTGTCCCAATCAGTTGCGGTAATCGTGATGTCCCATCAAAATAAGAGAGTCCTAACTCTAAGCTACCTAGGCTTTGCTGCCATCTTACGGCGTAGTCGATATGACTTTTTTCATCTTCTGACTCATAAATGGCTTCGTCCACCGCTACTGGGAATATCCCACGCAAGCGACCTTCTTTACCCGGGAAAGTGCGCTCTCGAAAATACGGCATGATATAAAAACTAATAGTGCCAGCGTCCAGCAAATAGCGCACATCAAGCATAACTTGCCCGAGCTTATCCTCTTCATCGATAGACTCTACAAAATCCGTTTGATTAATGACATCTACTAAGTGGCGGGATTCGGTTTGGCCCCAAAATACTTTACCAACGCCTGCTCGCACTTCCCAATTATCAAAATAATGCGCATACATCGCTTCTCGAATATCGACATGTGTGCGTTCATCGTCGCGCTGATCTATACGCGCAAAACCGGTAAAGCTAAAAAAGCCGTTATCGCCCACTGAACTCTCGTAACTTGGAGCGAAAGCAAGGGAGGCTTGACCGGTGGTTTGATTGTTGTATAGCGCGTCTTCTAAAAATACGCGTTGCTGCAGGCTCACACTGCCAGAAACCTCGGCCTGCACGCCGATACTCGTACACAACAAGCCCAGACTAAGTAGCCCTAATACAGGCATACTCTTGCTAAAGTTGTTTTTATTTTTTGCCATTTTATCTGGCTCGTCGTAGCGCATTTTTGTCAAAATCTTTTTCATCTAAACCTTCCTTGAAACGAATATCTCTTGTAAGTAACGTGGTACTTTTACCGGTCTGATAGTTGTCCATATCAGCCCTTAGGGCGCGCCAATATTTTTCCTCATATAGTTGGTAATCGTCCATGGTTAATATTTTTAGTAATGCATCTTTGCGATCATAAAATTCAATTTGATAAGTACGATAATGCTCTTTGTCGACCCATGCAATTTGCTTTGAGTAGCCAGAATATTTGTCGGTAGGTATTTGTTCTACCACAAACATGTCTTGGCCCTTGTATTTTTCGTCGCGTAAATAATTGAATTGATACTTTTCAATTTCAAAAGATGTCATGTCCTCAAAAGCGAACTCACTGCCCATAAAAGGGCCAGACTTGTTTCGAGTGGCAATGCGCTTTACGCGTTTAAGTGCCGGTAAATAAATCCACTGGTCATCAGGACCTTCTATGTTTGAAAAACTTAAAAATGCAGTACCTGCCACATCTTTTGGCTCATCAAATACTGTCAAGGCTTTGTCGCCGTTGTCTTGCACTTCCAAAGTTTTGATTCTAATTTCACGCACCGACTCTCGCCCGTCGGGGCTGCGTAATATCATTTGAGTATCAGCATTAGTATCTATCCAACCCAGATCACGCGCTTTCATTTCTTTTGCAATCGCCAACCCCTTCGCGGCGTCTCGAGCATCTGCAGTAATAGTTAAAAGTAGTAGCGTTATCAGACTAACTACAATCAGTGACCGATTTAATGACATATAGTCCTCATTGAATGGTTTTAACATTAATATTCTTAGTAACCCTGTAAGCAAAGATCATACCCAACCTCTCTACGTCATACCCACGCCCCCCCTCTGTCATACCCGCCGCCCCGCGGGCATGCCCGAGCAGGCGGGTACCGCCCAC
>CAZUON010000071.1:0-11265 GCA_964621345.1 uncultured Glaciecola sp. | reverse complement strand
GTTAGTTCAGATTAGAGGATATTTATGGGGATTACAGCCTGCGCTGTAATGACAATGTTTTATTTAAATTCTTAAGCAATCAGCATTATGCCTTCGCCACGACGACATGAAGGATGTAGCAACTTACAAAAGACCCTTTAATTAGCTAGTAGCTAGTTATACCGCATGCACTTTCGCCGGGTCTAAATCATCCTCAATAGCTTGGTCTAGTACGGCAAAAATCTCTTTACGAGAGCGTAGTTTGGTATTTTTAAACGCGGTCATGTCCAGTTGAGAAAACAGCTTACCTACCATTTCTGGGGCCAATGGTACTTGTTCTTGTGGCATAATACGGTCAATAAAGCCCGCGTGCATAGCGCCTTTGGGGTCAAATATTTCAGCGTTTATGACGCAGCGATTAAAGTAATGATTGGGCAAGCGATAGCGGGCTAACTCAATGCCAAAATTGTGCATTGTCATACCAATAAGCGTTTCGTTTAAACCCACTTTAAAGTCTCCCTCTGCAATTATGCGGTAGTCGCAGGCCAGCAATAAAAATGCACCCATCGCAATGCTATGCCCAGAGGCTAATGCAACAACCGGCTTGGGAAAAGCTAAAATTCTGCGCGCAAGTTTCGAACCTTTTGAGGTAAGCGCTAAAGACTCTTGCTGGCCTGCTTGCATTTCTTTTAAATTGAAACCGCCCGAAAATAAACCATCGCGCCCCGTGATCACAACAATGGCGTCATCTTTTTCAGCTTGGTCGAAGGCGGCATTGATTTGCGCAATCATGTCGGTAGAGAGTGCATTTGCTTTGCCGTCGTCTAATTGAATGGTGGCAACGTTTTCACGTAAAGTGTAGGTAACCGTATCGGTCATGGTGTGTCCTTAAATTAGTTTACTTTTGATGACAATCGTAAGTTTAAGCATTGAACTCGATGTTATAGATACTGTGTTAAATAGAGCACAGTTCTTTAAACAGCGTGATTTAAACCACTTATTTTAAACATAAGCCGCTAAAATCCTATAAAGCGATTTCAAATCAACAGGCTTACCAACATGATGGTTAAATCCAACCGCCTCATATTGGTTTGTATCCTCCTCCGATATATTTGCCGTGATTGATACCAAAGGAACCGATGCTGACAGCGCTCGAATCGCTTTACAAGCCTCAATCCCGTCCATCACCGGCATTTGAATATCCAAAAATACAAGGTCTGGTTTAAGCTCAGCATACTTGGCAAGTGCTTCTTTCCCGTCGCTGGCCAATACGATTTTAGCTTTAGTATCTTCTAACATGGCGCTAAAAATAACTTGGTTAATATCATTATCTTCGGCGAGTAATATGGTTTTTCCTGTTAAATTCGGCGCTTTCACATTTGTGCTTGCAGTGAGTTTCGATTCTTGTGCGTGTGCTTTTTGTAGGGGGATTTTAGTGATAATACGCGTGCCGCTCCCTACCTTGCTATCGACCTCTATTGTCCCTCCCATCATATTCACCAAGCCAAGACTAATTGGCATACCTAGTCCGGTGCCACCAAACTTTCGAGTAGTGGATGAGTCGGCCTGTGAGAAACGGTCAAAGAGTTTAACGATTACGCTTTGCTCAATTCCAACGCCGGTATCGATAACACTAAAAAGTAGATAATCTCGCTGGTCTTCGCGCACGCAATCAATCTCAATGTTGACGTTACCTGCTTGGGTAAATTTAATTGCATTGGCTACAAAATTCACTAGCACCTGCTTGACCCTTAACGAATCACCAAGCCAGCCTTCTTCATAATCTGATAGTTTCACGAAGCTTAGTGATAAGCCCTTTTTGTCGGCAAATACCTGCATTTCGGCAATCACTTGCTTCACAATATGCGTAAAGCTAAAGTAGGCGTGCTCTAATTCAATGCTATCGTCTTCTATTTTTGAGAAGTCTAAAATATCGTTGATGATCCCCAACAAAGACTCCATAGAGTAAGTTGCGGTAGTCACTAGGTCTTTTGATTTGTCTGAAATGGGTTCGCGGGCAAGCAACTGTAAGGAACCAAAAATACTATTGAGGGGCGTGCGCAATTCATGACTCATATTTGCTAAAAAGGATGATTTTGCCTTTGTTGCAGCTTCCGCCTTTTGCTTTTCGATGATGAGTTTATCGTTCGCAGTGGCAAGCTCTGTGGTGCGCTCTTCTACTTTTTGATTCAGCCCCTTGGTCAAATTACGAATATCTGAGAGCATTTCATTAAAGCGCTGCGTAAGAGAACTTACTTCGGTCCAAGTAGCCGATACCTCAAAGTATTTATTAAGGTATTCACCACTGTGATTACGCATGTGCGTGGCCTGCGCAGTAAGACTTTCGATAGGCTTGGCAATAACGTAGGCACAGCCAATAGCAATTACTAGCGCCATGGCAATTACACCAAATAGTACTGCCCAAAATACAAAAGTGATGGAATCAACCTCATCAAATACTTCATCGCGATTAGTTTTTGCGACAATTCCCCACTCGTGTTCTGATATGAAACGAGTTGCGGCCACCACTTCATTACCACTGTAATCAATGCCATTCCAGATCACCGTTTCGATGCCAGCTAGTGCGGTAGTGATGGGTACACGTATATTTTCGCTGTCGACTATGCGATTAAAAGCCCCTTTATTGTCGTAGAGCGTTGGTGATACAAAAACAGCATTTCCTTGGTCGTCTTTTATCGCTAGTATCCACTCTCCTGAGTCACCTAAACCCCGACCTTCTTGCACAATTTCATTGATAAAGTTTGGTTTTACACTGACCTTAATAGTACCAATGTTTTGTCCCTCTAAAATAAGAGGTTCGAGCGCAGTCATAAGCGTTTGGCCTTGACGTTGTACGAGGCTTATGTCGCTGCTAACCCGTGCAGACGAATTGAGCGGGGGCGGTAAAGAAGGCAAGGTGCTGGCGACTGCTCTGCCTTGGTCGTCGAACACACTTATTTCAGTTATGTTGGCAATTGAAGTGCTGGCATCAGTAATAATTTTATGAATTAAGCTTTTATGCTCAGCAAATTCAGACGCGCTTCTGGTAGATAACTTTTCGTGCTCAAACGCATCAAGGCTTTTGCGTAACTGCGTTCTGCTTGATACCAGCGCAGTGGTTTCTTTCATTCGGTCTACGCTGGACAAAATCCGCAGTTTTGCGAGTTGGCTAATTGCCTCTAAATTTTCTTGCACACTGTTTTTATGCTGCTCGCCAACGTAAGACACTAAAAAGTAGAAGCCAATAATTGACGGGATCAATATTGAAGATAACAACGCAATGATCAGGCTAAACTTTAGCTTCAATGGCTTACTCCGGCTATTCGCTTAATTTGTTTGGCTATTTCTTTGTTTCGGCGAATGGTGTCATCGCTTCTTTAAAGCGGCTATGCTCTATACTGCCTTGCACCATTTCAGGGTGCACTATTTTATTTGAAGCCTGCTCGTACTGATACGCAAAGTTTAGCAGTAATGCGTCATCCCATTTCGCGCCCATAAAGCTTACGTTTATGGGGAGGCCGCGCATATTGCCCATAGGCACCGATACGTGAGGATAGCCGGCAATAGCTGCCATCCAACCTGCGCCGGCAAAGCCGCCTGGGAAGCTATCGCCAAATACTGGGTCAATCAAAAAGGCAGGGGTTTGTGAGGGCATGATAATAGCGTCAACGCCATATTGCTTAAGCATTTTGTCGATGCCGTCGTCGCGCGTGGCTTTTTGTACAAAGCTCAAAGCTTGTTGGTATTCTTCGTTATAGCCTTCGGTAGCTTGTGCGTCTTCAAAAAGAGACTGCGTAAAAATAGACATTTCCCGCGCTGAGCCATTATTAAACTCAATTAGCTCAGCTAAGCTGCGGTGAGCTACCTCTGGGGCGGCATTGGCCAAATACAGGTTTAGCTCGTGTTTAAATTCGACCAAGAGTACTTGCAAGGACTTTTCCCAAAAGCCTTCTGGGGTTTCAAATTCCTCCATTTCTACCATTTCAACCCCTTGTGCTTTTAGGGTCTCAATGGCTTGGTCAAAGGCGGCAATAATTTCAGGGTGGTCTGACTGTACCGAACGAAACACGCCAAGCTTTTTACCCGTAAGTGGCGTGGCTAAGGCATCAACATAATTTTGTTTCTGTGAATCGGCTAGCTTAGTGGCTGCGTCTTTAGTGTCGCTTCCGGCCATTACTGAGAGCATAAGCGCGGCATCTTTTACTGAGCGTGTCATGGGGCCGGCGGTGTCTTGGCTTACCGATATTGGCACGATGTGAGTGCGCGACAATAAGCCGACTGTGGGTTTAACACCTACCACGCCATTCATCGCCGAAGGGCAAATAATACTGCCGTTGGTTTCAGTACCAATACCAAGGGGAGAGTACTGCGCAGCAATAGCCGCGCCTGTGCCTGAAGACGAACCACAGGGAGTGCGGTCTAAGCTATGCGGATTACGAGTTTGTCCGCCAACTGCGCTCCAACCTGATACCGAATCACCATCTCTAAAATTTGCCCATTCCGACAAATTCGTCTTACCTAAAATAATGGCGCCAGCGGCTTTTAGCTTGGCAATGATGGGAGCGTCGCGTTTAGTGTTGTTAGCGAGCAAGGCAAGGCTACCTGCGGTAGTGGCCATGTTGGCGCTTTCGATATTGTCTTTAATCAGTACCGGTACTCCGTGCAAAGGGCCGCGCAGTTTGCCTGCTTTGGCCTCAGCGTCGAGCGTTGCTGCAAGTTCTAGCGCGCTTGGGTTAAGAGAAATTACCGCTTGAATTCGCGGACCTTGGCGGTCGAGCTGTTCTATGCGCTTTAAATAAGCGTTAACGGCATCTACCGAGCTGACTTCTTGGCTCGATATTTTATTGGCCAAATCGTAAGCCGATAATTGAATAATATTTTCGCTGGCATAAGCGATTGAGCTTGCGAGTAAGTGAATTGAAGTCATGCAGGTGATGGCAATAAACGGAATTAATTTCATGTATGCGCCTTTAAAGCCCCTAAAATAGTAGGGTTATAATGCTTTGCACGCTACTGGAGCGTTACTAAGCCTTTAATGTGTTAGTGCTAAGTTAATGAAACTAGACAAAAAAGGCAACATTGCACACAGATTAAACCCTGTAAGAGGGCGTGTAAGTTAAAATCGCTATCTAGTTATTTGGCTGTTAGCCGATACTTCTCTTAAGAACCTTTAATTTTTTGGCAGTATGACGGCAACTCACTTACAAACACTTCCGGTGCAACAACTCAAACCAGGTATGATGCTACACAGCATTGCCCAGCAAAGCGGGCGTTTAATGGTGAAGAGTAAAGGGAAGATTCGTCATAAGGGCACAATAGAGCAACTGATTGCTTGTGGTGTTAAGTCGGTAAGAATCGAAACTGAAAAACCCAAAGAAGCGGTTAAACCAAAAGCACCGGTCGTAGCTAAAGTCTTTAAAGAAGCACCGGTAGCTGCCAACGATGAAGTTCCCTCCCCCGAATTTGATACTATTGATTTAGGGTCCGATAGCGATTTTGGTGAACAAGAGCCTATGCACGAAGCTGTTTCAGAGCCTAGCAAAGGTAGAAAAACAGCGCTTGAAGATACCGAGCAATTGGTCATTGATTGCAAAAACTTGCATCAAAAAATGCGTGTAAATATCGAGAAAAACCTACCCATTGATTTTAGTAGCTCAAAAAAACTCGTTACCCAGCTGCACGAGAGCTTAATGCAAGACCAAGACGCCTTGCTATGCTTAAGCATGATCAGAAATGACGGCGAATACTTGAGTAATCATGCGATGCATGTGGCAATTTTGCTATGTCATTTTGCAAACTATTTAGGCATGTCGAACAAAGATTGTCAGCGCCTCGCTTTGCTCGGTTACTTTTTTGATATTGGCATGGTGCAAGTGCCCAGAGAGATTTTGCATAAGCAAGGCGTGCCGAGTAAAGACGAGCAAAAGGTTATTCAGTCGCATGTGCAAAAGTCGTTAAAACTACTCGCGCCCTTTGATCTAGACGCAGAACTATTACTTGCCGTTGAGCAGCACCATGAGCGCCTCGATGGCACCGGCTACCCCAATCAATTACAAGGGGAGGACATTCACAAGTTTAGTCGGATGCTCGCCATTGTAGATTGTTACGACGCCATGACCACTAATCGCCCCTTTCAGAAAAAGTCTAGCCCAGCAGCGGCGCTTAAGCTCATCTCGAATAAGAGTTATGGCTATGATTTAAAACTTGCCCTGCAGTTTATTCGCTGTATAGGAGTATATCCTGTGGGAAGCTTGGTTATTATGAGCAATAAGCAAATAGGCATGGTCATTAAAAACCACGAACGCAATGCCTTAAATCCAACGGTTAAGACCTTTTACTCGATTTTAGAGGGTGAATACGTTGAGCCTGAAGTGATTGATTTAGCCAAAAGCAAAAGTAAATACAACATTGTTAAGCCAACTTTACCTGAGCACCATCGTTTGGATATGGGGCGAGTTGGGTTCTCTTAAATCTAATGTAAAAGCGTTTAAAAACACCTATTATTAGTATGATAGCTATACTCATTTAGCGCTACCTGTATATAGGAGTCAAACACACCCATGCTCTACACGCCCTGCCTATTGCTCGACACCGCAAAAACCAAAGCCAACATCGCTCATATAAATGCGCTTGCAAACAAGCACGATATAACCCTCAGGCCCCATCTTAAAACCTGTAAATCGGTGCCGGTTGCCAAATTAGCAATGGCAGCAGGGTGGAAAACGGCAGCAGTGTCGACCTTGGTGGAGTGTGAGCTGTTTTTTAACGCCGGCATCCAAGATATTCGATACACACCGCCCTTTGCCGCAAATAAGTTAAGACTGGTGGCGCCGCTAATTAAACAAGGGCTGAATTTTGGGGTAATGCTCGACCATGCGTTAAGCGCTGAGCTGTTAGAGCAAGAAGCCAAAGCTCTAGGTATTAACGTAGCAATCACGATAGAAATTGATTGCGATCAAAATCGGGGTGGAGTTGTGCCATTCTCAGATGATTTTTGGGCGATTGTGGCGGTGGTGAGGGTGTCGGAGCATTTGCATTTTGCCGGTATTTATAGCTACGCTGGCAATACTTATTCAATGCAACATTTGCAAGACCGTGCAGCACTTGTGGAGCATCATCGCAGTACTTTAGTTGAGGTGAAACAAGCGTTGATAGAAAAAGGCATGCAAGGGTTTGAAGTTGGCATGGGCTCAACTCCAGCTTTAAACAGCGCCCATAGTTTAACTGGGCTAACTGAGATATGTTGTGGCGTGTATATGTTTCAAGATTTAGCGCAAGTGGGAGTAGGTTCAGCAAATATTAGCGATATCGCAATAAGCGTATTGGCTACCGTTGTGCAGCAAAAGCAAGACAACGGACGCATTTATATCGATGCTGGTGGCATTGCTCTTTCTCAAGACCGAAGTACCGCTAGCCAAAATACTGATTACGGTTATGGCTTAGTATGCGACGAAGCCGGAGAGCCGTTGTTAAATGGCACGGTGATAGTGCAAAAAGTGAGTCAGGAGCACGGGCTGGTAATGCGAATGGACGGAACGCCAGTGCCAGCAGAGGTGCTTAAAGTAGGCGAACGAGTGCGTGTGTTGCCCAATCATGTGTGTATGATGGTTTCGCATTACGATGAGTATTATTTGGTAAACGGCCGGCCAGAAAAAGATGCGCTAACATGGTCGCGCAGTAATGGTTGGCAAATACAGGCGAACTCTCATTAACACCCCCTAACAATTCCCCCGTTGCACCCTTCTGCTTTCGTGTCATCATAAGCAACAGAGTCCTCAATGCGAGCAAGCCCAAATGAAAAAGTGGAAAAAAATTACTCTTAAAGTTTTGCTAGCATGCACGCTTACCACCACGAGCATTTACTTGTTCGCGCCTTGGGAATATGCGTTTTATTATTTAACACCGTTACCAAGTAGCGTGCAGGAGCAGGTGAATGAGTCGGTTGATGAGGGGATTGATGGTATCATTGTGTATGTACAACAGGGCCAAGCGCCTGCGCAGTGGTATACAAGTGGTTGGCATAATCGCGATGAGAAAATCCCCGCTTATGGCGATGCGCTTTTTAAAATTGCCAGTATCGCTAAACTTTACGATGCTGCCGCGGTAGTCAAACTTGTTGCCGCAGACAAGCTAAACCTCGATAAAACACTGGCCGAGTATTTGCCCGATTTAGCGCCGCGTATTGAAAATGCAAACAGCATTACCTTGCGCCACATGATCATGCATCAAAGCGGCATTCCTAATTTTACCGACCAGAAAGGCTTTGATTGGGCCTCTAATTCTGTCGATGTGCTTAGCCTTGCGCTCGATAAACCCGCTGATTTTGTACCCGGTAGCGACTATGGTTATTCCAACACCAATTATGTGCTGCTCACCACAATTATGAGCAAAACTTTAGGCTACGATTACACCCGCTACATTAAACAAGAAATACTAAGTCCTTTAGGATTAAACGCCACTTACTTTTCAATCAACGAGGTAAACAGCAAAGACTTAATGAGCGGCTATTACGTGGGCTACCCTGACGATTTTAAACATTTAGATCAAGGCTACGTCGCTAGCGCCGAAGACGTAGGCGTGTTCTTGCGCGCGCTAAACGACGGTAGCCTATTCACCCAACAAGAAAGCAACATTTACCGCGGCTTGTACGAATACAATCATACCGGTTGGGTTTTAGGGTATTCAAGCATTGCCCGATATCATAGCGACATCGACACGGTGGTGATTCAATTCACTAACACCACCGGCGACGATAGAGTCATGCTAACTAAGATAATTTATGGGCGTATTATGAAGATTTTACGAGAGCAAGACGCTGCGCTAGAGTAATACACTAGCAAATCCCGTTAACCTAATATCATCGAAAAAATATAAATCACATATGGGTTTCGGGTTTAAAATACTAGCGCTTAGAGGATAGCAAGTACTTGCGATCAGCTGAATGAGCCTAACATTTTAGTGAACTATGGCGTGGTCAATGACGTTGCAGATACTGCTAAAAATGACAATGCTTACACGTGCTAAATTACTATATTGAACATTTTCCTCAATATTTATGCTGAATTTGCAACTTAAGCATGATTAGATAAAGGTTAATCTTGGTGAGCCAATATAGATATGTCTACATCCATAAAATACTACAGCTCAAACGCAGAGCACTTTGCTAATCAATACGACAGCTTGTCGTTTGATGCCGTGCATAGTGAGTGGTATTGCCGTATTCCCAAACGTGGTATTGCGCTTGATGTTGGGGCTGGCTCTGGGCGAGATGCGCGCTTTTTGTCAGCACAAGGTTGGAGTGTTGTTGCAGTAGAGCCTGCCGATGGCTTGCGAGAAGTGGCCCAGCGCTACCTCACTAAACATGACAAGGTGAGCCCTATTTTGTGGATAAACGATACCCTACCAGAATTAGCAAAAGTCTTTGCCCTTGATACAAAATTTGATTTGATTTTACTGAGCGCAGTGTGGATGCATTTAGCGCCGAGTAGTCGTGAGCGAGCATTTAGAAAACTAAGTTCCCTGCTTAACGCAAATGGCAAGTTAGTGATAACGCTCAGGCATGGGCAGTCACCCGATGAACGCGAGATGCACAGCGTATCAACCACAGAGCTCGCCAAGTACGCTATTCAGTTTGGCTTGAGCTATGAGCTGCTCACACCCGCACATACCGAAGATAGCGAAACAAAGATAACCGATGCCCTTGGCCGAAGCGATGTAAATTGGCAAACGGTATTACTGACCTTGCCCGACGATGGCACCGGTGCATTCCCGCTTATTCGTAATATTGTGGTAAACGACTCTAAAGCGTCGACTTACAAGTTAGCACTGCTGCGCTCAGTGTTGCGAATTGCAGAAGGACACCCAGGCGCTGTATTGGAGCGAACGGATAAATATGTAGCGCTACCACTGGGGTTGGTGAGTTTGTATTGGATGAAGCTATTTAAGCCGCTGTTAGGGCAGAGTATTCAACAAAACAGCAATAGCAAAAAAGGACTGGGTTTTGTTAAAGCAGAGGGCTGGGAAAAGCTCAGTAGCTATCCCAATAGCGACTTTTTTGTTGGCGGGCTCTACCCTGATGTTCTTTTGTCTCAAGCCCTTTATAAAACGCTCAAAGATATCGCCTCAACAATAAAAGAAATGCCCGCAAAATATACCACTTACGCCCAGAGTGACCAGCGCGTGTTTCACGTTGAAAGCGCTAGAACTTCCAAACCAAAGGGAGCGCTATTGCTCGACCATACATTTTTAGCATCACTGGGTAAGTTCTATGTGCCGGTACATGTGTGGGATGCATTGACTCGATTTAGCGTCTGGATAGAGCCAGCACTGGTAAATGAATGGTTAAGTCTAATGACGGCGTATCAAAACAATCAACAAAAAGGGTTCACCAAAACCGATTATTTGCACGCCCTAAACTGGGATGACCCTAAGCGAAGCACCCTCAAAGTAAGGAAGCGCGCAGAGGAGCTTATGCAAAAGCAGGATGTAAACTGTTGTTGGTCGGGTGGTAAAATCAAAGCACAAAGCTACGATATTGATCATGCATTTCCGTTTGCTCGCTGGCCCAATAACGATTTATGGAACTTACTCCCAAGCCGCAGCACTGTGAACGCGAAAAAGTCAGATAAGTTGCCTAGTAGCATTAAACTTAATCATTCACGAGATTGGATCCTTACTTGGTGGCAACAAGCATGGCAGCATAATCAGCAAGAATTTTTTAGCCAAGCCAACCTAGCGCTGCCTAATTTAAGCTCAAACAATACAAGTTTTGGCGATGTGTTTGAGGCATTTTGTTTTCAGCGCGATAGGATTAAGAGTATTCAGCAGTTGCAGGAGTGGGGGTAGTTTTGTAGTGGGCTAGAAGCTGCCCATATTGAAGGTTACGCTTACCAAACTCTTGTTACAGGAGTCAGAAAATGGCTGCTCCACTTTGAATGTATCAGATATAGAGCGTGTTTACGGGAGCTCGATTGAGAGTGTTCAGCGTGATTTTAACATGTGGAGAAATACGCTGTAGAGTGGTTGAGAAGAGTAGCTTGGGTAAATAATTATCATATAGGCGAAAAACGCACAGAGTGTATGCAGGTATTTTTTAAAGAAGAACAAAAGTAACCATGAGGCGCTTAATTTAATGTCTGGGAGACGTCAAGCGCCGCCCCTTGTTATTTCTATTCTTTTATAGCGTGATTTACGATTTAACGCTTTGCTTAGCCGCACGCTTTTTCTTCTCTAGCGCAGAGGGCACTAGCGGCCAAAACAGCTGTTCGCTCCAGTTGGCTTTGAGCA
>CAZUON010000070.1:0-11679 GCA_964621345.1 uncultured Glaciecola sp. | reverse complement strand
TTCTTCAGGCAGACCCGCATATTCAGGCACCGAATAACAGCCAAAATTATAACCGTTATTCCTATGTGCTGAACAATCCGGTGAGCTATACCGACCCTAGTGGCTTTTTCTTTAACTAGTTATTCAGAGCACTGGCGAAGGTTCCAATGCTTAATGCCGCTATCTAGATTGGTTTAAACCTCTTTTGTTTCTGACCGGTTGTTGCGAGCAAAATCTATTTTCAAGTAAAGATAAGATTTAATCACCGTAGTACTGTGTCACCGGAAAGGTAAAAGACCGCAAACAAAAGTGTTTACTAAGAACAGCAATAGGGTTTCATTAAGCTCATGTTTGGACATGCTTACTGATGACCATGACTTATGCTTTTGTTATCTTAATAGAATAATGGCAGCAAGAGCACTGGGTGACGCAATTGGCCTTAAGTCCCTAATTATATTTTTTGATACCGGCTTCAGTTGCATTGTCTGATGGTAGTTTGGTAATTAACAGTACGAAGCGATTAAAACTATCGACTTTGTTGGTGAGGACGTTAAGACAACGAATGCCGCATTACAAACCTGCGTTACAAGCAAAAATGATTTTGGAGAAAACGAGCAAGTTGTAGATAACATAGATAATGTCATTGCCTACACCTATGATGCATACGGTCAATTAATTAACGCTACTTTGCTCAAGCCCCTTTTACCTACCTTAGCTCCTTAACAACAGACACTATTTCGCCGTTACTAAGTTTAGTAATGAGCTTGTCATCCACCTTAACTTGTTCAGTACTCCTCACGATTTTATCGTCAACATAGCTAATGCTGTAACCGCGGGATAGCGTGGCTAGCGGGCTGACTGAGTTGAGTAAAGCGGCTTTGGCGGCTAAGCCCTGCTGCATGTTTTTTATTAGGGATTGCTGGGCGAGAGTGAGTCGTTGCTGTAATTTTGTGATATCAGCATTGAGCTGCGCAATATTTTTACCTGGCGAAACCTGTTCAAGTTGAGCGCGTTTTTGTTGTTGTTGGGTTTCTGCAAATTTGAGCTGTTCGCGCATAGCCCGCTGCAGGCGTTCAAGTAACTGCGCCGTTGTTTTTTGTTGCAAGGCAATAGCCGTTTTTGGATGACTACTTTCGAGACGTTGCTGCAAGTTCGCTAATGCTTTGTTGTGCTGTTTAATCTCGTTTACCGGGCTAACAACATTGAAATTAGCTTGCACAATATCTAATCGCTGGGCGTTATGCCTGAGTAGCTGTCTCATTGCTAGCGCTAAACGCTGACGGTACTGGGCAATACTCCTTAATAGTGCTTGGGAGTCTTTACTTACCATCTCTGCTGCTGCACTTGGCGTTGGTGCTCTAAAATCGGCAACAAAGTCGGCAATGGTCACGTCTACCTCGTGCCCAACTGCAGATACAATGGGGAGGTTTGAGTCAAAAATGGCCCGTGCCACTATTTCTTCATTAAATGGCCATAAGTCTTCGAGCGAACCGCCCCCTCGGCCAACAATCAAAACATCGACTTCATGGCGTTGATTCGCAATATGAATTTGCCTAACTATTGATGCTGCCGCTTGCTCACCTTGCACCATCGACGGATAGATAATTACTTCTATAGACGGGTTACGTCTGCCCAATACATGTAAAATATCGTGTACAGCGGCTCCAGTAGGAGAGGTAACCACGCCTAGTTTTGTTACATTTTCAGGTAGTTGTTGCTTGTGTGCTTGTTCAAACAAGCCTTGCTCTTGCAGGCTGGCTTTTAGGGCTTCGTATGCTTGTTTTAACTGGCCAATTCCTTCGGGTTCTATGTGCTGTGCAATAAGCTGATAATCCCCGCGGGCCTCATACAAACTTATGTTTGCGCGAACAACAACCTTGTCGCCAGCCTTGGGTTTAAAGCCTGCTTTTTGATTTGCGCCTTTAAACATTGCGGTTCGCACTTGGGCCTGACTATCTTTTAATGTGAAGTACCAATGGCCTGAGCTTGCAGCCACAAAATTACTGATTTCGCCGCTCACCCAAACGAGGCCTATTTCACTTTCGAGTACGCGTTTTGCAAAGCGATTTAACTTGCTAACGGTTAAAATACTTACTTGACTGGGGGTAGCAAACATAGGCACCTAACTTTATTGCATCAATTTGTTGATTGTAGTTTACCCAGATATAAAAAAACACTATAATCGCACCGCAATTAAGGCCATACAACTACAGGTAAAATTGCATGCTGCGCATCGAAAAAGAAGCATTCACCTTCGACGACGTACTCTTAGTACCAGGACACTCTACCGTTCTGCCCCATACCGCGAATCTCTCTACAAAACTGACCAAAGGCATTACTCTAAACATGCCCTTAATGTCGGCAGCGATGGATACTGTTACCGAAGCACCTCTTGCTATCGCAATGGCACAAGAAGGCGGAATCGGATTTATCCATAAAAATATGACAGCACACGCGCAAGCGGAGCACGTATTGCGAGTCAAAAAATACGAAAGTGGTGTGGTACAAGACCCTGTTACCGTAAAACAAGACGCCACTATTGGCGATACTATCGCAATGAGCAAAGAGCTTGGTTATAGCGGCTTTCCGGTAGTGGACGATGAAAATAATCTTATTGGTTTGGTCACTGGTCGCGATCTTCGCTTTGAAAACCGCTTAGTTGAACCCATCAGCAAAGTGATGACACCAAAAGACAAGTTAATTACGGTTACTGCTGATGCCAACCCAGATGAAGTCATGGATTTGATGCACGAGCACCGTATTGAAAAAATCTTGGTTGTTGACGATGCATTTCGCCTAACCGGTTTGATAACAGTAAAAGATTTTCAAAAAGCCAAAAGCAAACCCAACGCATGTAAAGACTCCCAAGGGCGTTTACGCGTAGGCGCAGCGGTAAGCGTGGGCGCGGGTACCGACGAACGCATTCGTTTGTTGGTTGAGGCGGGTGTGGATGTGTTATTAATCGACACCTCACACGGTCACTCTCAAGGGGTTATCGATAGAGTAAAAGCCGTACGGGCTGATTACCCTGATTTACAGCTTATTGCGGGTAACGTTGCTACCGCTGAAGGTGCACTAGCATTAGCAGAAGCCGGAGTAGATGCAGTAAAGGTAGGCATTGGCCCGGGCTCTATATGTACTACTCGCATCGTAACCGGTTGTGGTGTTCCTCAAATTACGGCAATTTCTGATGCAGTCGCCGCGGTCAATGCGATGGGTGTTCCAGTTATTGCTGACGGCGGTGTTCGTTTCTCAGGCGATATCGCAAAAGCCCTTGCCGCCGGCGCAAGTTCGGTCATGGTGGGCAGTATGCTAGCCGGTACTGAAGAAGCACCAGGTGAAGTTGAGCTTTATCAAGGTCGTTATTATAAATCTTATCGTGGTATGGGCTCTTTAGGTGCTATGAATCAAAATAATGGTTCATCTGACCGCTATTTCCAAGAAGATAACAGCGCTGAAAAGCTTGTTCCTGAAGGCATTGAGGGTCGAGTGGCATACAAAGGACCTATTGCGAACATCATTCATCAGCAACTTGGTGGCTTGCGCTCATCGATGGGGCTGACCGGATGTGCAACGATTGAAGAAATGCGCACTAAACCTAAGTTTGTGAGAGTCACATCTGCTGGTATGGGCGAGTCTCACGTGCACGATGTGAGTATTACAAAAGAAGCGCCTAATTACCGTTTAGGCTAATACTGAATTTTGACCAAAGAGGCTAGGGCTTTGCAGCAGCGCAAAGTCGCCTCTTTATTTTTTAGGAAAACAGCATGTCGGCAAATATCCATAGCCAAAAAATATTAATTTTAGATTTCGGTTCACAATACACCCAACTGATTGCGCGCCGCGTAAGGGAAGTGGGTGTTTACTGTGAGCTTTGGGCATGGGATGTCAGCGAAAAGCAAATCCGTAACTTTGCACCCGACGGAATTATATTATCAGGTGGCCCAGAATCGGTGCCTGAGGCGAATTCTCCGCGGGCACCACAGTATGTATTTAATGCAGGTGTGCCAGTGCTGGGCATTTGCTACGGTATGCAGACGATGTCGCATCAGTTAGGCGGCGCGGTTCAAGGCTCAGATATTCGTGAGTTTGGTTATGCTCAGGTTGAACTTATTGAAGCCGGTCAACTGTTTGATAAAATAGAAGACGAAATATCTCCGACTGGCACTGCCTTACTCGATGTATGGATGAGCCATGGTGACAAAGTGATTGAAGTGCCTGCAGGGTTTAAAACTATCGCTAAGACACCTAGTTGCCCCCATGCTGCGATTGTAAACGAAGAAAAGCGTTTTTATGGCGTACAGTTCCACCCTGAGGTGACGCATACAAAACAAGGTATGCGCATGTTAGAGCATTTTGTGATGCAAATTTGTGGCTGTGAAAAACTGTGGACACCTGGTGCCATTATTGAAGATGCGGTTGAACGCATCAAGAAGCAGGTTGGCGATCAAGAGGTTATTTTAGGTTTATCGGGCGGCGTAGATTCCTCAGTAACGGCGATGTTATTGCATCAAGCGATTGGCGATAAACTGACTTGTGTGTTCGTCGATAACGGTCTTTTGCGTTTGCACGAAGGCCAACAAGTCATGGACATGTTTGGTGATCATTTTGGTTTAAATATTATAAAAGTTGAGGCTGAACAACGCTTTTTAAACGCACTAGCGGGTGAACAAGATCCTGAGAAAAAGCGCAAAATCATCGGCAACCAATTTGTGTATGTGTTTGACGAAGAAGCTAAAAAACTTACGAATGCGAAATGGCTAGCGCAAGGCACAATTTACCCTGATGTGATTGAATCAGCCGGCTCAGCGACAGGTAAGGCGCATGTGATTAAATCACATCATAATGTTGGTGGCTTACCAGACGACATGGAAATGGGCTTGGTCGAGCCTTTAAGGGAACTGTTTAAAGACGAAGTGCGTAAAATTGGCCTAGAGCTTGGTTTACCTTACGACATGCTCTATCGCCATCCTTTCCCAGGCCCAGGATTGGGTGTTAGGGTACTGGGCGAAATCAAAAAAGAGTACTGTGATTTATTGCGCAAGGCAGATGCGATTTTTATCGAAGAGCTACACAAAGCCGAGCTTTATCATAAGGTCAGTCAAGCGTTCACCGTCTTTTTACCGGTTCGCTCAGTGGGCGTAATGGGCGATATGCGGAAATACGATTGGGTGGTGTCGTTAAGAGCGGTAGAAACTATCGACTTTATGACGGCGCGCTGGGCGCACTTGCCCTATGATTTTTTAGGTAAGGTGTCTAATCGTATTATCAACGAAGTAAACGGTATATCGCGCGTGGTTTACGATATTTCAGGTAAACCACCAGCGACGATTGAGTGGGAATAGTTTAGGTCAGTGTTGTCAGGCAATAGTTGCGATTTAAATAAATCGCAACATCACGCCTAAACTAACGCGCTGAATATGGCGATTGTAGTCAATCAGTGAATCGCCATAGCCATTAAAATATTGCAGTAATACGTCGTAGCGTTCGTCAATTGGATAAGTAAAGTTTAACTCGACGCCGCTGCGATTATCATCAAAAGAAAGATTGTTCCGAATACGGGCATACAGGTCTACTTCCCCTAGTTTATAGGCAAATCCAAACTCTACTCTCCCGTAATAATCTAGGATGTCAGGGTTGTCATCACCGGTGGCATCGAACTCATCTATTTTTTCGTCTTCGGGCAGGCGGTACCAGGTCTTTAAATAATATGCGGCATCTTCGTTACTAAACAATGCGGTAGCGATAATACGGTTCCACGAGCGTGATTTTAATCCATCTTGCCCGTTGGACATGTGATTGAACCCAATTTGCGCGCCATTAAACTTTAATCCAAATACGTCCCAATCAGGAGACCACTGGTAAAAAACTTCGGGCTCATAATTTGTTTCCCGAAAGGGCTTTGAAATATCAGAGTTATAAACCTGCCAAAATGAGGTTGTGGTAAAGCCAAAGAATAGTCCGTTATTTTCTTGCTCTTGTAAATAAAGGGGCAGCTGCACGCTGACCTGAAATTTGGCTTCAAAGCGGTCGATATTGTCGTCGTTTAAACCATCGAGTGTAATGGTATTGGGCGTATCGGCGTAACTTACTGGCAATAAATAATTAAAACGATGTTGGGTAATGGCAAAAGGGTTTCTGTTGGCGTTTGAATCGCCTTTCTCTTTGTCGTCCAAAATGGACTTGGTATCTGAGCTGGTATCAACGTTTTCTTCTATGGTTTTACTTACCACTTCCTTTACTTGTTCTAGAGTGCTGGGCTCTTCTTGGCTTTGCGCAAAAACAGAAAAACTGGCAGATAACGTAGAAAGAATATACGTAGTTGTTGCTAATTTCTTAAGCATGTTTCATCCATGTAGACATAAAGCGTTAGTATAACACTTATCTAATTTTATAGTTTTGTATGCTAAATAGTGCACACGGCAGCAGTTTTGAGTTTCGCGAAAATGGAACAGAAAACTGCACCTTTGAAACCAATACCGAGCTGAGAGGTTAATATGGAAAAGTTGTATCAAATACTGATTTGTAGGCCTTCATATGCACCAAAACATTCTGTGTCAGCACCGCCAATTTCAATAATTTCACTGGCATGCTCAACAATTTCGTCTATGTCTTTGTCGGTGCGCTCTGGGTCGTGACTATATAGCGCCAAGCGTTTGGCAAAACTGGCCAAGGCAAGCTTTACCGCCTCTTCTGCTACTGAATGACCCCAGCCTAGTTTAGCCGGCATATCTTGCACCACATATTGAGCATCGTGAATCAATAAATCTGCATGTTTCGCAAAATTAACGAATTCCAAAAAGTCAGTATCTTTTTTATAAGGAGGATAAAGCTCGTTATCGGTGATGTAGGCAAGCTTACTGTTGCCTTCTTCAATGGTGTAGCAACTGCCACCGCCGGGGTGATTCATTGGGTAGCGCTTTATTACTGCAGAGCCTAAGTTCCATTCGGTAATGTCGTAAGGAAGTCGTTTAATCAAAATATTTGACGCTAATACGTCTTTGCTCACCGGAAAGTAAGAACCTGACATTTGTTTGACAACTGCGTCAGGTTGTTCAAGTTTGGTCATGCCGGGGGTAATGTTAATCTCACGACCCGGCTGATAAATAGGAATAAAAAAGGGGAAACCTTGGATATGATCCCAATGATTGTGTGAAAGCAAAAGGTTAATGGGTGTCTTTTTGGCCGCCAATTTTTTACCCAACATACGAATGCCAGTGCCAGCGTCAAGCACAATGTCTGTGCCGTCTGCGAGTTCAACATGGACACAGGCGGTATTCCCGCCATACTTCATATACTCTGGGCCCGGCGTGGGGATAGAGCCCCTTACGCCATAAAAAGTTACCTGCACCCACTACCTCACTGATTGGTTACGAAAGCAATCACCTCATCTATATTGATAAGCGTTTTATCTGCTGTCGTACGGTTCTTGTATTCAACTTGTTGGTTATCTAAATTACGCTCACCAATTACGATGCTATGCGGGATACCAATCAACTCCATGTCATTAAACATCACGCCGGGTCTCTCCTTGCGATCGTCAAATAATACTTCAACGCCGGCGGCTATAAAGTCTGCATACAATTTTAATGCCGTTTCCATAATTCTGTGAGATTTATGCATATTCATTGGAATTATTGCGACGCTAAATGGCGCAATTGCGACTGGCCATTTGATGCCGTATTTATCGTGATTTTGCTCAATGGCCGCTGCAACAATGCGGGTTACGCCAATGCCATAACAACCCATTTGCAGTACTTGATGCTTGCCTGATTCGGTCAGTACACCGCAACTCATTGCTTTAGAGTATTTATCGCCTAGCTGAAAAATATGCCCAACTTCAATGCCTTTGCGGATCTGTAAATTTCCAGAGCCATCGGGTGATTGATCTCCGGCCACGACATTGCGCAAATCAACTACTTCAAAATCAGCGACGTCTCGTTCCCAATTTACGCCAATAAAATGATAATTATCTTCATTCGCACCGCATACGAAGTCACTGCATGTCGCTGCGCTGCGGTCTACCAAAATAGGCAGTTCAAGCTTGACCGGTCCAATTGAACCAAACTTACAGCCAAGATGCGCACTCACTTTTGCCTCATCAGCGAGTGCAAATGGAGACGCAACCAAAGGGTGCTTACTTGCTTTGATATCGTTTAATTGATGATCGCCTCTAAGGACAATGGCTACAAATGGCTGCGGTGCATCTTCTGCGGCGTTAACAATAAGGGTTTTCACGCAGTCTGTTGCCGCTGCATTTAGCAATTTAGCAACTTGCTCGATGGTAGTAGCATTAGGCGTTTCTACTTTTTGTAACTCTTTGCTGGCATCAGGCCGGTCATCGCTACATATGGCTTCAGCTAACTCTACATTGGCTGCGTAGTCTGAACCATCACTAACGGCAATGTCGTCTTCCCCAGAATCAGCGAGCACATGAAACTCATGAGAAACCGCACCACCAATCGAGCCGCTATCGGCAATAACAGGACGATATTCTAGGCCGATACGTTCAAAAATATTACAATATGCTTGATGCATACGCTGATAGGTTTGCTCTAAAGAGTCAGTATCGATATGAAAAGAATACGCATCCTTCATAATAAATTCTCGTGAGCGCATAATGCCAAAACGAGGGCGCACTTCGTCGCGGAACTTTGTCTGAATTTGATACAAGTTAAGAGGTAGTTGTTTGTAACTACTGACTTCGTTTTTAACTAAGGTTGTGACCACCTCTTCGTGGGTTGGCCCCAATACAAAATCTCTTTCGTGGCGGTCTTTGATGCGCAGTAATTCTGGGCCGTACTCGTCCCATCGCTGAGACTCTTGCCACAAATCAGCTGGCTGAACCACCGGCATGCTAATTTCAATTGCGCCGGCTTTATTCATTTCGTCGCGGACAATAGCGGCGACTTTATTTAATACTCGTAGGCCAGTGGGTAACCAAGTGTATAACCCCGATGCTAGCTTTCTTACCAAGCCAGCTCTTAGCATCAACTGATGACTGACAATTTCTGCCTCAGCAGGCGTTTCTTTTTGGGTCGCAAGTAAATATTCTGTAGTGCGCATGGGCTTCTTATTATTTTGAAAGGACAATCGGTAAATTCTATCAGCGCAATTGCAATGACTAAAGCCTAATTATTGACTTTTATGCTATTTATAAAGGATTAACTTTTTCAAGCACGTGCACGGTTACCTGATTTTGCTCAACAGTAAAGTGAATATCGATATCGTACAAACGTATATGATATTGTTTTTCATCATTTTTATGTTTTTTGTAGGCGGGCCTTGGGTCACTGCAAAGGCATAATTCAATCAAGCTTGCTAGGTCGGAGTATTGCTGAACAAATATTTGAAGTTGAGCATCCGCTTGTGTTGAGTAGATAAGTTTTAATGGTAGAGATGGCGACTCCTGTGCATAACTGCACTGGGCATCGGGCAGGCTGTCGGCATAAGCAATATAGGGTTTTATATCTAAAATTGGCGTGCCCGACAGCATATCTACACCTTCTACGCTAATGCTATTTTTATTCACACTAATTAGCTTAACCACCGACATGCCGATGCCGTTGGGTCTGAAGCTTGAACGGGTTGCGAACACGCCTAGCTTGTCGTTGCCCCCCAAACGCGGAGGTCGCACCTTAGAAGACCAGCCTTTTTCTGCATTTTCGTGAAACTGAAAAACTAACCATAGATGAGAAAACTGCTCAAGTCCCTCGCATGCCTCGGCAACCTTGATATTCGTACTAAATTTAACTTCGCCTTTTGCGATACTCAAACCCGCTCCCTGACGCGGGATCCCAAATTTTTGAGAAAATGGCGTGATAATGTGGCCGACAGGCTCAAGTATATTCACAAACGGTCCATTGTTTACGCTGGGCTCATTATTTTTTTAAAAAGGGTTTAAAAAAATCTTCACCCAATGCTTTTGCATGTGCAATGTTGCGCTCAGGAATACCCTCTGGCTGAGCAAAACTCTCTAAGGCTTCGCTAATGCTGTCTTCTCTTAAAATGTGGAGCATAGGGTAGGGCGAACGATTCGTGTAATGACTCGGGCAATTGCTACTTGCGCCATCAAATAAATACTGTGGATGAAAGCTCGCTAATTGCAAAATACCCTCATAGCCTGCACTCTCAAGTAGTTCATTTGCCATTTCTAAAAAATCTAAGTAATCATCAAAATTACTTAAGGCCTGTGTGTAAATCAAAAGGCTTGTTTCAATTTTGTCTTGGCGCATTAAATCGTCACATTCAGTAATCACTTGTCGTAACAAACTTGCAGTGTCGCTTTGTTGTTGAATCGATAAGTGAATTTGATTTTTTTCTCTTACCGGTTTTGCAAAAGGGCAAAATTGTTGTTCGATAATAACGCCATCAAGCCATGCCCAGGTCTTATCTAAAATATGCTGTATATTTTCTTGCGGGTGGTCGGTGTTCATCGTTTAAGCGTCTCGTTTCTTACTATGGTATTTAACGTAAGCCTCGAGTGTGTTCTCGATAAGACTTGCTACAGTCATTGGCCCTACACCGCCAGGTACTGGTGTAATCCATCCCGCTCTTTCTTTTGCAACGTCATACTCGACATCACCGGTTAAGCTGCCATCGTCTAATCGGTTAATGCCAACGTCAATTACAATAGCGCCAGGTTTTATCCAATCGCCCGGAATAAAATGTGGCTTGCCAACGGCTACCACAAGTAAATCGGCGCGCTTAACATGTTCAGCCAGCCCTTGTGTGAACTTATGGCATGTTGTGACCGTGCAACCGGCAAGCAGTAGCTCTAATCCCATCGGTCGCCCCACAATATTTGATGCACCAACGATCACCGCATGAAGCCCTTTTACTGGCATTTTTGTTGATTCAATCATGGTCATTATACCCTTAGGGGTACAGGGTCTAAGCGCAGGCATGCGTTGTGCTAAACGTCCAATATTATAAGGATGGAAACCATCAACATCCTTATTTGGGTGGATGCGCTCAAGAATTTCCTCAGCATTCAGGCCAGCAGGAAGGGGTAATTGCACTAAAATGCCATCTATCTCGTTGTCGTTGTTAAGATCATCGACAAGCGCTAGCAACTCTGTTTGCGAGGTACTGGGTGGAAGTTTAAATTCCTTTGAAACAAACCCGACTTCAGCACAGGCTTTTGTTTTGTTAGCGACGTATACTTGCGACGCAGCATTGCTACCCACTAATACTACCGCTAAGCCCGGCAAGCGTTTTTCAGCCTCCGCTAAGGTCTCCACGTGAGAAGCTACAATTTGCCTGACGTGTTTAGCGATTTTTTTTCCATCTATAAGTTGTGCGCGCATGAGTGATTTTGTATTAAACGACCGTGTGTGGATTGTATATGAAGCTTGAATGAAATTCACTTAACACATCCAAATGCGCTGTAAATTGCACCAGCCTGTGGTGGCTTTTTGTACAAGCTTAAAAAAAGCTGCATTTTACGCAAAAAACGTTTGACGATATTAGCCCAACTCGGTAATATGCGCCCCCCGTAGCGATAGGCTTTTAAAGCTTGACCCAATTGTTAATATCGTTACGATTGTCGGTGAGTGGCGCAGCTTGGTAGCGCACTTGGTTTGGGTCCAAGGGGTCGTAGGTTCGAATCCTATCTCACCGACCACTTTTTACTTAAGGTAGAAGAGCGTCCGTAGCTCAGCTGGATAGAGCACCCGCCTTCTAAGCGGGTGGTCGCAG
>CAZUON010000069.1:0-12264 GCA_964621345.1 uncultured Glaciecola sp. | reverse complement strand
CACATGGATTTTATGTTATGAGTGAGAGCGCTGAATTTGTTTACAAATGCACTGACTATTACCATCCTCAATCAGAAGTTTCCTTAGCCTTCGATGATCCAACGTTAAATATCGACTGGCCATTTGATGACAAACCGCCTATTACGTCCGACAAAGACGCCAAGGGCCTTTTATTGCCAGATGCGCCTACATTTTAATATAGAGATGCAGCACAATTGCAAGCAAATCTATATCAACATTAGGCATCGCGCTACCTCAGTATTGTGATTCGGCGGCATTCAGATAAGCAATAGTATTAATACTGCTTGACCTCAAAGTCGCTTTAAAAATTAAAGGAAATAAGTAATGGCAATCGTCGTTATTGGTAAATCAGGGCAACTGGCTCGAGCGCTGGCAGAAGCCTTGCCACAGGCGCGTTGTTTTGGCAGGGATGAACTTGACCTTAACGATGCAGATGCGGTACTCAATACATTAAAAACCTGTGCACCAACGGCCGTAATAAATGCATCTGCATACACTGCGGTAGACCAAGCAGAGAGTGATTACGACAATGCGTTTGCACTGAATGTAAGAGCGGTTAAACACCTCGCGCAAGCATGCAGTGCCCTGAATGTTCATTTTGTTCATGTGTCTACCGATTATGTGTTCGCGGGTATGAAAGGTAGTCCTTATCTGCCAAACGACGAGATTTCGCCTATTAATGCCTACGGTAAGAGTAAAGCCGAAGGAGAGCTGTTATTATTAAAAGAGTACGCAAGTATCAGCTGCGTTTTGCGCACCAGTTGGGTGTATGATGCAAAGGGCAAGAACTTTGTGAATACAATGCTCAGCTTAATGCAAAACAAACCCGCACTCACGGTGGTGGACGATCAAATTGGTTCACCCACATCGGCTACTACACTTGCAGCAGCTTGTGCTTTGGCCGCACAACAGCATCTAACTGGAATTCATCATTGCACTGATGAGGGCGTAGCGAGTTGGTACGATTTTGCAAAAGCAATACAGCAACAGGCAATAACGAAAGGCTTATTAAGTAAGGCTATTGATATTGCGCCGGTGCCCTCTACAGCATTCCCAACACCTGCGAAGCGGCCACATTATAGTGTTATGAGTAAAGCCTCACTAAAAGCAGCACTGCCTGAACTAGTCATCCCGCATTGGCAAGAGGCGCTCAGTGATGTGTTAGATGAACACAATCAATGAAATTAATAAATAGATAAACAGGTTTTAAACATGTCGAACAGTCGGTCAAATAATATTTTAGTAACGGGTGGTGCCGGATTTATAGGCGCAAACTTTGTGCATTACTGGTGCGCCAAATATCCTAACGATAAAGTATTGGTGTTAGATGCACTTACTTATGCGGGGAATTTATCGAGCTTGGCATCGTTAGCATCACATGCCAATTATGCCTTTGTAAAAGGGGATATCATAGATAACGACTTGGTTGTTAATCTTATGCAAGAGCATAACATTGATACCATTGTACACTTTGCCGCTGAATCTCATGTAGACCGTTCTATTACTGGTCCTGATGCCTTTATTGAAACCAATATTATTGGTACCTATTCTTTATTAAAGGCCGCTAAGCAAGTATGGTTAGACGCCGCTAAAGAAGCAGGCAACGACGTGCCGGAACATCGCTTTCACCATGTAAGTACAGACGAGGTCTACGGTACCTTAAGCGCAAGCGACCCTGCCTTTACCGAAGAAACCGCCTACGCCCCCAACTCCCCTTATTCAGCGAGTAAAGCGGCAAGTGATCACCTAGTGCGCGCTTACCACCATACCTATGGCTTAAATGTTACCACCAGTAATTGCTCTAACAATTACGGACCTTATCATTTTCCCGAAAAACTCATTCCGTTAGTGATTACCAATATTTTGCACGACAAGCCCTTACCCATTTATGGTGACGGCCAGCAAATTCGCGATTGGTTATATGTAGAAGATCACGCCAGAGGCATAGATTTAGTGCTTAAAAAAGGCCGCTTAGGTGAGAATTACAATATTGGTGGGCACAACGAATGGACTAATATCGATATTGTTAAGCTGGTGTGTAAGTTGGTGAACAATGCTTTTTCTGCTAACCCTGCTTTAATTCAACGTTTTCCGCAGGCAACTAAAGCGGCAGCAGGCGATGCTGAGTCTCTTATTAGCTTTGTAACCGACAGAGCCGGCCACGATAGACGCTACGCTATAGATGCGACTAAGTCGACCAAGGAGTTAGGCTATGTGCCAGCGGAGTCGTTTCAGTCGGGGATTGAAAAGACGCTAGATTGGTATTTGAATAATGAAGATTGGTGGCGGCCTTTGTTGTAAGGCCGTTTACTGCTCTTCACGCCGAACATTGATGATCGGTCCTACCGAACTTCCATCTTCGTTAAGTGTTTCGATAACTTCAAACTGTTGTTTAACACTAGGAGATGCAGTTGTTAATCCACTTACGCTATAGCCATGTCTGACTTGCATAATCCAATTGACTTCTCCGGTAAAGACTAACATTTCTACTGGAAAGCTCACATTCAGTTGTTCGAGTGCTGATTGTGTCTGTCCCTGTTGTTCAACATCAGCGAATACTCCTGTAATTTCAGGTTCGCCAGTACACTTTATAGAGAGTAACTCAGACTTTGAGTCTTGGCGCTGAAGCTCGGTGCTAATATCTTTTATCAAAAATGCAGGGAATTCGGTACCTCTGCCTAAGATATCAATGCTGGGAAGAAGTTCTTTAGCGCAATCAAAGCTTTCTGCGTCTACCTTCATATCTGTTTCTGTGGTTGACCCATAGGCATTTGATACTAATACACTCAATATCAGAGCCGAACAGATTATCAATTTCATATAATTAATTTACCTCTAAGCTTTGTAATCTACTTCGCTGCAATTCGTCCGTTAATGATTCCGCCTCATCCGGAGAACTCAGTATATAGGGGATAATCATAACCATGAGTTCAGTACGAATCTGTGTATTACCATCAGTCCGAAACAATTTCCCAATAAGTGGTAACTTACCAAATATAGGCACACCACGTTCATTCTCCGACGTGGTCGATGAGATCAAACCACCTATCAAGACCGAACCACCATCGCGCAGTGTTACGGTTGTTTGCAGACTTCTATTGAGAATCGTCGGGTTTTCAGCATCCGATGACTCTGCTGCCTCACTTAGCTCTTGGCTTATTTCAATATCAACGAAACCCGATGCATGTACAGTAGGTTTTATATCCAATATAACGCCTGTTTTTCGGTAACTGATACTGTTAATTATGGGGGTGTCACCGTTGGCTACACTCTGTGCTTGAGACGTGATGATGGGTATTTCATTACCAACGTCGATAGAGGCTTCGCCGCCACTTTTCACCATAATACGAGGCCTAGAGCGTATATTTGCTCGACGGTTTTCATAAAATGCGTTGATCACTGCGCGAGTTTGTCCTGCTGCATCAAGTGCAAAGCTGAAACCCGAACCATCAAAACTAAAACTACCTAAGCCAGAATTAGCGAGCCATTCAACGCCACTCTCTTCATTGTCGTTAAGTTGCACTTCTACCAGTATCACTTCTACCATTACAGATGGGGCGGGTTTATCGAGACGTTTTATGATTGGCATAATTTGTAGCCACTGCTTACCACTTCCACTGAATAAAATAGTGTTAAGCGATTCATCTACAGTAAAACGACCGAGCTCACTAACGTCTCTGCTATCGCGATTACTGTTCCTATTAGCATTACTATTGTTGTCGAAATTGCTTATGGTGTTGCGACTTGAACTTTGATTGTCATTATCTTGAGAATTCACACCCACAGCATTTGCTACGCCCAAATTATTCAAAATACCAACGATGTGAGCGGCCAGGGTGCTTTGAACTTGATAACTAAATAGCCCTTGCTCAATCTCGCTCTGCTGCTTCACTTCAATTTTGCCAACCCAGTTTAGAATATGCTCTAGCACATCTTCACTCTTCGCAAAAATAACTAATTGGCCGGAAGTCTCCAAGGGTAATAGCCTTATTGCTGTTCCCGATTGGCCGCCACCCTGCAGCACTGAAAAGCCTTCCCCTTCTAGAACGGCTTCTAAGTTATTTGCGAGCTCTTTTGGATTACTCACCGTCGACGTTATCACTCTGCTATGCATTTGGGTCATAGATGGACGGTCGAACAGTTTGATTGCCGCAATAGCTTGTTCAATTTTCGCCTTACTTCCAATAAGAACAAGTGAGTTACTCAAAGAGTCTTCGTTTATGGTTAGTTCGTTGCGTTTGAACAGCTGACTGAGGTAAATTCTTACGGCTGGCGTACCTACAGCTTCGAGAGTGTACACGTAAAAAAGCGGTCTGTTTGAAGGCGGTACCTCGGGTAAAGTTGCACCACTAACTAATAGGGGAGTGTCACCAGTGGCAGTTTCGGGTGAAAAACCAAAGGTTAAAATATCATCTTGTAAAGAGGTCGTAATGCCATAGGATTCAAGTGTATCTTTGGCCACTTTGTATAAAGCTTGTTCTGAAAGTGCATCCGCTAAGCGCATAGTTACCAAGTCTTCTGCTTGGCGCACTTGTGGTTGCACAATAAAGCTTAAACCTAATTGATTCCCGAATACTTCATTTATGAACACGCCAACCGGCATATCATTGAATGCTAAGCGCTCAATTTTTTTATCGTTAGACAAACTTGGCATAACGGTTTCTGAAGCAACAGTAGCTTGTTGTTGCACGCTTAGCGAAGGACCCTCGCTGACATAAAAGGCAGGATCCTGATTTGCATTAACTGTTCCTTCCTCTTGTATTTGGGCACTGGTTTGTTCGTTTTGCGGTTTGGGCTCTCGCAGCGGCGTACTAAAGGTATCGGTATCGTCTTTTGACAACTGGTAAGCCGGCCCGCGCATATTTGCGCAGCTCGACAATAAAATACATAAACTAATCAAGCCTACTTGGCATGCCGTTCTTGCTTGGGTTGAGGAGGTTCTTTTAATTATCATTATTCTCAGTTTTCTGGCGTTGAGGGGTCAAACAATTGCATAACGTACTGAACATTATCACGCTCATCTAACCAGGTAATACTTGTATTGTTAATGGACACTAGTCGCCAAGTTTGGTCGAACCGGTCATCTACTCTGTATCGCTTTGCACTTGCTGCCGGTGCTTTGCCGCTCATAATAATCGCACTGGTATCTTCGTCAATAAAAATCCCTACCAGTTTAGCATTTTTTAAGCTCGATGCATCGCGCTGAGTAGCGCTATCATCTTGTTGGCTTTCTATTTTAGTCTCTGGTTTTGGCTTAGCCGCAAATTGCTGTATGCCTTCAATCGCACTTTGCCATTCATCTCGACTAATTTCATTGAGCTCGGGCACCTCGGTGTTCTGTTTTGCTTGGGTCTGTATTGTTTGATAACCATCATATATACCAAAGCACATACATATAGCAGCAAAAATAATACCGATAATATAAAGCCTGGTCATATTACCGCTACCTCGCAAGCTTTATTGTCACTGCATATTCCACTTGCCGAAGAGGGCAGCCCGGTGATTTTGTCGTTGCTGCTTTGTTTGTTAACAAATAACACGTCAATAACAAAAGACACCGTGTTAGATGCACGCGGCGAATAATTCATCGTTTGTAAAAAAAAGTGATTACGATTATTTGCAAAACTTTGCAAAAGCTCAGTGAGTCGGTCAGTATTTAACTGTCCCGATAACTCCACTCTGACTTTATAAAATGTTTTACCGGCTACTACCGATTCTTCAGCACCTAGGAGATTCAAACGAGCCCGGTTGAGCAGTGGTGATAAGGTGTTTTCTAGCTGTGCGAGGGCACTTGCCTCAGCAATACTTGCAGATGTAGCAACAGGAATTGCGCTTAAAGTAGTGTTATACACATCTTGCCAGCGCTGAAGCTCTTCTTCGTTAATGTCGGCCTCAAAGGTAGCAAGTAATCTGGCGTATAGTTGAGCTTGCTGCGAAAGGGCCTGCTGATCTTCTTGTAAACCGTCAACACTTATTTTGCCAATGTATACACAGAGCAACACTAGTATGGCTACTAACATCCATTGTAAGCGGACATTGCCACGCACGCTGGCAAAATGCTCTGACTCAATTATTTTATGTTTTATGGTGTCAGCGAAGCTCAAAACGACAACTCCAATACCCATGTGTTAGGGCTTCCATGAGGCCTGATGTTAGCTGTTTGAACACGACTATTGGACTCTGCTGATTCAATGATTTGCGTTATGTCTAAATTATTCGCCTCTACTTCAATCGTTAACTGGTTATTTTGCCAAGCGATATTTTGTATGGTTGGATTACTGTTTTCTGGCAGCGTACCAATACCTATAGATATCGCTTCGGGTAAAAAAATAAATTGGGTTTGTGCGCTTCTTACATAATTTACACTGCTTATATAGCCCGCAAGCGTACTTTGCTGCGACAACTTAGGACCCACCAAATCTGAGAGTTCCTCGCTTTTGCTACCTAACATCGACAGCTGCACGTTTGTTGTCAATGCACTGCTAACCACAAATATTAAAAAGCCAGTCAATAATACTAATGACGCACTTGCCCAAAACCATGGTTTTGTAATGGTCTGTAGAAGTTGTCGCTCGCTTGCCCATCCATGGTGACTAACAGACAGTGTTTTTTCTGTTTTGCTATTACCTGATGCGCCGGTATCTTTATGTAAACTCACACACGACAACAACAGGCCATTTTGCCACTCTTGTAAGTAACGAAAGTGTTCACTTGCAACTGTGTGTTTGCCGTCTGGAAGGGGAGCTTGCGCCGCAGTTTCAGGCATGCCATTTAGCGGTTGAGGGCTAAACCAAAGATGGAGCCCTTTTTTGCTTCTATAAGCGTAATGGTAAGACTTTGGAAACGGCGCAAGTATTTCTGATTGCAGCAGCGCCCACTTATTGGTGTCGTCATTGCTGAGGCCTGCTGGATAAGGACTAAAAAAGTAATGCGTTAGCGTGCTTGCGTCCACGCTATTTTGTTCCGGCCAAATAGCCCGGTCAAATGCATCTATCCAGTTAGACATTGCTGAAACATCCATCGTTTATTGTAGCGCCTTTTTTCTGATATAACTCTAATAAATGTGTTACAAACTCGCTCAAATATGCTCACAAAATTGCACAATATGAATTGATTGTTCAAATCATCTCAAAATTGCTGTAAAAGCGATGTGAGAAGAATCGTATTTAAATTCTTAAACACAATGGTGTAATATACATCAATTATTCTAAATTATTAATATTACATCGATTATTTGCGCTAAAAGTTGCTATTAAACTGTGTTGTTATGAGGTTTTTAGTATTTCGCTTTAGTTACAACTTTGATGTTGAAAGATCATTAATACGTAAATACAAGGCAGCAAAACATTGATTCATCCGCTTAAAACCGATTTGACCGCTATGTCGGATGACTTTATTCAAGCATTTGAGCAAGCGTTGTCGCTCACCGTTAAGCAACGCGGTGAGTTGCAGTCTACCATGAGCAAACTTAAAGTGAATGTAGCTAAAGCCACTGCACGTCTTGCTTTATGCGGGGAAGAAAAAGCGCTCGAAATTGTTGCCAAAACATTGGGTTGGCAATTTGCCGACAAAGAAGTGAATTGCCCTGACGCAGTCGCGTTAATTCAAAGCCTGCACGAGCTTAATATTAGTGTGGAGTGGGCGATTAAACAACAGGTGTTTGTGTCCAAGGGTAGCGCTAATACAAACAAGCCCCATCCCACGATTTATTTAAGCGAGTTCGATAATATTTTCGCCCTGTCGGTTGTGCTTTCTAATTTACCCGACGACGAAAATTTGCAAATAGCGATACTTACCCCCGCAATGGTAACCAATTTAGTGGACGAAATTGAGCGAGAGGTTTCGGTTAATCAGCTCTTTAGTAATCGCCAAATTAACCCTGCAGCGCTTGCAGAAGAAGCACCGGTTATTAACCTCGTTAATTCTATTATCGAAAAAGCAATTATAAGCGAGGCCTCCGATATTCATATTGAGGCAGGTAGCACTAATATGCTTATTCGCTTTAGGGTAGACGGCAAAATGCACACCTTTATGCAGCAGCCCATGGCACGTTTTCCTGCTATTTCATCGCGCATCAAACTCATTGCCGATTTAGATATTGCCGAAAGACGCTTGCCTCAAGACGGGCGGTTTACCACCAGTGGGAACGGTCAATTATTTGATGTGAGGGTGTCGAGCGCACCCGATGTAAACGGCGAGTCTATTGTAATGCGTTTATTGCCTAAAAAACGCGACGAATTGACCTTAAAAAACCTCGGTTTTGAGGCAGACCATTTAGCCATGATAAGCGATTGGGGAAAACTCACCAACGGTATTGTATTGGTAACCGGGCCAACAGGTTCGGGTAAATCAACCACGCTGTATGCCTTGTTAGCAGAAATAAAAACAGGTACCGAAAAAATTGTAACCGTAGAAGATCCCGTTGAATATCAGCTAGAGGGTATTACTCAAGTGCAAGCCAAGGCAGAAATTGGCTACACTTTTGCTAAAGCACTGCGCACCTTTTTGCGACAAGATCCAGACGTGATCATGGTAGGGGAAATTCGCGACAAAGAAACCGCTGATATTGCGGTGCAGTCTTCGCTCACTGGGCACTTGGTGTTATCGACCTTGCATACCAACGATGCATGTTCGGTGTTTCCAAGGTTGTCAGATATGGGCGTAGAGCCCTATTTAATAGCGGCAACGATTCAAGGCGTTCAGGCTCAGCGTTTAGTGCGTAAACTATGCCCAAGTTGCTCTGTACCTGCCGAGGCACCGTCATTTATTGATGTATCAGACTTTGTACATGCTAAGTGGAAACGCGCAGTAGGCTGCGATGATTGCCACGGTCGCGGCTATAAAGGCAGGGTAGGAATCTACGAACTTATTCCGGTAACAAGCAAAATGCGTGAACTAATATCGCATCAAGCTTCGTTAAATGAATTGCGCGAATGTGCTGCATCTGAGGGCGCGCGTAATTTATTACAAGATGGCTTACTCAAAGCCTCACAAGGTCTTACTAGCGTAGAAGAAGTGTTACGTGTATGCAGTACTAAAGAGGGCGGGCAACAAGAGCAAAGCGAGAGCACTTCCGCGGCGCATTTGAGTAACGCAAGTTCAAATAGAGAAAGCGCGCAGTGAAATTTAAGTATATTGGCCTAGACAAACTTTCTGGGCAAAAAACTGCTGGAGATTTAGACGCGTTCTCAAAAGCTGAGGCATACCGCAGGTTGTCTGAGCAGCGTATTGAAGTGATTTCAATAGACGATGCCTCAATCTCGCGTTTAAAACGACGTAAAGTAAGTGCTAGTGATTTAGTTGTGCCATGCCGGGAACTTGCGACGTTGTTGAGTTCTGGCGTCACGTTAATAGAAGCTATTTACGCCCTTGCCAAAAATGATGAGCATCCAGTGCTGGCTGAGGGCTTCGCCACGATTGCCCAGCAAATTGAGGGCGGCGGTAATTTTTCGCAGGCAATTGATGGCTCAAAATTACCCTTCCCTGGATATGTAGCTCAGCTTGTAAAAGCCGGAGAGTTGAGTGGAAAGCTATCACTGGCACTTGAAAAAACAGCCGCACAAATGGAATATGACCAACAAATCAAATCTGATTTAAAAGCTGCGTTAACGTACCCCATTGTGCTTATATTTTCCGGCCTTGTCGCCATGTTGATTATATTTTTTGCTGTTGTTCCACAGTTTAGTTATTTGTTAGAAAATGGCAATCCGCTGCCTACGTTGGCCTATGTCGTGCTTTCTTCAGGCAAAATGGTTAATGAATCGCCGTTTATTGTGTTTGGTATTGCTGGCGCAATAGTAATATTAGCTTTGCTTATATTTTCAAATCAAGCGGTTCGCACGTGGCTACTAGACAAAGCTCTAAACTTACCGGTGGTAGGGCCATGGCTAACTGAACAAGATGCAGCTAAGTGGGCGTCGTTAACTGCGTCGATGCTGATGGCAAAGGTTAATTTGTCTACCGCCTTAACGCTTGCGGCGAATAGCTCCAGTTTTACTCAGCGCAGAGCTCGTGCACAGCTGTTAGTTAAAGATATTGAAGAGGGAATGACCTTTCACGATGCTATAAGCCGAGCAAATCTACTGCCGCCTACTTCTATGAATTTGATTGCGGTGGGTGACAAAACCGGGCAACTTGCACAAATGCTAAGTGCCGTTGCCAATTTGCACGACCAGTCTTACAAACGCAAAATGAAACAAGTGCTTACTCTGATGGAACCAATTGCTATTTTGGTGGTAGGAGTAATGTTAGGTATAATGATTTTAGGCATAGTGATGGCAATAACCGCCTCCACTGATATTCCGATTTAAAGGTAATAATAGTATATGAAGCGCAAGGTAGTTAACGGTTTTACAATTATTGAGTTGTTGGTAGTGCTGGTGATTTTAGGTTTACTGGGGGGCCTTGTTGCGCCGCAGTTTATTGGCAAAGTAGATGACTCACGCATTCGAACTGCGGAAACGCAAGTGAAAATGCTGAAAATGTCATTACAAACCTATCGTTTAGACGTGGGCAGTTATCCGGCAGAACTTACTGCCCTTAGCGAAGAGCCAAGCGATGCTAACGGCCTTTGGAATGGCCCATACCTTGACGAAGACATGCCCAAAGACCCATGGAATCGGCCGTATCAATACCGAGTAGATGGCAAGGCACCGCAAGGCTTTTATTTGTATAGTTTTGGCGCCGATGGTCAAGCCGGTGGCGAAGAGGATAATGCGGATGTTGGTTACGTCCCAGCTCAATAATAGGCGCTCTGGCTTTACCTTAATAGAACTCCTCGTTGTTTTGATATTGCTGGGCCTAGTGCTTGCACTTACAGTGCCTAATGTGATGTCGTGGCTAGATACTAGAGAGCGCTCAGCGCGTATTGAGGAGTTCACTGCTAAAGTTCAGCACCTTCCGCTTAAAGCTAGCACGCAAAACATGGCTTACGTATTGTTTGACGGCGCTGAACTGGAATTAGACAGTGGTAGCGTAAGCTTTAATCCCGCCCTAGAAGTTTTACAAAATGGATATTGCAAAGGTGCGACCGCCACCTTGTTTGAAACAGACTTTGAAGTTGAGTTTTTAGTGAGTGCACCATATTGCGCGGTGCAAGTAACGGGTGGGAAGCGTTTGTGACTGTTGGTAGCACATTGGCGCATTCTCAGCGTTCAAAATCAAAGGGCTTTACCTTAATTGAAGTCTTGGTTGCCTTAGTAATATTGTCAGCTACCTTTGCGGCAGTGTGGGGCTGGTTAAATACGTCTTCTGCTACTACCAGTAAAATAGCCACTCGTATAGAGCTACAAGAATCTACTCAGCAATTTCTTGATTATTTATCGCAACAGCCACTAGAGCAACAAGCATCAGGGCAATTTATCTTAAAAGACTTCGTGTTTGAATACGAAGCAAACATCAGTCGACGCTCTGATCAAGGTGGCTACAGGCGTCAACCTGCATGGATTGTTGCATTGTTTGATGTGGATATTCGAGTCTTTAAAGACAACAAACTAATAAGCCAACATCGCACGGCAGAGGTGCGTTACTGGAGCGACCCTAGTTACATTGATATTGAGCAATTCTTATGAATGTAAGACCTTTAAGGAATAGATGCGCTAAGCAATTAGGCTTCTCATTGGTTGAGCTACTTGTAGTGTTAGTAATAGTAAGTGCCACAACAGCACTTTTGGTAAGTGGTTTTTCAATAACATGGAAGAATTTTAGTAAGCTTAGCCAGCGGGATTTACTCATGAATAGTAATTTAATGGGCGAGCGCTGGCTCAGAGAGAGCGTAAATGACGCGGTGCTTTATCATCCTGATACCCCCAACTTTATTGGTGACTCTAGCAAGCTAAGTTTTATATCAAAGTCAGTGCCCTGGAATAGCGAGTATGTTCCAACTGAGATCTCATGGTCGTTAATTGAAGGGGAAGGTTTTAGTCATTTGCAAATCAGCTCATTGGCGCAGCCACTTGAGCTAGTGGATTTCCCGCTGGATAGTCAATTTCAGTATTTTTATCAACAACAATGGCAAAACAGTTTTTCGCCTAACGATGCAGAATTACCATATGCGTTAAGAATAGTTCACCAAGGAAAAACTCTATTCTATGCAGCCTTTAAGCGCCCAGGAAAGGCAGAAGTACCGCCAGAAATGATCACATTTGGAGAGTATGAGTTTGGTGGTTAATATTACGCAAAAAATAACGGCCACTAGCGCGCCCTCTACTGTCATTCCCGCGCCCCCCACTGTCATTCCCGCGC
>CAZUON010000068.1:0-12559 GCA_964621345.1 uncultured Glaciecola sp. | reverse complement strand
GAGTAAACAAGGCCATGTACCTAGTTCACCAAACTGTTTAGGTGGCAGTAAAGTAGATTAACGCGTGGCTCTCTAGCTACGCTGTTTTGTACGCCTATTCGCCTGTTTACTAAGCATTCGCTTTAATACTTTCCATCCTGCAAAATACTGCGTAAGTTCTTCCACTCTATCCTGTAAAAACTGCAACAATAAATTATTCACCTCTCATTAATTTCTATAAAGACACGAAAAATCAGTGACTTAACTGTTGGCATGATTGTCGCTTCACAGGACCTGTCAGTCAAAAGGTTGTGAGCAGCTATAGTATGTCTCATACATCTTACATTGATGATTTTAACATAACTATATGGAGGATTTTCTTATGTTAGGTTGGGCAATTACTTTTTTCATCATTGCTATTATTGCTGCTGTTTTTGGTTTTGGCGGGATTGCCGGCGCGGCGACTGGAATTGCACAAATTCTGTTTTTTGTATTCATCGCACTGTTAGTCCTATCGCTCATTGTTAACGCGCTCAGAGGCAAGGCACCGAAGGCATAAGGGGTAAACAAAGTTACGTACCATATTATTTTACGCTTCAAATATTAAACAACGAAAAAAAAGGGAAAAAAATGAATTTATCTACAACTCAACGATTAAGTAAATTATCAAAAGCAGTAACCGCAGCACTTTTTGCAATAGTCCTAGGTGCATGTGCAGACAACGACGCAGAGGAAGTCGGAGCGAAAATTGATGAAATTGTGACAGATACTGGCAATGCAATCGAGGACGCTTGTGAAGATGTGAAAGAAACGGCAGACGCAAAAGACAAAGACTGCTAAGCAATCTTTTTTCAAATACGGCCCCTTCGATAGGGGCTTTTTTATAGCTAATCATTATCAATAAGAGAGAGTAAACGTGGAGTTAGACGCACTGAATAATTTTTGGAGCTTAATCTACGGCAAAGTAGATACGTGGCTTGAAATGGCAATTAAGCATTTGCCTAACATGGTTGTTGCGCTGATTATTGCCATTGTATTTGCCATCCTTGCGCGCATCGCCGGCCGAGTCATGTCTAATGTTTTACATCGAATGTTTGACTCAAAACAGATAGCAGACCTGCTTGCCGCTATGTTTAAAGTGATCGTATTTATTGCGGGTATCTTTATCGCGTTAGAGTTTTTAGGTCTCACCGGCACGGTAACCTCTCTTCTTGCAGGTGCAGGTATCATTGGCTTAGCGATAGGCTTTGCATTTCAAGACATGACTGAAAACCTTATCGCGGGTATCGCCATGGGGATTCGCAAACCTTTTCAAATTGGCGATGTTATCGAAGCTAATAGTGTATTTGGTACCGTGCGCGTGATTAATTTACGGAACACCCTAGTAGAGACCTTCGCTGGACAAATCGAGATCGTTCCGAACAAAATTTTGTTTCGAAACATTGTGACTAATTACTCATACGATGGCCATCGACGCATCGAAGTTCCCGTTGGAATATCCTACGCCGATGACGTGGGGCACGCGCGTAAAGTCATAGAAGATGCATTAAAAAAGGAAGACTGGATCATCCGTCGTGACGAAATTAATGTATTCGCGGAAGGCTTTGGAGATAGTAGCGTTAATTTACTTGTGTGGTTCTGGATTGAGTACCCTGGCGAACCGGTATTTATGGAAGCACGTCACAAAGGCGTTGCAATAGTGCACAAGGCGCTTAACGAAAATGACATAATGATCCCATTCCCAATCCGTACATTAGATTTCGGTATAAAAGGTGGTGAAAAACTGAACGCCATGCTAACAGAGCGACAGCAACAAGGCAGGGGGCCGGTTGAATAGGCAAAAGAGCAATAGCAAAATCACACGCTAAGCTGTTAAAGGCTTAGCGTCCTGCACTTACAATTTTAACGCCGCTTGTAATCTCACTATTCTTATTCCTTGTGAGTTGAAGCTAAACCTATTTCTCGAATTGTCCATACATAGTGTGTATGCTTTAATTGATAAAAGACGCCTCATTCAGACACTAAAAGGACATTAAGTGAAATCTATTCTTCTTATTGATGACGATACTGAATTTACCCACGTTATGAGCAACATAATTGAGCACTTGGGGCATCATGTATCGGTTTCTGACTCTGTTAAAGATGCAAAAGAATGGTTGGCGCTAAATGAGTTTGATCATCTGCTAATTGACTTTATGTTGCCCGACGGCAACGGCCTGCACATTTTTGAACACGTTCAAGCGATGCGTAAAATGCCGCGAGTTACTTTCATTACCGGAAATCCGGATATCAAATCTGCTATTGCGCATATCGCCGGTCCAAACGTAAATTACCTGATGAAACCGATTCAACGAGAAGATATTGAATCGGTATTACACCCTAGGCGAACAAAAGCTTCTGGGCAGAGCAGTGAACCCGCAGTGAAGGCTCAGTCTAAGTCTAAGATGCACGACGCGAAGTTACATTTTGATGTCTTGATTGGTGAGTCTGAAGCGATGCAGACGCTTTATAAAATGATCGAGCGTGTTGCAAGAAGCGATGCTAATGTCATGCTGTTAGGCGAAAGCGGCGTAGGAAAAGAGCTTGTTGCCCAAGCCATCCATAACGCGGCATCTGCAGAAGGTGACTTGATTGCGACTAACTGCGGTGGATTTTCAAAAGAGTTGATTGGTAGTGAGCTCTTTGGACACGAAAAGGGGGCTTTTACCGGAGCCATCTCACAAAAACCAGGTGTATTTGAGCGCGCTAATAAAGGAACTTTATTCTTAGATGAAGTGACCGAAATGCCCTTAGATATGCAGCCCAATTTACTCAGGGTACTTGAAAGCAAACGCGTTGCAAGGGTCGGCTCTACCCAAGAGATTCCAGTTAAATGCAGAGTTGTTAGTGCAACTAACCGCCGTTTAGAAGACATCGCCAAAGATAATGTTTTACGAGAAGATATTTATTTTAGGCTTGCTGTTTTTCCGATTGACATTCCAACGCTTACTCAGAGAAAAGACGATATTCCCTTACTAGCTAATGCATTTTTAGCGGAACTGAATCAAGAGCACAAAGAAAATTTTGTGTTTAGCTCCGAACAACTAGCACGGCTTTGTGAGCACGACTGGCCGGGCAATGTAAGAGAGTTACGCCATGCTGTGCATCGCGCTTTTATAATGAGTGAACCAGGCACTAAGCGCTTAGATTTTCCAGCTAGCTTTGACTCGCCCTTTTCTCAAAAACAAAACAGTAGTGGCGTAGTGTCGGCTGGTAAAACTATTGAGGAACTAGAAAAAGAACTCATTTATGCCACGCTGGTAAAGGTGGACAACAATAAAACAGTAGCCGCTGAAATGCTCGGGATCAGTACAAAAACACTTTACAACCGATTGCATGCCTACGGCGACGATTTATAAATTGCAGCAAATAGGGGAAAGTATGGGAGATATTGGTCAACATATTCACGATGCAAGACGACCGCTTAATAACATCTCAATGCAGGCAGAGTTGATTAAAATGTTGGCGCAAGGCAGTGAGCATGAAGCTGCACTTTTAGAAGCCGCTGACAAAATCAGTCAATACTGCCAAGACTGCAGCGAATCGTTGCAAAGCCTGCATTGTTCTGTGAAATCTTGATTACCTATGCTTAAAATTGGGCGTCACTCTTTATACACTTGGTTGGTTATTTCTAGCTTGCTAGCCATTTTGATTGCTATTAACACTTACATTGCACGCTCTACGGTGCAAGAGCTTAACGTACTTCAAAGTAATATTAAAAACACAGGTGATGTCATGGTTGCGCTAGATGACTTGCATATTGGTCTGCTAAGCGCTCAGACGGCCCAGCGCGCTTTTTTGCTTATGCAAGATGAGCAATACCTAAAAGGGTATCGAAGTGCTTTGAAAAACATGGATGATAAGCTGCATAGGGTACGTGAGTTAAAGTCGGATATTTCAGGGCAACAACTGCTCATTGTCCAGGTGAGTAATCTGATTGAGCAGATGCTAATAGTACTTGAGCAACGCATCGAGCAGGCAAATACCAGTAAAAATGGGGATGTAAAAAAAGCGTCATCACCTGATGAGCAGTTGTACCCGCAAATTAAAACCTTGTTTGAGCGCCTTGCGAGTACCGAAAATGACCATCGTGCTCAACTTTCGCTGAGCCTTAAGAAGGTCACGACTGAATCTAGAACGACCTTTGTGTTATCGCTTGTGATTAGCTTAATCTTACTGACGGGAATGTTTTTGTTAGCGCGCACCAACATAAGCTTTCAAAAACAGCGCCAACGCGAAATTGAAGAACAAAATGCGTCTTTATTTTTAGCGGTAGAGGAAAGAACGCAAAGCTTGTCGATATATTCTGAAGAGCTTAAACGCAGTAATCGAGAGCTCGAAGATTTTGCCTTTGTTGCCTCCCATGATTTGCAGGAGCCACTACGTAAAATTCAGACCTTTTCTGATCGATTGCAATCTTTGTGTGGCGACACGCTTGGTGATAAAGGTGCAGATTACTTATCTAGAATGCAAAGTGCTGCTCAAAGAATGAGTCAGTTAATCAGTGACTTACTAGCATTCTCACGTATTAGCACTCGAGGAAAACCCTTTGAAGAACTTGACTTAAACGCACTTATTAACGATTGCTTAGAAGACCTGAGTGTTAAAATAGAAGAGCAGGATGCACAGATTAATGTTGCCCATATGCCGATAATGCAAGCCGACCCAACGCAAATGCGCCAGCTATTTAGTAATTTGTTGTTAAACGCCTTAAAGTTTTCATTGCCCTCGGTGACCAGCAAAGTCGACATTACCCTGCGTCAATGCTCGCAACCAGAGCACATCAACTTACCTGACCTAGACCAGTGGTATGAAATTACGATATCGGATAACGGGATAGGCTTTGAACAAGAGCATGCCGATAAAATATTTGTACCTTTTCAGCGTTTACACAGCACAAAAGAATACAAGGGAACCGGCATTGGCCTATCGATTTGTCGGCGTATAGTAGAGCGTCATAATGGTGAAATCAGCGCTGTTGGACAGTTAAATAAAGGCGCAACTTTTAAGATTGTGTTGCCTGGGGTCAATTATCTCTCGCAACTTACAGACAGTGAGATAAACAATGAATATTTTGAATAACGCGCCCTTTTTTGTGTTATTGGCAGATGACGATGAAGACGACAGATTGCTGGCACAAGATGCGATGGATGTCGCAGGTTTTGGGCAGCATTGTAAAATAGTAGAGGACGGTGAACAGCTCCTTCAATTTTTAAGACGTGAAGGCCAATATGCAAAATTACAGCAGCAAGACATGCCCAGCGTTATTTTATTAGACCTTAATATGCCAATACTCGACGGCAGAGATACATTGCGTCAGTTAAAAGAAGACGCCTTGTTAAGACGTATACCTGTGGTAATATTTTCAACCTCAAATAACCAAGAGGATATTATTCAAGGCTATGAACTTGGGGCTTCTTCATACATGGTAAAACCAAGTAATTTTGATACCTTAGTAAAAATGATGGAGGGCTTTGGTCATTATTGGTCTGACTATGCTGTGGTGCCTAATTTAGCTCATTAACGCTACTTGTTTCTTGCAAATTTTATAGGTAAATGTGTATGCAACAGCTATTTGGTGAACCAGAGCAACCTCGGCTCGATGGTCTTAAAACCATTCTGATCATAGATGATGACGAGGATGATGTATTTATTATTGAAGATAGACTGAGAGACTTTGTTTCTAGCGACTGTCAGTTTTTTAATTACAAAGATAAAAAACAAGCCATTGAGCAACTGAGCACCAACAAATATGACTTATGTTTACTCGATCACCGCCTAGGTTATTTTCAAGGACTGGAAATTCTTGAAGCGCTAAATGACCAGCTTATTATTACTCCCATTATTATGCTCACGGGGCAAGATGATGAGCGTATTGAAACCTTAGCAATTAAAAGTGGTGCTCAAGATTACATTGTGAAATCAGCCATTGATACGGATGTTTTTGCCAAGTCGATTCGTTACGCGGTATCGCGAAAAGAGCTAGAGTTTGCACGTATCTCCAATGAGCGTTTCAGAAGCGAGAATGTTGCAAAAGACAAGTTTATCGCGCATTTGAGCCATGAGCTCAGAACCCCCTTAACTTCCATTTTGGGATATACCTCTTTATTGCTAGAGAATGATATTGCTGCGCCTTTACAAAAAGAACTGTCGATTATTGCGAATAACGGAAAACACTTGCTGAATTTGCTCAACGATGTGCTCGATCTGTCTAAAATTGCCGCGGGCAAGTTTGAGTTGCAAAGCACAGAAACTAATTTGTACAAGTTAATGGCGCAGGTTTACTCCTTGTTGTCGGTAAATGCTTTAGATAAGGGCCTTGCGTTCGAATGCAAAACAACATCGCCAATAAATAAAATGGTGGTAGTGGACGAGTTGCGTCTTAAGCAAGTACTTATCAATTTATTGGGTAATGCAATTAAATTTACCGACGTAGGGACGGTGAGTTTGAGTTTGTCGCAAAATGATAGTCACGAACTGATTGCTAAAGTAACTGATACCGGCATTGGCATGCAAGCGGAGCAAATTAAAACAATATTTACCCCTTTTAGCCAAATAGAAGATGTTGCTGATCGTAAAGCGGGTGGGGCGGGTTTAGGCTTGTCAATCTCTGCTGAAATTTTAAAACAAATGGGCGGAAGTATTAACGTTGAGTCTGCGCCCGAGCAAGGTACGAGTTTTACCGTGATCTTTCCTTTTGAAGAAACTGGCGATACAACTCGCGAACATTTAGATTTTGAGCTTCACAAATATGATTTTACGAATAACACCCGGCCTCAGTTAGAGGGGCGAGTATTAATTGTTGATGATGTTTTTGAGATACGGCAATTGGTGGGGCAATATCTAAAACAAAGTGGCTGCGAAGTAGAATATGCGCGCAATGGTAGTTTGGCCATAGAGATACTAACTAACGCCGACAGCTCCTCTGCTTTTGATTTAGTGCTGATGGATTTGCACATGCCAGTAATGACTGGCGAAGAAGCAATCGCTAAAATTAAGAAAATTCATCCCACATTGGCCGTTGTCGCGATAACCGCTGCGATTCAAAAAGGCACGCGTGAACGCCTATTTGCGCTAGGGTTTGCTGAGGTGCTACCAAAACCGATTGAGCGTGAGTTGTTATTTTCGGTTTTAGAGCAACGCCTGCCGCAAGCGGCACAATCACCAAGAGCACAACTTAATAGTGAGCGTATATGCTTAGTCGAAGATGATGTAGATAGCGCCAACGTGATGCGGATTTTACTGACTAAATTACATTACCAAGTTACGCACTACTGTGATGCATCATCGTGTTTAGATGGCTTGAGCAATTGCCCAGAGACTTGTTTACTGCTGGACTTAGGCCTTCCTGATATGTCGGGTGAAGAATTTGTTAAGACAGTAAGAAACAAATGCCCCGATGCAGAGATTTATATACTCAGTGGCAGTGAGTTAACTCCGGAGTTTATAGCGAACTACGATATAAAAGGACATTTATTAAAGCCGGTTTCTTTGGAACAATTGCGCGAATTTTTTTAAAGTAACTACTCGCCTTAATACCCTGCTGTAAAAACTCCTAGCCTCCACCCAGCTAAGACTTTGTTCGCCTCTGTAAAACTTTCGTTTCCCTGTGTAGTTATTTCCATAATAGCCGACGCTATCGTGTAGGTTAATTTTATTTTCCTATAAAAACAATATCTTATTAACTTAACTTGTTTGGCATATATGTTGAAACGTTTCTCACAAGCATACGGCGAGACGATACTAATTGGATAAGGTTTTGTCCGTAAATTCTTACTATTTTTGACAAAGACACGGAGTATTTTCTTTGACGATTTTTGATGAAACGCTGAGTTGGGCGGAAGCCCAAGCAGAAGGACAAACCGAATATTTACAGTCGGTTGAATCAGTATGCAAGGAACTCGTTCCCATTATTGGTGCTAACGAAGATTACAAAAAGCACCGTGTGCTACCACGCCTGCTAGTACCTGACCAAATCATTCAATTTAAGGTGGAGTGGGAGGACGACCAAGGCGAATGCCAAACAAACCGAGGTTGGCGGGTTCAGCACAGTCAACTGTTAGGCCCATACAAAGGTGGTACGCGCTTTGTCGGAAGTCTAAACGAATCTATTTTAAAGTTTTTGGCCTTTGAACAGAGTTTTAAAAACGCTTTATCGGGGTTAAGCCTTGGGGCGGGGAAAGGCGGCGCTGACTTCGACCCCAAGCAAGCCTCTGTTAACGAAATCAGAAGATTTTGTAACGCTTACATCGAGCAGCTTGCTCCCTACATAGGCGGCAACACCGACATACCCGCCGGTGATATCGGGGTGTCGTCGCGCGAGCTTGGCTGGATGTTTGGACGTTATTTAAAGCTGCGTAAAAGTTATTCGGGTGTACTGTCGGGCAAGCCAATAGAAATCGCAGGCAGTAATTTACGGGAGGAGGCAACGGGCTTTGGACTTGTTTATTTTCTGGAAAATGTTCTGCAACATCAACAGCAAAGTATTTCAAATAAGAAAATTGCCATTTCAGGGGCCGGCAATGTGGCGTTGCATGTTGCTCAAAAGAGCGTAGAAAAGGGTGCAGCCGTCATCAGTTTATCGAATAGCGACGGCTGTTACATTGATCAGCAGGGCCTGGAGGCAAGGGATATCGCTTTTTTACTTGAGCAGGCTAATGAGCCTACAAATGCATTACAAGAATTGGCAAACGCATCGCGCGGTGACTTCGTGAAAAGCGCCAGAGCCTGGGATTTACCGCACGATATTGCCATTCCTTGTGCAACACAAAATGAAATTGATGAAGACGCCGCGCAGGCCCTTTGCAACAGCGGCGCAGCGATATTAATCGAAGGAGCGAACATGCCATGTACACAAGCCGCGCTGAGTGTGATTGAGCAGGAAAAGGTGTGTTATGTTCCTGGTAAAGCTGCAAACGCCGGTGGCGTTGTGTTATCAGGCTTTGAAATGCAACAGAACGCCGATTTTACTTATCGCTCTTATGAGCAACTCGATAAACAACTGAACCAAGTTATGCAAGACATTCATCGACGCTGTATAGAAGAGTCTATGCGTAAACAAGAGCAAGACGTAAATTATGCTAGAGCCGCTACGGTAGCAGGGTTCCGGCGCTTAGCTGACGCCATGCTAGCGAGTGCCTATTAATAACCATTTTACTCACTTAATTAGAGACACAACAAGAGGATACGCTTATGCAAATTTTTGAAGCTTTAAGACAGGATCATGATAAACAAAGAGCGTTAATGAAAGCCTTAGTCGAAACAGAAGGGCATTCTTCGCTACGGGAAGAGTTTTACAGTCAACTAAAAACCGAATTAAAAAATCACGCAAGCGCAGAGGAACGCTATTTTTACTCTCCTCTTATGCAGAGCGATAAAACTATACAGCTCTCAAGACATGGCATAGCCGAACATCATGAAATTGATGAGCTTATTGCCAAACTGGATGACACCGACTTTTCTTCGCCGGCGTGGTTACAAACTATGAAATCTCTTCAGCATACGGTCCTGCATCATTTAGATGAAGAGGAAAAAGAGTTTTTTCAACAAGCTGGTAGGGCGCTCAGCAGCAAAGAAAAAGAAGCATTAGCAGATGACTATGTCAGTGAAATGCAGCAATGAGGTGTGTACGCATACCAATTAATTGCTCGATTCTTGTGTAAACTAAAAGGAGACATTTATGGATATTATTCGAATTATTTTTTCAGTATTGTTGCCACCATTAGGCGTATTTCTGCAGGTTGGGCTTAAGGGGCATTTTTGGCTCAACATACTACTGACCTTACTTGGCTACCTCCCCGGGATTATTCATGCAGTATGGATTATTGCTCGCAGATAACTTAGCAACAACCCAACATTAATCAAAGTTAACCACAAAGCCTCATACTATGAGGCTTTACTTTTAATTGAATTTCCTCCTGTTACAGCAATTCTCATTGCCGTCTCAACATCAATATCCAATGGACTGACTTTTTCTTTTGGTACATATAAAGTGAATCCGCCTATCTGATAACTCAGTGGCATATACACGGGCAGTTTCTCGTCGTTTGGAAATAAGGTGTCGGCAACATCGATATTGGTAATAAAACCAATCGCATGAATGTTGGGGGCGATTTCAACTGATACCGGTTTGCGTTGCTCTTCTTTCTCGTTGGATTGGAAGAGTTCTACAGAGTCTTTAATGGCGCCGTAAAGCGTTTTGATTAAGGGCAATTTTTCTATGAACTGATTGCTATAGCCGATAATTAATTTAATCACGTAGGCATTTACCAACATACCAACGAACGCTAGTGCGAGCAAAACTGTAACTATGCCCATGCCGGGGAAATAAAAGCTATCTTCAAAATATGGAGAAATACTCGCTTCTATTGTGCTGGCTAACCAATATAATAAATAAACGGTAAGTGTTAAGGGAAGTACAGTTAGCAGACCCTTTAAAATAAGTAAAAGAAAACGGTTAAGCATTGCGGTTTCATCCTTGGGTAACTGAGAGTCATTTTTGTTTTTAGTATACTAACTCTCAGTATATAAGCTGCGCCGTAACTAAGGAACTACGCTTTGGCTTTGCCGACTTAATTAATGCTAGTTTGTTTTGAGACGAACATTTTGAATGCTTTGGGGATTAGTTTAATGTGAATTTGTGATGCCTCATGTAACTCCCCGTCAACCGAATAGTGAATGCTACCTTTATTGTGCCCAGTATCGTCTTGCTGACTCTTTAGCTGAATGCAAACCTCTTGAACATAATGATGTTGAAAGTTTTCGTTTTCATCTAGCGCCAAACTACCTTGGCTGATTGCTTGTGCGGCCAATTTACTGAAGATTTCTGAGCTAGAGTCTGCGGTATTTAAAATAGTGACATCTAACTGTCCGTCACAGGGATTAGGTTGCCCTCGACCTTGGGAAAGAACGCTGCTCATTGGGGACGCATTCGCAACTACGATGCTACTGGCTTCAAGCGCTTGCGCCGTCTCACCATTGATAGACACCAAATAATCCCTGGTTTCGTTTTCGCATAGGGCATCAAATAAAGCGCTAATGTAGGCGAGCTGCCCTAACTCATTCTTTTTCGTTCGGTCGGCACCGGCAATCATTTTTTGTTCAAAACCAATGCCAGCCGCTAGTAAAAGAAGGTGCTCATTGCATGTGGCAGCGTCTATTTGCATCGTCTTATTTGCAAGTATCGCATCGCAGGCAGTTTGTATTGGTGAGCTTTTTACCCTATTGCCATACAAAACATGACTAAGCGCGTTTGTTGTACCTAAAGGAAGAATACCAAACGATACCTTTTTATTTTGTATCGCCATAGCTACCTCATTAACCGTACCGTCTCCTCCTCCCGCCAAAACAATTTCGTATTGCGCAAGTGAGGCAGAGTCTAGGAGCGTCTCAATGCGCTTATCCTTCTTGGTAAATCCGATATGTAATTGGTATTGCTGACCAAGGCATTGCTTTATTTGAGCTTCTGCATTGTTCCAAGCCGCATTACCCGAGGCGGGATTAACAACAAGCAACGCACGTTTTTTGAGGTTTAAAATACCTTGTTTATGCATACGTTCTAGTTTTTTCTGCTGATAAGAGTTTAATCGAGCCGTACCCCTAATTTTGTTTATTTGCTGCATAGCATCGCTCACACTTGTAGCAAGTTGAGCCGCAAGTAAATATGCCGCAACAATTAAGACAGAGCGACCCCGCCCCAGTGCACAATGCACCACCACTGACTGGTCGTTATTAATATGATTGCCTATCCAATTGATTGCTTTAATTACATCGTCTTTATGCGGTGCTTGGTGATCTAAAACCGGAATGTTCAAATAATCGAGGTTCTCGCCATCTGCACTCCAATTCATTCCCGAAAATTCGGCAGTCGCGTCGAGAATAGCGCTTATTTTGTTTTGTTTGAGCTCTTGCACGTCCGAAGGAAACAATCGGCATGCTAGGTATAAACCTTCATTTACTTTTTGAATTGGTGGCACACTGTCGGTGCGTCGTTGCCAGCTGTTATAAAGCTGGGCCCCAAGCAAAAACGGAACAAAAATCCATTGCACATAAACAGGAACGTTACCGCGATCGTTTTTTCTGAAAATCCATGGTGAGTCGCTTAAGTAAGCAAATGAGACTGCGCCCAGAGAAAGGGAAATCCAAGCCAATAGCGCTGAAAAATACCAGAATGGAGAATAAAACGCGGCAATAGCGCATAACACAGCAATGATGAGATAATATTTGATAATAAACAAGGTCATTTCCTTTACGTAATTAGAGTACACATTGGCTAAGATATGCCTTAGCGCCTACTTTTTGTTTCCTATAACGAATAAGCAACACCTGCGCCAAATAATGATGATAAAAAAGTCATTAAAAACATTATGTTAGCGTGCAGATGTTAATGAGGGCGCGAGCGCGATCGGAAACAAACACCGAAGGAGTGAAATTCTTACACTATTTATAAACGCCTTCGGTAAACGAGGTATAAGTAGGATTAGCGTGTACGATTAACAAACTGTTAAAAGACGCCCTTTAAGATTTCTGCTACACTCGCGCG
>CAZUON010000067.1:0-13185 GCA_964621345.1 uncultured Glaciecola sp. | reverse complement strand
TAGAAGCCGTACAAGCCATTTGCCCGCCCGATGTAACAATAATGCACGTGCGCCAAGGCGTAGCTAACGGACTAGGTCATGCAGTGCTATGCGCACTACCATTAGTTGGAGATAGTCCTTTTGCTGTGGTTTTACCTGATGTCATTATCGACGATGCCTCGAGCAATCCTAAAAAAGATAATTTGGCCGACATGGTAGCTAAATTCAATACCAGCCGTGTAAGCCAAGTCATGGTCGAAAAAGTGCCGCAAGAAGATGTATCTAAATACGGTATTGTAGATTTAGAGGGCCGTGAGTTAAAACAAGGTGAATCTGGCAAAATGCATAAAATGGTTGAAAAACCACCTCTAGAAGACGCGCCCTCCGATTTAGCTGTAGTAGGGCGCTATGTACTTTCTGCAAAAATTTGGGATCTTCTCGGTAAAACCATGCCCGGCGCAGGCGGCGAAGTACAACTCACCGACGCTATCGACGCCCTCATGGAGCACGAACAAGTAGACGCCTACTACATGAAAGGCAAAAGCCATGACTGCGGCAGTAAGCTTGGTTATATGATGGCGAATGTTGAATATGCGACTCGCCATCCTGAGCTTGGGAAAGAGTTTACGGAGTTTTTGAAGGCCTTTGCTACGCGCGAAGGCTAGTCTAATTGCGGTATTAGGCTTATTTAGAAGCGCTGATACAGGTAATATCGTATTTAAAAATCTCAGAGTCTGCAGTGAGAATACTCAGGCTCTCTATTTGCGCTTGCGCTATAAGAAGCCGATCGAATGGGTCTTTGTGATGCATAACTAGCTTTCCCGCTTGCTCTGCGTGAGATAAGTGAATAGGAAGCGCTGTAAACCCCTCTTCATCAATAATATCCGCAATGTTGTCTGGAGCGCTTAGCAAGCCTTTTTGACTTTTAATGCTAATCTCCCACGGTGTTGCGGCACTTACAAATACTTCATTTCTCGCATCTATAATGAGCTTTTTGGCCTTATTCCCCAACTTTTTGTCGCCGTTGAGCCACCAGAGCAGTGTATGTGTATCGAGTAATATCCGTTTCACTAAATGCCAAATTCCTTAGCGAGTTCGTCTGAAGTTTCTTTTGAGTCGAAGTCCTCAGAAATAACAATTTGTCCTTTATAATTACCAAAGGTTCTGTTGGCTTTAGCGCATACCGGCACTAAACGAACCGCAGGTTTCCCCGCTTTCGCGATAATAACTTCCTCGCCATTTAAGGCAGCCTCAACCAGCTGTGATAGTTTGCTTTTTGCTTCATGCATATTTGTTTGCATCGCTCTTACCCTACAAAATTTATTTAGCTAAACTTAGCTAAGTTTATTTTGTGAGGTGGGAATTGTCTAATGTTTATTCTGCATTTAATTGCTTATGTTCTATTTACAAGTCAATACAGCAGCGTTTATCAGGCAAAGCCTTATAAACGCTGCCATAGCTAAAGCTAGTTCGAGCAACCTAAATAGTCACCCTATCCACCAACTTTTCCACCATACGCTTACCAATGCCTTTCACATTTTGTAATTCGTCTACCGAATTAAAGCTACCGTTTAGCTCACGATACGTCACAATCGATTCTGCTTTTTTAGGACCCACGCCAGGCAGGCTTGAAAGCGTGTCGATGTCGGCGGTGTTAATATTTACAATAGAAATAACCGCGCTAGCAGGCGTCATGCTTTCTTGGGCAGTTGCCGGCAAGCTAACGCTCATAAGTGCGCAAAGCGCTAGGCCGCTAGCAGCAACAAGGTTTTTAAGTTTTACAATTTTAGATTGAGTAGTTAATTTCATAATAAGCTCCTTTTAATATTCACGTGCACCATGCACAGTACAAATACTAAACAAGCTTGGGGGAGGACGATAGTTGGACTTTGGGTGGGTTTTCGTAAAACACAACGTAGAATAAAAAAAGAGCGCCAATAAGGCGCCCTCTCTCTTTTGCTGCTAAACAAATTTTTTAATAATTAGCGCTTATAAACGCTCTAACAACGCTTGTGTGAAATCGGTAGTACCATGCTCACCGCCTAAATCGCGTGTGGTGCGGTCGCCGCTTTCAATAACGTCTTTTAGTGCTGAACGTATCTTCTCAGCTTTATCGCCCATTTTCAAATATTCTAGCATCTGAATTGACGCTAAAATCACCGATGTTGGGTTTGCGAGGTTTTTGCCTGCAATATCAGGGGCTGAACCATGAACGGCTTCAAAAATTGCACAGTCGCCGCCAATGTTCGCGCCAGGTGCCATACCTAAACCGCCAACCAAGCCGGCACAAAGGTCAGACAATATGTCACCAAACAAGTTGGTGGTAACAATTACGTCGAATTGATGTGGGTTCATTACCAACTGCATGCAGCAGTTATCTACAATCATTTCGTCTGACTGAATGTCGGCATAACGCTCGCCTACTTCGCGGGCTACTTTTAAAAATAAACCAGAGGTAGATTTAAGTATGTTGGCTTTGTGCACTACGGTTACTTTTTTGCGACCTTCGCGGCGTGCTAATTCGTAGGCAAATACCACGATTTTTTCAGCGCCTTCGCGGGTGATTTTACTCATCGCTTCGGCTTCTTGGCCATCGTCAGACACTTTTTGGCCTAAACCAGAGTACATGCCTTGAGTGTTTTCGCGCACAGTAATAATGTCGATGTCTTCATAACGCGCTTTGGTGCCTTTGAAAGAGATTACCGGACGCACGTTTGCGTATAACTGAAACTGCTTACGCAAGCTCACGTTAATAGAAGTAAAGCCTTCGCCTACAGGCGTGGTAAGTGGGCCTTTTAGAGCGACTTTATTTTTGCCGATGAGATCTTTGGTTTCATCTGGTAACAATTCGCCGTGATTTTCTAACGCCATTAGGCCTGCATCTGCAAAGTCATAAGCAAAATCACAGCCTACTTTGTCTAGAATTTGAATGGCAGAATCGATAATGTCCGGTCCAATGCCGTCACCACGAATAACGGTAATACGTTGTTGTGTCATGGGGGTTCCTCAAGATGTTTTTTCAGCGGCGCATTCTACATTACTCAATGCCATGGTGATAGTGCTTATCGTGAGTATTCAACGTATTTATAGGCTTTATTTAGCTTTTTATGTAATGCAGCAGAGCGTATTGCCAACTTAAGCGAATATTAAGTTGGCAGAGTCTGATATTAGCGCTTTATTCGATAACAGGGGTGATAGTCACTTCCGGGCAATTTCATGCGCCCTTGTTCTACAAATGACTGTAGCAACACATCCATTTGTTCCATCAGTTTAGGGTCGCCACTTAACTCAAAAGGCCCATGCTGCTGTATTAACTGCACACCTTCAGCCTTTACGTTACCCGCCACAATCCCTGAAAAGCACTTACGCAAATTCGCCGCTAAACTGCCCGGCGCTTGCTCAAGATGCAAATCCAATTGGCTCATTGATTCATGCGTGGGCTCAAAGGGGCGCTGAAAATCTTCTGGAATATGCAAACGCCAATTAAAGTTAAATGAATCGCCATGGCTTTTACGGTTCTTCATTACTCGCTCTTTGGCCGCTTGCAACTCGCTGGCTACCGCTTGCGCATCGCCCACAATAATTTTGTATTTATTTTGTGCAGTTTTACCTAAGGTAGCGCCTATAAACGCATCAATAGCGTCAAAATACGCTTTGCGGTTTTCAGGGCCGGTAAGTATCAGTGGAATTTCTTGGTCGGCGTTTTTCTCGTGTAGCATAAGCCCGAGTAAATATAAAAACTCTTCTGCCGTACCCGGGCCGCCAGGGAAGATCACAATGCCTTGCGACGCACGCACAAAGGCCTCTAAGCGTTTTTCGATGTCGGGCATTATAATCAGTTCGTTTACAATCGCATTAGGCGGCTCAGCTGCAATAATCGAAGGCTCGGTAATGCCCACATAGCGCCCGGTTTTAATGCGCTGCTTGGCATGGCCTATTGCCGCGCCTTTCATTGGGCCTTTCATTGCGCCAGGGCCGCAACCGGTGCAAATATTAAACCCGCGTAGTCCTAATTCGTAGCCGACCTCTTTGGTGTATTTATATTCTTCGGTTCGAATAGAATGGCCGCCCCAGCATACAATTAAATTGGCAGGGTCGGAGCTACTAAGGGCATTGGCATGGCGTAGCATGTCAAACACCATGTGAGTGGTAAGGGCGCTGTCTTCTTGTTGGTTGCCAAGTTCTTTGTCGCATTGGGCAAATTGTTGGTGCTTTGAGCTCATGTAGAGCATGTCGCGCAATACCGCAAACAAGTGTTCGTGCACACCAGCAATGAGTTTACCGTCAACAAAGGCAACCTCGGGCGGATTAATCAACTCCATTTTAACGCCGCGCTCGCGCCGGCCTAGTTTTACATCAAAATCTTTGTAGTGTGCAAATAGGGCTTCTGAGTCATCTTGCTCCACGCCGCTATTAAGTACAGCGAGGCAGCAGTTTCTGAATACGCGGTAGTAGTCGTCGGAGGTAGAGGTGGCAAGTTGATTGACTTCGAGTTGTGACAGCTGGCTCATCCAGCCAACAGGATTTAACTGATAGCTTTTACTCATTAAGCATCCTTAAGATAAACGCAATGCAATCGCCGCATTTGGCTCAATTGTATAAACTGCACTACTTTTGTTGAATCTGGTTACGCCCTTGTTCTTTGGCTAAATACAAGAGCTCGTCGCTTTGTTCAAAAGCGCTTTGAATGTTGCTGTGTTCGGCAATGTCGGTAAGGCCAATTGACACCGTTACACTAACGCGATTGCCTTTAAACATAAAGGGTAGCTTGGCTATTTTCTCGCGCATTGCATCGAGCCTTGTAAAGCATTCATCTACGCTTGAATCTGGCATTAAAGCAATAAATTCTTCACCGCCCCAACGCGCCACAAAATCATTAGTTGAGAGATTCTTCTTAATTTGTGTCGCAATGATTTGTAATGTTTTATCGCCCACTGAATGCCCGTATTTATCGTTAATGCGTTTAAAGTGGTCAATATCTAAAATTGCCATACACAGTGGGGTATTTTTTTCTTTAGATAGCTCAAAAGCACTCGCCATTTTTTCTTCATAGGCCATTCGATTAGGCAGTTTGGTGAGGGTATCGGTCATCGCATTGATGCGTTGGTCGAGCAGCTTTTGTTTATAGCCCTCGGCTTTACTCTCTAGCTCAGTCAAGCGCTTTTGCATGCTCTCGAGTAAAGCGATCATCTTTTCTTGCTCTGCACGCTCGTCAGCTTCAGTGGCTTTTAAAGATGATTGCATTTTATTTAAGTGAGTTTGAGCGGCTTGTTTTAAGTCTTCTATTTGTTGGCTGTCGGCAAGGGCGGCTTCAATTGCAGTAATTTGATTACGCATTGCGGTATTTTGCGCGCTGCGTTTTTGCATACGGGACTTTGACTTTTCAATAGTAGATTTAATGCCTACATTGATTTTGCCTAAGCTTTTATGAATATTGTGAATAAGCTTGTTGGCGGTGCTTGCCTCTTTAATCACATCTTTAATTACAAAGCGGATCATGGCCAAGCAACACTCTAATAATTCACTGTGCTCAAGGCCGGAGTTTAATTTCTTTTGTAGCTCTGCGAGGGTCTGATCATCGCTATTGTTCGCATAATAGGGCGATATGAGTTCTTGTAGCTCTTGCGTAATTTGCGTATGTAAAAGCTGTTGCTGTGTCACATCTGCCTGCGATTGCATCACTACGTTGTTCGAAAGCGCTTTTCTAAATAACTGTAAAGCATGCTCAAATTGTTTAACCGGTGAAGCGGTATTGTTTTTTTCAGGATTGAGACTTTGGATAAAGCTTTTTACTTCTTCTTTTACCTCTGGGTCAACCACGTCCAGCTCGTTAATTTTGCGCAAAGAGCTTTGGATTTGTGAGAGCGTATCGAGGTTCTTTTGCTGCATAAACTTGCTTTCTTCTTTGAGCGTAGCGCCAAGTTGGACTGAAAGCTCACTCGCCCCATCGTAATCTGGTTTACCCGCCAATAGCTTCTTAATCTTTTTAAGCTCAGCATCCACGTCAGGGTTTGCGCCTTGAAAAAAGTCCACTAAATTGGTGATAAACACGGCAAGTTTATCAAGCTGTTGCCGTGCCACCATCAGTTGTTGTTTAGGTGTAATATCACTCATTTAGTGTGTCTCACGTAATACGGGTTATAAGGTACTGTACAAATGCTACGTATTTGCATTATTGCCTAGCAAGCCTGACATCTTCATAAGGGCTTTCAAAATTAGACCTAAAGGGGTTGATATCGAGTCCTCCCCTGCGTGTGTAACGTGCATATACGGTCAGTTTTGTTGGTTTACAATGACTCAAAATGTCGTAAAAAATACGCTCAACGCATTGTTCATGAAATTCATTGTGCTGCCTGAATGAAATTAAGTACTTTAGCAAAGCTTCGTGATTAATTTGCGGGCCGCTGTATTTAATGAGTACGCTTCCCCAATCAGGCTGGTGAGTAATAAGGCAATTGGACTTGAGCAGGTGGCTAACTAAGCTCTCTTCAACGTTTTTATTTTCTGTACTTTGCTCGGGCACCTGCAAAAGAGCTGGCGAGATATCGTAGTTATCCATACTAATATCGAGCTCGTCCAACAAAGTGCCTTCAAGTTCGCCTAGCGATAACTGCCCGAAAGATCCAAAATCAATTAGCTCGACCTTTACTGCTTTGCCCGCACACGCCGACAAATCTTTGCTCATGTGCGCACGTACGTCATCCATTGAATCAAACTTGCTTTGGTTAAAGCTATTTAAATACAACTTAAAAGATTTTGACTCAATTAAAAACTCTGAATCAATAGGCACATGGCAACGTAAAATCGCCACTAGGGGTTTACCTTTATTATTTAGCCACGATACCTCGTAACCGTTCCAAATATCCACGCCTTCAAAAGGTAGCTTGCTAGGGAGCTTAATGGCGTCGCGACTCAAGCTACGGGGCACGCCCTGTAAAAGGGTGGGGTCGTATTTATCGGCATAGCCTACTGTTTTACCGAGTACTAAATTATCCAATATGGCGTCTCTTTTAATAATGTTGGGCGTTTAGGTGCGAAGTATATAAGTACACGTAAACTTAACGGTGATATATATTGTTGATTAAGCTGGTATATAGCTACGTTTTGTGTATTTTCAATGGCTTAACTTACATCGCTCAGGCTGTTATCATATCGCAATATAGTATATACGCGGTAAGCCAGATAATGACCCAAGCCATTGAGCAAATTGTTGACCACTTTATTAATTCTTATATCGGCAAATCTACGCCAGAGAATAGGGGCTTACTAACCGAATTTGATAAAGATTGGTCTTCTCCTTGTATTGTGCCCGATGAAGCCGCATCTGTAGAGCCCAGCGATGGCGATATTGTAAGTTGGTTGCCTCATAAACGCAGCGAGCCAGGTGCTATGGCAAATGTTGCTAGTGCCCTTGAAATCAACATTCCTGCAGAGTTTGAAGCTTTAGTGGGGCGTTATTATGCGTTAGATTTTAACGCCACCCATGCACGCGGCCCCGTTACCTTGTTGCAAGCTTGGAATGCAGATGATTATGACCGCCTGCAAAAGAATTTAATTGCACATGTGCTCATGAAACGCCGCTTAAAACAGCCCGAAACACTATTTTTTGCGCTTACCGACGAAGATGATTTTATTATTTCTTTAGAAGTTGAAAGTCAGCATGTTGTGCTTGAGCCTGTAGGTAAACCTGCTAAAGAAGTGTTGAGTAAATCGTTAAGTGAATTTATTACTGCTTTAACGCCTGCACCTCAGTTTGTAGTGCTTTAAAATCTGTTTCGAGCTGCTCAATACGGCTATATAAAGAGCTAAGTTCAGAGCGTGTGATATTGGCAAGCTCGTCATCATTCAGCGCTTGTTCATGTGTCTGCGCCTTTGCTGCTGGGCTTGCTATTTCCTGTTCAGGATTCGCCTTCCAATGCTGCAATCCTTTAATAATTACCGGCAGTGGCAAAGGATTGCTTAATTTTGCGCGAATTAGGCCGGTACTGGGCGTGCTCCCTTGGGCTTTTATTTGTTGGCATAGGCTAACAATGATATCTATTTGGCTGTGTGACACGAGGTCTTCCTTATTTAAATAGAGCGCGCAGTTGCTAAGGTGTTAAGTCTAGCCTGTGTTGGCTTTGCTAACAATTAGTGAATTGACGCAATTGTTAGTGATTTTCCTCATCCGTTTTTTCATCAATTTGTACGTTTAGTATGCACTTGTGTTTTAAGGTGTTGATATATAGTTAGTTTTTAATATTGGCACAAAGTGTGTAATACAACACGAAAAAGAGCATGTGTTATTGCTCCATAAAACTCTTTTTACAGAGTCATTAAAAACGAAAAACAACACACAAAGGAATAAAAAATGAAAAAAGTGCTTTTAATTACTATTATGGCGGTGAGTTTATCTATGAGTGGCTGCGTTATTTCTATAGACGATGGCGATTACGATAATGGTTATTCCTCGCACTCTAGCTGGAAGGAAGAGCAGCGCGAGAACAGAAAGCACATTGCAAGACTCTCTCTTGGAGAAAGCAAGGACGACGTACTCAATAAAATGGGCAAGCCGGCATTTAACGAAGCCTTACAAAAAGACGCCAGTGATTATCAACTTTTGTGGTATCGAACACAGCATGTCGACAGCGATGGGGTAACAACGAAAGATGAATGCACACCGCTTATTTTTAAGAGCAACGAATTAATTGGTTGGGGCGATACCGCACTAGACCTATTATAAATTTTATGGCCCGTTGTTTCTTTGCTATGAAGAATATTTAACAGCTTTGTTTGAACAGAAAATGCATAAGCTTATGTAAAAATAATGTTACAAAGTGCTTATCTTCTATTACACTTACTTTTAGTAGTGATATTAGAACAATACTCACCCGCTAGTATTTACTACCAGCGGGTGTTTTATTTGTTAGCCAGCACTTTGGAGCCATTGCATGACCGTTTCAGCCTATCAGCCAGATTTGACGAAAGTAACCTCTGCCTATTTAAACGCCGACGACCTTAAAGTCGCGGCTTCTATTTTATACAACGCCTACTTTGACGATCCACTTTTTGTTGATATTTTTAAAGCCGAACGCGAGGGCTACGAAGCTCGATTGCGCTCAGCTATTCGTGAAGAAATAAATACCTTTTGGGAATCAGGCCAGCCATTAATAGGTTTATATGAAGACGGTCGTTTGCTTGCAGTATCTTGCATGATTGGCCCTGATGCTTCTTTTGGCGCTGGTCGCTTTTGGCATTGGCGTTTAAAAATGTTGTTGACCACTGGGTACTTAGGTACCAAACAAATGATTGCTAAAGAAGAGAAAGTCAGAGAAAAAATCCCCGCGGAAAACTACTACATGCTATCGCTCATTGGCGTGCACCCCGACAACCAAGATATTGGTTTAGGTCATGTGCTAATGAGTGCCATGCTAGGCTTGTTAGACGAAGATAAACAGTCTGAGGGAATTGGTGTGTTAGTGACCTTACCTAAGTGTTTATCGTTTTTTAATAGTGCGAAATTCGAACATGTTGAAGACATCACGGTAGGAAGTATTACCGGCAAAGTAATGTTTCGCCCGCGTAACGTAGAATAGACTTCTTTTTTGTCTCGCAGCTTTGTAAGCGATCTCTTACAAGGCTGTCGGCATTACTCCTTTTGTTGCCCTCCCATTTACTGACTGTGTAGGTATAAATTCAATTAAAACATGTGTTTACACTTTATTTTTTTGATGTAGACATTTTCTGCCCTTAGTTTTTATTAAAAAAAGTTCACAATTCAATTTGGCGCTTCGGTATTCTATGCATGTCTTCAAGGAGTGGCACGGAGCCAAACGAAGACAAGTAATTAGGATGATTACTTCAAGGATGAGAATCGACACATGATGTGTCGCTAAGAAATAAGGAAAATTCTTAGTAAAGGAAAGGAAAAGGGATCGGCATAAGGATATGTTGCCTGCTTAGGATGAGTGGGATGAAAATGGAAAGGGGTGTAAAGGATTTTTATCGGGATGATATTTTAGTAATATTATAGCAATGGATTTGCCGAGAAGGATGCTCAAAATTTCAGGAAAAACAGGCTTTTTAGCCTGTTTTTTTTGGTCTTGAATTTAACGCGAGCGAACTTGTTAATAAGATAAAACGAATATCCTAGACCCACCAGTCATTCCAACGCAGGTTGGAAGCTCCCAAAAAGCCTGCAGTCGCAAAACTACACCGCTGAATCAGACCTCGGTCGCTGTTTGAGGAGATTATCGCCTTCGCGATAATGACGGTTAAGAAGCGCAAATGAATGACTTCTAACTAGTATATGTAGTCTTCTGAAGCAACTCTAAACACTGGCAGATTAACGCTTTTTACACGCTTTCCGTGACTGGTAATCGTACCAACATATTGAGTTTCTCCGTCGCTACTAAATTCTAAATCGTATTCAATTAACCAATCGGGTTTGCCGCGTTCAAGGCTTATGCGTGTTTTATTTCTCGCGAGGGATATAAACTGCAAACCTTCTTTTTTACAATACTGCTCCGCGTATTGAATGGTATATTCTGAGATTCCGCGCAAACGCCAAAACTGCAAGGCAATAGCGGCAATAAAAAGCAAGATGATGAGGCTATACATATCCATTTGTTGTGTGCTCTCTAATTATTAGCTCGTGAAGCTTGTGTATTATTTGCGGTCTTATTGATGAGAGTATTAACTGCCTCGCTAAGCACCGGGTTTTTTAAATCGCTTCTCATCAACGCTAATAAAAATACGCGCAAAGCTGGTATTTTTACCACATCTGCAAATACCCCCTCAAACAAAGCGTAGCTTGGGTCAGCAGCGGCGACTTGTTCAAAATACAAACGTAAATAATCTTCAGAATGCTTGCTATCTTCGGTATTAATTGCATTCTCGGGTGACAGCACTTGCCAATGTCTTGCTGCAATCACAATCAGGCTTTCGACATCTAGGGGCTGATTGTCTTTTATAAGCTCCTGCACATAAGTATTAACCTCAACGCTACGACTACTTGCTAGGGCTCTTAATACCATGGGGGCGAGATCTGCCTCGCATCGCCCGTGGTAGCTTAATAAACTTTGTTGCACAGACATCGGCAGATTCAGACCTTCAAAACTGCTTAATAAACACAAACAGACTGCCTTGGGCAATGCCTCTAAGTTTTGGACAAAGGCTTGTTCAACATCTGAACGCTCTATTTGTACGGCTAAATCAGACATATCTTGCAGCGAAAGCTCGTTCCAAGGTTGAATGTTAGGTGCCTTTAAATAGTTTAGTGCTTTTTGCATGCCCGGGCGCTCAGCTAATGCTAAATGGTGGCGAATACTGGCGTTGCAATCAGCCAACAGTTGCTGACTTGGCGTAAATACAAAGGGGTTTTCAGGAAGCTCGGCGCTTTTACTGTCGATACTCTGAAGTTGCTGCCCTAGCGCACTGGTCACAATTTGTAAAAACTGATTAATAGCGGCTTGCACTAATAAGCTTTGTTCGTCTACTGGAAGTTTGACAAACCAGATATAGTGTTCTTGGTTTAGCTGCTTGTTCCAAAACACAATGCAAAGCCATGCATGGCCTTGTCTAGGCGTTGCATAGGGAGCGCTATTATTTTCGTAATCGAAGAAGGTTTGTTTGTCGAGAAAGTGACGTGTACGACTCACATCGATAATAAAATACTCGGTACCTGCTTGCAGTAAAAACTCGCTCAATGTGCCAAAGGATTGCGGTGATGTCATAGATTAAGGTTCGCTTTTACGTTGAGTCTTTAGGCGGTGATGTATGAAAGCTTTGCTTGCTTATTATAAATCAACTATTTGCCGTCTATTATGGAGTTATTCTTTAGCAAATCAACTTGCTAAATTAACATATTGCCATCACTATTCATTTAAAAAGCCTTATCTGAACATACGCAACATAGCCAGATCCGGTTGATTCACTTTTATGTAAAACGGTAAAAGCTACATACTCATGCAGATTCCTATTATTTATCAAGACCAACACTTTCTCGTTGTGTATAAACCATCTGGTTTGTTAGTTCACCGCAGTCCTATCGATAAAAACGAAACACAGTTTTTGATGCAAGCGGTACGTGATCAAATAGGACAATATGTGTATACCGTGCACCGGCTCGATAAACCCACCTCAGGTCTGATTATTTTGGCCTTAAATCCGGATATTGCGCGCTTATTAAGCGCCCAGCTAGAAGAGCACAAGATTAAAAAAGGCTACCATGCCTTAGTGAGGGGGTATATTCACGAGACTCAGCGAATTGATTATCCGCTCGTTGAACAGCTCGACAAAATGACCGACGACCTTAACAAAGACAACCCCGCGAAACCTGCCATTAGCGACGTTAAACCACTAGCACATGCACAGCTGCCCTTTGCCCTTGGCGCCCATGCTACAGCTCGCTTTAGTTTGGTAGAACTGAACCCTCTTACAGGGCGTAAGCATCAGTTACGACGACATTTGCGCCATATATTTCATCCAATCATTGGGGATACGACCCATGGCGATGGTAAGCAAAATAGGTACATGCAAGCACACGCTGGTATTTCGCGTTTGGCCTTATGTGCGACAAGTTTGCAGTTTAATCACCCTGTTACAGACCAAGCACTCCACATTCAATGTAAACTTGATGATTCGTTGTTAGGGCTGAAACAAATACTGACGCAATATTGCACTTGGCAGGATGATGATTTTAGCCTTGAAGACTTGATTTAATCGAAACAAGCCACATTGACGTAACACAATACGAATAAACAAATTAGCAGTTATAAAAGGAATACAAAATGCCAAGTGTGAGTATCTTCGCAGGTTCAGTATACGGAAACGCCCAACATGTAGCCGAAGAAGTCCAAACGATGTTAGGCGATGAAGGTGTTGAGAGTGAGATTTTTACTGACCCATCTGTAGACGATTTTACTGATGCAGAGTCTGTATTGGTAATCACCTCAACTACCGGTCAGGGGGATATTCCACCTAACTTAGAATTTTTCCATGCTGAACTACGAGATAGCTTTCCACTAATGGATAACAAACCCTTTGCAGTGGTTGCCCTTGGAGACAGCAGCTATGGCGATTCGTACTGCGGTGGCGGCAAACAATTTTTTGAGCTTTTGACCGAATTACAGGGCAAAGCCGTTAGCGAATTATTCGAAGTTGATGCCATGGAAACCTTAGCACCCGAAGAAGAAGTAGTGCCGTGGGTGAAATCTCAAGTGGCGA
>CAZUON010000066.1:0-13782 GCA_964621345.1 uncultured Glaciecola sp. | reverse complement strand
GTCCTACACTGCGTTTACATCAGTGTGGTTTACCGAAGAAAATGGCACTTGAGTTATTCAAACCCTTTATCTACGGCAAATTAGAAGGCCGTGGTCTAGCGACTACAATCAAGGCAGCTAAAAAATTAGTAGAACGCGAAGCTCCTGAAGTATGGGATGTATTAGACGAAGTAATCCGTGAACATCCGGTATTACTAAACCGTGCACCAACACTTCACAGACTAGGTATTCAAGCCTTTGAACCAACTCTGATTGAAGGTAAAGCGATTCAGCTACACCCACTCGTATGTGCGGCATACAATGCTGACTTCGATGGTGACCAAATGGCAGTACACGTGCCATTGACAATTGAAGCACAGCTTGAAGCTCGTGCATTGATGATGTCGACTAACAACATATTGTCGCCTGCCAATGGTGAGCCAATTATCGTTCCGTCACAGGACGTTGTATTGGGCTTGTACTATCTTACCCGCGACCGTGTAAACGGTAAGGGTGAAGGCATGGTATTTACCAGTCCGCACGAAGCTGAAAAAGCGTATCGTACTGACACTGCAGAGCTACATGCTCGCGTCAAAGTACGTATTACCCAATATGAAGTAGGTGCAGACGGTGAGAAACACGAAAAAACCTCTATCATCGATACAACCGTTGGCCGTGCTATTTTCTCTTTGATTTTACCAAAAGGCTTGCCTTTTGAAATCATCAACCAAGCCATGGGCAAAAAGCAAATTTCTAAGTTGCTAAATGAGTGTTACCGTACACTTGGGCTTAAAGATACTGTTATTGCCGCTGACCAAATCATGTATTCTGGTTTCCATTATGCAATGATTGCCGGTGCCTCTGTAGGTATTGACGACATGGTTATCCCAGATGCGAAGAAAGATCTAATCGAAGCTGCTGAAGCTGAAGTAATTGAGATTCAAGAGCAATTTAACTCAGGTCTTGTTACCGCTGGTGAGCGTTATAACAAAGTTATCGATATTTGGTCTCGTGCCAACGATGACGTAGCTAATGCGATGATGGATAATCTTAAAACTGAATCGGTTAAAAATAGAGACGGCGACATGGAAGAGCAAAAATCTTTCAACTCTGTTTACATGATGGCCGACTCGGGCGCTCGTGGTAGCCCCGCGCAGATTCGTCAGCTTGCTGGTATGCGTGGATTGATGGCAAAACCAGATGGTTCAATCATCGAAACGCCCATAATCGCGAACTTCCGTGAAGGTCTAAACGTACTTCAGTACTTTATTTCTACTCACGGTGCTCGTAAAGGTTTGGCCGATACCGCACTGAAAACCGCTAACTCGGGTTACCTAACTCGTCGATTAGTTGACGTTGCACAAGATTTGGTTATCACTAACGTTGATTGCGGTACCTTCGAAGGCGTGAAAATGACGCCATTAATTGAAGGTGGTGATGTAGTTGAGCCATTGCGCGAACGCGTATTGGGTCGAGTTGTTGCTGAAGACGTAATTAAGCCCGGCACTAAAGATGAAGTGTTAGTAGAACGTAACGTGCTACTAGACGAGCAGCTTGTAGATATGCTTGAAGACAACTCAGTAGACGTTGTTATGGTGCGTTCAGTAATCACCTGTGATAACGACCATGGGGTATGTGCACAGTGTTACGGTCGTGACCTAGCACGTGGTCATATGGTTGGTTCTGGTGAAGCCGTGGGTGTAATTGCCGCTCAATCAATTGGTGAGCCTGGTACACAGCTTACTATGCGTACCTTCCACATCGGTGGTGCAGCATCAAGAGCATCAGCTGAAAACAGTGTTCAGGTAAAAACTACCGGTACATTGAAGTTGCACAATGCCAAGCATGTTCGTAACTCTGACGGCAAACTCGTGATTGTATCGCGTTCAACTGAGCTTACCGTTATCGATGATCAAGGCCGCGAAAAAGAACGTTATAAAGTGCCATACGGCGCAACGTTATCGGTAGATGACCAAGCACAAATTGGTGCTGGCGATTTAGTTGCAACTTGGGACCCGCATAGTCACCCAATCGTGACTGAGCGAGCTTCTAAGATCACTTTCGCTGACATTGACGATACTAACACTGAAATGCAGCAAGATGAGCTTACTGGTCTTACGCGTATTGTGGTTAAAGATTTAGCCAAAGCAAATGCTAAAGAGCCTAAGCTAATTCTTGAAGGTGAGAATGGTGCATTGCAAGAGATTCGTTTGCCAAGCTTTACTACCATTGAAGCCACCGATGGCAAATTGGCGGTAGAGGGTGACGTACTTGCTCGTATACCTCAAGAAAGCTCGAAAACACGCGACATTACCGGTGGTCTGCCACGTGTTGCCGACTTGTTTGAAGCGCGTAAGCCAAAAGAACCGGCAATTTTAGCCGAAATCTCCGGTGTGATTGGCTTTGGTAAAGAGACCAAAGGCAAGAAACGCTTAACGATTACGCCTAAAGACAACGAAGCTGCTAAGTTAGTTGACTTAAACGCGAACGGTGCCTACGAAGAGATGATTCCAAAGTGGCGTCAGCTCAACGTATTTGAGGGTGAAAGTGTAGAAAAAGGTGAAGTTGTTTCTGACGGACCTGAGTCACCACATGATATCCTTCGTTTACGCGGCGTAAGCGCGGTATCTAACTACATCGTAAACGAAGTACAAGAAGTATATCGTTTACAAGGTGTTAAGATTAACGATAAGCACATTGAAGTGGTAATACGTCAAATGCTTCGCAAGTGTGTCATTAGTGACGCTGGCGACACGCGCTTCTTATCAGGCGAGCAAGTTGAAGTATCTGCAGTGAAAATTGCTAACCGCGAGATGGAAAAACAAGGCAAAATTCCAGCAACATACGAAATTCAGTTGCTCGGTATTACCAAAGCCTCGCTATCTACAGAGTCCTTTATTTCTGCGGCCTCTTTCCAAGAAACAACCCGCGTATTAACCGAAGCGGCTGTTCAAGGAAAAGAAGACGATTTACGCGGACTAAAAGAGAACGTTATTGTAGGTCGCCTTATTCCAGCAGGAACTGGTTTTGCTTATCATCAGCAACGAGCTGAACGTAAGAACCTTGCGCTACATCAAGAATTGTCAGTATCAGCAGAAGAAGCTCAGGCTCAACTAGCCGAAGCTTTGAATGCAGGTGATGATTCAGACGAGTAAATTGTAACGCTGTAATTTAAAAACCTGAGCTTTTGAGCTCAGGTTTTTTTTTGACTAAATTTACAGTAAACTCAAGCGGTTAAAAAATAAACAATAAACGAGCAAAAAATAACCTTGCTTTTGCTCGGGATAAGTTCTATCTTTTTAGTCCACGAGTTGTAGAAATTGGAAATCACGCTTGTATTAAGCTGTCACAAGCTAAGTTTTGAGAATGAAAATAATCATACTCAAAAACAGGGAAGTGACATCACATGCAACAAGCGACCTTCATAGAAATTCAAGGCATAGGCGACGCTAACGTATTAGCAATCGCTCGCTATCATCATCTTTTAGGCATGACGAAACAAGCATGCATTGAGCTTATTCTTGGTGCTCCAAGCATATTCAAAACCACTCTTGCTAGATCAGATGCTGATCAGTTATCTAGTACCTTGAACGAAGTTGGTCTGCCGTGCCAAGTTGTTGAACCCGAGCGCGAACACCAGCATGTGTCGAAGCTAAATAATAAAATAAGCGACAAATTCGAAATTGCCGCCTATATTCACGACTTTTCAAATATCACCGAGTTTGCGGGAAAAGTTGCGGCGTTTACCGGACAAAACGGCAGCGACATTGTGAAGTCGTTATGCAAAACACCCGCAACACTGTTAGGTCAATTATCGGAAAGAGTTGCTCAAGAACTGGCATCGCGATTTAGTATGCCCGGCATAGATGTATTGGTATCGTGTCCGCAAAAGGCAAAATATACCCTTGTCGCCTATGCAATGGAGGATATGCCAAGTGTACAGCAATATTACGCACAACTTGGTATGTCTCGCCAAACTAATCCACAGGGGCTAACGCAATGGCAAGCCCAGGGAATCGATTACAATAAAGCTCACAATGCGTGGCATAAAGCCAGTGAGGCGCACTTACCAATTGTGCTGCAAAATCATGATTATATGCGCTTTGACGTGAGTTTAACTGACGTAAGTGACGACACAGATGCCACTAAAAGTGGCAGTAAATTGCAAGAAATCTTAAGTAAGCAATGCCATATCCCAACTAGCATTCACCAAAAGCTCCTTACGCGCTTACCCATTGTTATCGCGCCTTGTCAGGATTGGGAAAATACTGAAATACTTCTGGCAGCACTACAGAATTGTGGTGCAAGCGCTGAAGCAAGTTTGCTTTCTACTAACCGTTTCGATTTATATTTTTCTGCTTGGACGCATGAATATCAGCGCATACTTGCACCGCTATGTAATACGTTCCTTGGTAAGGCGAATATGCTCCCTGAAACGCCTTCAACAACCTGCTTATTGCCCATAAATGCAAACTTGCATCAAGCAAAATGGTTGAAGCACGAGTGTGATTTGATGCAGATCGACTGCCAGTTGCGAAGGAGGTAGCTAGGATATGTCAGAGCTTAAACAAAGCCGCTTAAGATCACGGGCGAGTAATACACATCAAAGTGAGCAAGAAACATATCAGGTAGGTCTTCATGAAGTATTAGATGAGGTTTCTCGAAGTATTCGATATTCGCGCTTTGAAGAGGCGGTTAAGCTTCTACAAGTGATCATGCGAGCAAGCGCTCAACAAAAACTTGACTTAGTCTTGCAGCGTTACCTAGCTGAATTATCCATTGAATGTATTGAGTTGTCGGGCGACAGCCAAACTACCTTCCGTTACGTTGAGCAAGCCTTAGCCCAATATGAAGGGCAAACGCTGACCAGCACAGAGGCCAAAAAAGATAAATTGATTCTTTTATTACGCAAAGCCTATTTGCTAATAAAACTAAATGAGGGTGAACAGCTACGCGAGCATTTAGACATGCTGACACAACACCTAAAAGACCATAAAAGTAAAAAAGTGAAAAGTATGCTGCGCAGAATGCACTACCTCAATAGCGCAGCCGAACAGACTATCCTCGCGGAACAGCGGCAGTTAGGACTGTTTCAACTTACCGATCAACTCAAGAAACAAGGCGCTAGTCTTGTGTGCGGAGTGAGATAACATGAATTTTGACAATCAAGTAGCACAAATGACACCGGGCCAAGCCTTAATGGATGTGCCTATTCCTAAGTTAATTGAAAATACCGCCAAGGCCATTGCTTCTGCACAATATGAGCTAGATTCTTCGTCTGTGCGGGCCGCGACTTTATTAAGTGAATCGCGAGTTACTTTTAACGATGCTGATGGAACATCAAGAGAGCGCACTTTATTAGAGCTTGGTTTCATTCCACAGTTTTATCATTTCAGCGAAACTGAAATGGAATTCAAAGTGACTATTTCGGTACGGGTTGAATCGGGTATTGATTTTGGTTTAGAGGCCGGCATTGGTACTGAAGAATCTGCCGGGCTGCCAGTGGCATTTGCTGGCACTATTTCTTTTGATTTACACCATAAATATGAATTTGATATGGAAGCGGTATCGCGTATCAAAACGACTATGCGCAGCATTCCGCCTCCCCAAGCGTTTTTAGAGGCGCTTCGTCAGCATAGCGCAAGTGGTGGTGGCAGCATCGAAGCGCCGGATGCACCAGAACCAGAGGGAGATGAACCAGCGCCTGAACCAAGCCCTGAACCTGAGCCAGCACCGGAACCTGCACCTGATGCAGACGATGACTAAGGACTTCGATTATGTCTAACGCAAAGGTTATGGCCTCCTTAGAGCAATCACCATTGCCTAGCCTATTAAATCAGCTAGGAGGCGCGATTGCCGGTGCTCAGCGCGAGCTTGATTTAAATTCCATCAGAATGGCGATGCAACTTGGCGACGCAGAAAACCATGGTGTGGATGTTGATGATGAAAAAAAATCCTTAATTGAGCTGGGGTTTGCTCCAGTGTTCTATCACTTTACCGAGGCAACTATTGACATTCGCGTATCGCTTTCGAGTTCCACGAGCACAGAGTCGAGTTTCTCGACATCGGCAACAGTTGGTGGTGCGGTTTATTTTGTGATGTTTGCGGCCACAGTGAGTGCCTCATTTGCGACCAAATATAGTTTTAAATCGGAAGCGAGTAGCTCAATCGTAGCAAGGATTTCCTCTATACCTCCGCCAAACGCATTTCAAAACTGGCTTGCTAGCAGGCAAGCAAATTCAAGTAGCAACACTAATGATGAATAAAGACGAATTTAACAAAGCAGTCATTTTTAATAACTAGCTAAAGGAGTGATTTCATGTCACTAGCACGTAACTTAGGAAGAGACTTACTTAACGTCCCGATGGGCGAGATGATAAGTAGCATGGCGCTAGCCATCGCCGATGCGCAATACGACCTCGACTCAGCCAGCATAAGAGTTGCCCAATTAATGGGAGGCAGAATGCCGATCTTTGATGATGAGGGTAAACAAACCGGAGAAGAAGACACTCGAGTCTACTTTGGCCGTGATGACAACGATGCCCCGCAAAAAGTCAGTATGTTAGAGCTTGGTTTTTCGCCAACGTTTTACCAGTTCACCAACAATATTATTGAGGTGAAAATTGCCATCAAAATGACTTATGAGCGAGAGTCTACCTATACCGTAAACACGGTGACTAACTCCAAGAAAAAGCGCAATCGCGGCATTTTTAGTATTTTTGGCGCGAAAAACCAAACAACGACACGCACCACAACGGTCGATGCTAGTTATTCAAGTAAATATAGCTACAGTGCTGAGGGCAGTAGTTTACTGCGTTGCAACTTAGTACCCATTCCACCTCCCGCCATCTTTGAAGAAAGAGTAAGAGATTTGTTTGAAAGTGATGAAGAAGACGAAGCATAGCGGCTAACTGATGACCTTAGATGCTTAAACAGGAGATAAATCATGCCTAGAGTCAATATAGGTAGAGAACTGAGTGATGTGCCTTTTGGTGAAATGATCACGAGCATGGGCTTAGCCATAGCTGAAGCACAATATGCCATGGACGAGACGGGACTGCGCTTGGCACAAATGATGAGCGGTGAATATGAGTCGGTGGAGTTTGACCCCGTTACCGGCAAAAGTGATGTGGTAACGCATAAGTCTTTGGTGAAGTTTGATGGTGAGGAATTGTCGCTTATTGAATTAGGTTTCACACCAACGTTTTATCAATTTACCGAGGCGACCATCGAAATCAAAATATCGATTAGTTTTAGTGAGTCAAGTGAATTTGAGCGTAAGCGGAGCACAAAAACGGTATCAGCCGGTGCGGTTGGTTTTGGTTTTGGCGGCTATGCAAAAGCTAAAACAACTTCAGTAAGCGCGCGTTACGCCAATAAGTATAACTATTCAGCAGAGGGCTCAAGCTTAATGCGAGCAAAACTTATGCCCATTCCTGCGCCCTCAATATTGGAAGAGCGAATACGTGCAATTATTGAGAAAGGTAAAGAAGGTGGTGATTAAAATTTGGGTAGTCATCAAGTACCTTGCGATTCGTGTATGTCAGGCTGAGCTGTACTGATGTCAGACGATTATCTTGATTGGACAGCGTTGTTAGATGAGCAAAGCAAGCCCTCATCAGGCGATGCTCAAACGCTAAAACAAGATGCCAAGCAAGACACATTTGACGGTTTATCTGCTGCGCAAGAAGCATCAAGAGACTTAAGAGAGCTTCTGCAACGTGACGATGTGTCTGCTCAGGTAAAAGGCTTAGTGCAAGAGCATATTGAGCTTAAGCAAAAGCTAGATGCATTAACCGGCAAAGCGAGTGAATCAAAAAGTCCAACATGGAATGAGCAACGTTTTGGTTTTCCGCAGCATACGGCGCAAAGCCGAATCAAAGACCGAAAACGCCTTCGTTACGAAGAGCAGGCACGGATGCATGAAAAGCGGCGATTAGAGCATCATCGACTTGATGAGAAGCTCAACATTAAAGCCGAGCAACTAAAAGCAGACAAGCTTAGAAATCTAGCAGCCAAGCGTGCGCTTGATAAGTTAAAACAAGAACAGAATGAGATTATTCAGCAGCGACTAAAAACTGAAAATTTGCTTAAACGAAAACAGCGACAGCAAGCGACGCATAAGCATGCTGAGCTACGTCAGCAGCAACGTATTAGTGCGTTAATGCAACAACGAAACAAACAAAAAGCGGTGTTTGAAAATATTCAGAAACGCAGCAGTTTGATTGCCCAAACCAAGCTTGAGCTAGAGCAGCAAAACGCCAGAGATGCATTATTGAAACAACAAGCGGAGCAGGCCTTAAAGCAGGTAAAAACGAAGAAGCAAGAGAGTAATAGAGAAGAGACGTTGGCGAGGGAAAAGCGCCAGGCAATGATCAATAGCAAACGAATAAAGCAACGAGCCGAAAAAGCACAAATGCAGCAAGCATTAGAAAAAAAAGAAGCGATGCAACAAGCCATGCTTGAGCAAAAAAAGCAATTACAGGCCGAAGAGGCAAGGCAGGCAAGGCTCAAATCAGCAGCATTGCAGAGACGGCGAGAAAAGCTCGCTGAATTTGATAAGTAAGGATTGTAATAATGGCAGATGATATCAAGACCGGCGAGAGTCTAGACGATTTTCTGATGAACTTAGCTGAGGGTTTAGCGCAGGCGCAAAATCGCCTAAATCGCTCGCCAGTATCTAATGCAATGGGCCAAGAAACCATGATCTACCATATTCCGAAAATGGAATTTGAGCTGCATTTAGAGATGACTGCTACGCGTACGAGTGAGAGCGATAAGCAAGGCTTTCTTCGCTTTTTACCCAGTGCAAAAACGCAATCAAATCAAACCGAAAGCGCCAGTAGCATTATTAAAGGTACGATGATTGCGACACCCGCAGGCGCAGGGCTACCGATGCCCAAATTAACCTTGCAGGCGAGTAAGACCGCCGCAAGAACTGCATCGGTCATTGTTCGTGGCGTGAGCTCCGACGGCAATGCGATGGCTGGTGCAATCGTTGAGTTAAATATTGATAAGGAGCTGTCAGCCAAATTAAATAAGCAAGAAGGCAGAGGGCAAGCGCTTAAACCCAGTACAAAACTGAGTTTATCTTCCCTTGAGCTAAATGATGACGGCGAGGCTGAGGTAAAGCTTGTGATTGGGCCGCAAGAATTAAAAGGCCAGCTTATAGCCATTACTGCAGATTTTTCTAGTGCAAGTGAAACCTTGCTGTATCGCTTTGAATAGGGAGAATGAGACATGCCACTTAGCGTAAAGGTCAGCCTAAAAAACAGCACTACCAACAAGGCCTTAGCCAATACAAAAGTTGCTTTGTTTTTTTATCAGCAAAACCGAGGCCGGGTTAAGGCGGTACAGGTAGGAATAGGGCAAAGCGATGCAAGAGGGCAAGCAAAATTCACTGCTAACGTTGAAATTGGTAATTACCTGCCTAGAGCCTTACTCAAAGCCTCCATCAATAACAAGTGGCAGAACTTAACCGCGTTACCAAAAACCTATACCGCCAGCGCTATCGATTTTGCTACGGTGAGCGTCAATACCATTACGGCGGTTAACATCGCCGCAGTGCCTTATTATGGTATGGCGAATATCAGTTTGCCCGGCGCGGCGGCAACGGTAGACCCCGCCAAATTTAAAAAGATTGAAAATGAGAACAAGAGCCTAACGCAAAAATTGACTGCGGCAGATACCTTAAAAGAGCAACAAAAAGCTGAGCTAAGTGTTATGCGAAGCGAAATAACTCGCTTAAAAGGCCTAAACGCTGCCAAGCCACAAGCTAATAATACGACAAACGATAAAAATAAATTGGTCACGACCTCGTTTAAGGCGGAACGGGTTTATAGTCAAGCGGTACATGCAATTAATAAGGCAGATGAACAAGGTCAGCAAAGTGGACGTTTTCGTATAAGTGATGCAAAAATGACGTTAAAAGTCCTCTCTGGTGAGAAAGAGGATGAAGTGCGCTTGATAAACAACGCAGCAGATTTCAAAAGTATATCGCCTGAGCTGATGTCGGTTATAGAGCTCAACCTTGCAGATACAATGCCCGTAAAAGTTGCGTCTAATCAAGCTGAAACAATCAAAACGCCCAAAATGCCCGACGTGAGTGGCTACACACAATCTATGGCGCTGCGTAAATTGGCCGAACAAGGCCTTAATGCACAAACCTATCAACAACAACTCAGTGATGAGCAAGTTGAAAAACAAGCGAGCTTGGTCGGGCAGGTGCTTAAACAGTATCCCGCACCAGGAAAAGCAATTAACAATCCTAATGATATAGCGCTGATTATTGGTACTTATGCTGGAGATATAAACTAAATGGCTTCTAATCCTTTATCACAAGTTTTATCCGCACCGCTGGGCGATATCATTTCCGAAATGGGGATGGGCATTGCGCAAGCTCAATATGCCATTGATGCAAAAACCATCGAGAACATGAAGATGATTTATTCTCTTGATGATGACGTTGTAAAGGAGTTAAGGAATATAGGCTATCGGCCAAGTTGGTATGTGATTCCAGAGGCGCATGCGGAAATTAATATCGCGTTAACGGTGGGGCAGACCAACACTCGTTCAGGCAATCGTAAAACGCAACTTTTTGGCGCGACGGTCGATGCCAGTTATCAAAATCAATATGACTATAAAATGCAGGCGAGTAGTACCTTAAAGTTGAAGTTTGCCCCAGTACCAGCGCCTGTACAGCTAGATGATATGGATATTGTACCGCAAATCACAGGCCTAAGTTTTGCCTCTGCGAAGATCATACTTGAGCGTTTAGGTATTAGTTATAGCGCTCCTCGGAATATGAAAGACAATGTCATTATTAGCCAAACCACTCCAGCAGCTGGGGAGTTTATTGAAGCTGATACTGATTTAATTTTGAAGTAAGTACTTACCCTTTTTAAAGACGCTTTTTTAAAAGCTTCATTTCTTAAGTGGATTGGAGAAACTTATGACCTCAAGTGGTAGAAGAATATCTCAGGTGATGCAACAAATTAGTCGTAATCAAAATGCACCAGCAGGCAGTGGTTTTGGTCTGCCAAGTCCAATTGCAAGGGGCTTGTCAAGGGCCGGTGATATCGCGAACATCAACAGCAGCCTTCCTAATCAGTCAGGGTTTGGACAAATGCTGGCATCTCTACAAGTACTTAGGCGCATGCCTAATCTTAATGACAGTGAATTCTCTTCTTTGTTGCGCCAATCGCAGAGTTTGCCCATGCGAGGTGACTTACCTGAGCCAGATTTAAGTGAATTTGATGTGGATGATAATGATTCAGATGACAGTGACGACTAGCATAAGGATATGTGACTATGAGCGACCCTCAAGAATGCCCAATTACCGAAGAGGATGTTTATAACCCCGGTGCCGATGTGTCGAGTTATTTGGTGTGCGCAGGTAATGGTGTTAATGAAACTGAGATTTTGAATCAGCAGATGGAGGCGGTGCGCAACACCGAAGGTAACCCTGTAACACATGTACAAGGTGTGTATTTACATACGGTAGACTACGAAGGTCGTCCATTACGCTTGGTAAGAATAGAGCTTTCAGAGTACCCACAAACCACAATTGGTGAACTGGCAACTGTGTTACAAACTAATCGCGGCGATGTATTTAACTACATTATGAATTGGCACAGGGGACCCAACAGGCGAGTAATTGATTATTTATATCGCCGCTATATTGATGGCAACCTCACGGAAAGGGCTGACAAAATTGCCGCACTTCGGGATGTACGAAATGGCTCCAGAGAAGAAAATATTCCGGTTTACCATCGTTGGCGTTTACCGCAAACGCAGAATCGCCGCTTACTGCTTCCTCGCTCGCCAGCGTTCCAAGACGCTGTTGTTGACCAAAGAGCGGCACTGGTAACAAGAGAGGTGACAGGCGCGATTCAGACCTTGAATGATGCATTGGAGGTAGCCTTAGAAACGGCGCGAAACCTTAGCCGAATCAGCGACCGCTGCGGCGAGCTGTTAGTACCTTATAATCAAGAAGCTGGCATTATAGATGTGATGCATAAGTTTATGGATATTGCTGAACAAACGCCGGCATCATCAATAGACAGCTCTGATTACGACACCTTGCAAAGCAAAATTACAGAGCTTAAAACTCAAGCACAACAGAAATTTACTTCAGAGCCGACGACTTCAATTGCGCGTCGAAAAAGACAAATAAGGACGTTAAGTAACCAGCTGTATAATCATCTGCAAGACCCTGAAAGTGATTTAAACCAAGCGCTTGCGGCTGTATTTGCGCAAGAAAGCGCGGTTTTACCAAGTTATATTAATGAAGCCTGTCAAAAATTAAGCGGGTGTTATCGTGTATTGTGTCGTAGCCGCCGGGCTGAAGATTTTGTGCGAAATGGCCTTTTACCGGTAATGGAGTTCGTGGCGACACAAACTGCAGGTGAAAGTGCATTAACGACGTTTTCTCGCTTTCGTTCTGGGGTTGGCGCCGCCGCGGCTTGGCTGAGTTATGTTCCTACTATTGCAGGGAATTTACCTGGTCCCCCCTCGTTGCTGATGGTTGCGATTGAGTCGTCTATTTCTATTTCCATCAAAATGGGAGCAGGCGAACGCGCTTTTGCAGTATTGTTTCGAGATAATGCAAGTACAACAGTGGCAAGGTTGCTGGGCGTAACAGACGACAACCTGCCGGCATTCAACCGTGCACTTAGAAGCGCAGATGCTGACGATTTAATGACATGGCGAAATGCATTAAAACGGCAAAGTAGCAATATTGTCGATAGCGAAGTGATGAACTCTCCCGGTTGGGGCGTGTTTATGTCGATAGTTACCGGCTTCCTATTTTTAAATGCAGTGTGTAATTTATCACAATTTACGGAAGCGAGCCTTAGTACAAGAATTCGCTTAGTGGCCGATGTGTTGGGTACAGGGGCCAATACAATGCTAAGTTTGCAGATTGCGCTTAGAAACAGTGAGCGTGTTGCTGCGTTTTCAACGAGCACAACATTGAGCCAACGTTTAGGGATTTTTGCAGCTATTGCAGCAACAGTATCTAGTAGTGCCGTAATGTATGAGGAGTACCAAACTCAGGATTATACCGGTGCGCTAATTGCAGCGGTGAGTGTTGCCAGTGGTTTATTGGCCATTGCCGGTTGGTTAGCGGTAATGGGGGTAATTACCGCATGGGCTGGTATCGGTGAGGTTTTACTCGTGATTTCCTTTGTTTTAGCTATTGTCGCAGGTGTGCTGAGTTGGGTCTTAGGAGACACAAACGGTGATGCCCTATTTGAATCTTTGGTGCAAAACTTAAAAGATCGCCCCAACTTCCAACAGTTTAGAACGGCCAACACGATTGAAGGTCGTGCTTTGAATACAAAATTTCTTGCGGTTGAGCGCTATCACCATAATGTGACTATTGAGGATATGACTGAGACGGCGAGAACCGCTCTTGAAGCGCTTTTCTCAATTGATCAAATTACTGATCCCGATCGCAGACAATCGATGCAAGATGTGATTGACGGTATCGTTGCTTAAACCCCCTTTTAAGCTCTGTTATTGCTTGACATAGGGCCTATAGATCTATAACATCTCGCGACCCTAATTTTGGGATATTTGCTAAAGTCCTTCGTTTTTAACTTTAATTGGTGTGGATTCATACCTTGTAAAGGCATAAATTTAGAGGCGTTAGCAAAATTTACATCAAAGTATGGCGCGGTAACTTGGTCTGCAAAACACTTTGAATACGTACCCGAGCATTCGAGCGAATAGCTACGGGTTTTATAGTTTTAATCAGGAGCTAGTTAATGGCAACAGTTAACCAGTTAGTGCGCAAGCCTC
>CAZUON010000065.1:0-13922 GCA_964621345.1 uncultured Glaciecola sp. | reverse complement strand
TGCCAGATTTTGTGAATGAGTCAGGTTGAACTCGGTTTGCTTGAATTGTTAAGTCATATAATGGGTAAACCATGTTCTCGATATGTAAATTACGTATCCGAACAGTCAACTGCTCATGGTGTTCAGATACTGAGTTTTGCACTAGGCTAACATGATTTTTAGGGTACTTTGGCCATTTTACCTTTGATTTATTAGCCTGGGCAGTTGCTTTATTAAACTCTATAAAATAGTGCTCAAGCTCTTCTTGAAGTTGCGCTATTTGCAACAGCATTAATTCGTTTTCGCTTTTGGATTCAGTGAGTCTGTTTTCTTTTTCTTGTGCTGTTTTTTCGGCAAGCTTCGTTTTTTCAAACTGCGTTTCTAACTCTTCTTGAAGTTGCGAAATTTGCAACATCATCAACTCGATTTCGTTTTTGATTTCAATTAGCTGGCTTTCGTTTGCTTCACTGACTTGTTCGGTTTGCTTAGTTTTTTCTTCTTGCGCACGAAGTTCCGTTTTTAACTTATTTAAGCCTTGGTCTTTTTTGGTTGAGTTAATGAACTGTTTTCCTGCGCTAGCAATTACGTAAGTTGATGTTGGTGCGTTGTCATCTTCGGTAATCACAAATGTAAGCCAGTCTTCGTGAAGCGCTAAAAGGCTTTCATCTGATAGTGTTGCAAGTGATATTGTGTCATGCAATTCGCTCAGTTCAGGTATTAATATATCGCTTGCGCTAAACATTTCGGGGAAGTTGAGCAATAATTGCTGACACGCTAAAAAATAGCTTTGCCAGTTTTTGATGAGCTTTTCGACTTGAGCTTCACTGTGGCTCTTTTTACTTAAATGTAATGCAATGTATTTAGGCAGTGCTGGTATAAGCAGGGTGGCTTTGTTGCTATCACTTTTATTTAAGTTAGTGAGCAATACACTCACTTTGCCTTTCGGATACTTTAGTAAGCTTTGTAGCTCAGGTTCATCACCTTGTAATTGACGGTTAAGGTTGGCAGTGAGCTTTCCATTCTCCGTATTTACCTGTGGTATATCTAAGGTTTCTAAAACTAGTGCATCGGGGCTTACTACCGTCGTGCTTTCCATCAACTCATCTCCGATGAATAAAAGTGTGTTCAACAAAAGCGCTGTCTTTTTGAGGGCTTTTATTAAGCTTCTGTGGCTTAATTATTACAATATTGCTCAAATACTAACTTAAGCAAGTCAATTATATATAATTTTTAAAGACTTCGGGCACAATTTTGCAAACCCATTCGCGCTATTGCATGTTTTCTTTGACTTAAGCAAGCTCTAATCAACTACAGTTAAAACATTAAAGCTTATTTGGTAACTTGTTGAGTAATTATTAATCAATTAGTCATGCTGAAATTCAATATCAAGCGCTGAATAAATCGCTCGCATTTTTTGCAATCCATTTTCTTTTGAATATTGCGATTTCACCAATAGGTTTGCAGCGCTGGCTATGTCGCTCCAAAGTTTCTCATCATCTAACAAACGCACTATCTGTTTAAGCCATTCATCTATGCTGTTAGCTTGCAAACAACTTACATCATCAATCAACCCCGTGCCTTCAATCGCAATATCATTAAGCACAGTGGGTAGCCCATAAGCCATCGACTCCAGCACTTTGCCTTTGATTCCTGCGCCGGAAAGCAGGGGAGCTACAAACACTTTATGTTGGTTAAACACTTCATATAAATTCTGAGCAAAGCCCATCATTTTTATATTAGGAGCGTTGAGCGCTTTCATTTCTTCTGGCATTTTACTGCCATATACATAAAGCGTAAGCTCGGGGCGCACTTCTGCCAATGCAGGCATGATTTTTTCGCATAAATAATATACCGCCTCTACATTGGCTGGGTGGTTAAAGCCGCCTAAAAATACAATGCCCTCGCGCCCACTAAACGGTGCTGGTGTGGGCTTTGGCTCTAACACCCAAGGTGTGATGTGAAGTTTGTGTTTGATATCAATGTATTTGCTTATTTCTTCATGCTCTACTGCGCTGTAACACAAAACCGCATCTGCTTTTTTGCATACTTCGAGCTCAGCACTTCTTGTTTTGAGCGCATGTTGTATGAGGTGCTCATTGTCGGTCTGATTCATTGCCGCTCGCATCTCTCTTAAAAAGTGTAAGTCGGCATTGTTAAATAACACTTTGGCTTTAGAGAGTGACTGAATGAGGTCAATATATTTACTGGCTACGTAATGTCTTAAAATATAAACAGCATCAAACTCATTAATGCGTTGGCGTATAACACTGCCCACCGACATATAAAAGGGGGCGTATAGTACTTCTACGCCCATTTTTTGTAGCTTAATAGTGAGTTCGCCAAAATGGGCGAGGTTTTCAGGTAAAAAGGTAATTTTGGCGCCCAGATCTATCATTAGCTGCATTTCTTGCAACATGGCGTAGCTGCCAGCGTCTCGGTTTTTGTCGGGCGTTATGTAGTCAATGATGAGTATTCTGCGGCTTACATTGCGGTCTTTTGTTAAGTGCTTGTTTGTTGCACTTACTTTATTTGTATTGCCAGTAGCTCGCCAATCCAAATCGCTGTTAAGGGTTTCGTTTAACCTTATGACTTTGGCAAAGGGTACATACAAGCAGTGGTATCCCGCTTGCTGTAGTTTTGCGCTTAAATCTAGTGCCTGTTCCAAACCGCCTACCTGTTCCCACAGTTGTTTCTTAATGCAAAGTGCTTTTGGGGAGCTGTAATCTACCTTGCGTATGTAGTTAAATGCTGGGTCAAAAGCGCTTTCGTTTTGTCCAACGGGGTAAATGTTTGTGTCGTTCATTACTATGCCGCCAGCTTCGGCAATAGCGCCGCTTTGGCTAAGTAACATTGGGCCTGCTATACCTGCAGACTCATCGCTTTTTAAGCTAGATACGAGTTCGTCTAGTGCGTAAGAAGTCAGTTCTGAGTTTGCATCTAAAAACAGCAAGTATTTGCCTTTGCTTATCGCGCTTGCTTGCTTGAGTGCAGAGGAGTTCCATGCTTCACCAGAAGAGCTTTTATTTTCACAAACACGCAAGCCTTCAACAATATTCCCAATCTCTGATGAGTTTGCGTTGTTATTAAGTAAAATGACTTCAAAAGAAGTCCTATTAAAACTAAGTATAAGCGATGCAAGGCAATGGTAGGTGTGCTCCACTGAATCTGCCGCATAAAGTATTATGCTTAATTCAGGCTGTTCGGAACGAGGAAGTGCCAGGGCAGGGTAAGTGTTCCTGTTTTCAGGGCCTTCGCACAATACATCATGTGCTTTGTTGATATTTGTAAGCGAGTCGAAACTTGCCTGTTGAGTTGCTACATCTATTTGGTATTTGAGTGATTCATAGCGGTGATCGCTATTACGTAATTGCCCTAAAAACCCCGGTTTGTTGTAAGCACTTTTTATGTTTTGCCAAGGTGATAAAATGCCCTCGCTTTGCAGGCGGCCTGTGGCTATTGCAAAGGGTTCACCCTCAATAATAAATTGGAATAAATGATGGTTTCGGTCGAGCAGCGAAGTGGGTAGGAGGAGTTTTAGCTCATTGTTTTGATTCGGCAGCGTACCGGTATCAACATTCACTTTAATTTCATGCTCACCGTCTACCAATACTGCGCACTTTAGTTGTGCTGTTTGCGAGGCGGGTGTTTGATGGTAAATCACATCGAGCAAAAGCTGCCCTCGGTAAATGCTTTTGAAATATATTTGCAAACCATGTTGTTTGCCTGTTGCCTTGATTTTTACTGGGTTATGCGCAATCTTGCTTAGGCTGTTGCCCTCAACAAGCTGTATTGAAAATTCAGCCTGTTCATTGCTGTAGTCTAGCGCATTTTCGTCTAAGTCTATTTCAAAGCCATGATAACCTTGGTGAATACCATGCTGCTTTAAATCTTCTCGGTATAGCTTAGCTTGCCCCTCACCAATCTTTTTATCACCTGCCATCACAATAACACTCAAGGCTTTATCATGTGTTCGCGCTGCCGCCCAGCCGTAAATCTTGCCAGCTCTTATTTGATCAATAAAGCCATGAAAAGCTTGGGTGAATTGTTTTGGCAATTCACTGCTTATATTGGAATCGCTATTTGTCATGATGCGAGCCAAAAGCGGGTGAATAATAGGGTTTTACTTAATGTCATAGGCCTTAAGTGTTGAATAGTTCTAAAAGTGTGTGGTCGACCGTTTCAAGCTCTGGCGCATAATAAAACGTCAGAGCCTTGCCATTTTCTGAGGCCTGACCTAATGCGAGCTCTGTTTGGAAGGACTCCAAGCTATCAGCCTTACGTAAAGCGTTTTTTAATACCACGCTCATATTATGCGAAAACCAGTTGAAAAATATTGGAAAGCTGCTTACCTCTATGCAATTTGAATGTGGGCTTGGTGCAAAGTCAATCACATGAGGCGCTATAGTTTCTGGCATTGCATCTTTATATTTAAACCCGAGCTCTGCGTTCTCAAATTGCCCCTTATTTTCAAGTGTTTCGGTGTAACGCCTACCAAAAATGCAGTCAACGTCACTATGCAATGTTGTTATATTTTCTAGCGCTATGTGCCAGTTCGAAACGGGCACAACTTCGTCGGTGCAAATAATGCAGGGGCTATTGTTGTTTAACATATCAGCGGCATGGCTAAGCATTTCTGCGTTGGTATTTGAGGTGCCAATCTTTATACCGCATATTTCGTCGCTATCTAAAGGTGAAGTGTTTATCGTGCTAAGCAGATGAATACCGAAGTTGAGTTGGCCAGCATTATTAATTGATAATAATGCACGCACTAATTTGTCGGCGCGTTCAATGCTGTTTATCAGTACGATTATTTGCATTGTTTCTTTCATGAGCCCGCCAAAAGAGTAGTTAAGTTACTCTGCAGGGGTTCTGTAGACGTTATTTGATTGTCGGCCAAGCCAAAGTAATATTTGTTCATTAGCGCAGGAATAAACATAGGGCGCTTGTGTTGCGTATATTTTAAAATAAGCTCCCAATCTACTAAGCGGCGCATGTCTTCTCTAAAGCCGCCTAGAGTCTCAAATACTTGTTTGCGATGGCTAAACACATTTAAATCAATAAAGTTTTGCGCTTCTAGTAATGAACGGTTAAAAGGCTGCATGCGAATGTTGGTTCTAAATGAGGTGTTGTTCATTGGGTCAGCAAAGTAAACTTCTTGCCCAGCATAAGCGCAATCGTAATCTAAATGTGTGTTATAGAAATAATTAACTAGCTCAAGGTACTCACTTGCCCATTCGTTATCGGTATCTAAATAACAAATAATATCGCCTTTAGCGTGCTGTAGGCCGGTATTTCTGGCGTGCGACACTCCCATGTTTTGTGGTAGCTTTATGAGTTTAATTTGGGCGTTATTGTCATCAGTTTCAATAATGTTTTGCACAACGTCAACGGTATCGTCGCTGCTGCCGTCATCAACTACTATAAGCTCAAAGTGCGAATAAGTTTGTTGTAGCACCGATTGTATTGCGCGCTTTATTTCTTTTCTTCTATTAAAGGCAGGCATAATAATTGAGATGAACGTTTGGCTTTGCCCTTTTGTTTTGGCCTCAGCCGCCATGGTCATTAACTTTTGTTTAATGCCGGTTATTTCGTTTTGTATTGTGTCGGAGGCCTCAAACTCACCGTACGGCGTTGGGCCAGCGTAAAACGACCATTTATAGAATGCATCTAAGGACATATCTCGCCTATAGGCTGTATCGTCCAGTGCTAAGCGCAATTCTTTGGTAAAGACCACTTCCTGCCGGCCTCTCACGCGTATGGCAACATCCACTGAGTCTTCTTGCTCATAAAGGTGCAGGTCGCTTGGGGCTAAGTTAAATATAAACGCACAGTAGCCGCCATTCTTTTTACGTTTTTTAAGACCATCTCTGAACTTATCGGCTATAGCAAAGCTGCAAACTTGCCCGTTAATTAATAGCTCTACTTCCACGGCAATGTCGGGGTGCAGTTCGTCGTGAGCCCAGCCGGTAATTCTGCCGTTTTCGAAAAAATCGATATGACCACGAATGAGGCTTGGGTTGTACTTGGCTTTAGCAATATCAGGAGCATGCGCTTGTTCGTTTTGATGCACAGCGCCCATTTGTTTGATGACTTTGAGCGATTTAGCATCGAGAATGTTTACGTTTTTTACGTCTAAGTTTTTATCTGCTTTATAATCAAAGCCTGCAATTTTATTGTGGCCCATATCGGCTACATCTTGGCGTGCAAGCGAGCATGCAAAGCTCTGTTCAATATTTCCGTTGTTTATTAGCAAGAGTTTGGCAATGTCGGCGTCGGCTTTTGTATCGCTAATGGCCCAGCCAATAATACGTTTGTTGGTGAGTACCTCTATAAAGCCATTGCTCGCATTATTGTTTGGCGCAAGCGCCTGCAGGGCTTGTAAAAAGTCTTTAGGCCCTGTTACTCCTTGCTCGCCGTCGCTAAAGGCAAGTTGGCAAATTGCTTCAAAGCAAAATACAAAATCGGGTTTGCTGTTTTGAATGCGCTTGGCCCAAGGCGTAACAAAGGACTTTTGATATTTTTCTTTTGTTTTTGCAATGTCGTAACCATATTTTGCGGCAAAAATTAGCGAGTTTCTTAGCAAGTAGTAGGTGTAGGTTAAGCTCGGCAGGCCATTTTTTTGTGTTTGTTTTTGATGAATGAGGCTAAGGCTTGCATCGGTAAAGAGTTGGCCACCTTGTTGCCTAATGCTCATAGTCCAATCGCTCTCTTCAAAATATAAAAAGTACGATTCGGGCAGGTAGCCATACTTATCAACAATGCTTGCATCAAAAAACATGGCACAACCATTTACTAAGTCGGTAGGCTTTAAACCTGTTTGTGCAAATTCCTTTTTCCATCCGTCGAGTTCGTGAGTAATATCTAAGCAATCAGATTGCTTGTTTATACTCGCCCGATAAAAGGAAATGATAGATTCGTTTTTTAAAATAAGTGGCGAATAAACAGCATTCGGATTTTTATTAATGTTGCTCGCCATATTGGCAAACAAGTCTTCGGTGATCACAATGTCGGGGTTAAGAATACATATTTGCTCGTAACCATTATCTTTTGCGAATTTAATAAGACAGTTGTTACCAGCGGCGTAGCCTAAATTACGCTCGCTTCGCAGCACGCAATCTATTCCCTCAATTGCCCGCAGCGCAGAATACTCGGCGCTGTCTTGTGAGTTGTCTAATACAAACACACTAATTGAAGATTTTACTGTTTGCGCAATTGATTTTATCAGGTCTTGTACTTGATGGTGGCTAAAATAGTTAACCACGCACACCGCCATGCTTGTTTGTGAGTCGTTGCGATGTTGAATGTGTTTATTGGCAAGTAAACGATGCTGCTGGTCTTGTTCAAGCTGATACTCAATCAAATATTCCACGCTGGAAGTTTGAATGGCCTGCAGCATTTGGCTATGCATATTTTGCCCGGTCTTTTTCCAAGAGAGAGCTTTAGCATATTCAAGTGCTTGCGCGCCAAGTGCCTTTAACTCATTTTTGTCTAGGTTTTTTATCGCTTTAATGGCCGCGGCTAAGGCACCTTTTTTATCTGGGTTGTAGCTAAATACAAAGGGTAAGTCTGTAACATCACTAAAGCTTGCGATGCTAGGTACAAGTACCGGTTTTGCAAAAGAGGCCGCAAGTATCATGCTACCCGAGGTTAAAATCTCTTTATACGGCAGTACAATGACATCAACTGCGTTTAAATAAATTTGAAGCTCGTTATCACTGATAAACGCTTCAATCACTTTCGTATTTTTTAAAGGGGCGCAAAGCTGAGAAATTTGACCTTTTTGATAGGGCCAAACTGCCTTACCTGCAATAAGCGCAATGCTATTTGTATCACCTGCAAAATCGTAGGTGGCGTCTATAAATTCGTTTAAACCTTTGTAAGGTCTTAGTTGCCCAATAAAGCCATATACGAAGGCATCTTCCGCAATGCTGAGATATTCTCTCGCTTGTTGTTGAGAAATAGTATTGGGGTAGCTATCAATATAGTTGCCATGTTCGATGAAAGCTACTTTTGAAGCATCGATTCCATACACTTCTTTAATTTGGGCAAGGGCGCTGGCATTGTGCAGAAAAATCAGGTCAACGAGATCGCACAATGCTTGGTGATACTCGAGTTCCGCTCGTTTAAATTTAATGTCGTGAGGTAGTCGGTTATGCACCGTCCACGCGACTATGCCGCCAAGGCCCTGAAAGGCTTTTATATTTTGTATAAAGGTTTTAGCAAAAATACGGTGCTCGTGAGCACTTTGAGCAATGCCCGTAATAGTGTGTTGCCAGTGGAGATGAAACACTGCTTTTTGTGTTGGATGTGCGATTAAAAACTGCAGGGCATCCTCAATACTTCCAAATTGCGCTTTTGCGTCGTTGCTGGTGAACCCAGAGTAAACTAAAGTTTGATAGGGGTTAGTGGGCGTGTAATCTGGGAAAAAAAATAGATTCATATTCGTTTGTAATATCTACCCGTTGTGTTTAGGTTTACGCAACATCAATTCACGGTGTTTCCGGTTAATGTTACAAAAAACGCAAACCTTTTTGTATCCATACTTTTTATCATTAGAGCATAAAGAGTTGATACGTGCGATGCAATCTGAATTTACGACTAACGCATGCATATTCAATACGCGTATTTATAACATTGCTTTTTATTGTGCTTGTCGCGTAACCTCAAGTTGATACAGCTTATTGCGCTTGCGCGATTTGTAAGCACCAATCGGCAAAAGAACGATTGATTTTTTGGCCGTATTCGTTGAGTGCAAGTATTTGTTTGCCTTGCTCCTGCCAGTTTTGCAGTTGACTAATTAAACTGCTTTTATCACTAAATACGATAGGAATACCGCCCATACTAGAATACTCGCGCTGTGCCCAAATGCCTTCAGTGCAAAACAGGCTTAAATGTTTATGCCGCGTCACATCCCACAATAACCCAGACGTTTTGTTTTTGTATGCCTCGTACTCATAAAAAAGCACTATAGCGTCGCTGGTAGCAAGGCGGTATTCGTATTCATCTGCCGATAGCGCTTGTAAATGAAGTTCAAGATTGGTGTATATGCTATTAAGCTTTAGTATTGCATCTTGTTGTTTTTTAAAGTTAATGGCACTGGGTGAGGATTGGTTAAACTGCACAAAAAACTCAATATCACTAAAAGTGCTTAGTAAGCTGGGCAACTGCTTTGTGAGTGCTTCAATGCCCTTATCAAACTTTAAATTACCTAAATAGAGAATAACTTTCTTTTTGATGTTGTGTGGTGGTTTTTGTGTTTTTGGCGCGGTGAAATTAACTGCAGGGTGCAGCTCAATCGGTAATTTTGCGCAATTGGTATAAGCATCAATATATTCTTGGCAGCTACTGGCAATTTGTACACTGGGGTTTGGAGTGTTTGTGTTTAAAGTAGCCTGTTTAAGCAGCGCAAACGCCATTTTATAGCGTAAAAACCAGAGGTAATCGTTAAGCTCTGCTTTGCTTTGAATGCGTTGCTTACCCGGGTAAAACATACCGCAAATGATGATTTTACCCTTAAAACCACCGTCGAGATGTTTAAGCCACTTGGCAATGCCCAATATATGAAAGCTAAAGCCGCTGTGCAAAATTAACGTATCGTTGTAGGCAATATGTCCTTGCTCGCTGGCTTTTTTAAGCTCGTCGCAAAATTGCTGGGCTATTTGCAGCTCTTTGTTGGCTTCTAGGGCTTTTAACTGATTGATATAGCAGGGCGTATTGAACCAAGGGATGATTGCTTTAGTTGAATCGGTACTGAGGTTTTGATCGTATTTTCGTGAAGCAAGAATTGTTAACGAGTACTGCTTGTGTTCAGTTGCTTGCGCAAGCGCTGCATTAACGCTTGCGTGATGAGAGTTGTTATCTTCAAAGCCAGGGTCGAGCAAAACAATGCGCATATTGGACTTTATTCCTTTGCTCTTGGATTACGCGACTAAACCGGCTTAATCTTTCGGCCCTAGGTCGTTAAGTAGGTTGCGACTCACCTGCAGTAAAGACTCATCAAAATGACGGCAGATATGATCAGACATCGCCACCATGAGTGCTTTTTGCGAAATCTCAAATTCATGAATAACCGTTAAATCGTTATCTAGCGTAAATTCGAGCTCATTGCGTCCTACTTCAAACTTTTGCCAATTGGTAGATGCTTCAAAACCGTGATCCCCCTCGCCAAAGCCCGCTTCGGCTAAATCGGCTCTAGGCATATTGCTAGAAAAGTCTCGAATCAGCGCGCCATTAATCTTCATCTCTATTGAACAAGCTTTAAAGCCATCTTGGTGTTTGCGGCAAATCCAACCGGTAATCATGGTAGGTGACAAAATATCGAGGTGATACTCTATTTCAGGATGTTGGCTAGCCAGCAATTTTCCCTCTGCAGGATTAACCGCCGCCGTTTGTTGTTTCCCTAATAACTTTTTGATCACCTTTTGAACCTCTTCTAACGTGTGTTTGTTTTTATAGTTTCTATTTTATGCTTTTATTGCGTCAAGATAAACGCTTGAATGTACATGTACGTCGTTTCGCTCGCGCATTTCGTTTGCTGAAAACCAGCGGTATTGGCTGTGTTGTTGTTCTGGTAAATCACTTAAGGCAAGCTCTAAGCGCAGTGAATAGGCCAATACTACATAATGAGTTGAGTGCTCTGAACCAAAAACGTAGTCTGTATAAAAGTGCTCGTACGGGCCTAAAAACTTTGCATTTTCTATTGATCGCTGAATACCTAGCTCCTCCATAGTAAGGCGTTTAAAGGCATCTTGCATCCTTTCGTCTTTCAAAATGCGGCCGCCTGGTACAAACCAAAAGTCTTTTGCTGGGCGATTGTTTCGAAAGCCTAGTAAAAACTCCCCTCGCGTGTTTTGCACCAATAAGTCGATGGATACCAGTGGCGTGTTCGCAATAATGTTTGCAAAGGTGGATTGATCAAGACGCATAGTTATTTAGGCTTGCCTAAAGTTGTCTTGGTTTTTTATAAACCATTGGTAGGCATCTTTTAAGCCCTCTTCTAAAGAGTAGCTATACTCCCAACCTAGTGCGCGTAATCGTTCTACATTCATTAATTTACGTGGAGCGCCGTCGGGTTTACTGCTGTCAAACTCAATTGTACCCTCAAACCCGGTGACTTTTGCCACGGTTTCTACTAATTCACGGATAGTGCAATCAACACCTGTTCCTACGTTGATATGACTGAGCATGGCTTCGGTGTTTTCATCGTATATGGTTTTTGCCAAGTTCATAACATGAATAGAGGCGCTGGCCATATCGTCTACATGCAAAAATTCGCGCATGGGTTTACCACTGCCCCAAGCGGTCACGCTAGCATCGTTGTTTAACTTTGCTTCGTGAAAGCGGCGCAGTAAGGCGGGAATAACATGCGAGTTTTCTGGGTGGAAATTGTCGTGAGGGCCATACAAGTTAGTAGGCATAACGCTGCGATAATCGCGACCATGCTGCCTGTTGTAAGATTCACAGAGCTTTATGCCTGCTATTTTTGCAATAGCGTAAGGTTCGTTAGTTGGCTCTAGCGTGCCGGTTAATAAGGCCTGCTCGGCCATAGGTTGCTCGGCCATTTTAGGGTAAATACAAGAGGAGCCTAAAAACAGCAGTTTATTTACGTTTGCTAAATGTGCACCATTAATAATGTTGCACTGAATCATTAAGTTTTCGTAAATAAAATCGGCAGGATAGGTATTGTTTGCCACAATGCCACCAACTTTTGCAGCTGCAAGGTACACTTCGTCAATTTTTTCTTCTGAAAAAAACGCTGCTACATCCGCTTGATTCGACAAATTTAGTTCGTTGCGAGAGCGTAAAATGAGTCTCACATCTTCTTGTTTTGCGAGTTGCCTTACAATAGCTGAGCCAACCATGCCGCGGTGACCGGCTACAAACACGTTTTTCATTGCGTAGTTTCCTTGCGCTTTATCATTTATTATTACTCATACATAAATGACCTGCAGAGTAGTTTGGTATTTTTAAGTAGTGCTATGGTACTTCAATATGGTCAATGTGTTCAAAAACTCTTAATTATTTTTTGTGTGGTTCACAAAGCTTGGCTCACATCACATTTTTTGATGTGTCGCTTTGTGTTTTATTAAGTCGCTAAGATAGCGAATAATTGTGTTGTACAAAGTGTTTCAGACGAGGCAATCCCTGTGCTATATTTCTTAGCTTGATGCTCACTTAAGCTCAAACTTAGGTTACATTTGCGATATATTCTGCAAATTCAAAAAGGACCCCAAATGAAAGTAACAGTATTCGGAATCGGCTACGTAGGCTTAGTACAAGCCGCAGTATTAGCCGAGGTAGGACACGACGTAGTATGCGTTGATGTTGACCAAGCCAAGGTCGACAATTTAGAAAAGGGAATTATTCCGATATACGAGCCAGGTTTAACGCCTTTGGTTAAAAGCAACTTTGAAGCGGGCAGGGTGGTATTTACTACCGACGCGGAAAAAGGCGTAAAACATGGTGATGTAGTATTCATTGCCGTGGGCACTCCGCCCGATGAAGACGGCTCTGCTGATTTAAAATATGTACTAGCGGTAGCGCAAACTGTTGCTACGCATATGCAGGCGCACAAAATTATTATTAATAAATCTACCGTACCGGTTGGCACTGCCGACCGAGTTACTGCCAAGGTAACGGAAGTTCTCGCTGATTTAAATAAAAGCGTAAGCTTTGATGTGGTATCTAACCCCGAGTTTTTAAAAGAGGGCGCGGCGGTTAACGATTGCATGCGTCCAGATCGCATTATATTAGGCACTAAGAGCGAACGCTCCGAGAAAAAGCTGCGCGAACTTTACGCGCCGTTTAATCGAAATCACGACAAAATCATTGTGATGGATGTGCGCAGCGCAGAGCTCACTAAATACGCAGCAAACTGCATGCTCGCAACCAAAATTAGTTTCATGAACGAAATAGCTAACCTTGCGGAACGTTTTGGTGCAGATGTTGAAAATGTGCGCAAAGGTATTGGTAGCGACCCTCGAATCGGCTATCAGTTTATCTATCCGGGCTGTGGATATGGTGGCTCATGTTTCCCCAAAGATGTGCAAGCGCTCGTTCGTAGTGCACACGAGGTAGGTTACAGAGCAAAAGTATTAGAAGCGGTAGAGGCGGTTAACTATCGTCAAAAAGAAAAACTATTCGACTATATTATGCAGTTTTACAACAACGATATTTACGGCAAAACAATTGCGTTGTGGGGCTTGTCGTTTAAGCCAAATACCGACGATATGCGCGAAGCGTCGAGCCGAGTATTAATGGAAAAACTTTGGGAGCAGGGCGCTAAGGTGCAAGCCTACGACCCTGAAGCCATGGAAGAGACTCAGCGTATTTATGGCGACCGCTCTGATTTGGCTTTGATGGGCACCAAAGAGTCGGCTTTGCAAGATGCAGATTGCTTGGTGATTTGTACCGAGTGGCAGGCTTTTAGAGCACCCGATTTTGAACTCATTAAAAGCAAGTTGAGAGACCCTGTGATATTTGATGGTCGAAATTTATTTGACCCATCGCTCATGTCGGAATACGGATTGCATTACTACGGAATAGGTCGCGGAAAGTCGATTGTGCAAGCCTAAAAAAACGCTGCAACAATTAAGTTTCTGCAAAAAATTAGCATTACTAGGAAATAATATGAGTCAAGTCAAAAAAGCCGTTATCCCTGTAGCAGGGTTAGGCACAAGGATGTTACCCGCAACTAAAGCCATTCCAAAAGAAATGCTGCCAGTGGTAGACAAACCCCTCATTCAATACGTAGTAAATGAATGCGTGCAAGCGGGTTTAAAAGAAATCATATTGGTGACTCATGCCAGTAAAAACAGCATTGAAAACCACTTCGACACCTCCTTTGAGCTAGAGGCGACCCTGGAAAAACGCGTTAAACGTCAGTTATTAGAAGCCGTACAAGCCATTTGCCCGCCCGATGTAACAATAATGCACGTGCGCCA
>CAZUON010000064.1:0-14219 GCA_964621345.1 uncultured Glaciecola sp. | reverse complement strand
ACCTCCTTCTACATCAGCGTTTGCTTGGAGGAGCTTGCAGCCTGCGCTGCAATGACAGCTCTTACTACCCACGTCATACCGGCGAAGGCCGGTACCTCCTTCTATGTCACCATTGCTCGCTTTGTTGAGCCTTATTTTGTAAGTTTTTAGTCCAAGTTAAATCTATATATTTCAACACTTTAAATAAAATTTCCAAATTTTTTAATATTTCCCCTAAAGATCCTCCAGGCCGAGCCGATACCCTTAGTTGAGAGGTAATTCAATCTAAATTTGGATTGCTTAAAACGAGGGCCAATGATGTTAGGAGTAGTGACCTGATATCAGCGGTATAAAAGAAAAGTAGCCAGTGAAACGCCATGTTAACGTTCACGCAAGCTGGCTTATGGAGGTAGTATGTCAATATCTGTAAACACCAATGTGTCGGCGTTAAACGCACAACGACAATTATTCGATTCTTCAAACTCACTGAGTCGTTCGTTCGAGAGGTTGTCTTCCGGGCAACGTATTAATCGCGCGTCAGACGATGCTGCAGGCTTGCAAATTGCGGAGCGAATGACCTCGCAAATTCAAGGTCTCAACCAAGGTGTGCGTAACGCGACCGATGCTATCTCCTTAACTCAAACCGCAGAAGGCGCGTTGGGCGAGACATCTAATATGCTTCAACGGATGCGTCAATTAGCGGTGCAATCACAAAATGGTATTAATTCTGCCGCCGACCGAAACGCACTCAATACTGAGGTATCAGCGCTCAAAAATGAAATATCGCGAATCGCTACATCCACTGAGTTTAATGGTGTCAGCTTATTCGACGGCGCCTTAAATGCAACTTTTTTGGTAGGCTCTGAGGCAAATCAAACGGTCAGTGTGGACTTACGCGCGGCGAATATCGCAACAGCAGGCTTCAGCGCAACTGGCTTAGGTTTAGCGGCAACTACGGTTAGCACTGCTGCGGGTGCCGGTACAGCATTGGCTACAATAGATACGGCATTAAGTGCGATAAATGGCGTGCGTTCAGATTTAGGGGCAGTTGAAAACAGATTCCAATCTACTATTCGGAATCTATCGAATATTTCCGAGAATATTTCAAGTGCCAGAAGCCAAATTATGGACACAGATTTTGCCAAAGAAACGGCTAATTTAACCAAAAACCAAATATTACAACAGGCTTCTATCTCTGTATTGGCTCAGGCATCTCAATCGCCTCAGTCTGCATTGGCGCTACTAGGATAGTCGCTAGTCTTTAGTATATGAGTTGATAAGGTGTTTAGAGAAAAGTGAATAGCCTGTTTATAAATTTAATGGCTAACGCTTTGTTTCACAACGTTTTTTAAAGTTGCGTTGAACGGGCGGTTCACCAAGGAGTTAGGTGCAACCGCTTTCCTTTTTTAAGGTTAAAAGGTATAGGAGGAAATTATGGATAATATTAATTCGCAGGTTGGTCAAAATATTGCTAGGGAACAAGCAAGTATTGTTAGCGAAAAAACATTTACCAGTAATAACTTGGTGGGGATGCCAACGGGTGTCAGTAATTTTACTAAGAGTGATAATCCAGCCCTAGCCCAACAGGTAAAAAATTTAGATAAAAGCGTGTCGCAATTACCCGAACGACAGCGTATCGAAGAGCAAAAAAAGCTAAAGAATAGCGATGCTCAGGCCGATAAACTAAGCAGTGAGGAAAGTATCGACTTGTCTCGTGCAATTGAGGGCGCGGGTGAGTTTCTGCAAACGAAAGGTAGGGCAATATCTTTCAGTGTAGATGAAGCAACAGAAAGACCTGTTGTTACGATAAAAGATGCGGCAAGCGGCGATGTTATACGGCAAATTCCTACCGAAGAGGTACTAAATTTTGCCGAGCGCATTCGAGAATTAGAGTCTAATGTTGGCAGTCAAGTCGGGGTGCTAATAGATAGGCAAGCATAAATATGAGGTAACACATGAGTATTCAGTCTTTAGGCGTTGGTTCCGGTTTAGACTTAGAAGGACTTGTTCGGCAGCTGCTCGCCGCCGAACGTGGGCCTAAAGAAGCAAGACTGGATGCTCGTGAGGAAGTCTTCGAACAAGAAATATCAGGTCTGGGTAGGGTAAAGTCCAAACTCTCAGAATTTGAAGATGCCATGAAAGCGCTGCAAGACGCAAATAACCTTAGCGCTCGTGATCCTGTCATCGAAAATCCCTCTGAATCAAATGAACCTTTCACTGCTAGTCCAGGTAATTCAGCTGTGACGGGCGATTATCAAATTGCTATTACGCAAATGGCACGAGGTAGCCGGGTAGAAACTGCCGACGGCGCTTTTGCCTCATCAGACGACGTCGTTTTGAGTACCGGCACTGCAGATTTAACATTTAAAGTTGGGAACACCGGCGATGAGTTCACCGTCTCTGTTGCCGCGGGCACTACCCTTGAGCAGTTGCGCCAACAAATCAATGACAATGAAGATAACTTTGGCGTTTCGGCCAATATTATTAACACAGGCACCGCAGCGGGCGGCTCTAAGCTTGTCTTTACCTCCACAGTGAGTGGTGATGGCAACGACTTACAAATCGTCAATAGTAACGACAACGCTGCGCTAAATGCATTGTCGACAACCGATTCAGCAGAAACCGCAACCTACCTATCACCTGTGCTCAATGCACAAAACGCCATTGCGACTGTCGATGGTATATCGGTGGAAAGTGATACCAACAAATTCGAAAATACGATTCAAAATGTGCGTTTTGATGCCAAAGAATTGTCTGATTTAGACGAGTTAGGTAATCCGATAACGTCGCGCCTAAGCATTGGCTTTGATACCGAACTTCTCAAAGAAAATATCACTGATTTTGTTGATAAATATAATTCGCTTATTGAGGAATTTGAAGACTTAACGCGTTATGGGGCAACCGCAGACGACGAAGATGGCGCTTTAGCTGGTGATTCAATGATTCGAGGCATCCAACAAGGTTTGGCAAATATTTTAGGCAACAATATACCCGGTTCAAATATTGGTAGCCTTTTTGCATTAGGGGTAGAGATTACTGCCGACGGCAAACTAGAAATCGGTGCAACGGATTTTGGCCTAGGTTCAGGCTCAAAGCGTTTAGACGATGCGTTAAATGATCAGTTTGACGACATCGGCAAGTTGTTCTCTGGCGACGATGGTATTGCAACACGACTCATTGCCTTTACCGAAGAGTACACTCAAGGTTCAGGCTTGATTGCATCAAGGGAAGATTCTATTGAAGAGCAACAGGGCAATTTAGAGACCGAGCGCGAGACCTTTGAATTACGAATGGAGAGTTTAGAATCGACGCTCAGAGCGCGATATTTAAGTTTAGATTCCACCGTAGCAGGGCTTCAAAGCACCGGTAACGCACTATTTCAAGCATTAGCAGGACTATAGCATGTCATTAAAAGCAATAAACGCATATAAGAAAGGCACTTTAAAACAAGACATCTTAAATGCAGATCCGCATAAACTCACCTTGATGTTGATGCAAGGTGCGCTTGATAAATTGGCTTACGCGAAAGGATGTATTGAGCGCAATGATTTAAAAGGGCGTTCGGAGCATATATCCAAAGCCATCGCTATTTTTATGAACTTGCGCGACACCCTCGATTTAGAAGTTGGCGGCGAATTTGCTAATAATCTGTTTTCGCTTTACGACTATTTTTTAACGCAGTTGTCGTCGATATCGAGCGAAAATGGTAAAGAAATCATCACCGAAGTCAGTGAATTGTTTCACCCAATAAAAGATTCATGGGCGCAAATCCCTGAAGCAGCAAAACAACAAGCCTACGCTCAAGCAAGAGCTTAAGGCTAGAGATTGCAACTCAACCACTCCCACACACCCGATAGTCTCAGTGCGCTCAATACATCGCTTAATGCATGTTTGAACGCTGAAGATATCGATGACTTACATTTGAAGGTATTAATTGACCAGCGCGCAAAGTTGGTCGATAAATTGCTTAAGAGTATGAATACAGAGCAACGCCAGCAGTTTGCGCAAGCTGAGATAGTGATTAATCAAACATTAATCGACCATGTCTCTACGCTTCGTGATAACGCTAAACACGCTTTATCAAGCGTTGCTAAATCATCTCGAGCGATTAAACAATATCAACAAGTGTGACTATGCAAAATGATATAAGACTTCACTTAGCAAAAAACGAACAACAACAATCTGATATTGAATCGACACTGGCAAAGCAACTGCAAACGCGCTTTGAACAAAATGTGCGAGCATTTGTTCGGCACATCCCCTCTATTGGCGAAAAAATTCAAAAGCAGGGCTTACAAAATCATAGTATTTTTGTCGACAAGCATGCGCAAACAAACATTGTTAATGTGGGTCGCGGTAGCAGTTTTTACCACTTTAATGTTGACGACGATATCAAAAAACAATGTGAGACCCTTTACGCTCATAGTGCACTAATCGATATCAATCAACGTCAAAAAGCAGACGCTCACATCCAAAGTTTTGACGATTATCTTAGGTTTATTCATCAAAACCAAACGCAGCTAACACAAGTTAGTGCCGATACTGTCGTAATTTTTGGTGTTGGAAAAGGTGCGCATATTGCCCCCTTAATTGACGCCTTAGCGGGCAATAGTGCGGCAAGTAAAATTGTCATTTACGAAGAGAATTGGGAGTATTTTTATTGCTCTTTATTTTGCTGCTCATGGGCTCAAATTTTGGAAGATTGCGCGCAGCGCTCTATCTCGTTATTTTTGCAACTAGAAAATAATGCGGCATCATTAAACAGCGACTTAGCAGAATTGCGTTCGGTATGTGATATCCGACACATTTTGTTTTTTAAGCACTACAACTCAACAAATTTTGATTATTACATGCAGCAATTGAGACAAGGGAATAACGAAGTATTGTTTCATCCATTGCCTGATTTAGGCGAGCTAGGTTTTGAGAATTACGTTGCGCCATGGACACCGGCCTTTTTACCTGAACAGTGGCAAGCCGTTAGCGCCGACAATGAGCACTTGCAGAAGAACTTGCAAGCGTTTGCCACTTATTTTCCAAGCATTGCCGACACATTCGAAGACTATGAGTATCGTGCTTGGCAGCCAATACAGCATATACACAGTGGCCAAATAAACCTCTTTAATATTAAAAGCTGTAGCGTGTTGACCATTGAGCAGGCGAGCGATTACGGTCAGTCCATTGCAGGGCATTTTATTCAATACCCCAATCAAGACGGACTTATTTTTGGTTACGAAAGCCCAAAGTTAAAACACTATTTACACAACACCTTTATTCGCCGTGCGAGTACGGTTTTAAAGCATCAAAAAGACGATAAGGGTGAGCTTGCCAGCCAAATTAAATCGCTGATTTTATTTGGTTTAGAGAGCGGTTATAGCTTTGCTGCTCTATTAGAGAGCGTGGAAGTCGATAATTTATTTGTGTGCGAGCCTAACCCCGACTTTTTTTATGCATCTTTATTCGCTATTGATTGGGCGGGCATACTGAAACATATAGATGAAAGTGAAAAACGTATTTATCTAAATGTTGGGGAAGCTGGCTCTGCACTATATAGCGATATAAATAGTCAGTTTTTAGCAGCTGGTCCGCACCTATTAGCCGATACTTATTTTTTTCAAGGCTATGAAAATGCGATGTTGACGTCAGCGGTGAGGGATTTGCGTGAACAACTACAGGTCACATTCTCCCTCTCTGAAAATTTTGACCATGCCCTTTACGGTATTGAACATACCAAGCACGCCTTACAGCATAAAGTACCTGCAATGGCAGCCAAACCTCATCAGTTAATTAGCAAAGCGACCAGACAACTCCCCTTATTTATTGTAGGGAATGGTCCATCGTTAGATGGCAGTATCGAAGCACTAAAGGAGCACCGCGAAAACATCATCGTAGTAAGTTGTGGCACTGCATTACAAGCACTTCATAGCTATGGCGTTACACCAGATTTTCATGCGGAAGTTGAGCAATGCCGGGCAACCTTTGACTGGGCCTCAAGAATAAACGATACCCAGTATCTTAAAAAGATTACTTTAGTCAGTGTTAATGGTATTCATCCCGATACTTCTAGCATCTATAAAAACACCCTGTTTGCGTTTAAAGCAGGGGAATCCTCTACGGCATCTGCAACATCCATGTTGGGCATAGATAAATTCGCCATGTTAGGCAAAGCTTATCCGACAGTCACTAATTTAGCAGTAAACTTTTTTTTAGAGCTAGGTTTTACCCAGCTCTACTTACTTGGTGTTGACCTAGGTTTTGTCGATTACAACAAACATCACAGCAGTCAGTCAGGCTATTTTGAAAATGGTAAGCAGGTTTATGATTACCAAGAAAATTTAGCGAAAAGTATGCCGGTAAAAGGTAATTTTAGAGAGCTTGTATATACCAAGGCAGAGTTTAATATTTCGCGGCTGATGATGGAGCAAGTGTTGTGCGATTACAAGGCCGATATATACAATTTATCTGATGGCGTATTTGTGCGAGGTACCCACCCCTTGCAGGCTGACGATGTACTGATTGCAAACAACGATATTGTGCGTCAAAAGCTGCATGAGGATGTACGCAACGCCTTTATTATTTTAGATACCGACGCAGAGAAAATGTATAAAGCGGCGTTTAATCAGAACATTTTGAATGAGCAAATTAAGCGCTTAGAAATTATTTGTGCGCAGCAAATTGTAAGTAAAGAAGACGTTGAAACTCTAATTGAAAACTGCCGTGAGCTTATCGCCGATAATTTTGCGAAAGGACGCTCTTTATTCGTTTATTACTTTTATGGCTCATTGAATTACTTATGTGCAACATTAGGCAAAGCACTGATGTCTGCAGACCAAGACCAAGCGATTGAAAACGCACAGCGTGTATTGTTGTACTGGCATCGCTTGGTGGAAGACGCCAAACTTATGCTCAATCATGGCGGATATTTGTTGGACACAAGTGCATCGTTTTCTGAAAAGCGCGAAGCCCCACTTTGCAAAACCTTGTCTGCAACGCTTACGGTCTATTCACCTGCTTTAGCAAATTATTTGACCTTAAGTGATATAAGTCCTCAGTATATTTTGGCAACTGAATTGCCACGCCCAGAGAAAAGTCTATCGTGTATAGTTGTATTAACTAACGAACAAGAGCTGAGCGAGTGTGAGGCGCAATTCACCGCAACTTGGCAAACGCAATTGGCGGCATGTGAGCAAGCTAATGTGCTTATTGTATACACCGACGCTGTGCTCTTTCCATTGCTTCATGCGCGTTTCTCAGAAGGCTTACCGAAGCAAATATGCATGGTTTACATGCCATTTTGGCCTGGTGCATCTGCAGGTACTGAGCAAAATACTGCACTCAATCCGAGTATCCCATTAATTGAGCGAGAAGAGGCCATGCAGTTTTTATTTGCTCGCTTGAAAGACGCAAATACCTTTTCGCATATTTTGTTTAAGGCAAGGTTTGACGAAATTGGCTTGATTCGTGCTTTTGATAAAAAAGAAGATGAATATAGCTCAGAAGCTGTGGATTATTTGGCGCTACATTTCAGCGCGCTAAAACAAGCACAACACGTATCAACGCAGCAGGTGTTTTCCTTCAACCGATACATCGGAGTGAGTAAAGAGCACACATCACAGCCAAGCCTTGAAGATGCCATGCATAACCGAGGTTTGTTGTTACACCGAGCTATTGAAGCCTATGAATTGTTAGGAGAGTGGTACAAAACTCCCGAAGCAGAAGCAATACGCAGCCATTTACAGGAGCATGCGCACAGTGTTTGATAATAAAAATATTTTAATTACAGGCGGAACGGGTTCGTTTGGTAATCGTTTTATTCAACATTTATTAGATAACTACAATCCGAAGCGGTTGATTGTATTTTCGCGCGATGAGTTAAAGCAGTTTGAAATGCAGCAACGGTTTAATCAGCCAGTGATGCGCTATTTTATTGGCGATGTACGCGACAAAGAGCGCTTAATTGCAGCCCTTAAAAACGTCGATTATGTTGTGCATGCCGCAGCCTTAAAGCAAGTGCCAGCAGCAGAATACAATCCTAATGAGTGCATAAAAACCAATATCAATGGTGCCCAAAACGTAATTGACGCTTGTATTGCCAATGGCGTAGAAAAGGTCATTGCGTTATCAACAGACAAAGCTGCAAACCCCGTGAATTTGTATGGTGCGACCAAACTAGCATCGGACAAACTGTTTGTTGCTGCAAATAACATCGCGGGTGCTGATGGTCCATCTTTCGCGGTTGTGCGATACGGAAACGTAGTAGGTTCACGAGGGTCTGTTGTGCCTTTTTATCGAGACCTCATAAAAAAAGGTGTCAAAAAATTGCCCGTGACCCACGACGGTATGACCCGCTTTTGGATCACCTTGGATGAAGGCGTTGATTTTGTTGTAAAGAACTTCTCGCGCATGCAAGGCGGTGAAATTTATGTACCGAAAATCCCATCCATTCGCATTTTAGACTTGGTCGAAGCAATGCAAGGTAACACAGAACATGAGCTTATTGGTATTCGTCCTGGCGAGAAACTCCACGAGGTCATGGTGCCAGAGGAGTTGTCGCATCAATCGGTTGAGTTTAATGATCATTATGTGATTACCCCCGCAATCTCGTTTAATAACTTAGATGTAAATTACAAAACCAATAAGTTACTTGAAAAAGGTGAAGTGATGACCGAAGCATTTGAATATCATTCGGGCACTAACCCGCACTTTTTAAGTGTTGAAGAGCTTGTTGAACTCGACAAACGCACTCTTTAACTTACGATAGTGAAAGATAACCGGCGATAGCGAAAATCATGACTGACGCAAAAAACAAGCAAGCCCAAGCGATTATTCCTTACGGCAAACATGCGATTGATGAGAACGACATTGACGCGGTGCTTGATGTTTTGCAGCATCATTTTTTGACCCAAGGCAGCAAAGTACCTGAGTTTGAACAGGCACTTTGCGACTATACTGGTGCGCAATATTGTACGGCGGTAAACAGCGGTACATCTGGCCTACATGTGGCATGTTTGGCATTAGGCGTAGGCGAGGGCGACTTTGTGTGGACCTCACCAAACTCGTTTGCCGCGTCTGCAAACTGCGCCTTGTATTGTGGTGCGCAAGTAGATTTTGTTGATATTGACCCAAACACGCGCAATTTATGCCCCATTAAACTGGAGGCTAAGCTACTTCTCGCGCAGCAAAACAACACATTACCTAAAGCCATTGTGGTGGTGCATTTTGCCGGTGTGATATGCGACATGAAAACCATTTATGCGCTTTGCCAGCCGCTTAACATCGCGATCATTGAAGATGCCGCGCATGCTTTAGGTGCTAGCTACAATGACCACAAGGTAGGCGGTTGCGAGTTTTCAGATATTGCAGTGATGAGTTTCCACCCGGTCAAATCAATTACAACGGCTGAGGGCGGAGCGAACCTTACGAATAATCCATCGTTAGCAAAAGCCTGTGCCTTATTTGCAAAACATGGCATCACGCGCGACTTGCAAATGATGCAAGGGGACAGCCAAGGCCCCTGGTATTATCAACAACTTGAACTTGGCTACAATTACCGCTTGAGTGATTTACAAGCGGCGTTAGGCATAAGCCAATTAAAACGTTTAGACCAATTCATAGCGCGCAGGCGCGAGTTAGTCACCCGATATTTAGACGCTCTTAAGGACCTCCCCCTTATTTTGCCTAAAGCCAATGAGCTTGATAACAGCTCATGGCATTTATTTATGGTTGAGCTTAAAGAGCATGATCGCGCAACCATTTATCAGCAGTTACATGAGGCGGGTATCGCGGTTAACGTGCACTACATTCCCATTCATTGCCATCCGTATTATCAAGCTTTAGGGTTTAAACCCGATGACTTCCCCGCTGCATTGAGCTTTTACCAAAATGCGCTAACTCTGCCACTATATGTTGGCTTAAGTGAGGTTGAGCAGGACAGAGTAGTTGCTACTCTCAAACATTTATTGTTGTAAACCCACGGATTTTAAAACTCATTTTTTAATCACTTCTATTTAATAGTGTCATTAAAGCGACGTTTTCGGTAATATCTAGCGCATAAAACCTCGCAATATGGAAAATTCATCGCTTATGAGTGATATATTGATTATCAGTGACAATCAAACGCGCATTGATTACTTAAATACGGTATTAACATTTTTAGGTGAAAACTGTCGTTCTTGTAACTATTCTCAGTGTCTTCAAACATTTGGTAAAGGCGATAATTGGTCGGCAGTACTCATTGATGGCGAGATGCCTGAAGTGGCTGAAGACGTTATCGAAAAATTTCCCGAAAGCCCTTTTGTTAATATTGGTTTTCAGCTCAGCGGTGAGCGCGAGTTTAAAAATATTATGGGTTCTTTGTTCGAACCTGTCACCTATCCAAATCTAAACGACTTGTTGCTTAAATGCCGAGATTACTACACAGCAAACCGACCTTTAGACGCATTAGTATCTGGTAAAACCAAGCTTTTCCGTAGCTTAGTCGGTAATAGCCGCGGTATCACGCAAGTACGTGAATTAATTGAACAAGTTGCTCCGGTCGAAGCCAACGTATTGATTTTAGGTGAGTCAGGTACGGGTAAGGAAGTCATTGCGCGTAATCTCCATTACATGTCAAAGCGGCAGAAAGGGCCGTTTGTACCGGTTAACTGTGGTGCAATCCCAGGTGATTTGCTTGAAAGTGAGTTGTTTGGTCATGAAAAAGGCGCATTTACCGGCGCGGTGAACTCGCGGAAAGGGCGCTTCGAAATGGCCGAGGGTGGTACGCTATTTTTAGATGAAATAGGCGATATGCCACTGCAAATGCAGGTAAAGCTATTACGTGTGTTGCAAGAGCGTATTTTTGAGCGAGTTGGCGGCACTAAGACCTTAAATTGTGATGTGCGCATCATAGCTGCTACCCATCGTAATTTAGAAGACATGATAGCGGAGGGAACATTCCGAGAAGATTTATTCTATCGTTTGAATGTGTTCCCAATTGAATCGCCCGCTTTACGTGAGCGTGCGCAAGACATTCCATTGTTGTTACAAGAGCTAGCATCGAGGCTTGAAGGTAGCAAGCAAGATTCAGTTCGCTTTACTCAAGAAGCGATGCGTTCGTTAATGGCGCATCAATGGCCGGGGAATGTTAGGGAATTGTCTAACCTAGTGGAGCGTTTGTCGATATTGCATCCTAAGCAGGTGATAGATATTGAACATTTACCCCATAAGTACCAGTACGATGAAACTGGTGAGCAGCAGCCATTAGCTGCTACCAAGCAAGACGAAAATGCAGAGCGTGATGCGATAAACGCCATGTTCAAATACGCACAAGCCAACCCTGTAAGCTCAGACGCTCACTTACCAGTGGCAGCGGATACAACGCTTCCCAGTGATGGTGTTAACCTTAAAGAGTATTTGTCGGATCTAGAAATTAGCCTAATCCGTCAAGCCCTTGATACCCAAGATTGGGTGGTGGCAAGGGCGGCTGACCAACTAGGTATGCGCAGAACAACCCTAGTTGAGAAAATGCGTAAATACGAAATTACGCGCCAGAAAGAGACCGACCAGAGCGACTAGTGAGTCGCTCTTTTACCTGTCTAAAAGCCTGTCTTTTGACAATATATTGACAGCGTCAAAAACACTGAATCTCATAAGTCATTGATTAATATAAAATAAAAACTGGCACATTGAATGCATTACTCATTGAAAAACGATCATGTGAGTAATGCAGTATATGTCCACCTTATCATTTAGCACCGATACCAGCGCAGCGGTCAGCGATACAATTGAGTATCGTATGGTTTCTTCTATAAGAGACGTTTACGCCCAGCGCAGTGCGCTTAAAAACGCCAAGGCTGATAGCAGCAAACCAGTGCTTACTAATAAAGTCGATGCTGATACTGCACAAAGTGATGCATTGGCATCTGGCGAAAATCAATCAGCAGATAAGCAAGCTCTTAACCCGAACCGCTTTTCTCATTTACTTTCCATTATGCCAGCCGGTGTCGTGGTCATTGATCATCGTGGCATAGTGACCTTGGCAAATAAACAAGCTAGTACACTTTTAGAAGAGCCCCTTGAAGGAGAGTTATGGCGAGATGTAATTTCCCGAGCCTTCAGACCCCAAGCGGATGACGGGCACGAGGTGTCGATGCGCAACGGTAAGCGTGTCAAAATTGATATGTCTCCTTTGACCGAAGAAAAAGGGCAGTTGATTGTTATTACCGATTTAACTGAAACACGTCAAATGCAGCAACGTTTGAGTCATATGCAGCGCTTATCATCTTTAGGCAAAATGGTGGCGTCTTTAGCCCATCAGGTAAGAACGCCACTGTCGTCGGCTTTGCTTTACGCAGAGAACATTAAAAGTGTACAACCGGCATTAAGCACCACTGCGCGATTCAGCGAAAAGCTCATCATGCGTTTAAAAGATTTAGAGTCGCAAGTAAACGATATGCTCTTGTTTGCCAAAAGCGGCGATAACCACATTGTAAAATCGATGACCGCAGAGGACGTTGCTTCAGCCAGTGTTCAAAATTTAGATGCTCAGTTCGCACAAGCGGGTGTTGAGCTTAAAGTCATTAATAAAGACAAAAATGCGCCGTTGTTATGCAACATTAGCGCACTGACTGGCGCATTGAGTAATTTATTAGGCAATGCCTTGCAAGCGGTAAGTTTTGCAGAGCCTGCTATTGACCCGAAAAGCAATGAAATAAAGCCCCATCAGGTATGTTTAGAGGTAACAAGACAAAGCCTCGATAACAAACACTATGTGAAATTTGCAGTTAGTGACAGCGGCCCTGGTATAGACGAGCAAGCCATCCAGCGTATTTTTGAACCCTTCTACACCACTAAATCTCAAGGCACGGGCTTAGGTTTAGCGGTAGTAAACACCGTAGCAAAGTCGCATAAAGGGTTTGTGGATTGCCGGAACAAAGGGCATAAACGCGGCGCAATTTTCTCTATTTCTATTCCATTGAGTCCTGCTATGCAGGTGAATGACTCAAGCATTACCGCATTAGATTCAAATAGGACGCAAACATTTAGTCCTGAACAAAACACTCAAGGAGTCAGCGCATGACTAAAACTAAAGTACTCATTGTCGAAGACGATCATGGCTTGCGTGAGGCCTTAGTCGACACACTTTTGTTAGGTGGCTACGAGGTCACGCCGGTTGAAAGTGCAGAGTCTGCAATGGTAAAACTCTCTGCAGCAAAATTTGACATTGTGGTTAGCGATATTCAAATGCAGGGCATGAATGGCTTATCTTTACTGAAAAGCGTAAAAAGCAAATATCCTAAGCTTCCCATGATTTTAATGACGGCTTTTGCCAACATCAATGATGCCATTCAAGCGATGCGCGACGGCGCAACCGATTATTTATCGAAGCCTTTCGCGCCGCAAGTATTACTTAATTTGGTAGGGCGATATGCGCCCGCGCAGAAAGTCGCGTCTACCCAGCCCATTGTTGCCGATGAAAGCAGCATCAATATGCTCAGCCTAGCGCGGAAAGTCGCAAAGTCAGACGCAACAGTGATGGTGCTTGGGCCAAGCGGTTCAGGTAAAGAAGTCATCAGTCGGTATATACACGACCAGTCTTCACGTAGTGAATGCCCTTTTGTGGCAATAAACTGTGCAGCAATTCCCGAAAACATGCTTGAAGCGACATTGTTTGGCTATGAAAAGGGCGCGTTTACTGGTGCGATTCAAGCCTGTCCTGGCAAGTTCGAGCAAGCGCAAGACGGTACTATTTTACTAGACGAAATTACCGAAATGGATATGGCACTTCAGTCAAAACTTTTACGCGTGTTGCAAGAGCGCGAAGTAGAACGACTCGGTGCACGCAAATCTATTTCTCTAAATGTGCGCGTAATTGCCACCAGCAACCGTGATTTAAAAGAGGCGGTGGCTCAAGGTAAATTCCGAGAAGATTTGTATTATCGTCTTAATGTATTCCCAATTACGTGGTTACCGCTTGCGCAGCGCAAAGGCGATATTGTGCCACTGGCGAACCATTTAATTGCCAGACACAGCCAAGCGCAAAATCTTGCCATTGCAGAATTGAGTGCGTCTGCTCAGCACAAGTTACTTAATCATACGTGGCCTGGTAACGTAAGAGAATTAGAGAACGTCATACAGCGCGCGTTAATATTGGCTGAAGATACACAAATTGATGCATCCGACTTGCTAATTGAGCCAGTAAATTCATTGCACGATACAAGTCCAAATAATCAGGCACAATATTTTGCTCAAGTTGAAGCGGAAGA
>CAZUON010000063.1:12700-14643 GCA_964621345.1 uncultured Glaciecola sp. | reverse complement strand
CTGATGAAGGCGATTACCAGGTAAAACTGCGCAACCTGCGTCGCTTTTTAGAAGGTGGTGATAAATCCAAAGTAACGATCCGTTTTCGCGGCCGTGAAATGGCGCATCAAGAAATCGGTATCGAGTTACTCAAGCGTGTAAAAACAGATCTTGAGGACATCGCTAACTGCGAGTCTTTCCCTCATAGAGTGGAAGGGCGGCAGATGATTATGGTGCTCGCCCCACACAAGAAGTAGTAATGGTCTAAAGTTTTTAAGTCTGCACAACTTAAAACACCTTGCTGCAAATTTTAACGTTCTGCTTATTAGTAGCAGAGCAAATTAACAATGCGGAGTTTTAGCAATGCCTAAAATGAAATCAAATAGCGGTGCCCTTAAGCGTTTTCGCAAAACGGGTTCAGGCCGCTTTAAAAGCAAACAGTCTCACTTGCGTCACATTCTGACCAAGAAAAGCACTAAGCGTAAACGTCATCTACGTGGTAAGAAACTGGTTCATACAAATGATACCGCCCTTATCCAACGTATGTTGCCATACGTATAACCTTAGACTTAGGAGACTGAAAAATGGCTAGAGTAAAACGCGGCGTCGTAGCACGCGCACGTCATAAAAAAGTATTAAAGCAGGCTAAAGGTTACTACGGAGCTCGTAGTCGTGTGTATCGCGTAGCGGTACAAGCGGTAACTAAAGCAGGTCAATATGCATATCGCGACCGTCGTCAGCGTAAACGTCAATTCCGTCAATTATGGATTGCTCGTATTAACGCTGCTGCACGTTCTAACGGAATGAGCTACTCGCGTTTCATCAACGGTTTGAAAAAAGCGTCTGTTGAAATCGATCGCAAAATTTTGTCTGACATTGCCGTTCATGATAAAGCCGCTTTCACTGCATTAGTTAATGCAGCTAAAGGCGCGTTAGCATAATTAAATAACCACAGTTTAAGTTCTTTTCGGAAAAGCGAGCAGGAAGCTCGCTTTTTTGTTTTTGGAATATAAGCTTTGTATATAAAAGCATTGTACTTCTTAGAAATTTGATACCGTCGCATTCGTCGCCACTATAGACTGGCGGTTAATGAGTTATTTTGATCCTTTATTTGTTTAATCAACGCCGCTATGCCTTGCGTTCTAATGATTGGAGAAAACTCCATGCGCTTTGCATCAAGCATACTGATACCTTCTGCAAGAATGTCATACACTTTCCAATCTCCAGAGCGCATCTTACGCATTTTAAATAGAAGATTCGTAGTCGGGCCATTGTCGTTATTTAGTGCGCCACGCACTGCAACCTCTTTTGATTGACTACTAACTTCAACAGGGAAGAAATCGACGGTCTGCCCATCATACTCTGCCATTAGGCTTGCAAAGTTACTCATCAAGTATTCTCGAAACACTTCTACAAATTCATTTAACTCTGCCTTGCTCATTGACCTAGCATGACTCCCTAAGACTTTGTAGGCGGCAAACTGATAGCTTACGATAGGGAGCAATTCGTCTTCCATGATTTTGTTAAAAGCCTGTTGACTCCCGTTTTCGTTCTGCTTTGCCTCTAAAACTTTTGCAAACGTTGCTTCAGCAGCCTGCTGGACAATCAGGTGAGGTTGTTTAATTTCATGCTGAGTAGTCGCTGCAAATGCACTTTGGCTAACGCCAAGTACAGACAATGCGATAGTGATGCTTACTAATATTCCTTTAGTAAATTGTATTAACTTATTCATGTTTCACTCCAGAATCATTGCTTATTAAAGGGCTGTTGAATACACGCCATGTTTCACTTAATTATTCAAAAGCATAGCGTCAAGCTACTCATTAAAATAATTATCAATTTATATATTATTCATTTTCATTTGTGATGAATTGCTAGTGCTTAGCAAGCAATGATGAGTACTTTACTCTCATTTTTTAAATTAAAAATTGGTATAAATTGGATGAAATATTCGATTTTTTAGG
>CAZUON010000063.1:0-12600 GCA_964621345.1 uncultured Glaciecola sp. | reverse complement strand
TCATTTTTTAAATTAAAAATTGGTATAAATTGGATGAAATATTCGATTTTTTAGGGGGGGTGTATGGTTAATAAAGAGGAATTCAGGCAATGTTTGTAAAAATTGCGTCTGTTACTGTCTAATGCCGCTAATGCCTAATTACCAATGTCGAAAATAAACATTTGTTGATTCTGATATTTTTCCTTTATTCGGATCCTCAACAGTATCGATCATAAGACCTTGCTGGATGTAAACACCGGTATCGTCGCATGAGACGCCTTGTCGACTCAGTAAAAATTTAACTCTATCGCGCATTCCAATTTATCAATTTCTATTGGACTGACATTAACACTATGTGTTCCTAACGTATTAAAGACCTTTCGGGGTGGAGATAGCTTTCATTAAAACAAGTGGTGCGCTCGCAATACAAAGGTACCAGCTGAACTTGAAATGCGTCCGACTTCATTTGCTTTGATAGATGCTCTACACATTACAAGCATCAAGAATAATTTGCTCAAGCTTTTTGCCCTTAACGACGTGGTCTAAACGCACTACTTTAGTTTTACCATTTTTTTCAGGTTTTCCCACCATATCCGCGCATCCATGATAAAGAACCTCATAGGTTTTAGTTGAAGCATGAAATAGAATTATCAACAAGTCATCCGCTTTCTTTTGTATCGGTAATCTAAAAAACGTGCCTTTTTTATATTTTTTTATCCTAGCATCGGACCAGGCTTTAACTTGTAGTGAGCGAATTCCTGTAGGCGTCGCTACAGTCCCATCTATATGTTTTGTGCCAGCAGGAGCCTTGATCATACCAAACAATTCTTCGGCTACAATCTCGCCTGCCATACCGATAACATTACTATCGTATTCTCCCAACTGCTTTGCTCTAAATACAATATCTAAAACTTCAACAACTCTGTCCATGGGCATATAACAACTAATTAGTAAGGCATTTCAAGCAGCGGAACTCTATTACAGAAGCTTTGCTCATTTAAATAGGTACCTTGCTTCACTTGCAGCTTATTCATCACTATTGGCAATACGAATACGCTCCAAACGCGCTTGTTCTTCAGCAAATGCAGCTTTGATTTCTTCAAGCACGGTGTCGACATCAGCCGCTTGCGTATCCGCTTCAAAATCACCTGTGAGTTCAGTGTCAGGCATTAGTGTGCCTTCTTCAAAGAACGCCCACATTTCTTCGGCATAGGCAGTTTGTTTAAGCTCGGGCGCAAATTCAGCGTAGTAATCGGTAATATTGCGCACATCTCTTTTGAGCATCTCAAATGCGTTGTTGTTTGCCGCGGCATTTACCGCTTGCGGCAGGTCGATAATTACTGGGCCATAGTCATCTACTAACACATTAAACTCAGACAAATCTCCATGTACTAAACCTGCACACAGCATGAGTTTTACGTAGTGCATCATTTGTGCGTGATCATCAAGGGCTTGCTCTTTAGACATTTCAACATCGTTTAAACGCGGTGCAACTTCACCTTCGTCATTAGTCACGAGCTCCATCAGCAAAACACCATCATAGCAACCGTGCGGCTGCGGTACTCTTACACCTGCTTTTGCAAGGGTGAAAAGCGCATCAACCTCTGCGTTTTGCCATGCATCTTCAATTTGTTTACGGCCAAAACTCGAACCTTTTTCCATAGCTCTTGCGCGTCGACTGTTTTTAACTTTACGACCTTCTTGATATTGTGCCGCTTTTTTAAAGCTGCGCTTCATTGCATCCTTATATACTTTTGCGCAGCAAACGCTACCTTGGCTTTTTACCACGTAAACGGTAGCTTCTTTGCCACTCATTAGTTGATACAGGACCTCATCGATAAGACCATCATCGAGCAGAGGCTGAAGTTGCTTTGGGGTTTTCATTGTACGAGCTTACTACGTTGGAGCATGGTATTAGCTTATTTCCTTTTAGCCAAATATGGCGTGTTTGTTTTCACCGGTGCCCCAAAATCGCAGGGGATATTTTGCTCTTGTCGAAGTCGGTTTATAAAATTCGTCTTTAAAAATGCTACAAACTAACTTTAAATGGTAACTTTACATGCAATAGTGCACAAGGGTCTTTATAATAGCGCAGAATATAACAATATGAGTGCACTTAAATGATAAAGTTGCGTCAATGCTCATATGTTTTAAATTGCAAAGTCGCAAAAAGAGTAGTGAAACTTTGATAACGATAATTAAAAACGCTGATGTTTATGCGCCACAGCACAAGGGCTTACAACATTTAGTCATTGCCGATAGTAAAATTGTTTATATGGGCAACACTCTGCCAGATATAAACATTGGACACGACGTAATAGACGCCGATGGATGTGTTTTAATGCCCGGCTTCATAGACGGCCATACGCATCTGACTGGCGGCGGCGGAGAGGCTGGCTTTTCGACCCGAGTACCTCCAGTGCCGTTAAGCCGCTTTACCCAAGCTGGAGTGACTACTGCCGTTGGCTTGTTAGGCACCGATGATTTGACTAAAAATACCGAGTCGATGATTGCTCAGGTTTATGGTCTTCGGGAAGAGGGCTTCTCCGCGTATTGTTATACTGGTGGTTATCACTTGCCTTTGACCACACTTACCGGCTCGGTAAGGTCTGATATTGTGTTTGTTGAGCCAATTATCGGTGTAGGAGAGTTTGCAATTAGCGACCACCGCTCAAGCCAGCCAACCTTAAATGAATTATTAAAGATTGCCTCTGAAGCACACGTTGCAAGATTGATGACAGGTAAAGCAGGTATGTTACATCTGCATTTAGGTGACGGCGAGCGCGGTCTGAGCCTAGTAAACGAGGCACTTGAAATATCGGAAATTCCTCCACGAACATTTAACCCAACTCACATTAACCGAAGAAAAGCGTTGTTTGAAGAAGCTTGCGATTTGGCTAAAAAAGGCTGTTGGGTAGATGTTACTGCATTTGAAACGGGCGACGTTGGCTATGAGCCACCTGAGGCCTTGTTGCGTTATATGCAGCAAGCTCATTTGCCGCAAGATAAACTGACCATAAGCTCTGACGGCGGTGGTTGTTTACCCGACTTTCATGCAGATGGCAGTCTTAAACACATGAGCTTTGCTGATTCGAGTTCGATGACCGAAGTGTTTTATCAATTGCTTGATTCAGGTGAGGCGCTTGAACGTTTTCTGCCATTTTTTACTTTAAACGTTGCGCAGTTGATGAACCTCCACGCAAAAGGCCGAATTGAAGTAGGCGCAGATGCAGACATTATTTTGTTAAACCAGCAAAAACGAATTGAACATGTCATGGCTATGGGCAAATGGCACGTTAAACATAAACAGTTAGTTCGAAAAGGAACCTTTGAGTAAACCTTATGCCATCACCGAATATTGAAGGCACCAAAAGAGGGTATGTTATCCCCATTGGCGGTGCAGAAGAAAAATTAGATAACCCTGAAATTCTCGCTAAGTTTGTAGAACTTTGCGGCGGCGACGATGCGGTCATCACCATCATACCCACAGCATCTCAACTAGATGACACGGGCTCTCGCTATCAAAAAATATTTGAAGATATAGGCGTGAAAAAAACCTACGCCTTGCCCATTTCAGAAAGAAGCGACGCACAAAATCCAGACTACTTAAAAACACTTGAAAAAAGCACCGGTATATTTGTGACAGGGGGCAATCAGCTTAGGCTTTCAACAATTTTAGGCGGTACACCTATCGCTAAATCTATACGCCAATTAAATGCTAAAGGTGTTCACTATGCTGGCACATCTGCAGGCGCGGCGATTGTCTCGCAACATATGATCACCGGCGGCAGCACAGGTGTTGTGCCCACTGAGGGCGGCGTAAATCTTGCGCCAGGAATGGGTTTAATAAATACTGTGGTTGTGGATCAACATTTTAATGAACGCAATCGCTTAGCAAGATTGCTATCTGCGGTAAGTTACAATCCGTTTTTGGTAGGACTTGGCTTAGATGAAAACACCGCTGCATTTATTGATTCAGACAATGTGTTTACCACCGTTGGCAGCGGCGCAATAACCGTAATCGACCCAAGTAATATAGAACATTCGTCTATGGCAGAGGCTCGTTCCGGTGCCGCTTTAACTTTACTCAATGTAAAAATGCATATTCTTGCTAGTGGCGGCAGATATGATTTGTCAGCGCACAAAGCATATGTGAGTTAAAAATATACAAATAATTTGCGGCTTCACTGTTACATTTCAAAAGTTTGTGTAAATATCTAATATCGCTCTAATAAAAGGCAGCCATGGCTGCCTTTTTTAATCGTAAAAATAACAATCTCTGGTGCAAATAATCATGAAAATTCTTAGCAAAAATGTGTATGTCGGCCCCAATGTTTACGCAAACTTTCCCGTTATTTGTTACCAAATCGATATCGGCGAGCTTGAAAACTGGCCTTCAGTGAAGCTTGGTAAAGCTTTTACCGATGGTTTGGTCAACGCTTTGCCGTCGTTGCAAAAACATGGTTGCTCATATGGCGAGGAAGGCGGTTTTTTGCGCCGTTTGGTTGAGGATGAGGGCACGTGGATTGGTCATATCTGGGAGCATGTTGCGATAGAATTGCAAAACCTAGCGGGCTCTTCAGTATCCTTTGGGCGTACGCGAAGCCTGCAAGACCCTGGTTGTTATTATGTCGTATACCAATACCAACAGCGCGATGTTGGCCTTGAAGCTGGAGTCTTAGGTTTAAAACTGCTTACGCATTTGATGCCAGAAAATGTACAAAAAGCCATTGGTGCAAAGATAGAAGACGACTTTGATTTTGCCGAAGAGCTCACAGATTTTATCAAAATGGCTCAGCGCAAAGAGTTTGGGCCGAGCACTGCATCGCTAGTGGCCGCCGCGGAAGAACGTGATATTCCCTGGTTACGTTTAAATAATTATAGTTTGGTGCAGTTTGGCCATGGTAAATACCAACAGCGCATACAAGCTACTATTACCAGCGAAACCAAACATATCGCGGTAGAAATATCCTGCGATAAAGAAGATACCCACAATTTATTAAATGATTTGGGCCTACCTGTGCCTCAGCAACTTATGATTTACAGCGAGCGACAGGCAGTAAGGGCAGCACAACGTATTGGCTACCCAGTTGTACTTAAACCTCTAAATGCGAATCATGGTCGAGGGGTCAGTATCAATTTAACGTCCGACGAAGAAGTGGTCACGGCCTTTGTTGAGGCACAAAAACATGGAACAAGCAGAGCCGTACTGGTAGAGAGTTTTTTGAGTGGCTACGACCATCGTATGCTGGTGGTAAACAACGAGTTAGTTGCCGTTGCTAAGCGTGTGCCGGGTCATGTTGTTGGAGATGGTCAACAAAATATTGAGCAGTTAGTTGAGCAGGTTAACCAAGACCCTAGACGTGGGGTAGGGCATGAAAAAGTCCTTACACGCCTAGAGCTAGATAATCAGGCTCATCGGTTGATGGATGAGGCGGGCTATACAAATGAGACCGTATTAGAAAAAGACGAGGTATTCTTTTTGCGGTCTACTGCTAATTTATCTACTGGCGGCACCGCAATAGACGTAACCGATATTGTGCACCCAGATAACAGAGAAATGGCAATTCGAGCAATTCGTGCAATTGGTCTTGATATTGGCGGTGTAGACTTTTTAACTCAGGATATTAGTAAATCATATAAAGAAATTGGTGGTGGTATTTGTGAATGCAACGCAGCCCCCGGGTTTAGAATGCACGTAGCGCCAAGCGAAGGCAAACCCAGAGATGTTGCCGGCAAAGTGATGGATATGCTCTTTCCACCTGGCAGTAATGCACGCATTCCGGTCGCAGGCATTACCGGTACAAACGGTAAAACCACCACCTCGCGCATGCTTGCTAGCATCATGAAAAGTGCAGGCTTTAATACCGGCATGACTTCTACCGATGGCGTCTACATAGACGGTCATTTAACGGTTAAAGGCGATATGACCGGACCGACATCTGCGCAAATAGTGTTGCGCGACCCCAGTGTAGATTTTGCCATTATGGAAACAGCGCGCGGCGGCATTGCGAAACGAGGTTTGGGTTACACAAGTTGCGATGTTGGGGCCTGTTTAAATATTTCGGCTGACCATTTGGGTCAACGTGGGATAGATACCCTAGAGCAACTTGCACAAATTAAACGCGTAGTAGTGGAGGTAGCAAAAGACTGTGTGGTGTTAAATGCAGATGATATTCACTGTCTACAGATGGCAGAGTTTTGCGAAGCCAAACAAATTTGCTATGTCACGATGGATTCTGGCCATGGTCTAGTGCGCGAGCATATCCGCGAGGGTGGGATGGCGGTAGTGCTAGAAAAGGGCATTAACGGCGAAATGATCACCATTTACGATAAGGGTGCACATATTCCCTTATTATGGACACATCTCATTCCTGCAACCATAGAGGGTAAAGCTACCCACAATGTGCAAAATGCGATGTTTGCCACCGCGATTGCCTACAGTTTCGACACCTCGCTGGAAGATATTCGACAAGGCCTAAGGATTTTTAATACCTCTTTCTATCAAGCGCCAGGCCGCTTGAACATTTTCGATGAACATCCTTTTAAAGTCATTCTTGACTATGCGCATAACCCCGCAGCCATAAAAATGATTGCAAGCTTAGCAAGCAGACTAGAAGTAAAAGGTAAGCGAAGGTTAGTCATTGCTATGCCGGGAGATAGAAGAAATGAAGATATTGAAGAGGCGGCGAATATTGTTGCGGGTACCTTCGATTCTTATATTTGTAAAGCTGACGATGATAGGCGCGGAAGAGGGCACGATGAAGTACCAGCATTACTCAAGCAAACCTTAATTAATAAAGGCGTAGCCGACGATATTATTGACATCATTCCAAGCGAAGCCGATGCAGTAGAGGCTGCGCTTGCTGAGTGTGTACCGGGCGACTTATTGATTATTTTAGGCGACAATATCACGCGCTGTTGGAAGCAAATTGTGCATTTTAATAGTGCGACAACAACCGAAGGCGGTGAAGCCGACGGTAAACCTTCCCAAGAGTTCCCAGAGAAGCTGTATGAGCCCATTGAGCATAAGTTTGAACTAAGTGAGGGCCAGCGTATTGTGCACGATGAACGCGGCGTTCATATTGTGGTTGAACGCGATGAAGAATCTGACTAGAACGTTTACACACCACTATTTTTATACGAATGTACCTGCATGGCATAAGGACATATCATGGCCTTTACTTTAGATGAAGTCAGGCGACTAACTGGCCCCAATTTGCTCTCAAATTACCCGGGAGCAATTGCCGATGTCTTGTTTACTGAGGTGCCACCTGATGAGGTGCTCAGACTTTGGCAAGTGCATATTGGTAACTGCATGAAGGCATTGAATTGGGAAAATCTTGACTATGAAGCCCCTCAATGGCGTGATCACCTTCAGATTTTTACTCGTGTTTACGAGGGTGGAGCCAGTCTTTCGATAGCAGCGCCCATGGATTTACTCTATAGCGCCTGTGATTTAGTAGAGCTTGCGTGGGACTTGTGTGTTGAGCAGTTAATCGCAAGTTCGAGTAATCAGAATGAAGCCATTGGCCAAGATGCACGCTTAAAGGCACTCAGCAAAAGTATTGACCAAGAGCGTAACCCAGCACTGCTTAGATTGCTTACATTAGCACAGCAGCACGACGTCTTATGCCTAGTGGACGATGATGAGCTAAGTTTAGGCTCTGGAGCGAGTTCTAGCGTGTGGCCTATTGATAGCTTACCTGAGCCGTCCACAATTAACTGGCAAGCATATTCTGAGGTCGCATTGTCTTTAATAACTGGTACTAACGGAAAATCAACTAGCGTTAGACTAGCGGCGCAAATAGCAAAAGCAGCCGGAATTTGTGCTGGCGTAACCTCAACTGACTTTATAAAAGTGGGCGATACTATCATCGACGACGGTGACTATTCTGGTCCAGGTGGTGCTAGAATGTTGCTCCGAGACAAACGCTGCGAAATGGCCTTTTTAGAAGTCGCTAGAGGAGGCTTGTTGCGCAGAGGCTTGCCGGTAAGTCGAGCAAATGCTGCCTTAGTGACTAACATTGCGAGCGATCATTTAGGCCAGTACGGTATTAATACCGTGGATGAAATTACCGATGTAAAAATGATGGTTGCAAAAGCCGTTGCACCTAGAGCCTGTTTACAAGCATCTTCGAATAACACCTCGCGTATGCAGGCCACGCTAGTGCTAAATGCTGATGATAAGCGTCTTGTTCAATCAGCTAGCGTAATTGACGCACCTATATGCTGGTTTAGCCTTGATGCAAACAATCCCATGATAACCCAAGCGCGCAAGCTGCAGAGGCCCTGCGTGTTCGTTGAAGATGATGAGATTGTTTACAGCGAGCAGAGACAGACGAGCATTGCGCGGGTGAATGATATTCCTATGACCATGCAGGGCACTGCGCAGCATAATGTGCAAAATGCGCTAGGCGTTATTGGCTTGTGTGTAAGTCTAGATATACCTCGTAGCGCAATTCGAGCGGGTTTACACAGCTTTGCAAGCAGCGCAAATGACAACCCTGGACGCGGCAATGTATACGAGCTTAATGGGATAAAGGTGATTGTGGACTTTGCGCACAATAGCCACAGCATGCAAGCGGTGATTAACATGGCAGCAAACATGCAAGCTGAACGCACTCATGTGATGTTTAGTCATGCAGGGGATAGAAGCGATCAAGATATAAAAGACCTAAGCGATTCAGTACATCAGTTATCGCCTACAACATATTGTTTAGCGGAGTTAACGCAGTATTTGAGAGGCAGGGAAGTAGGGGAAATATCTACCCTAGTGCGCCAGCATTTACTGAGTAAAGGGGTTGCACAAGCGCAAATTTTGTTAGCCGATGACCCGTTGTCAGGAACAAAGATGCTCATGTCTAAAGCACAAAAAGGGGATTTGGTATTGCTTTTCGTTTTGAGTGACCGAGAGAGTGTGCAGCGCTTTTTAACACAATAGGGTTAAGCTAATCTTGTTTTTTCTCTTAATTCCCTGATTAATTTGGCGTAAAGCTATCTAAAAGCGCCAAAACTTGTGTAAAATACGGGAATTCACGCTTTGATATCCAAAGCCCACCGAGATTCCCGAAATAAGAGGATAAAATGGAGTTAGACGCCATAATTCGCGAAGCACACGATGCTGTAGCCGCCGCCAATACGCCGACTGAATTAGACGCAGTGCGCGTAGAGTTTATGGGCAAAAAAGGAAAAGTCACTGACCTTATGAAAGGCTTAGGCAAACTATCTGCTGAAGAACGCCCAGCCGCAGGACAAAAAATCAATGTTGTAAAGCAGGAAATCCAAAGCCTCATCAATACTAAGATACAGGGGCTTAAAGAGGCTGAACTCAATGCAAAGCTCGCCCAAGAATCGGTGGATGTCAGCCTACCAGGTCGCAGCGTAGTAGCGGGCTCATTACACCCTGTAAGTCGCACTATTGAAAGAATTGAGGCGTATTTTGCAGACATTGGTTTTTCTGTAAAAACTGGCCCTGAGGTTGAAGATGGATTTCATAACTTCGATGCCTTAAATATCCCCAAAAACCACCCCGCACGAGCAGATCACGATACGTTTTACTTTAACCCCGATGTGATGTTACGTACGCAAACATCTGGCGTACAAATTCGTACGATGGAAGCAGAAAAGCCGCCATTGCGCATCATTTCGCCGGGTCGAGTTTACCGCAACGACTATGACCAAACACATACTCCGATGTTTCATCAGGTAGAGGGCTTAATGGTGGATACGGATGTTAGTTTTGCTGAGTTAAAAGGGGTTCTGCACGACTTTTTACACCACTTCTTTGAAGAAGATTTGAAAGTCCGCTTTAGACCATCGTACTTTCCCTTTACAGAGCCTTCTGCAGAAGTCGATGTGATGGGCAAAAATGGTCAATGGCTTGAGGTGTTAGGATGTGGAATGGTGCATCCTAATGTATTAAGAGCGGTCAATATTGACCCTGAAACTTACACCGGTTTTGCTTTTGGTATGGGTGTTGAACGCCTTACCATGCTGCGTTATGGCGTTAATGACCTGCGCGCTTTTTTCGAAAACGATCTTCGTTTCCTCAAGCAATTTAATTAATTAGAGTTAGACATGAAATTTAGTGAATCTTGGTTAAGAGAATGGGTTAACCCAGCTTTAGATACAAACGCTTTATGTGAACAGTTAAGCATGGCGGGTCTTGAGGTGGACGGCGTTGAGTCCGTTGCAGCTCAATTTAGTGGCGTTGTTGTGGGTGAGGTCGTTGAATGCGGTCAACATCCTGATGCTGACAAACTGCAAGTAACAAAAGTTAACGTAGGTGATGACGAGTTACTCGATATTGTCTGTGGCGCACCAAATTGTCGTAAAGGTTTGAAGGTCGCTGTTGCAAAGGTTGGCGCGGTTTTACCGGGTGATTTTAAAATTAAAAAAGCTAAATTACGCGGCCAGCCATCCTTTGGTATGTTGTGTAGTTTTTCCGAGTTGGGCATGGGCGAGGATCACAGTGGTATTTTAGAATTGCCAAGCGATGCACCAACTGGCAAGGATTTCCGTCAATATCTAGATTTAGACGACAATATTATTGAGATTGACTTAACCCCTAACCGAGCTGATTGCCTAGGGCTGAAAGGCGTAGCGCGCGAGTTAGGTGTGCTTAATCAATTAGATGTCTCAGAGCCAAGTATCAGTGAGGTTGATGTTAGCATTGACGCGCGTCGCGGTATCGACATCCTTGCGCCCACAGCGTGTCCACGCTATTTGGGCAGAGTTATTGAAGGCGTAGATATGTCGGCAGCTTCACCTTTGTGGCTAAAAGAAAAGCTACGTCGCAGTGGTGTGCGCAGTATTGACCCAGTGGTGGATGTAACAAACTTTGTATTGCTCGAACTTGGGCACCCCATGCATGCATTTGATAACGATGTCTTGGAGGGGGACATCAACGTTAGATTCGCTGAGCAAGACGAACCTTTGACCTTACTCGATGGCAACGATATTAAAGTGAATGCCGATACTCTAGTTATTGCCGATGAGAAAAAAGCCCTTGCACTAGCAGGTATATTTGGTGGCTTAACATCGGGCGTGACCGAACATAGTAAAAATATATTTTTAGAATCTGCGTTTTTTAACCCCGATGATATTTTAGGAAAGTCGCGACAATACAGCCTACATACCGATGCGTCTCATCGTTATGAGCGCGGCGTTGACCCAGACCTACAGTTCAAGGCAATGCATCGTGCTACTGCGTTGTTACTGGATATTGTTGGCGGTAAAGCTGGCCCCATCGTCGAGGCGGTTTCAACTGAAGATTTACCTGTCAGAAACAAAATTACCTTGCGTCATAACAGAATAACGCGTGTGTTGGGTAAAGAAATTGATGCGTTAAGAGTTAAAGATATGCTCGAGCGCTTAGGTATGCAAGTTGAAGCCACTGAAACAACGTATACCGTGGAAGCGCCGTCTTATCGCTTTGATATAGCTATTGAAGAAGACCTAATTGAAGAGGTCGCGCGTATTTATGGTTATAACAACATTGAAAATACCGCCCCGCTTGCACGTTTGCACATTAACGAGCATGCAGAGAAAGACGTAGCGTTACGCGAAATCAAACAAGCGTTATTACAACATGGCTTCCAAGAAGCCATTACCTATTCCTTTGTTGACCCTAAAAAACAAGCGTTGTTGTACCCTGATGTAGAGGGTTTAGCACTGCCTCATCCTATTTCAAGCGATATGTCGGTAATGCGCGTGAGCTTATTACCGGGTTTGTTAGGCGCACTTTCTTATAACCAGAAGCGTCAGCAACTCAATATTAAATTATTTGAGACAGGGTTAATATTTACACCAGATAGCGCTGAAAAAACCGCTGTGAAGCAAATTCCAATGATTGGTGGCGTATTAACAGGCAATACTCATGATGAGCATTGGTCAATCGAAAATGCCGCTTTGGACTTCTTTGATGCAAAAGCGGTATGTGAGCAGTTAATTTCTTTTACTGCTAACACCGAAGCGTTTGAATTTGTCCGAGCGAACCATAGTGCTTACCATCCTGGACAATGTGCAGATATCTTACTTAACGGCAAGGTAGTTGGTGTAGTTGGTGCAGTGCATCCGCAGCACGCTAAAGGCATAGGGTTTAACGGCAAAGTATTTGCTTTTGAGATGGAGTTAGCCGCGATTTCTGAACAAAATCTGCCTTGGGCGAGCACAGTTTCCAAGTATCCAATTAACCGCCGAGACGTTGCTGTAACAGTAACTGAAGCCACAGAAACAGGTAAACTATTAAAAAGTATCGAAAAAATTGGAATATCTGATTTAGTTGGCTTAAACTTGTTCGATGTATACCAAGGTCAAGGTATTGAACCTGGGTATAAGAGCTTGGCAATTTCAATTTGGCTACAAAGCACTGAAAAGACTCTGGAAGATTCAGATATTCAAAAATCTGTCGATATAGTTGTTAATCATTTACAGGATCACTTTAGTGCAACATTAAGAGACTAATCAAATGGCATTAACCAAAGCTGATATGGCTGAACATTTGTTCGAAAAGTTAGGTATCAATAAAAAAGACGCAAAAGACCTTGTTGAACTCTTTTTTGAAGAGATCAAGGAATGCCTCGAAGCAGGCGAGCAGGTTAAGTTGTCCGGCTTTGG
>CAZUON010000062.1:0-15506 GCA_964621345.1 uncultured Glaciecola sp. | reverse complement strand
CCAAGGCGAAACAGCCGAACAAGCTATGTACAGAGAGTTGTACGAAGAAGTTGGGTTGAAGGAAAAAGATGTAAACATCCTTGCTGTTAGTCGAAATTGGCTACGATATAAACTTCCTAAAAGATTAATTCGAAAGGGCAGTGAGCCTGTTTGTATTGGCCAAAAGCAAAAATGGTTTTTACTGCAACTTACGTGCAATGAGAAGGACGTTAATCTTTCTGCCTGCGGGCATCCAGAATTTGACGATTGGCGTTGGGTGAGTCTGTGGTACCCCATTCGCAACGTGGTCTCGTTCAAGCGTGATGTATATCGTAAGGTGTTAAAAGAATTCTGCCCTATTGCCATGCCAGCACAACGGAACCACGCGCCTAACAACTATAAAAAGGGGCGAAAACGCAAGCCACGCTAAGCCTTGTGTGTTTATTTGAAGGTCGCTAATGCTAACGAGTCTCAAGCAAATTATACAAGAAGTGAGTAAGATCCCGGGTCTGGATCCTGCCTTAACGCGACTGGTGAGTATGGTTAAACAAACCATGCAGGTCGATTCTTGCAGTATATACTTGTCAAATTACAGTGAGCGGAATTTGGTATTAACTGCTACAGACGGCCTCGATACCAATGCAGTGGGTAAAGTTAAGATTGGTTTTAATGAAGGGATTATAGGCCTTATAGGCGATAGAGAAGAGCCTTTAAATGTTGAAGACGCGCCGCGTCATCCCCGGTTCAAGCATTATCCTGAGGTCAAAGAAGACAATTACCACGCCTTTATTGGCACACCAATCATCTATCAACGTAAAGTCCTTGGCGTTATTACCATGCAACAGCGCCAGGCAAGGCGCTTTAGTGAAGACGAAGAGGCTTTTTTAGTCACGCTTGCCGCACAAATAGCCCTAGAAATCGTTAATGCTGAAATGCGCGGTGAGCCCCTTTCTAGTCAGGCTGATACGAGTTTACATCAGCGCACCGTCAATGGTATTCCTGGTTCCCCTGGTTTAGCAATGGGAGTTGGATATGCGGTCAATTTTAAACATGATTTAGCTCAGCTTATTCCGCGTAAAAATGATGATGCCAAAGGACAAGTTAAGCAATATCGAGAAGCTGTTCAAGTTACCCGTGAACAGGTTGCTGAATTATCTGCTGATTTAAGCGACAAGTTGCCCGACGACGTCCGGGCTATTTTTCAGCTCTACCATCAACTATTGGATGCTAATAGTTTAGGACGTGAAGTTGAAAAAGAAATTCATCAAGGTTGGGATGCATCCAGCTCGTTAAAATTTGTGATTGAGCGTTATGCCGCCCGCTTTGAAAATATGGAAGACCCCTACATGCGCGAGCGCGCTGTGGATATTGTTGACCTATCAAACCGTATTTTAAATAATATCCTGAAACAAGAAAGCGACCTGACTGCTGAAATACCTGATGAGCAAGCCTGCATATTAGTGGCGCAAGAAGTAAGCGCTCCGATGTTAGCTGAATTCCCAAGAGAAAGACTCGCTGGCATTATCTCAATAAAGGGGTCTAATAATTCACACGCGGCTATTTTAGCGCGCGCAATGGGCGTACCAGCAGTCATGGGCTTACAGCGTGTATCTATCAGTGCGCTAACCGCTAAAGCCTTGTTTATTGATGGTTACTCTGGCGAGGTGATGATTAACCTAGACAAAGGCTCAAAAGATAAGTTTCAGAGCTTAATTGACGAAGAAGACTTACTGTATCAAAAAATTTCGGCCTCGGGAGATAAGCCAAGTATTAGCGAAGATGGTCAAAGGATGTCTTTGTTAGTCAATGCTGGTTTGACCGCAAATGTGGAGTTAGAGCAATTCAAGCAGGGCGATGGTATAGGTCTATACCGTACTGAAATTCCCTTTATGATGCGTGAACGCTTTCCGTCGGAGCGCGAGCAAAGTGAACTTTATAAAAGTGTTTTGTCTGCTTATCCGAGTAAAGAGATCACCTTACGCACATTAGATGTAGGTGGCGATAAACCCTTATCGTACTTTCCAATTAACGAAGAAAACCCTTTTCTAGGTTGGCGAGGTATCCGCTTAACCCTCGATCACCCTGATATCTTTTTGATGCAGATACGCGCGATGTTACGAGCGAGTATTGGTCTGTCGAATTTGCATATACTCTTGCCTATGATCTCAAGTGTAGGCGAGGTAGATGAAGCTAAACGGTTAATTAAACAAGCATTCTTAGAGGTAAAAGAAGAGGCCTCAGCTGACAATCAAATGTTATCGAAGCCTGTAGTGGGAGTTATGCTCGAAGTACCCGCGGTAATGTTTCAACTTGATCAGCTCGCTCAACGTGTAGATTTTTTCTCAGTGGGCACCAACGATTTAACGCAGTATTTACTCGCGGTAGATAGGAACAACGTTAGGGTATCATCGTTGTATTCTAGTTATCATCCTTCTGTATTGGCTGCACTTTATCAAATTCAGCAAAGCGCTAGTGCTAATAAAGTGCCGGTAACGGTATGTGGTGAGCTTGCTGGCGATCCACTTGGTGCTGTTGTATTAATGGCAATGGGATATCGCAAATTGAGTATGAATGCGCACAGTTTACGCAAAATAAATTGGGTGATTCGGAATACGAAAATATCGGAAGTGGAACCCTTAGTGCAAGATATTCTAGCGCAGCAGTCTCCAGAGCAAGTCAAAGCTATTCTCAATAGTTACCTCGAATCTAAAAAGCTCGGCGGCCTTATCAGAGCGGGCGGTGTATAACATTGTCTATTGATCCTGTTTTATTGTTGATGCTGCTGTGTCTTGGTGTGGGCGCGGTTGCAGGTCTTATGGCTGGACTATTAGGTATTGGCGGTGGTTTAATTATTGTGCCAGCGATTATGTACATGCTTCAGCATCTATTAGGTATGAGTATTGAAAATGCCATGCCGATTGCTGTTGCCACATCGCTTTCTACGGTAGTTTTTACTGGTTTGTCGTCTGCAAGGACACATTATAAATTGGGTAATTTAGATGCCGATATTTTTAAATATTCAGCGCTAGGTATTGCCATAGGGGCCGTTCTTGGTGCGCAGTTTGCAAGTTTTATTTCTGGGGTAATGTTGCAGCGAATATTTGCGGTTATGGTAATTTTACTCGCATTACAAATGATCGTTAATCGCAAACGCAGTTCACAGCATCCTACAAGTCCAGCGATACTTAGTTCGGTTGGTTTGGGAAGTGGCTTTATATCAGCGATTATGGGTATTGGCGGTGGCGCGATTATTGTGCCTGCACTCATTTGGTTTCAGGTTAATATAAAAAAGGCAATAGGCTGTGCGAGTGCATGCGGCGTATTAATTGCTATTTTTGGTAGTTTGAGCTTTATTTATGCTGGCTGGAGAATGCCTTATTTACCCGACTATTCGTTGGGATATGTATATCTGCCTGCTACGCTTGGCATTGTAATTACCTCTATGCTCACAGCGCGTGTTGGTGCTAAACTTACCAACAGATTAGATACCATAAAACTTAAGCGCATCTTTGCTGTGTTTTTAGTCTTGGTTAGCATTCGCATGATAATAGGAATTGAGTAGTCAATGGCTAACGGATCGCACTTAACGTTTCCCCAAATCGACCCCATCATTTTTGAAATAGGCCCCATTGCTCTGCGCTGGTATGGCTTAATGTACCTGATTGGTTTTGCCGCGGCGTATTGGCTGGCTGCTCGTCGGTTGCCGCGTACGGGTTGGACAAAAGATCAATTGTCAGACTTGCTATTTTGGTGTTTCATGGGAGTGATTTTAGGCGGCAGAGTGGGTTATGTGCTGTTTTATAACTTCGATACTTTTTTAGCGAACCCTCTTTATTTATTTAAAATCTGGGAAGGTGGCATGTCTTTTCATGGCGGCTGTATTGGGGTAATTGCCGCGGCGTTCTTGTATGCGAAAAAGCAGGGTTGGTCGTTTTTGTATGTAGGCGATTTTATTGCGCCTCTCGTACCTATTGGCTTGGGTGCAGGTCGTATTGGTAACTTTATCAATGGAGAATTATGGGGCCGCATCACCGATGTGCCTTGGGCTTTTGTATTTCCGGGCGCTGGACCTGATCCGCGGCATCCTTCACAGTTGTATCAATTTGCGTTAGAAGGCGCAGCTTTATTTGTGATTTTATGGCTCTACTCGGTAAAACCGCGACCAACTGGTGCGGTGGGCGGTTTATTTCTTTTAGGCTATGGTAGTTTCCGATTTATTGTAGAGTTTTATCGTCAGCCAGATGCTCACTTAGAGGGTTTGTATGGTTCAGTCATTACACAGGGACAAATGCTCAGTATCCCCATGATGTTAGCAGGCTTAGGTTTAATGATTTACGCCTATAACAAGCGTGAGCCAATTGCGCACAAAAACGTGATAACAAATGAGCCTAAGAGCAAAGCTAAACAGAATAAGAAAGGAAATTAAGTGGACCAGTACGAACGTTTATGTCAACGCATTGCCAACAGCGGAACTTGGGTGACTAATGAACGCACTGGCATACGCTGTCTTACTGTCATTAATGCCGACTTAGAATATGATGTAGGTGCTAACAAATTTCCATTAGTTACCACCCGAAAGTGCTTTTATAAAGCTGCGATTGCTGAACTACTGGGATATTTGCGTGGTTACGATAACGCGGCTCAGTTTAGAGCAATTGGATGTAACACCTGGAACGCCAACGCTAACGAAAATCAAGCTTGGTTAAATAATTCCGTACGCAAAGGCCAAGACGATATGGGACGCGTGTATGGTGTACAAGGTCGCCAGTGGCAAAAGCCAGATGGGACAGTGCTCGACCAGTTGAAAAAAGTGGTGAATAATTTAAGCCAGGGTATAGATGATAGAGGCGAAATTATTACTTTTTATAACCCAGGTGAATTTGAACTCGGTTGCCTACGCCCATGCATGCATACCCACACATTTTCATTGTTAGGCGATACGCTGCATTTAACCAGTTACATGCGCAGCTGCGATGTGCCGCTGGGACTTACTTTTAACATGCCTCAATGTTTTGTGCTTTTGGCCCTAATGGCGCAGATTACCGGCCACAAAGCGGGCAAGGTATACCATAAAATCGTAAACGCCCATATTTACGAAAATCAGCTCGATTTAATGGTAAATGAACAACTTAAACGCAAAGCCTTTGCGATGCCTTCGCTCAGTATAAATTCAGATATTAAAACCTTAGAAGATATCGAAACTTGGGTGACTACCGACGACTTTCAGGTAGAGAATTATCAGTGCCATGAGGCTATTGCTTATCCTTTTGCGGTGTAAACTGCTCTAATTAATACAGAGATACAGATACAAAAAAGCCCGCTAAAAGCGGGCTTCTTATTTTTACAGGCACTAATGAATTAATTATGCACGTTTTCTACGGCTAACAAGCAGACCCGCTAGGCCTAGAGCAAATAACATCGCTGAACCCGATGTAGACACTGCTACATTGTTTTCGTTTATCAATACGTTATCTAGTGCCCAGTGTTGACCTGATCCATTAAGCGTATCATTTTGAATAAAATCAGTTCCAGTAGTAATTCTAAAAGCATCAAGTCCTGACCAGTTTGCACTAAACACACTAGCTTGCGTATTGTCCACCGCAAACAAAGCACTGTTGACTACGTTGTTATTAAACAAGCCTTCGATAGTTAGTGTTTGACTACCCCAAGCCCCGGCAATAACAAAAGATGTTAAGTCGAAGGTACCAGCGCTAGCCCAAGAGAATGTGGAAGGACTAACCGCATTAGGGTTGAACGCTAGGCTTGCTGACCCTGTAAATGCACCTACTTCGTCGTAACCTGAGTTTGGAGCAACTACAGAAGCGCCGGTCATCACTCCAGTGTAATTAAAAAGTGGGTCGAGGCCTGATTCGAAATCTATTAATGCGGCGCTCGCATTGAACGAAAAAATAGCGATACATGCGATAAGAGCTTTTTTCATGAGTAATCTTCTCTGTAATAATGTTATATAAAAAACTTGCTTAGTAACCGTTAAGCAATTAATAGGCCTAAATTTAAGTTGCTAATATTTATAGTGTTTTTTGCTTTTCGAGTTTGATTAAATATGTTTTGTAAAAAAAGCTGACATTTATTATTATCAAGCAAGATTATTACATATAGCAATAGCTAAGCGCTTAATGGGTCTGTAAGGTAAAATAAAAAGTTAACAAGTTGCCTTAAAAATACGTTATAAATACAGCTAGTTTGAATCAGGGTGATATCGGCCGATATCTACAGTAAATAGGATTTACAATGTCACTGCCAGTGTTAATTTGCGATGATTCATCATTTGCGCGTAAAGCCATGGCTCGCTCTTTGCCAGATGGGTGGGATGTGCATATTTCTTACGCGGTGAATGGCCAAGAGGCAATTGCACAGATTAAAGCCGGAAAAGGCGACATTCTTTTTTTAGATCTAAACATGCCGGTTATGGATGGTTACCAGACCATGGAGGTGATTCGAGAGAACGATTTACCCACCATGGTCATCGTGGTATCTGGTGATGTGCAAGAAGAAGCGCGCAAGCGCATGATGGCAATGGGCGCGTTAGATTTTATCCGCAAGCCTATCGACAACGCTAAGCTCAGTGCCATTCTAAACAAATATGGTATCTACGATGGCGAGTCTTCTGCAAACAAACGGCAAGAAGACAGTAGTGTGCTGACCGGCAATAGCATTGATGACAAACTCGATGCCTTTAGAGAAATGGCAAATGTTGCCATGGGGCGTGCAGGTGAAAACCTTGCGCAATTGCTTAACAAATTTGTTGATTTACCGATTCCAAATGTCAGCATTGTGCACGCCAACGAGCTATCTATGATGCTGACTAATATTGATAGCGAACAGCGTGTGTCGGCAGTGTCTAAAGGCTTTGTTAGTTGGGCGATAAAAGGCGAGTCGCTCATAATCTTTAATGATGCTAATGTCACGGCGATTCAAGAATTATTGGGCACGGAGCAAAGCCAAGGGGAGCATACAAAGACCGATGGCGCCGAAATAGAAGCGCTTATGGATGTATCGAACATCATTATTGGCGCATGCTTAAATGCTCTTTCTGAACAGCTACAACTAAGTTTTACCCATAACACGCCTATTTTATTAGGTATTCATTGCGGCCTCGACGATATTGTTGATAACAACATTACGCGTTGGGAAAAAGTATTGGTGATAGAAATAGCCTATGCGGTGTCTAGCGAAAATATTAACTTTGAGCTGTTGTTAGTGATCCCCGATAAAGACATTGACGCCGCCTTTTCGCGCTTACTTAACGCACAAAAGATAACTGAAAAAACGGAGTTTACCGTGGCGGGTAAGTTATGACGAGCGAAGCGCAGCCACAAAGTTGGCAAAAAACCTTACTTGGTTCAATTGAAGTAGGCATTGTGGTGGTTGATGCTGATTTTACTGTCCACGAATTCAACCAATTTATGGAGAACCACAGCGGCGTGGCTGCTCTGGACATTGTCGGTAAGCCGTTGTTTGGATTCTTCGATGAGATTGATAAAAACTGGTTGGTCAATAAGTGCCAGCCTGTATTTTCGATGAACACGCCGGTATTTGTGATTTGGGAGCAGCGTCAGTATTTATTCAAGTTTGGTACGAGTCGCCCTATAACCTCTAGTTCCGATCACATGTATCAGAATATCACCATTCTTCCCATTGCTGGCGATAACGGTAACGTCGACCGTATTTGTATTTTAGTTTACGATATGACCGACCAAGCTATGAGCAAAGAGCGCGTTGAAAAACTCAACGACGAGCTAAAAGTGATCAGCCGTGTAGATGGACTCACAGGCTTGTTTAATCGGCGTTATTGGCAAGAGCGCTTTGAACGCGAATTTAAGCTTACGTTTCGTAATAAAAAGCCAATATCAGTGTTGATGCTTGACATTGACCACTTTAAAAAAGTAAACGATACCCACGGACATCAGGCAGGCGATAAAGTGATTCAGGCTCTCGCCATGCTTATTCGAAAAGCCACGCGCGAAACTGATATTTCAGGGCGTTATGGTGGTGAAGAGTTTGTGGTGTTGCTGCCCGACACCAACACCGAAACCGCGCAAATCGTTGGAGAGCGCATTCGAAAGGTCGCAGAGCGCTATCTAGTCAAACATGAGCATACCGAAATCAACGTGACAATTAGTGCAGGAATTGCTGAATTTAACAGCCAATATACGCGCCCGTTAATGTGGTTAGAGGCTGCAGACCAAGCGCTATATAAAGCCAAAGAAAGTGGCCGGAACCAAGTTTTTATTGCTGATGATATCCAAAAGCCTTAATGCTTCAAGTATATTAAGGCCGCATGCCCACAACATCTAAAGGGCAGGGGCTGCTTCCCTTTAAATATAAAGTATATAACTGTACTTCGTCTCGAATGGTGGAATCGTGTCGTAAACTGTGTCCGCCTACAAATTGTACTTGATAAATAATATGCCAGAAAACCCGTTCTTTATGTGTGTACATCTGACAATCGGTATCGTTTAGCGTTGACCACTCTTCTAGCGTATCCCAAATAAAACTGTCCATTTCTTTAAATGCCACACTATCGCGCCAGTAAGCTTCTAAATAGAATGCTAACTGTTCGGCCTTTTTATCCACAAATTCGCTAACTAACACCTTTTTTGCCTTATTTTATATTCTACCCTCAGTATAGTCGCTACATGAAGAACACCAGCTCTTATATACAAAACAGTTATAAGTCTATGATTTTATTGTGAAGATATAATTTTTAGGATGAGGAGTTTAGGTGTTTACCAGCCTAAATAGGTGAGCCAACCGTATATTTCTCGCGACATATCAATGCTGACGTGTGCGGGTATGCCCACTGAGGTAATTTTTCTCTGCCGATAATGCGCCTTCACTTCTGTTCGAGCCTTTATCATACGAGCTTGTTCAGTGGCTTTAGACCAGTTGTTGTCGTTGGTGCTAATAAGGTCGAGTAAGGGAGTGGAGTCTTGTGCTATACGCATTGGTAATGAACGATTAAGTTCTCGCTCTGGCCAATACACATTGTTGATAATTAATGCGTCAACGGCAGGGCCGTTGTTGCTTGCGTCAAACATACTCTGTGCGCTCATGCCTTGAGCAAATACTACCTGATAGCCTGGTTGTTTTGTCGCATCCATAACCGCCGCCAAAAAGGTAGTAACATAGGCACCTAATGCTTGTTGATAAGCTTCGCTATACTGGCTTTGGTGAGCTTGGGCCGCTAGCATAGTCTGTATGTTCGGCTTGGTTGATGTATCGCTTTGTTCAGTCACCTCCTGCTCAGAGCTATCTTCTGCAGACGCGTCTTGTGCAGAAATCGCCTGCTCTTCTGACGCTTGCTCTTGTGCACTTTGCTCTGCATCGGTGTTTGCTTGTTCATTTTCAAGTTTAGCGAGTTTAGTATCGACCTCATCCATCACCATCACTAAGTGCGGAGCAGGAATGACCACGGAGTGCCAGCCGAGCATCGACATCTCTTGGGCTAAGGCCTTTAGCGCATGTATTTGCGCACCGTTGTACGTTACATCCGACAATAAGTAAAACGTCCCCATGCTCAGCGCTTTTTGCGATTCGCTCACGAAGATCGGAAATTGGTGAGGCCTTTCGTTTTCGCCACCAAGGTCCAGAGTAAGATCAATTAACTGATAGTGATCATCTTGCATAACTGCCGTAATATCTTGGGCGATAAAGTCGATGGGCTGATTTGGCTCGGGTACTGGCGGTGTTTTTGAATCTGCCGCAGCAGGGAGTGATTCAGCTATGTTTGCAGCTTCGTCAGCGTCCTGTGCGTGTGATTTTTTAGTGACTCCTAGTGTAAGCAGCAACACAAATAATAATGCTAAGAGCTGTCCACACAACATCCGCGCACTTTTGTCGTTACGTAAACGCTTTAATATTCGAACAGTATATTTGGATAAGAATCTCATAAGGTAGTTATCGGCACAAAGCAGCTTGTGCTTTAACAACGAAAAGCAGAAAGAAGGTAGCGGAATAAGGTCGCCCTAAATAGTTATTTCGTTGGGCTCTTGGGCAAAGTTATGTGGGCTATTAAAATTAATCTCTGCCTCGGTAACTGGATGTCGCAGAGCAATATGTTGTGCATGCAGTAGTAAACGCTTAGAGCTTTTGAGTGCACTGTCTTTTGCATAGAGCCTATCGCCTAATATGACGTGACCAATATGCAGCATATGCACACGCAACTGATGTGAGCGCCCAGTATGAGGGCTTAGTTTTACAAGACTAGAGTAAGCTCCTTTGCTTATGCATTCATAAAAGGTTAATGCTTTTTTACCGCGGTTGAAATCGACCATTTGCTTTGGTCGATTTGGCCAATCACAAATCAGTGGCGCCTCGACCTGACCACTACTTAGACTTAGGTGCCCATACACTCTTGCATAATAGGTTTTGCTGACTTCACGTAGTTCAAATTGTTTAGATATATGACGATGGCTCGCTTTATTAAGAGCAAACAACATGATCCCAGAAGTCGCCATATCCAAGCGATGTACAACAGTTGCACTTGGATATACCCGTTGCACTCTGCTCTGCAGGGAGTCCCGGTGTTCCAGTGCTTTTCCGGGTACACTAAGTAGCTCACAAGGCTTATCGAGTACTAAAAGATCGTCGTCCGCATACAAAATCCGCAAATAAGGATTTGTGGGTGGCTGATAATTTATAATGGCCACAATCGCCCCTTATCTGCGGTTGTTAACAACCACTCTTACGCTATCTAAAAACGGCTCGGCTTTTGCTATAACGTCTTGCAATTGCGCTTGTTGGTGAACGATATACGCAATTTCTTCATCGCGAATGGCAGGGTTTAGCTTTTTAAGCTCAGTTAAGCGCTCTATTTCGCCGCTTAAGGACTGATTGACCTTTTCAAGTGCTGTTTGCTTAATATCGCTTAGTTGAGCAGTAGCATGGCTCAATGCTGCTTCAATACCGCCAGTAATTTGCGGCATAAGTGCGCCTATTAGCTGTTGGGCCATTTTGGGCTTAACTTTAAAAATAGGCTCAAACTCTGCGTCGGTGGTTTGATGTTTTGCGTCGACGCATACCCGAATCGGTGTAGCCGGTAAAAACTGATACAACTGCAAACTTGCCTCAGCAATGGGGTTCAATACCGCAATAATCTCAATCCAAAAGGCACCGACTGGGGTGTCTTCTTGATTCACAAAGCAAATACTGCTTTTACCTAACACGTCAGTAAGTACGCTGTCGATACAATGAGTGACTAATTCGCTGTCGCCAGTAAGATAATTAACCTGCTCAAATTGCGTCGCAATGCTGCGTTTATAAGTGACTTCCATACCTTCTTCAGCAAGCCCTGGAATTGGAAATTGCATGGCTTCACCGTGGCGAATAATAAAGGTGTTATCGTCTTTTTCTTCTTGTACCACGCCTAGAGCATCAAACAGACGGGTCATAAATTTGAGCATGTTATAAGGGTTTTCTGCCACGACAATATTGTCGATGACTTCGTCTATTTTGTCGCCGCCTGATGCATTAAGTTCTAATAAACGGTCGCGCCCTTGTTCTATTTGTGCTTTTAATTCTTTTGTCAGTACATTGGCTTGCTCAACCACATCTTGCCAATTTTCTTTGTCGCTAGGCGAGGCGAGTGCTGCATGCAGCTCGTCTTTTAAACCGTGCCATACTTGTGAGCCTACCGGACAAGTTTGCGTAAAGGCACTCAAACCATAGTGATACCAGTTATACAACACCTCTTGTGCGGTCCCTTCAAAATAGGGTACATGGATGTTCACATCTCGAGTTTGACCAATACGGTCAAGGCGGCCAATGCGCTGTTCGAGTAAGTCAGGATTTAAAGGTAAATCGAACAACACCAAATGCTGACTAAACTGGAAGTTGCGTCCTTCGCTGCCAATTTCTGAGCAGAGCATAATCTGTGCGCCTTGCTCACTGGTTGCAAAAAAATGTGCCGCTTTGTCGCGCTCTACTATGCTCATCCCTTCATGGAATACCGTGTGGCGAATACTGGTTTTGGTTCGCATGTATTCGGCAATTTGTAGTGCCGTGCTTGCATAGGCGCAAATGAGTAATACTTTATCTTTGCCGCTGCTATCTTTGTTAGCTTCTAAAAAGTCACATAGCCATTGAACTCTTGGGTCGTAAGAGGGCCATGATTCGTCGAGCATGCTGGCGCGCTCAGGATGCAAGGCTTGGTGAATATCATCTTCCATTGCCAGAGCTAAATCATATTCTTTTGGAATACGCTGCGGGTAGGGATTAATTTTACGAACTGGGAAGCCTTCAATGCCGGCACGACGGTTTCTGAATAATAAGCGGCCAGTACCGTGCTGGTCGATTAAATCCCGTAGTAGCAGCTTGCGGTCCTCGCTTTGACTCAAATCCCACTTTGTTATATCGATACCCGGTGCACATTTGGCAATGGCGGCTATGTCTTGTTCTGTTAGGGCTTCATCTTCAATTAATGGGTTAACTGCCTGAGCCAGCTCAGCATATTGTGCTTCTTCTTGGGTAAATGCGTCGTAATCATAAAATCGGGCTGGGTCTAATAATCGCAGACGAGCAAAGTGGCTCTGATGGCCGAGCTGGTCTGGGGTTGCTGTTAGCAATAATACCCCTTTTGCAATTTGGCTTAGGGCATCAATTGCATTGTAACTGGGGGATACTGAGTCTGGTGACCAATGCAGGTGGTGGGCTTCATCTACTACTAAAATATCCCACTCAACCTGTGTCGCAAGCTCAAGTACCTCGCTTTTTGCCATAAATTCAGTACTGCACAACACCCGCTGCTCTTGCTCAAACGGGTTTTCACCGCTTTCTTTCACCGCTTCAATGCGCTCGTCATCAAATACTGAAAAACTTAAATTCACACGGCGAAGCATTTCAACTAACCATTGGTGAACAAGTGAATCGGGTACGCATATTAAGATACGCTGGGCACGGCCAGTTAATACTTGCTGATGAATGATCATCGCCGCTTCAATTGTTTTGCCAAGGCCTACTTCATCTGCAAGTAAAACGCGCGGTGCATAGCGGGAGCCTACTTCGTGTGCAATGTGAATTTGATGGGGAATTAAATCTACGCGTGCACCGACTAAACCCACCGCTCCAGAAGTTGCAAATTCGTGTTGATGTTGCCAACAGGCTAATCGAGTATCGAACCATTTTGGCGAATCTAGCAAACCTTGAGCAAGGCGTTTTTCAGGTTGGTTAAGTTTTACGCTATGATCGAGCGCTACCTCAACAATCGCCGCTATTTCGCCAGTATCACTGCGCGGGCCGCTATAAGTAATAAGTCCGTCTTGTTCTTGAATCGTCTCAACGGTAATTTGCCAGCCGTCGACATGGGGCGCGGGTTCGCCTTCGCTTAACTGAAGACGGGTGAGGGCATTTTGTGAGATGGCATAATTTCGTTCTTCTTGCACCGCCGGAAACAGCACTGTAACCGAGCGAAAATCAATTGCCATTAATACGCCTAAGCCAAGGTTGGTCTCTGTATTACTTAACCATCGTTGACCTACCGCGAACTCACTTTTATCTGCCATGTATTTTGTTACCTACTCGTTTACGTTGTTGGATAAGGCTTTAAGCTTAATATTTTGGCTAAAAGCACGATAAGCTAATTGTAATCTTATGTGCCGAGCTTGTCAGCCTTAGTTGAGGCATAATGGATGTCTTACTAGTCCATTTTAATATTAGTGCTACAAAAGTAAGCAAATGTAGGTCTGGGTTTACTATATTGTTTATCGTTGTTTTAACTTTAGAAGTGTGAAGAAAATAGATTTGTGATGCGTCTTTTAATATCGGCAGTGGTTTCATTGTTAATGGTGATGTGCAACAGCCCCATGGCATTTGCGCAGGTATACACCTACAAAAACGACCAAGGGATAACTGTTTTTACTAACACAAAGCCAGATGCCAACAAATACAAAGTGAAAAACCATGGCTGCTTTGGCGTATGCCGGGTGGGGGTGAATTGGCGACGTACGCCGTTAAAACCTGATTTGTATCGCCATGAAGTAATGCAAGCTGCTGCGCAGCATGGGGTAGACCCGCATCTTATTAGAGCTATTATGCATGCTGAGTCGTGGTTTGAGGCTGATGCGTTATCGAGTGCCGGTGCGCAAGGTCTGATGCAACTTATGCCGGCCACACAAACACGATTTAATGTGGATGACGCTTACAATCCTACCCAGAATATTAATGCCGGTAGCGCATATTTAGCATGGTTGATTAAGGAGTTTGATCAAGACTTAGAGCGTGTTATTGCTGCGTACAATTCGGGTGAGAACGCAGTTAAACGCTACGACGGAGTGCCGCCTTTTGCAGAAACTCAGGAGTATTTGCGGCGAGTCAGTATTTTGCATAAACGTTATCAAAACCAGTTTTATAAGCGCTGACTTAGTTATTTTGCTTGTTAATGTTACTAGTTGTTCCAGTCTGCTTTAAAAAAACGCGTGATTAAAAAAGCAATCTTGTTTATTGTTATATCTGTTCAGCAATTTTGGGTAATTGCCAAACAGGCAATACCGATATTGCGTTCGTATGTTTATGCACGGGGCAGTGCTATGTTCTTTTAGGATTTACGCTGTACCGCTTTTCGTTTTATCGAAATATTACTACGCGGAGTAATAGATGCCTGAAAACCAAAGTGACCAAAGCACTTCTTCCTCTAGCTCAAGCAAAACGAGTGTTACTTCAAATGAGCTAAAAAAACTTTACGTTCTAGATACCAACATACTGTTACACGAACCCCTCGCATTTACCTCATTCAAAGAGCACGACGTGGTTGTGCCTATGACCGTGCTTGAAGAGCTCGATTACATAAAAGACAGCAAAAAAGATGTGGCTCGAGACGCCAGAGTGTCGATAAGAGCAATGGAGGATTTACTGCGGGACGCCTCGCCAGAGCAAATGCTTGAAGGGGTAAGTATGGCCGATTTAGGCTCAGGGCACGCCTCGCCTACGGGGAGTTTGTCGATATTTGCAGATTTGACCATGAATAAAACGCAGCAAGTGTTTACGAGTAACGAAAACGACAATCGTATTATTAACGCCGCGCTGCACTTGCAAGACCAGTTTGCTCCGCGCGAGGTAGTCCTTGTGACCAAAGACATTAACATGCGCTTAAAAGCGAAAGGCGCGGGTATGTCGAAAGTGCAAGATTACCGTACCGATCAGCTCATTACTGATATTAAATACCTTTCCAAAGGCTATTATGAATTTGAGGGTGAATTTTGGTCAAAAGTAAAACGCGTTGAAAGCGTGACAGAAGGCCGCGACACCCTACATAAAGTTGATAAAAGCTTAGTTCCCGACCCTTATATAAATGAGTTCTTAGTTGACGAAGAACACAGCTTTGCCGGGATTATTGAGGCCATGGACGAGACGAGCTTGGATGTGCTCGATTTAGGCTACGATCGTTTGATGTCGCGCCGAGCATGGGGCATAACGCCTAAAAATATCGGTCAAGCGATGGCGCTTTATACTTTACTTGACCCTCATATTGACTTAGTGGTTCTTACTGGCCCCGCAGGTAGCGGTAAGAC
>CAZUON010000061.1:0-15893 GCA_964621345.1 uncultured Glaciecola sp. | reverse complement strand
TCAAAATCCGCCGGTAGTAATACTGTGCCGGTTCAAGTCCGGCCTCTGGTACCACTTTTAGATACACCCATCACATAATTTAGGCAATGCCTCTTTAATATTAAGAGCCTCAGCTTCCTTTAGTATTCGCCTAACTTGATCCCTTAACCAAATAAGTCCCAGATCCTTATCTTGTCTAATGTGCCAAAACAAGTTTGCGCCGGGTGGCGAGAGTTCAATGGGCGGTTTAGTACCTGTTAATTTACCCTGCATAATCCCCTCAGATATAGCCCCGAGGGGTACTACGCATATTAAATCACTGTTAGCGAGTAAGGGCGTCACCATCGCAAACTGATTCACTGTCATTGCAATGCGCCTAGACAAACCTTGTTGAGCAAGTACTTCATCGGTAACTCCAACCACATCGCCCGAGAGTGATACTAACAAGTGCTCCGCATTTGCAAATTCTGACAAACTTAAATCATCCTTCACTAGTTTATGACCAGGTCTCATTGCACAAATATAGTGTGGATGAAACAAATGCTCACTTCGAATATTAGGCGTTTGGTTAATGCCAGTACCAATCACTAAATCTACCGTTGCGTCGTCGAGTACTTGCGCAGAATTAACAATGGTGTAAGGGATCATATGAACATTTACATTTGGGGCATGCTGCTCAATATACTGACGCAGCGGTAACATCATCATATTTACCACAATATCTGCTGCGGCAATTCTAAAGGTTCTGTTAGAGCTTGAAGGGTCAAAGTTCTTAGGCTTTATCACCATAGATAACTCATTAATAGGCAGCTTTATTTGCTCCCATAAATTGCTCGCTTTTAAAGTTGGTTTAATGTTACGTCCGTCTTTTACGAATAAATCATCTTTCCAAGCAGTTCGCATTCTACTCACTGCGTTTGACACCGCCGGCTGCGTCATTGCCAAGCGGTCCGCCGCTCTGCTAATACTACCTTCGGTCATAACCGCATCAAAAATAATCAGTAAGTTCAGTTCTTGTGGACGCATATCTTATCCTTTAATTAATACTCCCCTTGCACTCTTGAGCAAAGGAGGGTGAATACAACGCAGGCCATTGCACTCAATCTCATACATCACATTTAAAAATGTATTTTATATTTTTATATAATTATATTTATAATTTGTCTAGTACTAATATCTTCTCAACGAAAAAGGTTGAGGAACCCAAAATGAAAAAATTTACACAACTCATTATAAGTGTCGTAAGTATTAGCTTATTAGCAGCTTGCATATCAGATAAAGAAAATGAAGTTTCATCCGGCGAACAAGCATTTGTTCCGCAAGTCGAAGTCGCTTCTGTAGCGCATCATAATGTTGCTAGTTATCATGAATTTTCAGGCACAATACAAGCACCTGAAAGCATCGAGTTACGTCCGCGTATTTCCGGTTATATTGAAGCGGTTCACTTTGAAGAAGGGTCACAAGTAAAGGCTGGTGATTTATTATTTAGTATCGATAACGGCCCTTTTCTTGCCGAGTCAAATAGGCTCGAAGCTGAGTTGGCAATTGCTGAAAGTCAGTTTGCCTTAGCTAAAAAAGAATTAGAACGAGCAAATATCTTAATTCAAACCAATGCCATCCCTAAAGAACTGTTAGATGCCCGAGCGGCCAGTGTTAAACAAAACGAAGCGAACATTGCTTCGGTTACATCAGCGCTTAAAGCTGCAAATTTGCAGTTAGCATATACACAAATTACTGCTCCCATCTCAGGTGTCGTATCCAATGCATTTATAACTAAGGGCAATTATGTCAATGCTGGCAGCTCTGTGTTAACCAATTTGGTTTCTAATCAAGACTTACACAGCTACTTTGATGCAAACCAAGAGACACTATTGGCCTACAAAAGAGCCAATATGGCGGCAACCTCAATGCCAGTATTAATTAGCGTCGATAACTCAGATACCTACAACATAGGTGGCAGTATCGATTTTGTCGACAACCGCATCAACACTGCAACTGGCACCATTAAAGCCCGTGCGCTTATCAATAATGACGATGGGCTATTAGTCCCCGGATTGTTTGTGCGAATAAGAGTATACAGCGACCTTGATGCAGCAAGCATATTGATAAAAGACGAAGCCATTGCAACTGACTTAAGCAACAAATACGTGTTGGTATTAAACGAAAACAACGTTGTGGAATACAAAGCCGTAACACTCGGAGACAAGGTAGCAGGGCTTAGGGTTGTTAGCAGTGGACTTCTTCCTACCGACAAAATCGTGGTAAACGGCTTGCAAAGAGTTAGACCAGGTACAACCGTTGACCCAATTGAAGTAGAAATGGCTTCAGTGGATTCTTTATCACAAATTTCCCGCACACAAACACGTGTTGCAACTCTTAAAAAGAACATTGCACAGAAGCAATCAATCGCAGCAAACTCTGAAAATCAAAACGAACGTGTATCTAACAATTGGGTACAAGCCAGTGTTAGCTACTCGTCTAAATAGGGAGGAAATGATATGAATTTTTCACAATTTTTTATTCGCCGTCCTATTTTTGCAGGTGTCCTATCAATATTAATTTTTATCGCCGGGGCACTTTCAATCAGCCAGCTACCAATTACCGAATATCCAGAGGTTGTGCCGCCAACGGTAGTAGTAAGTGCTGCTTATCCTGGTGCTAACCCAAAAATTATAGCTGAAACGGTTGCCTCTCCTATTGAACAAGAGCTACAAGGCACTGAGAGCATGCTATATATGTCCTCACAAGCAACAGCAGACGGTCGCATGACACTAACTGTCACCTTTGCCATCGGCACCGATGTTGATTTAGCTGAAGCCCATGTTAAGTCGCGTGTCGACCGCGCTTTAGCAAGACTTCCTCAAGAGGTACAGCGTTTAGGTGTCACGACCAAAAAGTCCTCTCCCGATCTAACCATGGTCGTGCACCTTAGCTCTCCTGACGATCGCTACGACATGTTGTATTTATCCAACTACGCGCATATCAATGTTAAAAACGAATTAGCCTCTATCAATGGCGTGGGAGACGTACAGCTGTTTGGCGCAGGTGAATACAGTATGCGCATATGGTTAGACCCTGCAAAAGTGGCAAACCTTGACCTAACAGCGATGGATATTGCTAATGCCATTGGTGAACAAAACCAGCAAGCGGCGGCAGGCTCTCTTGGTGCTCAACCTAGTGGAGAAAATGCCTTTCAGCTATTGGTGAATGTAAAAGGACGATTAACCTCCCCTGAAGAATTTGAAAACATCATCATAAAAATTGGCGAGCAAGGCGAAATAGTGCGCCTAAAAGACGTGGCTCGCGTGGAGTTAGGGGCTGATTTTTATGCGCTGCGCTCACTTCTTAATAATAAATCAGCAGTCGCCTTACCTATATTTCAAGCCTCTGGCTCAAACGCCATCCAAATATCGGACGATGTAAGAGCAAAAATGGAAACGCTAAAACAAAGTTTTCCACAGGGTGTCGACTACCAAATAGTGTACGACCCAACTGTATTCGTGAGAGGCTCAATTGAAGCGGTTGTAAAAACCTTATTTGAAGCAGTATTGTTGGTGGTACTCGTCGTTATTTTATTTTTACAAACTTGGCGTGCTTCAATTATTCCATTGGTGGCAGTTCCGGTATCGCTTGTAGGTACTTTTGCGGTAATGCACCTTCTTGGTTTCTCTCTCAATGCACTGTCTTTATTTGGGCTCGTGCTTGCCATTGGTATTGTGGTTGACGATGCCATCGTAGTGGTTGAAAACGTAGAGCGAAATATAGAAAGCGGACTTTCTCCAGTCCAAGCTACCGAAAAAGCAATGAAAGAGGTCACAGGACCGATTGTTGCGACAACTTTAGTGTTGGCAGCCGTATTTATTCCAACCGCCTTTATGTCTGGGCTTACCGGTCAATTTTATAAGCAATTTGCATTAACAATTACAATTTCAACGGTTATCTCAATGTTTAATTCACTGACATTAAGCCCAGCTTTAGCCGCTTTATTACTCAAAGATAAGAACGCACCAAAAGACCGCTTAACCAAATTGATGGATACCTTATTTGGTAAATTTATATTCACTCCCTTTAATAGTATTTTTAACAAAGCCCAGCTTGGCTATGCCAATACGATAAAAAAAGTCCTACGCTCGGGTCTGATTGTGGGCCTCTTGTATGTTGGGCTAATTGCCATAACTGGTTTGCAGTTTACTCAAACCCCAACAGGCTATGTGCCGAGTCAAGACAAGCAATACTTGGTCAGTTTTGCACAGTTACCCGACGCAGCATCTCTAGACCGAGCGGAAGCGGTTATTCAAGAAATGTCAGAAATGGCCTTACAGCATCCCGGTGTGGAATCGACTGTCGCTTTTCCAGGCCTTAGTATCAATGGATTTACTAATAGCAGTAACGCAGGCGTAGTATTTGTGACCCTGAAAGACTTTGACCAGCGCAACAGCAATGCGTTAAGTGCCAATGCAATTGCCGCTGATTTAGGTGCACAATTTGGCAGCATTCAGGAAGCTTTTATTGCTATTTTCCCACCACCTCCAGTACAGGGCCTAGGCACTATTGGCGGCTTTAAGTTGCAGCTGCTTGATAAAAGTAACCTTGGCTATAACGAGCTTTACAACGTTACTCAACAAGTGCTTCAAAAAGCGTGGCAAAGCCCTGAATTAACGGGCGTATTTTCTAGCTATCAAGTTAATGTACCGCAGTTACAAGTTGATATTGACCGCGATAAGGCAAAAAGCCAAGGTGTATCAATCAGTGATATTTTTAGAACAATGCAAATCTACCTAGGCTCGCTTTATGTAAATGACTTCAATCAGTTTGGCCGAACATATCAAGTTAACCTGCAAGCAGAGCAAAGCTTTAGGCAAGAACCCTCACAGATTGAAGCTCTTGAGCTTCGTAACGCCAATGGCGACATGATACCGCTTAGTTCATTTGTGACCGTAATGAACGTTGCTGGCCCTGACCGTGTCATGCGCTACAATGGCGCGACCACTGCCGACATCAATGCAGCACCTGCGCCCGGTTACAGTTCTGGCGAAGCCCAAGCCGCCATGAGCAAAATACTCTCGGAAACATTGCCTTTAGGTGTGGACTACGAATGGACAGATTTAGCATATCAACAAGAGCTATCAGGCAATACTGCCTTGCTCGTACTGCCCTTAATCGTTGTATTGGTTTTTTTGGTGTTAGCCGCACAATATGAAAGTTTAAGTCTGCCATTGGCTATCATTATGATAGTACCGATGACCTTACTTTCAGCAATCACCGGTGTGATTATTTATGGTGGCGACAACAATATTTTTACACAAATTGGATTAATCGTTTTGGTTGGGCTTGCGACAAAAAATGCGATACTAATAGTTGAATTTGCAAAAGAATTGCAAACAGAAGGTCAATCTCTGCACACTGCAGTTGTTAACGCCGCTAAACTGCGTTTACGCCCAATTTTAATGACCTCAATCGCTTTTATTATGGGCGTATTACCATTAGTACTTGCTACTGGTGCGGGGGCAGAAATGCGTCAAGCAATGGGCGTTACTGTTTTTGCTGGAATGATTGGCGTGACTATCTTCGGGTTAGTTCTGACTCCGCTATTTTATAAGTGGGCAGCTTCTGAAACACGTAATAAGAGCTTGGATGAAGCGCAAAACTAAGCGCGATTGACTGGCCTTAAATAATGTCTTGAGTGCATCGTTTTCCTCAACCGCGCTTTAGACATTATTTATGGGCCTTTTTAGACTAATCCTCTACCGTCAGGCTCAAATCATAACCAGAATACTTACGAATGTTAATCACGCGATCGTTATCTAATAACCAATATTGCCCCTTTATACCTTTAAGCACGCCAGTAAACCCTAATTCTTTATCCAAGTTGATAGACTTTATTTTTTCAGGGTATTGTTCAACAGGGTATTCAATATCTACCGCTTGAGCATCTACAGGTGATATCGCTTGTAGGCCATACTGCTGAATCAGTTCGTCTATTTCCGTTTTAGTTCGTTCTAATAGTTCGTCACGGCGCTGAGTTAAATCCATAAGCTCTATTTTGCCTTTCAGCATGGTACGCCAATTCGTTTTATCGCTTATATGTTTTGCTAAAGTGGTCTCGACTAAGCCACTTAACTTACGCTCGCTAACACGAAAAATCGCGAGCGCTTGAGATGCTCCTTGATCAATCCAGCGCGACGAAACGCCGTCCACGGCATGGCGGGTAATACCTACTTTAGCGGCACCTGTGTTGGCAAGATACACAAAATGTGATTGCAAACAGTGCGCCTCACCCCATTCAGGTTCACGACAAGTTCCTTCGTGATAGTGACAAAGCTCTGGCTTAATAATACAGGTATCACATTGTGCCAACCGAGTTAAACACGGATAACAGTAGCCTTGGCTAAAGCTCTTTTTAGTAGGCCGATTGCAATGCACGCAATTAATCACGCCTGCATACTTTACGCTTAGCTGTTTACCTATCAACGGATTCATCTCTACTAAATGTTCACCGATGGGCAATTGATATTCGACGCGATGCTCATTGTCAACGCGCACTTTCATTTTCTCTACATTTCCCTGATACACATTCAATCTCATATTTTCTGTTCTAATTTACCTGCAGCGCATCTTATCAAGTTTTACCGAGCTTTTGCGACTTGGTTATGACAAATATCTGATTACATTGCCACTGTTTTAGGTTTACCTTATCGCTAAAGGAGAATGCATGAAACTAATCGACGATAAGCTACACTTTTTAAGGGATGAGGTAATTCAATTAGCTGAGCATTGCGAAGGCTTAGGGGACGAAAAAACCCGTCAGTTATTATTAGAGATAGATGAAATGCTGGAATTCACCCACAATACCTTTTTAGGGAAAACGCTTACAAGTATCCCTAGCGCTGGTATCACTAAAAATCGCAAACATTAATACTTCGCGCAGCCTATTTCGAAAAACCATAGCTACAGTAAAAACCCAGTTAAATACAAACGCAAACTATGCTATTTTTTATTTACTGACACAAAAGACTTAGGCTAATTATGTCTGTCCGACGAGCAAAGCGATTAACCCTTAAAGAAGTTGCACAGGAAATTGGTGTATCAACCGCAACGGTCTCCAATGCGTTTAATCGCCCCTCTCAGCTATCACAAGAATTACGCGAAGAAATCCTACAATCTTGCAAGGAAATGGGCTACGCCGGTCCTCACGCTGAATCTCGTCAATTAAGAACAAGTAAAACCAAAGTGATTGGGGTAATGTTATCGCACCAGTTAAGTTATAGCTTTTCTGACCCAGTCGCGAACCTAGTACTTCAAGGTATTTCGCAAGTATTCGAAAAACCGGAATATAACATTTTAGTTGTGCCTTCGCGCAGAGAGCTTAAAAGCTTGAGCGGGCTGGAGTCATTTGTAGAAGGCTTTATTATATATGGCCCACCATCTGCGGATAGACTAAAAGAGCTCAATTACCACCGCAAAGCAATTATCGCGATAGATTTCAATCTGGACAACGCCGTGTCCATTAATATAAATAATCAAAAAGCTGCAAAAGAATGCGCTAACTTTGCCTTCAAACATGCACCAAAACACAGTGTCGTTTTGGGTTTACGCATATCCGATAACGCACATACTGCAAATTTAGAGCAAACCAGTCTATACGAGGCAGAAAATAACATTATGGTACAGCGCTTATTGGGTTTTGAAGAGGCAGCATTATCTAATAATATTACGATCCCCAAATCCCATATTTGGAGCATTCCAGACAATACGCACTTCTTAGCATACGAAACCGCAAAATATGTACTGCAACAGAATCCGCGCCCTGAACTCTTGTTATGTATGAGCGACCGGATTGCACTGAGCGCAATTCAAGCTGCTAAAGACTTGGGGCTGTCGGTTCCGGAAGATATATTGATAACAGGCTTTGATGGCATCGATGAAGGTAAAACAAGTTCAACCACACTCACCACAATTGAACAACCGAGTATGGAAAAAGGGCGCGCTGCAGCAGAGATATTTTTAGGTGAGCGCGAAGAAGAAAATTTAATTCTGCATGCTCCGTTGGTAATCGGAGATAGTTGCCCTAATAAAAATTAAGTAAATATTAAGTTAAATTAAGTTGTGTTTTAGATTTCACCGCCCACAATTTTCAGTAAAATCTGCGGTCATTAGTATTATCTAGTAGCAGGTTTAATATGGCAGATTGGTGGAAAGGCGCGGTCATTTATCAAATATATCCAAGGAGCTTTAACGATAGCACCAACAATGGTGTTGGAGATTTATCCGGGATCACGCAAAGACTCGACTACATTGCGTCACTTGGCGTTGATGCAATCTGGATTTCCCCCTTTTTCAAATCCCCTATGCATGACTTTGGCTACGATATTTCCAATTATCGTGCGGTCGACCCATTGTTTGGCAATATTGAAGACTTCGTAAATTTATTAAATAAAGCCCATAGTTTAAATATTAAGGTCATTATTGATCAGGTGATTAGTCATTGCTCAATAGAGCATGAATGGTTTAATCAAAGCCGTAATGACAAAACAAACGATAAAGCAGATTGGTTTGTTTGGGCAGACCCTAAAGAGGACGGCAGTGCACCAAATAATTGGCTATCTTTTTTTGGTGGCAGCGCATGGACCTTCGACGAACAACGTCAACAGTATTACTTTCACAACTTTCTAAGTAGTCAGCCCGATTTAAACTTTCATAACCCTGCGGTACAAGACGCGCAACTCGCTAACCTAAAATTTTGGTTAGATTTAGGGGTAGACGGGTTTAGGCTCGATGTTGCTAATTTCTATTTTCATGACAAATTACTGCGAGATAACCCAATATTCCCCGAAGGCGAGCGCAGTACAGTTGGCGTTATAGACTCGAATCCATATGCGCGCCAACAACATAAACATTCCATTACGCAAGCTGAGAACATTCCATTTATTAGAAAAATGCGAGAGTTGTTAAACCAATACCCGAACACGACCACTATGGGTGAAATTAACGGTGAGCATTCGATTGATATTATGGCGCAATATACTGCCGGCGATGATCTTATGCATATGGCCTACACCTTTGACTTACTCGGCGATGACTGTTCTAAAGAGGCTATTGAAGCGGTTGCTGAGAATTTTAATCTAAGCCTTAAGGATGGCTGGGCTTGTTGGGCCTTGTGTAACCATGATGTAAAACGTGTGGTTAGCCGCTGGGGAGGCGATCAACATCATCCTGATTTTGCCCTCGCCGCCACTGCACTTTTGTTAAGCCTAAAAGGCAGTGTATGTTTGTATCAGGGCGAAGAGCTGGGTTTAGCAGAGGCTGATGTTTCCTTTGACGATATTCAAGACCCTTATGGCAAGCCATTTTGGCCAGAATACAAGGGACGCGACGGCTGCAGAACCCCAATGGTATGGGATGCAAAACAAGCGCATGCAGGATTTTCAGAACATAAGCCATGGTTACCCGTAGACCCACAACAATTGCCATTAGCCGTAAATATTCAAGAGACTTCTGCCAATAGCATACTCAACCGCACGCGAAATTTAATCAAATGGCGCGCTCAACAGCCATCCTTGCGACATGGTGAATTTACATTGTTAAGTTTGCCTGGGGTATTGGCATGGTTACGTACAAGTGAAGAGCAACAGATGTTAGTAGTGATCAATCTTTCGTTGCAGGATGCCAAGGTTAAGGTGCCATTTGCACATATCAATCCACAGGAATCACTTGGCTTTAGCTATGATTTGAATGAACAGAATTTGCATTTGCCTGCATATCAGGCTTTTTTCGCTATTGTTGACTGAATTAAGTAAAAATTAAGTTAACAAATAGGATTTATCTTTATCACAATACAGTTTGACCCACAGATGCTCTGAGCAAGTTGAGTGGTTACAGTGGCAATAAAATTAGTGAAAAGAACAGTACAGAGAAAGCGCGACTTAAAGCTCATGCTAAATAAGGCGCACTAAAATAACAATAAGGGTGTTTTACATCCATATGGAGCACATAAATGGATAGCATTCACAATATCGATTTATACATTATTGGGGCCTACTTTCTAGTAGTGCTAGCAATAGGTATCTGGGTTGGTTTAAAAACGAAAACTGGCGAAGACTTATTTTTGGGTGGGCGAACCTTAACCTGGGGAGTCATCGGTGCCTCGTTATTTGCCTCTAATATTTCTAGTACAACCCTGATTGGTCTCACTGGTGCGGCGTACACCACCGGTATTGCTAGTTCAAACTACGAATGGCTCGCAGGTCTTCCCTTGATTGTCATGGCCGCAATATTCATTCCTATTTACCTCAGGGCACAAATAACCACCGTCCCAGAATATCTCGAACTTCGCTACGATGTCCGCTCTCGTAAGATTTTTTCGTCAGTCACTATCGTTACCAGTGTTTTAGTTGATATGGCGGGTGGCTTATATGCAGGCGCTGTGGTGTTGCAAGTTTTCTTCCCTGAACTCCCACTTTCTTACACCGCAATGGGCTTAGCATTAGTCGCTGGCTTTTATACTGCCTTTGGCGGACTAAAAGCAGTGGCATATACCGATACTTTGCAGGCCGTTATCTTACTTGTTGGTTGCAGCATACTGACTTACATGCTCTTTGAACGTCTCGATTTTTCTTGGTCTATGTTAACCAACTCAGTACCCGATAATCATCTTTCAGTGATACGCCCAATGGGTGACCCTACCCTGCCTTGGCTAGGAACGTTGGTTGGGGTTCCTTTACTCGGGTTTTGGTATTGGGTGACTAACCAGTACGTAACGCAGCGTGTGCTTGCTGCTAAAAACGTTCAACACGCTAGATGGGGAGCTATGTTGGGCGGCTTTCTGAAGATACTTCCTTTGTTTATTATGGTACTGCCAGGCGCAATGGCCATTAGCATATTGCCTAATATTGAAAATGGCGACATGGTATTCCCAACATTAATTGCTGAAGTACTTCCTGTAGGCGTGGTGGGTATCGTATTAGCGGGTCTTATTTCAGCTATTATGTCGAGTGTTGATTCCACACTTAACTCAGCCTCTACTTTAGTGGTGGTTGATTTTGTTAAACCCACGAAACCAGGAATTAGCGATAAAGAAGTGGGTAAAATTGGGCGTATAAGTACGATTGTGATCATGCTTATCGCAGCGTTTTGGGCACCTCAGATTGCTAACTTTGGCGGCCTTTGGGCCTACTTACAGCAAATGTTTGCGATAATCGTACCGCCGGTTGCTGTTATCTTTTTGGTTGGTGTATTTTATCGAAATGCTACTCCCTCAGCTGCATTTTGGACATTAATTGCTGGGTTCGCATTAGGTATTGCGATGTTCTTAGGCAGACAAAACGGACTTCTGGACATGCATTTCTCGGTTGGCGTTGGACTTATGTTTTTAATCTGTACCGCCATTTTTGTTTTAATGTCGATTTTTGGCCCTCAAGACCTAAATAAAGATGTATCGAAGTTAGTCTACGATAAATCGCTCATCGCAGAGAAATCGGGCACAAGTATTTTTGCTGACTACCGGTTACATGCCGTATTGCTGGCTATGTCGATGCTTTGGGTATTGTACACATTCTGGTAAGCCCAGCAGTTTTTGGAAACAAACGAGGATAATATGTTACTAAGACAAACCAACATAAAAAAACTAAGCGAAGATGAATACGACGTTTTAGTAGTTGGTTCAGGTATCAACGGAGCGGTAGCCGCTGCGGCATTAAAGCGTAAAGGCGCTAAGGTAGCGTTGATAGATAAAGGCGACTTTGCCGGTGAGACTTCGTCAAACTCGTCTAATCTTGCGTGGGGCGGTATAAAATACTTAGAGAACCATGAATACTTGCTGGTGAACAAACTTTGTAAAAGTCGTAATCACCTCATGCGCAGTTACCCTTCAACAGTAAAAGAGATACGTTTTTTAACAACTTTACAAAAGGGCTTTCGCTTTCCAGCTTGGTTTGTGTACTTAGGCACTATTCTTTACTGGCTAATGGGTCGCTTCTTTACGCAGAAACCGACTTTTTTGAGTGCTAACAATATTAAAAAGACTGAATCGGTGATTGATGTTAGTCATTCACAAGGAGGCTTTGAATACTCCGACGCCTTTTTGTATGACAACGATGCGCGCTTTGTATTTAATTTCGTAAGAAGTGCAATGGATAATGGCGCGATAGTCGCAAACTATGTTGGCGCAAAAAGTTGTAAGCGAAATAATGGAATATGGGAAACACTAGCTTTTGATACGGTCGACGGTAAGGAATTCATGATCAAATCAAAGGCCGTGATTAATGCCTGCGGCCCAATGGTAGATTTGTTTAATCAATCCAATCAGCAACGCACCGAACATAACCATTTGTTTTCAAAAGGTGTGCATTTAATCGTAAATAAATTAACCAGCGTCGATAAAGTACTAGCCTTTTTCGCGTCCGACGGTCGACTCTTCTTCGTGATACCTATGGGGCAAAAAACCTGTATAGGCACAACCGACAACCAAGTTGAAGAGCCAAAAACTGCTGTGACAGAAGATGATAGAAATTTTATTCTTGATAATGTAAACGCATTATTAGACTTGGATAAGCCCCTAACAAAAGCCGATATCATTTCTGAGCGATGGGGAGTTAGACCACTGGCAGTGAAAGGCGGAAAAGGTCAAGCAGATTGGGTGCAACTGTCTCGCAAGCATGCAATAGATGTAAATGAGCAAGATAACTACATGAGTATTTTCGGCGGAAAACTTACCGATTGTATAAACGTAGGTGAAGAGGTGTGTGAACTCATTGAAAAAATGGGGATTACGTTACCTGAGCGCGATAAAATTTGGTATGGAGAGTCTTCTGCCGATATTAAAGCTGAATTTGAATTCAGGGCAAAACTGCTCGACCTAGACGCTATGACACCTGCATACTCATCAGAGAAATTGACCACCCGCCTGTGGCGACGTTACGATGTTCATGCGTTACAAATCCTTGACGAAATTCAAAGGGATCCGTCTCAGGCTGAGCAATTAATGAAAAATGCAGAATACCTACGAGCTGAGTTACATTACGCCGCACGCAGAGAAATGATTACCACTTTAGAAGACTTTTTGCGCAGAAGGTCTAAGATTGAAATGGTCTTGCGTAAAGAAGAGATTATTGCAACTCCAGGCATAATTGAGGCGTGTAAGATTTTGTTTGGCGATAACGCTGAAAAAATGCGCAACGAATACATTGAGTCCTGCCAAGAACATTGATGATTACTGTTAGTAGGGTTAAGCTAACATCAACATGATAATTGATATCTCGTTTAAAGGCAGTGCAATTGAAATGATTACCTACTGGCGCCCTGCTACAAAGAATACGAGAGCTCGGTGAAAGGACTTCCTGTGCAAGAAAATGTAATTATAAAAGCCTCATTCAACAATAAAGTAAAAGCCTACTGGACTCTGATGTCGGTATTCTTTTCAATTATTTCTATAGCAGGGATTATCTTTACGCCTATCATTGCTCTGTTAGTTTTCGTAATTTCAGGTAAAAAACTCAAAGCGACCTCCGCACATCTACTTGAGCGTAAGTTAGTGGTTAAACGAGGCATATTTTTTCTTGTTGAAAAGTCTATTCCGCTAGATAAGATAACCGATATTGCCTTAAGCCAAGGCCCAATTATGCGTATGTTTGATCTACATAAATTAAGCTTCGAAACTGCTGGGCAGTCTGGCCATGGTGCCTTGGTATCATTAATCGGCATACATGACGCTGCATCATTCAGAGAGGCTATTCTTGAACAAAAAGAAGCTTTTATGAACCAAGATGTACCGAGCGCTCCACAAGCCCCTACTCTTGACTCACGTGAGCAAAACATTGATGACCTTGCAATGAATATAAAGGTGTTAACAAAAAGTGTGCAAAGCATTGAGAAAACACTTTTAACAATCGCCCAAAGCAAAGATAACTAGTTATAGATGCCCATAGTTGTTTAACGCGCTGAGCTTAAATAAAAGCAGATATATAACTTTGTTTTATTAATAAGTTATTTTACTTTTGAGCCTTAAGACTAAGCGATAACAACATATCATCCAATACCCGATTCAGATCATCGAACTTATCGTTAGTAATGTAGATACTCATACTGGAGCGAATACTTATGTCGATACCATGTTGACCATCAATAAAAGTACCCTCTAGCGCTTGTTGCACTCGCTCAAAGAAAGATTTAGCAGAGCTTTCCTCAATATCGGTTAAACATAAAATAAATTGTTCAGGTGCAAACCTACCTAGGATATCGTTATCGCGAGTGACTTGAGTGAGGGTATTAGCGATTTTCTGTAACACGTAATCTCCCCTCGTCGAACCGACCTGGCGATTTACTTCTCTGAAGTTGCCTAAATCAAATATCGCCAAGGCGTTGGTCTTACCGTTGCTAGGAACATCAACCTTTGCAATCTCGTTAACACAGGTTTTGCTGTTAAGCAGTTCGGTGACCGGATCAACTGACATCCTCGCCAAATGTCGTCTTCTGAGAATGTAAGCCCCAATAAACATTATTGCCAACATGAAAATTAAGCCACCAAATGTAAGGGCTACTTTTCTTCTCTCTGCTACCTGGATCCTATTCTCGAGAACGTAAATTTGACCGTAAAGATTCGCGACCCCCATTACCTTTGACATGCCGTCGTTATTTTGTTTAATTTGGTCAAGCTTATTCACACTAATTTCAAATGCTTCACTTGCTGCCTGAATGTCGCCCAGAGCAAAGTACGCGCGAATAAGAAACTTATGATAATCGTAACTAGCGTATTGTTTGCGGGCTTTTGGAAGGGATTTTTCGTAATCGACAAATACTTGTAAGCATCCTAAATCATTATGATACAAACAAGGAACTGCGCTATACCATCTGTACAAATCTTGATAGAAAGGGCTATTGACTCTATCGATTGCCTCTTTTAACACTGGCAACGTTGCTTCCAAAGCTTCTATGTCATTTACTCGGTAATAGTAGCCAGCCTTTGCAAAATAAAGCCAAAAGTTAGTCAGTGGTGTCGCAACCTCAGCGTTAATTGATTCAAATTCTAGAATCGCTTCATTGGCCCGCTCAAATTGTCCACTCGCTAACAAAGAACTAATTGCACTTATCAAAATAGATAGGCGGTTACTTCCTGTATTGACACCTTGGCCTAACTCGTGTGCTTTCAAGTACTGCTCAGCCGCTAAGACGTGCTGTTCCTTCCCACCGAAAAACAACCCGATATTGTTATGGATATGCGCTAACGCACTTGCCTCATCTGTTCCAGTGTAACGTTCAACTAATGCAAAATATGCTGCAATCCTTTCGCTATCATCACTAAAACCGCTTTGAGGGCAGTTTGTGATAAGCCCTAACGTTGAGCTCATCTCAATATCTGTAAACTTACCTTCGGATAATTTAAACGCTTCCCCATAGTACTCACAGCGTTCAGCACGCTCCTGCATATCAAACGTAAACCCAAGCTGGTATGTTGCTGATGCAAAATACTCAGAGGTTTTGTCAACGTCAGGATCGTTTAATATGCCAATAAGAATTCCTTGCGCATTTTCGCTTTGCCCATTGCAATTCTGAAAATGCGTTTTATTAACAAGTAGTTCAAATCGCTGCTGCGCAGGAATGTCGTCCGATGCTAAGTACGCATCTAATTGAGGCAAATACGATATATCTGGGCAGTCGTAGGTTACCGTTTTAACTTTATCTAAAAATACTGATACATCGACATTTGCATATGCAAAAGTTTGATAACAGAGTAATGCTGAGGTCATGCTCAAGCATTTAATTATGTTTGGTAAGTTCAAATCTAACCCTTACACTTCTTTTATTCAATAATGCGACTGATGAAAAACAGTTGCAAAATATACCGGTCGAATAGTTTATTGATATATGTAATGTATAACAACTTAATTAAACATTTCTTTTGGACACTGTCAGCAATAACA
>CAZUON010000060.1:0-17719 GCA_964621345.1 uncultured Glaciecola sp. | reverse complement strand
TTAACCTTTCAGTTGCTTCACAATATGCTGAACAACACGTGGGTTACCAGCAACCAAGCCGTTTGCGCTGCCTGCTTGTTTGAGTTCTGCATAAAGAGGGTCATTGTTGCCTGCAAAATCGGTAATAAGGCCACCGGCTTCTTTTACCAATAACTCACCTGCGGCCATGTCCCAAGACTGCAGACCTTTTTCCCAATAACCGTCGTATCTGCCAGCGGCAACGTAGGCTAAATCTAGCGCTGCCGAACCAGAGCGGCGAACATCGCCAACCTGTGCAAAGATACGGTTAAATTGTTTAAGGGCTTCTTCTATTCTCGCTTTGTCTCTAAATGGGAAGGCGGTCGCTAAAATAGTACTAGATAAGTCTTTAGATTTACTTGCTCTTACTCTGTAGCCGTTCAACTGCGTGCCAGCACCTTTACTACCAACAAAAAGCTCTCCACGGATGGGGTCAAAAACAACTGCTTGGTCAAGCTTCCCTTTATGTAACAACGCGATACTGACCGCAAAATGAGGGATACCTTTAATAAAATTGGTCGTGCCGTCGAGTGGGTCAATCACCCATGTAAAGTCGGCATTGTTGTTGATGTTACCGCCTTCTTCACAAATGAAGGAGTGGTCAGGGTAGGTTTCTTGAATTTTGCTGATGATAGCAAATTCTGCTTCTTTATCGATTTTGGTAACAAAATCGTTCAGTCCTTTTTGTTCGATGTTAAGGTCGTCGCGATTTTCAAAACCTCGGGCGATGATTGAGCCGGCCGCACGTGCAGCGCGCACAGCAATATTGAGCATAGGATGCATAGAGTCCACCAAATAAAAAAGACAAATTGTGAAAAGAACAGTAATTAACAAAGCGAAGTGTATCAGATGCACCGTTCACATGCTATATTATGCGCCGTTTTTTAACACTCACGTAAAGGTTAAGCGTATATGCTCGACAACGTACGTATCGTATTAGTGAATACTTCTCATACCGGCAATATTGGTTCGGCAGCTAGGGCCTTAAAGACAATGGGACTATCGTCGTTGTATCTTGTTGACCCAGTATCAAAGCCCGATGGCAAGTCTAGCGCATTGGCAGCAGGCGCCGGAGATGTATTGGCAAATGTGACCATAGTGCCAACACTGGCCGATGCAATAAAAGACTGTGGTCTTGTGATTGGGACTTCAGCTCGCACTCGCACACTCTCATGGCCAATGCTAACGCCAAGAGAAACCGGCGTGAGAATCAACGACGAAGCACAAAAGCATAATGTGGCATTGGTTTTCGGTAGAGAAAATAGCGGTTTGAATAACAACGAGCTCAGACTATGTGATTTTCACACTTGTATTGAAGCAAACCCCGAATATAGTTCATTAAATTTAGCGGCAGCGGTGCAGACCTTTTGTTATGAAATTCGCACCGAATATCTGAACCGCGAGAAGCAGCAGTATGCACCCGCAAAGGTATCAGAGTATCCCCTCGCTGAAGATTTAGCGCGTTTTTATGTGCACTTAGAAAGCACTCTGCGTAAAACCTCTTTTATTCGCGAGAACCATCCCGGCGTGGTTATGGAAAAGCTAAAGCGTTTGTTTAATCGTGCGCGGCCGGAATCTCTTGAACTGAATATTTTACGCGGTATTTTGGCGTCTATCGACAAGCAGTACGACCTTAAACAAAACAAGGCGTCACAGCAAAAGTTCAACGAGCAACGCCCGCAAGACGAAGATTAATAAAGGTAGCTCGCTACTGAAAAAGTAAAACAAGGGTACATATGTTTTCAGGCATGAAAGAAGATATAGAAAGTGTTTTTCATCGAGATCCCGCTGCACGCAATACGCTGGAAGTCGTGTTTAATTACCCAGGCTTGCATGCAATTTGGTTACATCGTATTAGCCATAAATTATGGCAAATAAAGCTGGGTTGGCTGGCTCGTTTTATGTCTAACTTGAGCCGCTTTATAACCGGTATCGAAATTCATCCCGGTGCGCAAATTGGTCGCCGCGTATTTATTGACCATGGCATGGGTGTAGTGATTGGTGAAACTGCGGTGGTAGGAGATGATGTGACGCTCTACCACGGAGTCACGCTTGGCGGGACCAGTTGGTCGCCAGGAAAACGTCATCCTACCCTCGAAAAAAGTGCGGTAATTGGCGCCGGAGCAAAGATTCTAGGACCGATTACTATCGGTGAAAATGCAAGAATCGGTTCTAACTCGGTTGTCATAAAAGACGTACCGAATTATGCAACTTGCATTGGTATTCCAGGACGTAACATATTGCAGAAAAAGCAAGACAAAGCCCGGTATTCAAAACGACATGCTATTGCACAGAAGTATGGCTTTGACGCCTACGCGATATCGGATGAAAACCCAGATCCCGTTGCCAGTGCAATGGGGTTGATGCTTGAACATGTGCATCTTATGGATACAAAAGTTGAAGAGATGTGCAAAGTAATACAATCCCTTGGTGGCGACGTATGCACTCAGTCATTGCCTAAACTAAAAGCTGAAGATTTTGCGCAAACTGGCATATCACCGGTTTTGAAAAAAGCAGCGGCAGAGGCTTTTGATCCCAGTATATAGTTGTTTGAATATATTAAGGAACTAGCACTTTTTGCGGAGTAAATATGAGTAATTTACAGCTACCTATCTACCTTGACTATGCCTCGACAACGCCGGTTGACCCTAGGGTAGCAGCAAAAATGATGGAGTGTTTAACGCTTGAGGGCAATTTTGGTAATCCGGCGTCGCGCTCTCATCGTTATGGCTGGATGGCAGAAGAGGCCGTGGATATTGCGCGTAACCAAATTGCAGATTTAGTTAACGCTGACCCCCGAGAAATCGTATTTACATCTGGTGCGACTGAATCAAATAATCTTGCTCTTAAAGGTGCTGCACATGCATACAAAGACCGTGGACAGCACATCATTACCTTAAAGACCGAACATAAAGCGGTATTAGATAGCATGGAGCAGCTAGAGCAAGAAGGTTTTGAGGTGACTTACATGCAGCCAGAAGCAAATGGCTTGTTAGACATCGAAAAGCTAAAGGCGCAGTTTAGAAGCGATACCGTTTTAGTTAGTGTTATGCATGTAAATAATGAAATTGGCGTTATCCAAGATATTGCCGCCATAGGCGAATTATGCCGAGCGCATAATATCATTTTTCATGTAGATGCGGCACAAAGTACCGCTAAAGTGGCCATTGATTTACAAGCGCTGAAAGTAGATTTGATGTCATTTTCGGCACATAAAACCTACGGTCCTAAAGGAATTGGAGCTTTGTATGTTCGCCGTAAGCCGCGTATTCGTATCGCATCCCAAATTCATGGTGGTGGACATGAGCGTGGTATGCGTTCAGGGACCTTGGCGACTCATCAGATCGTTGGCATGGGCGAAGCTTTTCATTTGGCAAAGCTTGAAATGGACCTCGAAGTTGCTCGAATCGCATCGCTTCGCGACCGATTATTTGATGGCATATCAGCACTAGGAGGCGTGCAAGTCAATGGCGATTTAGGTCATGGCGTGGCACACACTTTAAATATCAGCTTTGCCAACGTAGACGGCGAGTCGTTAATGATGGCACTCAAAGATGTTGCGGTATCCACCGGCTCTGCATGTACATCGGCTAGTTTAGAACCATCTTACGTATTAAGAGCACTAGGGTTAAGCGATGCACTTGCACATAGTTCTATTCGCTTTAGTGTTGGGCGTTTTACTAGCGAAGAAGATATCGATTTTGTAATTGATGTACTCAATACGAGTATTCCTAAGTTACGCGAAATGCAGGCATCACAATCACTAGCGAATACTCAGCAATACTAGAATTTAGGTAAAATCTTCAATAAATCATGATACTTAGCAAGATAATTGCAAATTAGATTGGGATTTTGCCTCTAAAGTGCATATAATCGCGCGCTAAATGTAGCGAGTGGGTTAGCAGTATTGTGTTGTTCCCATTCACCACACAAAACTAAATAGAATCTATAGGAATTAATCATGGCTTTAGAACGCACGTTTTCAATTATCAAACCAGATGCGGTAGCAAAAAATGCAATTGGTGCTATTTACAACCGTTTTGAGAGCGCTGGTTTGCGCATTGTTGCGTCTAAAATGGTGCATTTGAGCAGAGAAAAAGCCGAAGGGTTTTATGCTGAACATAAAGAGCGTCCTTTCTTTGGTGCGTTGGTTGACTTTATGACGTCTGGTCCGGTTATGGTTCAGGTTTTAGAAGGCGAGAACGCGGTTGTTAAGAACCGTGAAATCATGGGTGCTACCAACCCAGCTGACGCGGCTGCAGGTACGCTACGTTCTGATTACGCAGCATCAATCGACGAAAATGCAGTACATGGCTCAGACGCGCCAGAGTCTGCTGCTCGCGAGATTGCATACTTCTTCTCAGACGAAGAGATTTGCCCACGCACTCGCTAGGCTCTAATCAGTGTTATACTAAGGGAGCATAAGCTCCCTTTTTTAGCTGTGTATTTTTTAATTCGTTAGTGTTGTAGCGACTTAAATAATATAAAGCTCAAAATACATTAATCCGCTCAGCGGCGTATCAAATTGAAAGGCATTAAGATGACAAATCAACAGCAGGTAAAACAGGCGACGCCAAGCGCCCTCAAACTCACGAACTTGTTGAACTTTAACCGTCAAGGATTAAGGGAGTATTTTGCATCTATTGGTGAAAAACCCTTTCGTGCTGACCAGTTAATGAAGTGGATATATCAAGCGGGCGAATCAGATTTTGATAAAATGACAAACATCAATAAAGACTTGCGAGCAAAATTAAAGGCTAACGCAGAAGTTCGCGCCCCTGAGATAAAAGAATATCAACAAGCCACCGACGGTACGATTAAGTTTGCCATTGCCCTTGATGGCGGTCAGGAAGTTGAGAGTGTTTGGATCCCCGAGACTGACCGCGCTACCTTGTGCGTATCTTCGCAAGTAGGCTGTGCGCTAGAATGTACTTTTTGCTCAACAGGCCAACAGGGCTTTAATCGTAATTTAAGCGTTGCTGAAATTATTGGTCAAGTTTGGCGAGTAGCTACCTTTATTGGCCTCTCAAAAGATACTTCACAGCGCCCGATTACCAATGTTGTTATGATGGGAATGGGTGAGCCATTACTAAATCTTAAAAATGTTGTACCAGCGATGGATATAATGATGGATGATTTTGGTTTTGGTTTGTCGAAAAGAAGAGTAACGCTTTCTACATCAGGCGTAGTGCCGGCACTTGATATGTTAGGCGATCAAATTGATGTGGCCTTGGCGATTTCTTTACATGCGCCAGATAATGCTTTGCGCGACGAAATTGTGCCGGTTAACAAGAAGTATCCGATAGAAGAATTTTTGGCAGCAGTAAGGCGATATTTAGCAAAAGCTAAGGCAAATCAAGGTAAAGTAACGGTTGAGTATGTGATGTTAAGTAATATCAATGACAGTACCGAACAAGCACATGAGTTGGCGAAAGTGTTAAAAGACACACCTTGTAAAATCAACCTAATACCTTTTAACCCTTATCCAGGTTCGCCATATACTTGCTCGAGCAACTCTCGTATCGACCGATTTTCAAAAGTATTGATGAACTATGGCTTTACCGTAGTGGTCAGAAAAACACGTGGTGACGATATTGATGCTGCTTGCGGGCAATTAGTAGGTGATGTTGTTGATAGAACCAAGCGATTGCTGAAAAAACAAATGCAAGGCAAACCAATATCGGTCAAACTCACTTAATAGAATAATAATAACCATCTTGTTACACTATTTTGTATGCATCATTGAATGGCTCACAACTGGAGCGACTATCGCTTGTGACGTTTATTCGATTAAACGGTCAACTTAACGTTGACCATTGCTATAAAACATTGAAAAATAGCTAAAAATTTAAAGGGTCATTACTACCATGTTAAGAACTCTGTCGTGTATTTTGCTTACGCTTTCTTTGTCTGCTTGTGTTTCTGAGCCCATAGACCCATCCTTCATCGGTGCTCGCGCCTTCGACGCCGACGAAGCCTCGAAAACCAGAGTAAGCTTAGGCTTGACCTATTTGCAAAATGGCAACTTTAGCCAAGCAAAATTCAACCTCGATAAAGCCTTAGAGTTTGCACCTCGCAATGGACAAGCTCACTATGCGCTCGCCTTTTATTATCAGCAAGTTGACGAACCAGAGCTGGCAATAGAAAGCTATGAGAATGCACTCTCGTATTCTCGCAACGATCCAGACGTTCTTAACAGTTATGGTGCGTTTTTATGTCAAGAGGGACAGTACGAAAAGGCTAAAGAATACTTTTTAGAAGCGGTAAACGACCGTAACTACGTATCGACTGCAGAAACATACGAAAACTTAGCTATTTGCAGTCAAAGTCAAGGCAAAGACCAAGAGGCCATTAATTATTTCAACAGTGCACTGAATCATCAGCCAACTCGCCCAGAGAGCCTGTTTTTGCTAACCAGACTCTATGTTGAAGATGAACAATGGGAAAATGCCAAGCGAAGCTTATTTAAGTATGAGCGCAATGCTCAGGTATCTGCTGAAACGCTTTACCTCCAGTTTCAAATTGCGCAAGGGTTAAAAGACACTAAAACTGCTGTAGGTTATGGTGAAATCTTAAAGTCGATGTTTCCGGATCATCCCAATACACAAAAATACCTTGCACAAATGGGTAAATTTAAGCCATCTGCCACTGTTACCCGCAAAATTCGCGAAACCAGCGAGACAACTGAATCTGCAAATATCAATACTCAGATAGTTGCAAGTGTACTAGGAGAGCCTGACACTTCTGTGCAAGTCGCAGGAAGTGAAGAACAAGTGGTTAATGCTGAGAATGCAGCCACAAGCGCTCAGGCGGAAATCGTAGAAACTGAAATTGTTGATACTGAAGTTGTAGAAAATACCAAGGAACTAAAATTAAGCGCAGAAGAAATTGGTTATTCCAGCGTCAGTGAAATTACTATTATCGACACTACAAAACCCGAAGATACTATTGAAGCTGCTGCTGAAATTAGTGAAGAAAACATTGAGGAAGATGCTCAGGAACTCGCCGATGATGTATCTGAGCAGGCGGCAAATATTAGTGATGAGTCCCAGGTAGTTGAAGCCATCGAGGACTCCCAAGCGCAAGTTGTAAAAAGCGATGTTGCAGCTAACGATGCAAATGACCTTAAAATAGATAATGCGTTAGTAGATACACAAGCAAATCAAAACGAAATAGAACTAAGTAACCCTGAACGCGTACAAACCACTGAAACGCTTGTCGTCGAAGAAGTAGTTGCAGAAGTGGTCGAAGAAGAGCGTGTACTTGACGATAATGCCGATGTCGCCACTGAACAAGGCACTGTAGTAGTTGAAGAGCAGGCCGAGGTGATGGTAATTGACGTAACTACTGAAACTAGCGTACAAGAAGATGTTTCAGAGCCTGAGGCTGAGTCAAATACCGAAAGTGAGACAACCGATAGCAATGAGTTACCAGCAGTAGCTGTTTTAGAAGAGGATTCTCAGCCCTCTACCAGTGACGATAATGAGTCAGCAGTTGAGTTTCATACGGTTGCAGCAGGAGAAAATTTATATCGTATTTCATTGAAATATAATGTAAAAATACAATCCTTATTAAAATGGAACGATATGGCAGACGCATCAGCCCTTCGAACAGGCTCTCAATTAAGAGTACGGGAACCCAATAACAATGACTAACGAAGAAAATTCAACCAACCCTAACGATGCAAACGCTAATGTTGGGCCAGGTGAAATTTTAAGTTCCGCAAGAGAACAGCAAGGTTTAACACAACAGCAGGTGGCAGACAGACTGCACCTGCGATTAAGTAGTGTTCAAGCAATTGAGTCCGACAGTATAGAAAAAGGGGTTTCGATCACTTTCACAAAAGGTTACGTGCGTTTGTACGCAAGATTGATGGGAATTTCAGCAGATCCCCTACTGAAATCTTTTGATAAACTTCATGCCTTGAGTAATACGCCTTCAAAACTACAAAGCTTTTCCAAAAGAGTAGAGCGTGAGGCAAATGATTCACGATGGAATTTTGTCACCTACATTATTATTTTACTTTTGGTTGGTTTGTTAGTTGTTTGGTGGGTCGATCAGTCTAACTTTAGTTTTTCAGATGCACTGAATACCGACGCTCAAAATTCGTCATCACCCACCTCTGCTGCGCCAATCGCCGTTGAGCAAAGCAACGTTGAGCAGGATACAAGCGATAGACAGCAAGGTATCGACACTTCTATTGTTGATAGTGATATTGCCGAAGCGCTTACCTCATCTACTGACCCTGAATTGGCCGTGGAAAGTGCTGTAGAAGACAATAGTCTGCAAGCAGAAACCGATAGTAATCCAAGCAACATTGCCACAGAAACAACACAAGCTGATGATGTGACAAGCGCAGGACAGGGTGTTATTGAAAATGATACTTCCACTGTTACTCAGACCGGTGAGCTAGTGCAAAGCGCCGCACAAGAGATTGAGTCTGTAGTTGATGACAGTGATGCATTAGCGGATACGCAAGCGAACACTCAAGACGATAGCCAAACAAGCACAACAATCGACCAAGACTTACCGTATGCAGTCAACAGTGATGGTAGTGTTGATATGGTCTTTACTTTTGCAGACGACTGCTGGGTTAGCGTAAAAGATGCATTCGATCAAACTATTGCTGTGGGCGTAAAGGTCAAGGGGCGAGTGATGGAAGTATCAGGTGTACCGCCTATCGAAATTATACTGGGTGCTCCGCAAGTGGTTGAAATAGACTTTGGCGGACAAGCGGTAGATATGAGTGGCTTTGACGATGGTCGCTCTGCTAATTTCCAACTGCCTTTGCAAGGTGAGTAATGTTTTCAGAAAACCCGATCAATCGACGAAAATCGACCCGTATTAATGTTGGCACTGTGCCAATAGGCGATGGTGCACCCATTGCTGTGCAGTCGATGACGAATACCGAAACAACCGATGTGGCTGCAACCGTTGCACAAATAAAGCGTATTGAAGCGGTTGGTGCAGATATTGTGAGAGTATCCGTACCCACCATGGATGCGGCAGAGGCGTTCAAGCTGATTAAACAGCAAGTGAATGTGCCTTTAGTGGCTGACATACATTTTGATTATCGGATCGCATTGAAAGTCGCCGAGTATGGCGTTGACTGCCTGCGGATCAACCCAGGAAATATAGGCAACATTGACCGTGTAAAGTCTGTTGTTGATTGTGCGAAAGATAAAAATATACCGATACGTATCGGTGTAAATGGTGGCTCTTTAGAGCGTGACCTACAAGAAAAGTATGGCGAGCCGACACCAGAGGCTTTGGTGGAATCGGCAATGCGACATGTGGATATTCTAGATAAGCTGAATTTTGACCAATTCAAAGTGTCGGTCAAAGCCTCCGATGTATTTCTAGCGGTGGGAGCTTATCGGTTATTGGCAAAGCAAATTAATCAGCCTTTGCACTTAGGTATTACCGAAGCCGGCGGTTTACGTTCGGGCTCAGTTAAAAGCTCTGTAGGCTTGGGGATGCTGTTAGCAGAAGGCATTGGCGACACTATTCGAATTTCTTTGGCGGCAGACCCGGTTGAAGAAATAAAAGTTGGTTTCGATATTTTAAAATCACTGCGTATTCGCTCTCGTGGTATCAATTTTATAGCTTGTCCAAGTTGCTCGCGTCAGGAGTTTGATGTGATTTCTACGGTTAATGCCTTAGAGCAGCGCCTAGAAGACATCATTACGCCACTGGATGTATCGATTATTGGTTGTGTGGTAAATGGTCCAGGCGAGGCTGAAGTATCAGATATTGGCCTAACTGGGGCGCGCAACATGAGCGGCTATTATGTTGATGGTCAGCGTCAACGCGAGCGTCTGGCAAATGCTGAACTTGTTGACCAGTTAGAAAAGCGCATACGCGCTAAAGCCGCTGCAAAAGAAGCTATGACAGACCCAAGTAAGCGAATTGAAGTAAGCGATCTATCTAATCCGTAGGTCGCCTAACTGCTAAGGTCTCGTTAAATAATCCCTCCCAGCAATTTACCCAAGCCAACAAAATCCATATAATGCATGGCTTTTTAACATCGACACTGAGTATACCGTGGCCAAAAATATACAAGCAATTCGTGGAATGAATGACTGCATACCCTCTCAAAGTGGGATATGGCAGTTTGTTGAAGCGCAAATTAGGCAATTGGTTGGCGCATACCAATATCAAGAAATTCGTACCCCCATAGTGGAGAGCACTGAGTTGTTTAAGCGCTCCATAGGCGAGGTGACGGATATTGTTGAAAAAGAAATGTATACCTTTGAGGATCGCAACGGTGACAGCCTTACCCTGCGACCAGAGGGTACGGCATGCTGTGTGAGAGCAGGTAACCAACATGGCTTGTTGTTTAATCAACAGCAACGTTTATGGTACATGGGGCCAATGTTCCGCCATGAGCGTCCGCAAAAAGGTCGTTATCGTCAATTTCATCAGTTTGGTGCTGAAGCCTACGGGTTTGAAGGTCCTGATATAGACGTAGAAGTCATTATGATGGGAGCCAGACTATGGAAGGCATTTGGCATCTCTGACAGCGTGACTCTGCAGGTTAATTCACTCGGCAGTGCTGAGGCGAGAGGCAAGTACAAAGAAAAACTAGTGACGTTTCTTGAGGGTGTATATGAGCAACTAGATGAAGACTCTCAGCGCCGTCTAAGCTCAAACCCGTTAAGAGTTCTCGACAGCAAGAATCAAACAACGCAAGCACTATTGAAAGATGCCCCGCGCTTAATTGATCATCTAGATGAAGACTCTAAAGCGCACTTTGAAAAAGTATGTTCAATGCTCGACGCACTCAATGTTAAATATGAAGTTAATCCATCGTTAGTGCGAGGTCTAGATTATTACAACCGCACTGTATTTGAATGGGTAACTGATATGCTCGGTGCTCAAGGAACTATTTGTGCCGGTGGAAGATATGACAATTTGGTTTCTCAACTCGGCGGCAAGGCAACACCAGCGGTCGGTTTTGCGATGGGCTTAGAGCGCTTGGTTTTGTTAATTGAAAGTATTCGTCAAAGCGATGAATTTTTACCAAAAGCAGATGTCTACATCAGCGCAGGTAGTGATTTAATGCAGACTCGAGCTATGCAGTTAGCTGAATGTTTGCGTGATGCATTGCCGAAATTGAAAGTGCAGTTGCACTGCGGCGCTGTGAATATGAAAAAGCTGATGAAAAAAGCAGATGCGTCTGGTGCAAGTTCTGTTGTTATTGTGAATGAGCAAACAACCGGGGAAGCGCACTTTGAAATACGTTTTTTACGTGAAGAAAAAGCGTCGCAAAATCTTGATGAAGAGTCGTTATTTGCCTTACTGTCAGAGTAAATTAGACGATTAAAATTAATCGCAAATATTCAGCAAGATCGCTGCTCGTAAATAGGATATACTTTGCGCCAATTTAAAAAGCGATAAATGCATTGATTGGCAGAGTAATTACCGAAGATACTTATTGCATTTAGCGAAAACGAAAGCATTAAAAGACACTGTACAAATCGCTTGATGCGATGACCATATATAGAGGAAAACATGGAACGCTTTGAAACAGAAGAACAACAAATTGAAGCAATTAAACGATTTTGGAAGGAAAATGGCACTGTCATTATTCTAGGCGCGGTACTCGGCCTAGGCGGTCTATGGGGCTGGCGTTATTACAACGACAGTATGATTGCGACTAAAGAGTCTGCGTCTCAAGCCTACACTGCCAGCATCACTGAGTTTGCTGAAAGCGAAGATAGCCAAGTGCTAAGTCAGTTTGTGAGCGAAAATAAAGACACCGGCTATGCACCATTAGCAGCGATGATAGTTGCGCAGCAAGCGGTATTAGAAGACGATTTTGAAACAGCTAAAGAGCAGTTAGAGATTGCAGCTACCGGAAGCTCAGAAGTAGCTGACGTGGCTAAGCTGCGTTTGGCAAAAATACATCTTCAATTGGCTGAGTACCCTCAAGCGGTTGCGCAGCTTGAGGCAGTAAGTGCGCCGGCATTTAGTGACCAAGTCAATGAACTGAAAGGTGATGTGTATTACGCACAAGGTCAATTTGACCAAGCAAAAACTTCTTATAACCTTGCATTGGCTGAGCTTGAAAACGACCAAAACATTAAGATGAAAATCGATAATATCGCCTATGCAAAAACTCAAGCAGTGAGCACTGAAAGTGAACAATAGTATAAAAGTAGTCGCCTTAGCTTTGTTGTTAAGCGGTTGTACTACCGTTTCTAACTGGTTTGCAGACGACGAAGAAATAGAAATACGTACTCTTCCTGAAATCCAAATGGCGTTTGAGAGTGAAGTGATTTGGGATGCCAGTGTAGGAGATGGTGTCGATAATTACTTCTCGAGACTGACTCCGGCTGTTGGTTATGAAAAAATATTTGCCGCAGACCGAGAGGGCTTAATCGTTGCTTTGTCTCCTGAAACAGGTAAGCGTATATGGGATATTGATATCAGTACCCCTAGTACTGCAAGTTCAATCGGTAATCTTTATGGATTATTCGCTGGGCGAGTTTCGGCTAAAATCGCCGGTGGTATTACACTAGCCTATCAACGTTTATATATAGGCACAGAGAATGGCGAGGTCATCGCGATAAACGAAGCCGATGGCAGCATCGAATGGCGTACTCAGGTGCCTAGTGAAGTCTTAGCTGCTCCAGCGATTGACTCAGGCATTGTTGTTGTAAATACCGTTGCAGGTACTTTGCTTGGCTTAGATGCTGAGACCGGTGAGATAAAGTGGCAAAACGAGTCAGATGTACCCCCTTTGACATTGCGTGGAGTGTCACCTCCCGCTGCTGCTAACGGCGGTGCGATTGTTGGTTTAGCCAGTGGTCGCCTATTGGTCACGATTATCGACTCTGGTTTAACCGCATGGGAGCAAGTGATTGCTAAACCTGCAGGCGCGACAGAGCTTGAACGTATCGTAGATGTAGACAGCAAGCCTTTAGTTTTTGGTGGTACGGTGTTTGTTGTTAGTTACGGAGGCGCATTGTCGGCGGTTGAGTTGAGAACCGGTCAGGTCATTTGGAGTCGAGAGTACGCATCATTTAGAAACGTTAGTATTTTCGGTAACCGATTATTTGTGACTGACAACAACTCAAATGTCTATGCGATTGATAGAAGAAACGGCGTCGAGTTATGGTCATCAGGCGAGTTACGTCGTCGTAATTTGACTGAAGCCACGCCGGTTGGAGATTACATTGTAGTGGGCGATAAGTATGGTTTTCTTCATTGGTTTACGCAAGAAGAGGGCGAATATGTTTCTCGCCTCGACATCGGCGGAGATGACGAAGATGAAGGCATTTATGCCGCGCCAATATTTCAAGATAATTTGCTGGTGGTACAAACCAGAGACGGCGAAGTCAGTTTGATTTCTACGCCTTAATTTTATATCACTGTACACCATGCAAAAACGCCAATAGTGTTTCTATTGGCGTTTTTACACTTTAAAAGGGGAAGATCCCCTTTCGTAAGAGGAAAAATATGTTACCGGTAATTGCCCTTGTAGGACGCCCTAATGTAGGCAAATCTACCTTATTTAACCGCCTAACACACACGCGAGACGCGTTAGTTGCCGATTTCCCGGGCTTAACGCGCGACCGCAAATATGGACAGGCGAAGTTTGAAGAACGGCAGTTCATCGTAGTGGATACCGGCGGCATAACAGGTGATGAAGAAGGCATTGACGCGGCCATGGCACAACAATCGTTGTTAGCTATTGATGAGGCTGATGTTGTGTTATTTATGGTCGATGCAAGGGCAGGCTTAACACCTGCAGATATTGGCATTGCCGATCATTTACGTAAGCAAGATAAGGTTATTCACGTTGTTGCCAACAAAGTTGATGGTATCGACGGTGACAGTGAAAGTGCCGATTTTTATTCATTGGGATTTGAAAGTCTGTTTCAAATTGCAGCGTCTCAGGGGCGAGGCGTTAGCCAGTTGCTCAACGACTTGCTCTTGCCCATAGAAGCAGACTTCCCTGACATGCTTATTCAAGAAGATGAAGTACTTGAAGAGGAAGATGCGCAGGCCAAGTTAGAACGCTTACAGAACTCACCGATTAAACTTGCTATCGTCGGCAAACCCAACGTTGGAAAATCGACCCTCACAAACCGAATTTTAGGGGAAGAACGTGTTGTGGTCTATGATGAACCCGGTACTACCCGCGACAGTATATTTATTCCTATGGAGCGCGACGAACGCGAGTATGTATTAATTGATACCGCCGGAGTACGTAAGCGTAGAAAAGTCTCCGAAGCGGTCGAAAAATTCTCTATTGTGAAAACGCTGCAAGCGATTGAAGAATCCAACGTAGTGCTTTTGGTGATTGATGCTCGAGAGGGGATATCAGAACAAGACCTGAGTCTCTTAGGTTTTGTATTAAACTCTGGGCGCTCGCTAGTGCTTGCGGTCAATAAATGGGATGGACTTGATACCTTCGTGAAAGATGAAGTGAAACGAGAGCTTGACCGACGTTTAGGTTTTGTTGATTTCGCTAGGTTACATTTTATTTCAGCATTACATGGCACCGGCGTTGGCCACTTATTTGAGTCTGTACAAGAAGCTTATGAGTCTGCAACTAAACGCATCACAACCTCTATGTTGACCGATATAATGGAGATGGCGCAACAAGATCATCAACCACCTCTTGTGCGCAGTCGCCGCGTGAAAATGAAATACGCACACGCCGGAGGCTACAACCCTCCGGTAATTGTTATTCATGGTAACCAAGTTAAAGACTTACCTGACTCGTACAAGCGTTACTTAATGAACTACTACCGTAAGTCCCTGAAAATCATGGGCACGCCAATTAAGATTGAGTTTAGAGAGGGCGCTAACCCATTTGAGGGCAAAAAGGCGGTACTTACGGTTACCCAAGAGCGTAAACGTAAGCGTTTGATGGCCATGTACAAACGAAAGTAAATATTAAGCTATTGCGTTATCGCGATAAGATAATGAGGCGAACCTGTGAGTAAAATAAAAAGCGACCCTAGAATTGACCCTCGTATTAAAGCAATTTTTGGAAAAGTTGCTATGGGCGGTAGTAAAGATGTTGAAAGTCGCGAAGCTGCATTAGAAGCGGCAAGTGCCCTTAAAGCAGTGGCGACCAGAGCAATGGTTAAGCAGTTTTTAAATATGTGTGATACCGAACAAATTGCTCCTTCATCGGGTTTGCGGGTGACAGAACATACACTTGAATCTGCCCCAGATAACAACCCAATAAACATACGCCTCATACGCCCAGATACAAACGATGTGCTTCCTTGTGTGTACTACATCCATGGCGGCGGCATGGCGACCATGTCTTGTTACGATGGCAACTACAAAGCATGGGCAAGGATAATGGCTGCGCAAGGTGTAGCGGTGGCCATGGTCGATTTTAGAAATGCACTTGTGTCCTCATCGGTGAAAGAGGTCGCGCCATTCCCTGCAGGTCTAAACGATTGTGTATCAGGGCTTAAGTGGCTGCATACAAATAGCCAAGACTTAGGGCTAAATCCAAACAAGATAATACTATGTGGCGATAGCGGTGGTGGGAACCTAGCGATTTCCTCAGCGCTACAGTTAAAACAAGATGGCGATTTAGGACTTGTATCAGGCATATATGCTTTATGCCCTTATATTGCAGGTAGTTGGCCTTCTGAGGAGTATCCATCGTCAATAGAAAATAATGGAATATTACTCGACTTACATAACAATCAGGGCGCAATGATATACGGGATTGACGCATTTAATCAGCAAAACCCGCTTGCGTGGCCTGGCTTTGCCTCCGAAAAAGACGTAAAAGGTTTAGTCCCAACGGTCATCAGTGTTAATGAATGCGATCCGCTGCGAGATGAAGGAATTAATTTTTATCGACTATTGATGCGTTCAGGTGTGCAGGCGTCGTGCAGACAAGTGATGGGAACCATTCATGCCACAGAAGTTTTTCCGATTGCTTGCCCTGACATAAGCCGCGAAACCGCGCGCAGTATTGCAGATTTTTGTAAAAACACTTAAGGCCACGTAGATTTTGTGAACAAAGACTAGAATTATTCTACAGCATAATAATTTAATTAAATAAGGAAATGAAATGGGTTTATTAGATGCATTAATGGGTAACGCAAGTGAAGTCGATGTAAACGAAGTATCAGAGGAGCTTGCGCCTGTACTTGCAGGTTCTGAGCAAGTCAATCACGCTTACAAAATGGTTAGAGATCTATACGTTTTTACTAATAAGCGCCTAATTTTTATTGATAAGCAGGGCGTAACCGGTAAAAAAATTGACTATTTAAGTATCCCTTATAAATCAATCACGACCTTTAATGTGCAAACGGCGGGGCGCTTTGATACCGATTGTGAATTGACTATTTGGGTATCGGGCAGACATGACGGAATTAAAGTTGAGATTGCTGCTAATCTTGCCGTTGAAGTACAAAAAACCTTAGCCGATTGTATGTTTGCTCAGTAAAGAGCATTCTTTTAGCAAATGCCTACTGCTGACGCATTAATTGCATAAACTCAGATTCTTCCGGTACGCTTATTTGAGCGATAGATTGCTCAACCAATGCAAGCATCATGTGCTTGGGAAGGTTGCCGGTTAGTTTGATAAACTTATCGTTTTGAGTAAAAAGAAACTGGGTGCTGTATATCGGGTCAATTTGGGTTTGCAAGGCAACTTCCATCGATAGGCCTTCAAGCTCCCCTTGTACTGAGTTGAAACGTGCAGGGATAATCGCGGAGATATGGTAATCGTCGACTTTGGCTTGCTGAATAAGCGCTTGAATATGCGATTTTTCGTTTTCCATCTCACTACTTAAAAACCCCTTTGCATTGTGCTTATGAATGAAAGGTGACACCGGATATACTGAAACGTCGACTACCGCATCTGCAAAGTCAGGATGAACATATCGTGAAATACTGCCTTGCATAGGGTCGTGGTAAAGCGCTGTTTCGGTAAATACAAACTCTCCTATTTTTTCAGGCAGTTGTAGCTGCTTCGTGTAATCGCTTGCGCCAATTACGCCGTAGATGCGCTTCGCATCAAAAACGTTCTCTTGCTGCACTCTTTCAACCCAAGCATTGATTAGCACGGATGCACTCGTGTTTAGTTCGCCCGATACTAATGTATTTGCAGTGAAATCATCGATAGGAACACCACGCCAACTGGTCGTCATTTCCATAACCAATTGGGTTTGATTTGTGCCTAAGCTCAGCGTTGCGCTGCTCACTAAGAGTTCATATTCAGAGAGCGTAAGCGCTTCAAAAACGTCTTGTTTTAAGGGGTGCTGTGCAAATAGATATTCAAGAGTTGAGTTATCTAATACATTTAGCTTGCATGACTGCTGTGAGCAGCGAGCTAGGGTCTCATCACTTAATTGTGCAGCAAATATAGGCCACTGATATGCCACTTGAGGGACTTGGTTGAGACTACTGTTTGTAACGGCTGCAGCACTTGCGCAAAGCGCAAGAACACAAAACACGCTCGTGACTAATTTTGAGATAAATTCGGCAAACACCATCTGTACTACGTCCACTGTATTTATAATTTTTATGAGCGTATAGATTAGCATTTGCACAAGATTCACACAATCTTAACAACCCGCGCAAAATCAGGGGTTTAGTAAAATTGGCGTCAAAAAACCGTCACAATGGGTGTTGCCGAATATACATGCTCCACGCTTTATTTAAGTTACGGCTGACTGAGTTGAGGATAGATTGGGGTCAGTGTTATATC
>CAZUON010000059.1:0-17837 GCA_964621345.1 uncultured Glaciecola sp. | reverse complement strand
TGTGGAAATGACGGGAGAGATTGTGGGAATGACGTGAAGTGTCACTATTACAGTTTATGCTATCAATTTATGCCTAAGTTCTTCCGTTATAAATCACGACTGTTATAACTCGCCCATTAACCATAAACTACGGTTCTTTATATATTATCTAAATATGTGATGAATGCAGTAGAGCGTAAATCTCATTACTACAGTAATATTAGAGCCTAACCGATTACCAAAACCTATTCACCAAGGAAGCCCATGTCTCACATGAATCATTTGAAGTTGTTAGAAGCCGAAGCTATACACATTATGCGCGAAGTCGCGGCGAGTTTTGACAACCCTTGTATGTTTTATTCCATTGGTAAAGATTCAACAGTAATGTTGCACCTAGCACGCAAAGCTTTTTACCCTAATAAAGTGCCTTTTCCGCTTTTGCATATTGATACTACCTGGGAGTTTCATGAAATGGGCGCATTTCGCGATAAGCTGCGCGATAAACTCGGTTTAGATATCATTGTCCATATCAATCAGGAAGCCTTAGACATGGGCATTCACCCTATTGAATCTGGCTCGGTTAAGTACAACGACCACATGAAAACTATTGCACTTAAACAAGCGGTTGACCAACACAAATTTGACGCGGCGCTTGGTGGTGCTCGTCGCGATGAAGAAAAATCTCGTGCCAAAGAGCGCGTGTTTTCTTTGCGTAATTCAGATCATCAATGGGACCCAAAGCTACAGCGTCCGGAGCTATGGTCTTTGTATAATACGCAAATAAATAAAGGAGAGTCTGTACGTGTATTTCCACTATCGAATTGGACTGAGCTCGATATTTGGTTATACATTTTGCAGGAACAAATCGACATTGTGCCGCTATATTTTGCCGATGAGCGCATGAGTTGGATAGATGAAGAAAGTGGTCAAATTTTAGGACTGGATGACGAACGAATGCTTGACCACCTCACGCCAAAAGAAAAGTCCAGTTTGAAAAAACGTTCCATTCGCTTCAGAACCCTAGGTTGTTACCCGCAAACAGGTGCAGTGCTAAGCACCGCGAAAACTCGCGAAGAAATCGTGACCGAAATGATTTTAAGCAAAACCAGTGAGCGTGAAGGTCGATTACTAGACAAAGACCAAACCGGTTCAATGGAGAAGAAAAAGCGTGAAGGCTACTTCTAACTTCAGTTTAACAACAAGCGTTACAGTGCATTTTTAAATAAAAAAAAGGCCCCAAAATTGGGGCCTAAAAATTACACACTAGGGAGGACACACAAAACACTCTTGAATATGATGTTAGTAAGTTCTTTACTAAATACTTAATCAACAATGTAAGTATCACGACTTAATAGACCCCACCTTATGTAAAATAATTCCATTTATTTTCGATTTATTTCACTATTTATTTAATTTTATTTTTTAATCTATTTAATTCAATCACTTAGCCATTCAAAAAAACCTACTTATTTAAAGTGCTTTTAGACCCTAGAGTAAGCTACTGTAAATTCAGGGGGGTTGATAGTTTCGCTACAGGTTTATTCACCAATTGATTGTGCAAGTACAGTATTCTAAGTAAGTGCAAGTTCTCGTAATCCACCTGCTCTCCTAAAGCGTCAAACGCGGGCTTTAAACGCTCACTGCCATGTTCAGTGAACGCTCTGAAACCCTGCTCAATTACATCATCATTCAAGGCAAGCTCTGTTAATAGGTTCTCACTCGATTGTAAGGCTTTACCCAACTGCACATATTTGTATAAGTGGCTGTAAATAGTATTCACTTTTACCTTATGTTGCTCAGCAAGCGCATACACTGACTGACCATTTTCAAAGGCGCGCACAATATTTTGCGTCTTGGTTGAGATTTGTCCGTTTGCACTTGCAGATGACTTTACTTTTTTAGATGCCGGCGCTTGGCTATTTTCAACCTCCGTAATACCCTTTTCTTTGCAGTAAGCTTGGATAAGGCTTAAGAATATTTCTGCATATTTTTGCGCTTTATTTTGCCCTACCCCGTGTATTTGCAAAAAACTTGTTTGAGAGTGCGGAAAATAGTAGGCCATTTCTTGTAAGGAGCGATCGGAGAAGATTGCATAAGGTGGAAGCTTTGCTTGGTCGGCTAGGCGTTTGCGCTCTGTTTTAAGCAAATTCACCAAGTCTTGATCACCCATTTTGATATCAGAAGGCTGCGAAGCGCTAATCACGCCTCTCGTGCTCACTCGCTCCTTTTGCAATCTTGCCAAAAAGGGCTTTTTACCTTTAAGGATATCTTCGGTACTGGGAGTAAATTTAAGTCCACCAAATTTTTCATCTTGTCGCAAATACCCCTTTTGGATAAGCTGACGCGATAGGGCCATCCATTGCTTTTTACTGTACTCTTTACCAATAGCATAAGTCGACAGTAGGTTGTGCTGATTTTGTAATACTTTTTCAGCGCTAGAGCCACGCAAAATATCTATGATATGCCCAGCGCCGAAAACTTGCCCGCTGCGATACACACAAGACAAAAATTTTTGAGCCGCCACGCTTAAGTCACTTTGCTCTCTATCTTCGCTTAAACAGTTATCGCACTTGTTGCACTTACCCTCTAAATTTTGCTCACCAAAATACTGTAATAACGGCAACCTCCTGCAATCTTCTGTTTCTGCCAAGGCAAGCATTTGATTAAGATGCATAGTTGCTAAGCGTTGCTCTTGCTCATTTTGCATCTGGTCGATGAAAAATCGGTTTTTGCCTATATCACCATAACCAAACAACAACAAGCAATCGGCGTCGAGGCCGTCCCGTCCGGCACGGCCAATTTGCTGATAATAGCTTTCAATATTTTTAGGTAGGTCATAATGCAACACGTAGCGAACATCGGGTTTATTGATGCCCATGCCAAAGGCAATCGTTGCCACAATAATATTTACATCGTCGCGCACAAACTGCTCTTGATAATCACTACGCTGCTGATGTTTTAAACCGGCATGATAAGCAAGCGCAGAGTACCCGTCTGCAACAAGGCGCTGCGTTAGTTCATTTACCCCCGAACGAGATTGACAGTAAATAATGCCAGACTGATTAGGGTGTTTATCGATAAAGTCTAACGCTTGCTGATATACATCGGCCTTTTCTACTACCTCAATATACAGATTAGGGCGGTCAAAACTTGATATAAATTCGCTTTCATCGCTAATACTGAGTTGACGTTTAATGTCGTCACGTACTCTTGGGGTCGCGGTTGCGGTTAAGGCCAAACATACCGCATTTTGGTAGCGTTCAATTAATATATTGAGCTGGCGATACTCGGGGCGAAACTCATGGCCCCATTCTGAGATGCAGTGCGCTTCATCAATCGCAATACAAGCAATACTCACCTCGTCTAAGATATTTAATACTGAGCTTTGTAGGGCGGTTTCTGGGGCTAAAAAAACTAAGCTAATATTGCCATTTTTAATATTTTGCACATTTTCTTGATAAGCTTGTGTAGTAAGAGTGCTATTTAAAAAACAAGCAGCGACATTGAGTTCATCTAACTGGCGCACTTGGTCTTGCATTAGTGAAATTAGGGGCGAAATAACCACCGTAATTGCAGCTCGCTCATGTTCGGCCTGAGTGTTCATCGACGCGTTATAAAACATTAGCGCAGGAATTTGATAGCACAAAGACTTTCCACCGCCAGTGGGCATAATGGCTAGGGTATTTTTGCCGCTAATCACATTGTCGATAATGGCTGCTTGGGATGCTCTAAATGTATCAAACCCGAATACATGTTTGAGAACTTCTAACTGATTCACTGACGCTAACCTTTCATGTTAGTTAAATTTAGTATGCTCATGTACAAATTATTCCTTAAAAATTATCGCTAACAACTTGCGATGAACAAGAGCAATCTATCGTGTTGAGATGCTTTTACAAGCTTTATTGAGTAAAACTGAACTCACGTACAGCATTAGGAGTCTAGGTCAAGATTAAAAATAAAAGATTCACCGATTTAACCCACCGCTAATAGCAATCCCCGCAAGACTGCTATATTCTAGCGCCTTTTAATTTGTCTTAGGAGCATTTGAGCTTGAACAAGCGAACCTTATTAACTTCCTCACTATCTTCATTATTAGTTTCATCATCTTTTGTTTTGATGACCGCATTTTCAGCAGTTAGCCATGCTACTGTGGTAGAAGTACGCACTGTGGTAGGTAATTTTCAGGTCAATTTATTTGACGAAACCACCCCGCAAACCGTTGAAAACTTTTTGGAGTATGTAAATTCAGGTGCGTATGCAAGTAACGTTGTGCATCGCAGTGCAAATAACTTTGTGGTTCAAATGGGTGGCTTTGCTTATGCTAATGAATTCCCGCCTAATGCTATAGCGACGGGCACGCCAGTTAATAATGAGCCAGAGTTGTCGAACGTACGTGGAACCCTAGCTATGGCAAAGGTAGGTGGTAACCCTAATAGTGCGACGTCGCAGTTTTTTGTTAATCTAGCCAATAACTCATCGAACCTTGATGTGCAAAACGGCGGTTTCAGTGTATTTGGTCAGGTGTTAGGAGATGGCATGGATGTAGTGGATACCATCGCAGCCCTACCTCGTTTTAATTTTGGCGGCGCGTTTGGCGAACTTCCTTTACAAAACTATAGCACAACCGACGCAAACAACAGCGTGATACCAACCGATGAAAACTTAGTGATCATTACTGATATCGTTGTAATTGATGACGCTACCGTGACAAACCCAGATATTAACCCAGTAAGAAATACCCTAATCAACTCTACTCCGACTAATCCGCAAGTACCCGATAGCGACGGCGGTGGTGGTGGCACATTTGGCTTTGGCGTATTATGCTTATTAGGAATTGTGGCCGCGTTTCGCACTAGGCGCCACGTTAAGGCTAACTGAGGCTATAGTTAACCGCTTACAATGAGGTGAAGCTTATGCGCAAATCGACAAACTTATTGTTAATTGCAGGCACGCTAGTATTAATTATTGCCTGTATTCCATCGTTTGATGTGCAAGCAGAGCTGAAGTGTCAATCTTCTGAGCGCTTTGGAAACGACCTTATCAAAGAGGGTGATTCTGAACGCCGAGTGATTGAACAAGGTCCCAACCGAGAAGTTCAAGTCGAAAGCCCCATGGGCGGAGCTGTTGGACAACGCTTTGATTTTTATAAGCAAGGTAGAACAATTCAGATATATACTGAAAACGGAGTAGTTACTAGGATTTGTCGTATACGGGAATAAGCGAACAAATATTGTAAAAAAGCGACCGATTGGTCGCTTTTTTTATATACAACTACGTTGCACTGACTAGTCTTTGTTAAATAAGCCTTTTAACGCTTCTGATGCTTTCTCTTGTAACTCGCTGGTTTCTTCATTGAGCTTTTCAAGGGCTTTCTTTTTCGCTTCTTCGGCTAAACGATTTTTAGCTTCTTCTTTTGCTTGTGCGATTATATTGTCGAGCATTTGATCAGCAATTGCTGCACCCACTTGATCGGCGGGTAAACCGTTTGGCTTGCCAATAGAGCCAGCACTAAAGGTAGGCAACTCAATTTCGTAAACCTTTTTCTCAATCTCCAAATCGCCGGTGTCGACCTGCTCAAAATTAAGCATTAAACGGACCTTGCTAACCTGTACATTTTCAACAATAACTAAAGGGTTTGCACCTGGCTCACTTGGCTCAGCTGGTTTTTCTTCCCCTTTTGGCAGGTTCTTAGCGAGGTTATTTTTAAGTGCAATAAGGTTTCCCTGACCTGACGCATCAACTTCATACAATATTTCAGGGGCGTCGATACTTACCGTTTGCACAACATAGGGCTCGCTTGTTGCCCCGCCTAAATCAAGGGTAATTGCTCCTAAGCTAAACGCATCCGCCTCACTAAAACCAGCAGGGTTTGCAATGTCTAAGCCCGCTATGGTTAAACGCCCCTCAGCAATCGCTAGGTCAACCGTATTCACGGTTACCGATGTACCTAAAAACTTAGTTCCCTGCTGCTGTATTTGCTGTTTAATAAAATCGCCAGCACCTGACAACAAATACCACGCACCCCCAACTACCAATAACACTAATACTAAAAGTACAATTAACGCCTTTTTCATCACCCTCTCCTTTGGTTTTTAAAAAGTTAACCTAGTTATTATGTGCTGTTCTTCATAAATTTAGCAACAGAAAGAAGCGCAATACCATCAAGTATAAAATTAATACCAATGATAAGCCCTACAATCCATGCGCTGCCAAAAGGCCATGAACTAAATACTAATACACCAAGCAAAAACGACAACAAGCCATTGCTCAAGTACACGTATTTGGCGGTAGATGAAAGTTCAAACGACAACATAATCGAGCTAAAGCCACTTAGCAGGAAATACAGCGCAATAAACAAACCCAATACCGAGAGTACAATCGCTGGGTGCATCAAAATAACGATACCAAATACGAGTAAGATAAAGGGCATAAACCATAATGATAGCTGCTGTTTATTATGATGCCATGCGCGGTAGGCGAAAATCGCGGCGGCAAGTAAGAAGAATATTCCTACAAAAGCATTAAAAGTCACCGCGATAACATTTGGGAGCAAAATACAGAAAATCCCTACTACTATCATTAATAACCCTGTGCTCTTAGCACTTCGGGTGTATGCGGCTGCAAACTGTTGTGTAGCGGTATTGTCTTTTTGTACGGTACCGTTCATTTAATCAAAGTCCTTAAAGTAGTTTGCCATTGTCACTGGTACACAAATACCGGTGAACAGTGGCAAATAAAGTATGTGTATCTCGCTAGCCTTTATTGTCTGCTAACTTTTGTAGCAAGTAAGTGTGCTGCAAGGCTAAGCGTTTTGCGGTTTCTTTTAAATTCGCCGCTGCGCTATGGCCGCCGTCTATATTTTCATAATATAAAAAAGCATGACCTTGGTCTTCCATACGTTTTGCCGTTTTTCGTGCATGGGCAGGATGTACACGGTCATCTTTAGTAGAGGTCACAAAGAATACTTCTGGGTACTCGGCCTCTGGGGCAATATTATGATACGGCGAAATTTTACGTAAAAACGCGCCTTCAACTGGGTCCTCAGGGTTTCCGTACTCCCCCATCCACGACGCTCCCGCTAACATTTTGTGATAACGCATCATATCGAGTAGCGGCACGGCGCTTATCACTGCATTAAACAGATCTGGACGCTGTGTGAACATGACGCCCATCAACAAGCCGCCGTTTGAACCACCTTCAATGCCTAAGTGCTCAGGAGCGGTAATTCCCTTTTCAATCAGGCTCTCGGCTACTGCAATAAAGTCATCATAAATACGCTGGCGCTCAGTTTTAAGCCCCGCTTGGTGCCATTTAGGACCATATTCACCGCCGCCACGAATGTTAGCGAGTACATACACACCACCATTTTCCAGCCATAATTTGCCTCTCAGCGCTGAGTAGCTAGGATTAAGGGATACTTCAAAACCGCCATACCCATACAACAAGGTGGGATTATTGCCATTTAGCTCAATGTTTTTATCGTGCACAACAAAGTAAGGTACTTGTGTGCCATCGGGGCTTTGTGCAAAGAATTGCTCTGCAACCATCGAACTTGCATCAAACCATGCAGGTAAGCTTTTTGCTTTCACTTTCTCGCCCGTAGCGGTGTTATAGGTCCATAAGGTATCGGGGGATAAAAAGCTCTCAGTATTGATAAACGCTACGTCTTCTTTATCGTTTGTAGCGCCAATGGAAACCGTGCCATTTGCAGGAAAGTCGAGTTTTTCCGAGCTCCACTTACCGTCTGTAAAGTCAAAAGCGTAAGCTGCGCTAGTCACGTCTTCAGAAATCGACAATAGTAGTTTCGACTTTGTCGTTCCTACATTGTTTAACGATGACTTTTCGTTTGGACTATACACTAATGAAACTGTTTCGATTGCGCCATCTTGCATAAAGTCATGGATATCAAAACTAACTAAGTCGCCAGTTTTATAATCGCGCCAATCTTCATTTATTTGCATCAACACCTGGTCTTTAAAGGCCCCGTGCATACTCAGCTTTTCAGGAATAGGTAATGCAATAGGAGCTTGAGGAACGCCATCTTTCATCGGCACCCACTCGTAGCGAGAGGTGTAGAATGTTTTAGAGCGCGCATTTATTATCTCGCGCGAACCATCTTCGAGCTCAAAGGTAGAGCCCCAGTAAGCTACATCGGCTTGTTCACCCTTACCAACCTCAACCGCTTCGCTAAGGGGTGTGCCGCGCTTCCATAATTTTGCAATCATTGGGTAGCCACTATCGGTCATGGTGCCTTCACCAAAATCAACTCCTACCACAACGTGGTCTTCATCTAACCAACTTATAGTGCCTTTTGATTCTTGTGTAATAAAACCATCTTCGACCCAAGTTTTGCTTTGGGTATTAAACTCTCTGCGAATGACCGCGTCTTTGCCGCCGTCAGATAGATTCACGATACAATGCTCGTAATCTGGGCCAAGACAGGTATTGCCTTTGTAGACCCAGTTTTTGTCTTCATCGGCAGCAAGCTTGTCAAAATCGATGACTGTTTCCCACTCGATGACATCAGACAGGTAGCTATCTAAAGTGCTTTTGCGCCATAAACCGCGAATATGGGTTTCGTCTTGCCAAAAGTTGTATACCTCACCACCTTTAAACGACACGTACGGAATTTTATCTTTAGAGTTTAGAATTTCTAACGCTTGCGTTTTCAAAGTATCAAAGCGCGGGTCAGACATAAGTTGGTCAAGCGTGCGTTTATTCCAAGCTTCTACCTCTGATAAAGCCCTCTCTCCAAGTACTTCTTCAAGATAAAGGTGATCCTCATCGGTTTGACCTGGTTTTTGATATAGGGTTTTGGTTTGTGTCACAACAGTTAATGTCTCGGTAGGAGCCTGGGCAGTAGGCGCGTTATTGTCTGGTTGATTTTGTGGGTCGTTTTTGGAGCATCCTGAAAGTCCTAAAGCACCAATACTCAGTGCGACTCCCAGTGCTAGCATTCTTTTTTTATTATAATTTGACATAATATTTTCCTCACGCTAATCACTTAGTAAGAAATCCAGTTTAGTGGCTAGCGTGTCGGCCTGCAACTTATACTGCCGCTTAGCCTTTGCTCAATCGAGAGATAACAAAAATAAGGTAGGCAGAATATGCTAAACTAGTTACACCTAACCATGACTAAGTTAGCAACACTTAAGATATATGCCCAAATCTACGCCCAAAAAATTACTCGAAAAACACGACAACCTAATCCACAGCGAAGACATGAGCGTGAGCTCACACGTACAACGCGAGGATGAAGATTGGTGGATGAATACCCTGATGATTGAGGGCTACGAAGTACCCTTTAAATACAAACGAAAAAAGCTCTACAAATCTCTACAGGGCGCCAAAGTCAACCTCACCTATTACCCAAGCTCAGAAGAGATTGCCGGTATTACCTTTGAATTTATGAAAGTGGTGCGCGTTAAACGCAGTTAAAAAGGTACTCAGTGAACCCAACCATAAAAGCGGCACTATGGATGCTCGGCGCCATTACAAGTTTTACCGTCATGGCGCTTGCCGGGCGAGAACTCAGCGCCAAATTCGACACCTTTGAAATAATGCTGCATCGCTCTGCAATTGGCTTGTTTATTGTTCTGCTAATAATTTTTAGCACTGGCAGTTACCGTAGCATTCACACCACAAAATGGCGCACGCATTTTGTTCGAAATATATTTCACTTTAGCGGACAAAACTTATGGTTTTACGCTTTGTCGGTCATTCCCTTGGCACAGGTATTTGCCCTCGAATTTACCACACCTTTATGGGTGATTATTCTCTCCCCCTTGCTATTGGGTGAGCGCCTAACCGGAATTCGCGCACTCTCAGCATTCATTGGATTTATTGGCATTTTATTGGTTACCCGCCCCGATACAAATAACCTTCAGCCAGGTGTTATTGCCGCCGCCTCTTGTGCACTATTTTTTGCATTAACCTATATATTTACCAAACGCCTCACGCGCACTGAAAGTATTTCGGCAATTATGCTGTATCTGTGTTTGTTTCAGCTGCTCTTTGGCTTTATAACGGCGGGCTTTGACGGCGATTTACTCATGCCCGAGCTTACAGATTTACCGCTGCTCACCCTACTTGCAAGCTGTGGATTACTTGCACACTTCTCTATAACTAAAGCCCTTACTCTTGCACCTGCAACGGTAGTGGCCCCCATTGATTTTGCGCGCTTACCAATTATTGCCTTAGTAGGCATGTTGCTTTACAACGAAGCCGTTGAGCTTTGGGTATTTGTAGGTGCTGCTGTGATATTTGCGGGGAATTATTTAAATATTTGGAATGAGACGCGTAAGGCTGATTTATAGAACATAATCAAAGCTCTATAAAAACCGCGCCGTTCTCAGAATGGGTAGTTCATGTTGTATTGCACCACTATCTTTAGCGTGAACGAAGTAACGCTACCTGCGCCATCGTTATACTTATGCCAACAAACAAACTGAGCAAACGGTAAAGGTATAAACTGCGAACGAGGCGGCGTATATTTTATATTTAATGGTCATAACTATTCCCTAAGTATTTAATTGTTTTCAATGTTGTGTCAAAAATAGGCATTTAGAGCTTAAGAGCGACTCATGCGCCGTTATGTAACGAAGGTATAGCCAAGTTCGTGCCAACTTTTAACCTATTGAAATACAAAGATTATTTATTTAACAGGGGGAGTTATGGTTGTCCGCGGACAGTAAATGTGTTCGCTTCGGACACTTTTTAGCGAATTTCACACTTTTTTGGTGAAAGGCATTTTTTATAGGTGCTTTACGCAGATTCATACGCTTTGCAACACTAGAACCCGCGGCGTTTCCAAAACATATTTTGTTCGTGAGTCTCAAGATCATCGAGGCTAACTTCAAAGGTCTTTTCGACTACAACCTCGCCTTTAAAGCTAAAGTACATATGCCAATCCCCTAATTTATCTTCTAAAGGGAGCCATAAAGTATCGCCTAAATAAAACTGCCAATCGTTATTACGGATGTATTCCTTACCTTCAAATTTTGCCATGGGTCGACCCCGTTTATCGCAAATATTAGGGTGGTCAATACACCAGTGGATGGCTTCTCCTTTTGCCTGTTTTGCCCGCAAAATTAAACCAAACTCCACATCCACCTCAGCTATCACCCTTTGCGTGCAGCTTGCAAGTTTAGGCAGGGTTTTACTATTGGCGCTAAAGCCCTTGTATATGCCAAAGTTTTCGATAGTAAATGTGGCTTTAGATTTTTTCATTTTACCTAGGGGTCCTCGAGAAACACTTGGTTTTGCTTGTTTTTTATGCAATTCTTTTCCGGTGGGCTGTCATTTTAGTTCGAACAGCACTTTGGCCCATACCTTAGCAATCACTTTAGCAACCACGTTAACAAGCAATGATACAGGGAAATGTTTCAATGACTAACAGCTACTTCAAATCCGTAAGCGAGAAAGAAGACGCGTTAAACATTCTCGGTTTAGATTTACCTTCCTATCGGCAAGCATACAGCGATCGCACCGCATGGATAATGTCGGTGATGTCTGAATTAGTCTACATTAAATTCAACCCGGCCTTTGGTGTTGGACGCATGGGGCTTAATAGCGCTGAGTCTGTAGGCGAGACCAAGTCTGACTTTATCAAAAGCTACCTTATAGCACGCTTTGCTGAAATGGAAAAAACCGACGGCTTTGCACTGCTGGACATGCTCCGCGAACAAATTTTACATGACCCAGCTAAAGCACAAGAAACATTAGAGCAGCAACTAGGCGAACTAAACTTTGCAGTCATCGATACTTTTGATTGCAAAGGCTCCCAAGCTATTTTAGTTGAGCACAAAGACTACCTAGTGCTTTCTTTTAGGGGCACAGAAACCGACAGCTTACGAGATATCAAAGCTGATGCTGATGCTGAACTTATTGCGTGCGAGACAAAAGGTAAAATACATAAAGGATTTTATGAAGCTTATAATTTAATTCGCCACGATATCGAAATTGCGATTGATAAACCGGCCCTAAATAAAAAACCTTTGTACATTACAGGCCACAGTTTAGGGGGCGCTTTGGCAACGATTGCAACTAAGTTTACGTATCATAAAGGTGGTTTAGCGGCCTGTTATACCTTTGGCTCCCCGCGGGTGGGAGATGAAGTGTGGATCAACAATATCAAAACGCCGATTCACCGGTTAGTAAACGCAGCAGATTGCGTAACCATGTTACCCCCCAGTTATGAATCGATTACGCTCCTCTCGTTAATTTTAAAAGCGATACCCACTCAGCTTAGTTATCGATTTGCTATGTGGTTAGAAGATAAGTTTGGCGGCTACATTCACGCAGGCAACATGCGTTATTTGAGTAATTGTCCAAAGGGTGATTATAGTGACGTAAAAGTGCTCTACACGGTGAGTTTACTCTACCGCTTTATTGCGTTGATAAAAAAGGAGTTACCCTTTAAGAAACTCGCAACTGACCATTCAATTTCGGTGTACAGCAAAAAATTGATGCTCATCGCGTTTAAACGAAACAAATCGCGAATGGACGCAATGATAAAGCCCACAGCCAAAGCTAACCCAAAAACGGCTTAAGTTCATCAAGTCACATCTGATGTCTTAATTTAAGTATCTAGCTTCCTACTCAAGTCGACAGGCTTCTGTTTGCGAATATGGGTTAGCGTATAAACGGAAGAAAGTGCACAAATGCGACCCGCATTTGCGAGGTTTGGTGCAAGCTTTGATGCTAACCGTGCTCAACAGACATTTATTGCTGACTATAGCGATGCCTTACCATTAATTGATTATTCTGACCCCTTAATTGATTATCTTTATGAGCTATTGGTATCAAGACCCCACCTCACCTCGACCCACAAAAATGTAAAGTTTGTAAAGCTTTGTAAAGTCTCTGAACTAAGCCCCCTTCAACGCTGACATAGCTTCAGTATTTGCACATTCGCTTGCGGGATTTCTTCGCAAGTTTGTCGATATTCACACTAGCAAACTTATTGCTAATTTAATCGTTGTACAATTTGTACTTAATTCATGGAGACAGTACATGAGAAGCTCTGGCTTTTACCCAGTTTCATTTTCCCTTTCGCTACTACCGCACTTATTAAAGAATAACTTTCAAAGCCTAAGAACAGTTTCAAGCGCTACGTCAGTCAGAATAATTATTGTTTGTGCCACCATGCTGCTATTAACCGCATGCGGCTCTAGCGATGACGACGACGAGCCGGGATTTATCAAACTCTACAATGCATCACCAAACGCACCAGAGATTTACCTGACGCTTGATGAAGACCTAGATGAGGACTTCGATGATGAAGTTGAACAGACCTTTTCTGGCGTTGAATACGCAGAATCTAGCAGTGACATTGAGGTTCCGGCACGCGATTATAATCTTGAACTCGCATGGCAGGATGAAGACAGTAGTTTACGAACTGACCTAGAAATTATTTATGAAAGCATGCTCTACGTTCCCCCTGAAACAATTGTTATGTACGTACTAACCGAAAGCTTCCCCAACCCTGTTGTTACCCAGTTCAGTGTGCCGGTGATTGACGATGATGAGGATACAGATGATGACTTGTTCAACTTGAGATTATTGAATCTGCATCCTGACTATCCGAGTATCGATGTTTACATATCAAAATCAGATGAGACCTTTAATGAAGCGCAATTGATGGGTACGCACAACTATTTGAATTTATCTGACAATACAAAATTAGACGAAGACCAATACATTTTCTACATTACAGATGCGGGTAGTACCGACGTGCTATTTACCTCAGTTGAAGTTAGTTACCCATTTTCCAATCAGTATATCCTGGCGGTGCGTGAAAATTTTGGTGCAGACCAAACACCGTTCGTCATTGACAATATATCGCGTAGCTCAAACACTGAATATCAAGCAAGCAATGCTCAAGCGCAATTTAGGCTCTACAATGGAATTCAAGCATCTGATTTGCTACCAGAATATGATGGGAAAATCCAAATTAGTTCAACAAAACCCTTGTCGACTGATGAAACTCCTCAGGTATTGGCTGAAGCGTTAGAGGTTGGTCAATTTACCGATTACTTCTTAGTTGAGAATGGCGACTATAATTTTGATACGCAAGTGACCGGCAGCGCATCTTATTTATTGCAAAATCAGTTGGTAAGTTTGCCAGCAAACACGCAACGAAGCTTGTTTTATTACACTGACGAAACCTCTGTTGATGAAGACGGCGATGGCGATATTGATGAAAATGGCGATGGTATCATCGATGCCACCGAAGCAATTATACAAACGCTTGTGGTGAGCAACAGCAATCGAAGCGGCATCTATGATCATGAAATCGAAATCATCAACCTTGTTGATTCTGATGATTTTAGCGGTGTTTCCTTCTATTTTGTGAAGAGCGATGAAAGTATTGAAACAGCTGACAATAGGCGAACGGTTGGTTTGGCAACGCCTCGAAACATTGTGCTGCGGAACAACACTTACGAGGTTTACGCCATCGCTACCATTGATGGACGCGAGATTATATTAAGCAGTGAATTGCTGACTTTGGACGAACAAAGTCCTGAACTTTTCTTGATATTTGAGGCCAATATTCAAGCCGTTAATGATTACAGCATGCGATTTGTTCCACAAACGCCTTAAGCAATCAAAGTTTTATCGGAAAATCAGCGATATCAATGCGGGCCTATAGTAAGTAGATCCAAGTACAGGAAGTATTTAACAAATGATGGAATCAAGCCAGCCAACCCATATCCTCTATGTGGATGATGACACAGAAATGACGTCATTGATTGATGAGTATCTGTCCGGCGAAGGATACTCCTTGACGATTTGCCACGATGGGGAGGCGGGCCTCAGCACTGCCTTGTCAGGGATGAATTTTGATGTGGTTTTGCTCGATCTTATGTTGCCCAAACTCAATGGTTTTGACGTGCTCAAGGCCATTAGACAAATTAGTACCATTCCAATTATTATGCTGACTGCAAAGTCAGACGAGTTTGATCGTATTCTCGGTCTCGAGCTCGGTGCAGACGATTATTTAGCCAAACCTTTTAGTAGCCGTGAGCTTTTAGCAAGAATTAAAGCGCTCATGCGCCGCATGAAGTTTAATCAAATTGGTAGCACCGTGTTGAGTATACATATCGGGCCAATGCTGTTTGATTGTAAAACGCATAAGCTTATTTTTGAAGGTAAGTTTGTGGATTTGACTAGCACCGAATATAGCCTTTTACAATTGCTAGCTATGCAAAAAGGACAGCGTGTTTCAAAGCTTTCGATTAGCCTCAACCTTTTTGGTAAACCTTTGGCAAGCCATGACAGAAGCATAGACATGCACATTAGCAACGTTAGACGAAAGCTTGCCAAATTTACAACGCAGGAGGTTATCCGAACAGTGCGCCCCCAAGGTTATATGCTCGTCGATAACTGGGCATAAGTTGTGACACGCATTTACACCTTCTTCAATTCTTTTTTCTTTCGCATATTTTTATGGTTTTGGCTAGTAAACGTATTGTTGGTTGGTTCTACTGCTTACTTGTCGAATCAGTTCCTGACTCGCGCACAAATGTTACCTTGGAGTGAGTTAGACTCTCAGCGTTTTCTATACTTAGCTGGTAAAGTGGAAAGGACATTAAACGATTTCCCTATCGCAATGCAAAGTAAGGAAACTTCAAACCCTAATAGCCCAACGCACTCAGAGCTTACAGCTATGCTGCGAGAGACCGCGTTGGATATGCGATTGCCTATGTTGCTTGTTGATCATGATACGCTTAACCCAATTTATGCCTTGCCTCCGGCTGCACTTATCGCCGCTGACGATATTGCACCCTTCGTTATGTCTCCGTTACTGGGCAGTATTAAAAGCGCGGGCACGCAGTTTTCAGGCCCAGGCGTTATAGAAGTAGCGGGTCGCAGCTATTCATTATTTTTTGCTAAGCCTAACCCGCTGAGTTTATTTTTGGGAGATACGCGATTCGCCCCCCCATATATGCTGATCGGCATTGTATGTATTAGCGGGGTTTTGTGCTTTATGTTAGCGTGGTCAATAGTGAGACCAGTTCGACAGCTTAGAGAAGCGAGCCAAAAAATGGCGAGGGGTGAGTTGGATGTTCAAATTGAATCCAAGTCTATTGGCAAAGGTGAGATTGGTGAATTGAGTTTAGACTTTAACTCGATGGCCTCTCAGATCCAAAGCCATATAACCGCGCAACAACAGCTTTTAGGCGATATTTCACACGAACTAAAATCGCCATTGGCACGTCAACAAATCGCTCATGATTTATTAAGACGTGCATTGTGCAAAAGTGACTGGCAAGACGCAGAAAAAAAATTGAATCGAGCCGAGCTAGAAACACAGCGGTTAGATTCACTCATCAGCGAGTTACTTTGTGCCGCAGATTGGCGACAAAGCAAAGAACACAACTTTGAAACGATAAATTTACACGATATTGTGACAGGGATTGTTGCTGACGCCAAATTCGAAACCCACGAAAAACCGCTGTCGATTATGTTTAATAACACGCTTAGTAATGAAACATCGGCCTTCTTGCGGGGTGATAAATCAAAGCTTATCAGTGCAATTGAGAATGTGATCAGAAATGCAATTCATTACGCGCATTCCTGCGTCGAGGTTCGCTTATATACGCATCATAACAAGCTCTGTGTCTTAGTATCCGACGACGGCTGTGGCGTTTCAGCTGAAGCGATTCCGCATTTATTTAAACCCTTTTTCCGCGCGTCGGCTGCTCGCGAGCGCGACACCGGAGGAGTAGGTTTAGGACTATCTATTACCAAAAAAATAATTGAATTGCATCGGGGGAGCGTTGAGCTTAGCTCAGGCCCATCTGACGCTATTTTGACAGGCAATACACCAACCGTTTCTTTGCAATCAGGGTTGAATGTACTAATTAGTTTGCCAGTTTTCATGAGCAGTTGAGCATCAGGCAGCTGCTGCTCAATTATGAGAGCTGTTGGGCTATTGAGCGCATAGATTTATTTTTATCCAGCAAACCTTACCTTCAGATTACTAATTCCCCTGTCGCTACCTCTAACGTTTATCCCTAGTTTTGTAAAAGATTCATGCATTGAATAGCGATTCAGGAGAAAGAAGCCTATGTTTAAGCAAATTAGGATGATGTCTCTAAAACTGATGTTAGGCACTTTTTAGTTGGTAGGGCACCTTACCGTCAGTCGTCATTGCCGTCCCCATTCCTTTCCACCCATTTCTACCAACCGAGACGCGGCTCGTCGAAAGGAAAAGGCGAGATCATTGGCACCCGATAATTGTGCCAATGAAACGCCAATTAGACCCGTCGCCGACCACTCCCAATACTCCCCCTTTTTGTTGCGAATCATGGTCGTCGCAAAGGAACTCGAGTTCCCCCCCTTCTCACTGACAAACAATTCTTCATCTCCATCACTGCTTTGCACTTGTGCTTCAAAATCGACAAACAATTCGTTGAGCGGGACTTGTGCCGCTAGCACTAATCGAGTGCGAGATTCATAACACGCGTCAATGAGGGTCACGAATCGTCGCGCTTCGTTGAGGCGGTTGGCGGTAAGTTGGGGGACGCGGTCTATGATGAGGACCCCAAATCGGTCGCAGAGGGTAATATAATCGGCCGCCCCAAGCGGTTGGCAGCACAACTCGGAAAAGTCAAACCAGGCGCACCGGTCATTCAATCGGGTGACGTGGACGGTCCGTTCAAAGAGTACGGGAATGCTCTGGGCCTCAGTTACGGATGCAGTGCCACCAAATATTTCTTCCAACTGCGCCTGCATGTTGTTATCACTATTATTATCGCCATAATCATCCTTGTTTGACCAAAAATAAGACTGTCCATCCGCTCGAGTTTCGAGTCGATAATCCTTGGGGGAATCCTCCATGGAAATAA
>CAZUON010000058.1:5299-18209 GCA_964621345.1 uncultured Glaciecola sp. | reverse complement strand
ATCAATAAACGATGATGAAAAAGGTAACTCGATAGAAAGTCCTGTCAGTTACCTTGTTAATAATGACAAAATATTGGCAGGATAATTAAGCTAACTGAGCATTCTGCCCTGCCTTAAAGCATCCCCTACAAAGGGTCATTAAATGCAATCCCCACACCAAAGCGTGTTTGTTTATAGTTGTAATCAATTAAGCTATCGCCATAACCGTTAAACGCCGTGACATAGCCTTTTAACTTGCCATAGAGCGGAAACACCACGCCAAATTCAGCAGCGCCTTTGCCGGTAGAAAAGTTTTGACGACCGTTGTAGGTGAGCTCAACCTCGTCCCATTTATACGCGAGCGCTAACTCAAAATGCCCCATAAAATCAGCGATATCTGGGTTGTCATCTCCTTTAGGGTCACCTTCAAACTCTTTTTCATCTTCTGATAAGCGTATCCAAGGTCTGAAAATAAGCGCAAAATTATCTTTTTCAAATAAAAACTGGCTATATACTCTGTTCCAACTGCGTGAAAGTAACTGCGAGCGACCATTAGACTGGTGTTCAATGCCTACAGTAAACCCAGTGTTGCCACCAAAAGGCTGCCAATTAAGCGGCGCGTAATAAAACACTTCGGGTTGATAATTAGTTTCACGAAAAGGCTTAGATATATTACTTGCATAAATTTGCCACCAAGCTCGCAGGGTAAAACCTAAATAGAGGCCATCTCCCTCAATAAGCATCGAACGAGTGTTCAGAGGCACCTTTAAGCTAATTTGAAATTGGGCTTCAACATCTTCTAGATTTTCTTCAAAGCCATTACCAGATTCTGAATAAGCATCTTTGTTAATCGAGTTTGTGGTTAACGCAGGTAAAATATAATTGAGCTTATGCGGCGTAATTGAATAGGGCGTAAATTCAGTTTTGTGTTCTTGAATAATTCGACTGCTTATAAGCCCAGGCGTAGCACCAGGTTCAGCCATGCCATAACGGCTAGTAACTTCAACTTGCGCCAGCCCATCTTCCGCAGGAGCGGCGCACTGCAAACGAATTTGAGCAAGCGTTAATGAAGGGTCTCCCTCCTCAAATACGTTTTGCAAGCAAGCTTGCAGGTCTTCTTGAGCATAAGTAACATGACTTAATAGCAAAGTACCTACGCTAAACAATGGTATTAAAGATAAGTGAATGTTTTTTGGGAGCGAAACGGTTTTCTTCATAATTGGCACGCTTTTGTAGGACCGCTTTAGTCGAAAAGATTCGTTATGCATATACAGGTAATACGTTTACCTTCAGAATCTCTTAAGTGCCTAAATGTTAAACACAAACCATAGACCATGCAATGGGAAAAATAGCATGAAAACACACCACGAATGCAAATTGGATTCGCGAGAGAATGAGCGGGTCTAGTTCCATCTTAATACATACTGATTTTTCATTTTAGAGCATGCTCGTGACGAGCTGTCTGGCAGTGCGCGAGCTTGTTTGTGCTCTACTAACAACAGTAAGTAATGTATGGTTTATTTTCAAGCAGCTATGGGCTCTTTATTTAATAGAACGTGTAAACCAGCTCACGTCATTCCTGCGCAGGCAGGAATCTCCATCCCCGTCATTCTTGCGCAGGCAGGAATCTCCTTCAAGTAGCTTAGAAGTTCAAACAACGAAGGAATGAGTTTTGTTCAGCTAGTTCCAAGGAGTTCCCCGACGCCTCGGGGATGACGGCGGTTGTCTCGGGGATGACGGTGGTTGACTCGGGGATGACGGTGGTTGACTCGGGGATGACGGAAGTAGTAGGAGCGACTGGTTGCGCAACCTCCCGTCATTTCGGCGAAGGCCGAAACCTCCTCAAACAACCACCGTGTTAGCTAAGATTGGAGGATATTTATGGAGATTACAGCCTCCGCTGTAATGAGAGTGTTTGATTTAACCTCTTAAGCGCTTAGTATTATGCGCAGGCAGAAATCTCCAACTGTTAACTATAGGCCCCAACACATCCATCATCCTATATTAAGCTTTACCTCAACCGCAGCAGCCACTGTCTTCGATAAACTCACCGCCTCCTCCACTGTATCAGCGCTTGCTAGCGCAACCCCCATACGGCGGCGGCCTTTGACTTCGGGTTTACCAAAGAGCTTTAGGTCGGTGTGGGGGGCTTTAAGGGCTTCATATAGGTTAGCAAAACTGACTTCTTTCGACTCCCCTTCAACCAACAATGCAGTCGAGGCAGAGGGCCCGTAAAAGGTGATGTTAGGAATGGCTAAACCCAAAAATGCGCGAGCATGCAGGGCGAACTCTGAAAGATGCTGCGAAATCAAGGTTACCATACCAGTATCATGTGGCCGCGGCGAAACTTCGCTAAACCATACCTCATCCCCTTTTATAAATAATTCTACGCCAAACAAACCATAGCCACCCAAGGCTTCGGTTACCTTTAGTGCAATATCTTTAGAGGCAGCTAAGGCCGCATCACTCATCTTCTGCGGCTGCCACGATTCACGGTAGTCGCCATCTTCTTGCCTATGACCAATCGGCTCACAAAATGAGGTGCCGTCTTTGTGGCGAATGGTTAATAAAGTAATTTCGTAATCAAAATCAATCACCGACTCAATAATTACCTTACCCTCACCGGCTCTACCGCCCTCTTGGGCATATTGCCAAGCATGCGCTAAGTCGTCTTTACTTTTCAACATAGACTGACCTTTGCCGGATGAACTCATTATCGGTTTAACAATATTTGGAAAGCCTAAATCGATGGCAGCGTCTTCAAACTCTTCCCACTCCTGGGCAAATACGTAATTTGATGTGGGTAAGCCGAGGTCTTCGGCCACGAGTCGGCGTATGCCCTCTCGGTTCATGGTCAAATGCGCAGCTTTTGCAGAAGGTACAACTTTGAAACCCCGTTGCTCCAGCACAATCAGTGCGCTAGTGGCAATCGCTTCAATTTCAGGCACGATAAAGTCGGGCTGTTCTTTTAATACAATATCTTGCAAGGCTTGCTCATCGAGCATCGACAAACAATGGCTACGGTCGGCCACTTGCATCGCAGGAGTATTTTCATAGCGGTCAAGTACAATCACTTCGCAGCCTAAGCGCTTTAGTTCAATAACTACCTCTTTACCTAATTCTCCACCACCGCATAACATCACTTTGGTAGTTGAGCTTGAAAATGGCGTACCTATGGTAGTCATAGTCTTTCCTTCTTATTTTTGTTAATTCTTATTTTCTATCTACTTGGTTTATAGGTGCTTAATCTGCAAAAGATAATTCAGACAACTTAAAAGACACGGTGTCAAACACTTTATTTTCAAGTCCAAGCGCGGTAAAGGTTACGGTCGATTTTTGAAGGTCATCTGCCCAATCAATTTCTACCAAACCATAGTGAGTATCACGAACCACTTCGCTCACTCTAAAAGTGTTTAGTTCGACCACTGGGCTATATGCTTGAGTCATACCGCTGGACGTAAAGTCCCATATTGGATAGGGCACCGATGCACCTTTTTGCCCTGTATCTCTTGAAATTTCCATCAAATGACGGTCGCCAGATAAGAAGAATACATTCTCCGCTTGGCTTTGCTCAATTAGATTATATAAGGCCTCACGCTCATGCGGCATATTTCCCCATGTTTCCCAACGATGTTCATAGGCAACAACTTGAATACTGCTTACAATAATGCGTACATCAGCGTCTTGTTTTAATTGCCCAGCTAGCCACTTCCACTGGGCGCTACCCAATAACGAGCGGCTAGTATCTTGAGTAGGAATGTAAGAGCCAAACCCTTCTTCTCGGGGGCCTTCTTGCTTGTCTAATGCATCCCGGTGATAGCGAGTATCGAGCATGATCACCTGCACTTTGCGGCCATCATCTTCAATAGTCTGGCTATGATAAATGCCCTCTTGCTCTCTAATTGGGTGGTCTTGTGCAAAACCGAAAAAATCTAAAAAGGCTTGCTGACTTTGTGCTTTAAGTGGATATTCCTTACCGGCATCGTTTGCACCATAATCATGGTCATCCCAAGTTCCCATAAAAGGAGTAGTTGCCCTAAAGGCTGCATATTCTGGCTTGGCTGACACCGCATCATAGGCTTCTTTGAAACGTGCTGGATCAGTAACCGGACCGCGAATACGATTGCCGTCCTCGTCAAACTGCACATCGGCGTATTGATTATCGCCAATGAATAAAAATAAATCAGGCTCCTTTGCAGCGATATCGAGCCAAATTGGTTGCGGCTTGTAATCATATGCACAAGAACCAAAAGCAATAGTGAACTCGTCTGCCAAAGACAGGGATGTTGTGCTTAACAAAGACATAAGCAGAAGTGATTTTTTAATCATGTGTGTTTCCAAGTAATGTGCGGCGTTGCGTTACACTAAAAAGCCAAGCAATAAGCATGTACTCACTACGTATAAATCTAACTGTGCGACCAAATATCTTTAATGATAGTTTAGCTTGCACAACACCTTTTAAATTTTTTTGAACTGCCACAAGGGCATGGGGAATTTCTACCAAGATCTAGTTTTGTATTATCACCAAGCATATCGCCATTTTGATAACGCCACAGCCCTTCTTCCAATACAAAATAAGAACGCTCATGCATGCAAAAATATGCACCATCAAACAAATAGAAGGCCTTAAACTCGACCTGATCATCATGGGCTGCGAGCACATCTAAACGCTTCCAAGCACAATTGTTATCGTGTCGCTTTAATGAATCAATATTGATAGCTTCGCGCTCGGCGGGTGCGTAGGTCGTTAAAATATAATCGTAGTGCTTGGTCGCATAGGCACTGTAACGAGAGCGCATTAATGTTTCTGGCGACTCGGCTTGTGCTTTACCCAAAATATACGGCTCACAGCAATTTACAAACGCTTGCTGCGAGCCACAAGGACACATCATAGAAGAGGGCTGTGTCTGTTGCACTGCTCGCTCCCTACAGTCTTATTGATTACTCAAACGTTTACCAAAAGAAATGCCATAAGCAGGTGTGCGCATTTTTAATACTGGGTCGTCGCTAGTTTTTATGCCGCTTGCGACCACATTTGGGTCAAAGTTGGTATTTACGCAAGCCGCACCACCAGCATCGGTAATGCTCAGTTTTCCTAACTCAATGGTGGTTCGCTCAGCAGGCCATTGCACTGAGGGGTCGATCACAGAATCTCCATCAGTACCGATAGCGGCACTTAAAGTAAAGCTGACCTTACCTGCTGCAATTTCTTCTTTTAAACGCTGCTCTAAAAATGCTTCTGGCAATGTTTCGCTTTCTTCTTTGGTCAAACCTAACACCCCTAAATCTGGGCTGAGCTGCCATCTGAACTTGGTTTGATTACCCTGAGCATCTTCAAAAAAGAAAGTATGAATACCAAAGTAATTTGAGCGCGCAAATGAAGCCGGTGCTGGATTACTGCGAGCGTAAGCGAGGGCAGCTTGCACACTTGGATTTGCGGCAATATAAGCGCCCGTTTTAGCGGGGTTAGCTTGGCCGTTTTCGTCCGGCAATAAGGTTTCTAAAAATCCAAAAAAGGTTTCAGGGTCTTTACCTGTAAATACTGGCGTATTGTTACCGGTAATGTTGTACACACTTGAGTCGGGCAAACGCAATTGTATGCCAATGCCACGTGTGCCGGGCGCTCTTTCATCTGCCACCGGGTTTGGTCCGCCTAACGAAAAACGAACTTGCGCTGGCACCGATTGGCCATTCATTTGTGCTGAAAACAAATCCGCAGATGAATATTCGCTTGCCGCGCTATTTGGCATAAAAGTCCCGCTTGCGCACACACCTCTTGCATGAGCTTTGCGCATGCCTGGATGCTTACCGCCTAGCTTTGCAAATAACTCAATGAAGTCATTGGCTGACACACTTTGAGGAGCTTGTTGTGCGTTTACCACAGCGGATGCACTTATCAGAGCAAGCGATAGCGCGGTACTCGCACCAAAAATTGCACACTGCTTAGCAAGTGTTGTCATTTTCATATTGTTACCTTTTTATTGGTGTAGGGTTTTATTTAAAAACAAAGGCTCGTTCTGATCTATAAGAGAAATAAACGAGCACTTAAAGCTCTATTCAGGTTTGTCTGTAACCGCACCGGTGGACGCAGAACTTACCGTTTTCGCAAATTTTGCCAGTAAGCCGCGAGTATAACGTGGTGCAGGCTTAACCCAATTCGCTTTTCGCTTTGCCATTTCCTCATCGCTGATATTCAAGGTCATCTGTCGGCTTTGTGCGTCAATGGTAATGCTGTCGCCATTTTCGATCAAAGCAATCGCACCGCCCTCATAGGCTTCAGGGGTTACGTGCCCCACTACAAAGCCACGACTTCCGCCTGAAAAGCGGCCATCAGTGATGAGTGCAACGTCATCCCCTAAACCTTTCCCCATAATAGCTGAGGTTGGGCTTAACATTTCGCGCATACCAGGGCCGCCACGGGGGCCTTCGTAGCGCACTACAACCACATCACCAGCAACCACTACACCGTCGATGATAGCAGCAAATGAGTCTTCTTCTGAATCAAAAACCTTAGCGGTACCAGTAAAGCTTAAACCTTCTTTGCCGGTAATTTTTGACACTGCGCCCTCTGGCGCTAAGTTACCGGTAAGCACAACTAAGTGGCTGTCTTTTTTAATTGGTTTGTCAAAGGGTAAAATAATATCTTGGCCATCTGGGTAATCGCTTACCTCAGCTAAGTTTTCGGCCATGGTTTTACCGGTGACCGTCATGCAGTCGCCGTGCAACATGCCAGCATCCAATAAGCGCTTCATAAGCGGGCGAATGCCACCAATTTCGATAAGTTCTGACATTAAGTACTTACCACTAGGACGCAAATCCGCAATAACTGGCGTTTTCTCGCCAATTCGTACAAAGTCATCTAAGGTCAAATCAACGCCAATGGTGTCGGCCATCGCAATCAGATGTAATACCGCATTAGTTGAACCACCTAAGGTAATGATCAGCGTAATCGCATTTTCAAACGCCTTTTTGGTCATAATATCTGAGGGCTTTATATCATGCTCAAGTAGATACGCTATTGCCTTACCCGCATTAACGCAGTCTTGCTTTTTGCTATCAGATATTGCGTTTTGTGCAGAGCTATTCGGTAGGCTCATACCGAGAGCTTCAATAGCAGATGCCATAGTGTTTGCGGTATACATACCACCACAAGAACCGGCTCCAGGAATGGCTGTTTTCTCTATTTCTTCTAGTTGAGTAATGGGGATATCGCCGGCAGCATGACCACCTACCGCTTCGAACACCGATACGATATCAGTATGGTTTTTACCCGGCATGATCGTCCCGCCATACACAAAAATAGACGGACGGTTAAGCCTAGCAAGGCCCATTAGGCAACCGGGCATGTTTTTGTCGCAACCACCAATAGCAATGATACCGTCATGGCCCATACAGCCCGATACTGCTTCAATAGAATCGCAAATCACCTCGCGTGAAACCAAAGAGTATTTCATCCCTTCAGTCCCCATCGAAATACCATCTGAAATAGTCACAGTATTATAAATAACACTTTTTGCACCGGCGCTATCTACGCCTTTTCCCACTTCCTCTGCCAAATCGTTAATGTGCATGTTACAAGGCGTTACCATGCTCCAAGTAGAAGCAATGCCCACTTGCGGCTTTTTAAAATCTTCGTCGCCGAAACCTACCGCTCTTAGCATAGAGCGACTTGGCGCTTGTGCCGTGCCGTCAACAATTTTTTGGGAATGTTTGCGGGTGTTATTTTTACTCATAAAACGGGGCCCTTATGTGGAGAGTGTAAATGTAAGTGTGAATATAAGTGCAAGCATTCCCCTAACTATAGAATTGTATGGCGCATTACACAATCGACAGCAGCTACTTTAGCGTAATAAATTGACTGTTTTTTCAGGCTTTGGGTTCTGCACTGTTTTATTTTTACACTTTATTTGGGCACAATAAGTTCTAATATTTGCGGTATATACAATGCGAATAAAACAAAACGCAGTAAGATAGTTGGCAATGCGTTATAATATTTGCCATTAAACAACCAGTTAATAAGGGTAAACATGCGAATTTGTGGTGTTGAAATTAAAGGTACTGAGGCAGTAATTGCTATTTTGGATTATCGCGAAGGTTTGTTCACGGTGCCTGAGTGTCGAGCCAGAAAAGTTGAGTTTAGTAAGCGTAACCGTACAAGCGATTTAACCTACTTCCAACAATCGTTTGCTAAGCTCATGGAAGACTACAAAGTAGAGCGCGTTGTTATTAAAGAGCGCCCTCTGGCCGGCAAATTTTCAGGCGGTGGCTTAGGCTTTAAAATGGAAGCGGCTATTCAGCTAATACCCGAGCTCGAAGTACAAACCATGAGCGCTACGTTATTAAAAGCAAGTCTTAAACGTAACCCTGTATTTGTGGCATTTTCTGAAACCGGATTAAAAATCTTTCAAGAACATGCCTTTCAGGTGGCCTTTGCCTCACATATGAACGACGAATACCCGCCCGAGCAAACCGCCAGTTAATATCTAGCACGTGAATCAGAAAATCCAGAATAAAAATAATAAGAGGAATACTAATGACGACAATTAAAACCCTGTGTTTATCGCTTGCTGCCATAGCAGTTTTAACTGCTTGTGGTAAAGCGCCCGAACAACAAAATACTAATGGCGTTGAGGGTGCTGATGTTAAAAGTGCTTCGGTTGAGAATGCTGCTAATGAAAGCAACGCGGTTGAAACGTCAACCAATACGCAAAGCAGTCAAAAAGCGGGAAGCAAGAGCCGCGACGGACTACTGATTACCGAGTCTAGACTCGATATTTACTATCCAGTGGAGCTCAGCGCCGATTTATCAAGCTATACCGACAATCAAAGAACCATGATTTCTTTGCTGATTGACGCCTCTAAAATTATGGACGATTTATTCTGGAAGCAAGCCTTTGCAGAGCCCAAAGAAGACTTTTTAGCAAGTATCGACGATGCCAACATCCGCGATTTTGCTGATATCAACTACGGCCCCTGGGACCGATTAAATGGTGACGCCCCATTTTTAGCAGGTTATGAAGAAAAAGCATTAGGCGCAGAGTTTTACCCGGCTGATATGTCTAAAGAAGAGTTTGTTAAGCGTGATTTCGCAAATAAAGATAGCTTGTATTCCATGGTTCGCAGAAACGACTCGGGCCAGTTGGTCAGCATTGCTTACTCTGAATATTTTCGCGATGAGCTACAAGCCGCAGCCGCTTTGCTTCTAGAAGCCGCTAACTTTGCAGAAGACCCAAGTTTTGCAGAATATTTAAGACTACGTTCTCAAGCATTAGTGAATAACGAATATCAAATGTCGGATATGGCATGGATGGACATGAAAACCAATCCGATTGACGTGGTAATTGGTCCTATCGAAACCTACGAAGACCAACTTTTCGGATATCGCACTGCGTTTGAGTCTTATGTGTTATTAAAAGATTTAGCATGGAGCGAGCGTTTGGCTAAATATGCGGCCTTTTTGCCTGAATTACAAAAAGGACTTCCGGTAGAGCGCCGTTACAAAGCGCAAATGCCAGGCACTGATGCTGACCTCAACGCGTATGATGTGATTTACTACGCAGGGCACTCTAATGCGGGTAGTAAAACCATCGCGATTAACTTGCCTAACGATGAGGAAGTACAACTTTCAAAAGGTACACGCCGCTTACAACTTAAAAACGCCATGCGCGCCAAGTTCGACCATATCATGCTGCCCATTGCAGAGGAGCTGATTGTGCCGCAGCAGCGAGACCACATTACTTTTAATGCGTTTTTTGGCAATACCATGTTCCATGAAGTTGCTCACGGACTCGGTATTAAAACTGTGATAGGCGATGGTGAGAATGCGGGTCAAACAGTTCGCGCCGCCCTCAAAGAACATGCCTCGGCACTTGAAGAAGGTAAAGCTGATATTTTAGGCGTGTACATGGTGAGTCAATTACTTGCTAAAGGTGAAATTACAGAAGGTACGCTGGAAGACTATTACGTAACCTTTATGGCAGGCATTTTTAGGTCTGTACGTTTTGGTGCATCAAGTGCCCATGGTAAAGCCAACATGATACGCTTCAACTTCTTCCAAAAAGAAGGCGCGTTTACTCGCAATGAAGACGGGCAATACGCCATTGTAATGGACAAAATGGAAGTCGCAATCGACAAGCTCAGTGCTGCAATTTTAGTATTGCAAGGTAATGGCGATTACGAGGGTGTTGATGCTCTAGTAAAAGAAATGGGTGTGATTAAGCCAACACTCGAGCGCGACTTACAAAGTTTAGCCGACGCCGGTATTCCGGTGGATATTACCTTTATTCAAGGTAAAGATGTGTTAGGTTTAAATTAAGAGATAAAAATTAGATCTTAGACTATATTGAGATTAGCCAAACAATCATCGTTGTTTGGTTTTTTTCAATTTGGAAGGCCAATTATGCAATCGAGCCAAACACTCGCAAAAGAAGACATCATTAAGCGAAATAATGTGAAAGTCATAGGCGATGGCAACAAAACACTTATGCTAGCCCACGGTTTTGGCTGCGACCAAAATATGTGGCGTTTCTTAATTCCGCTATTACAAGACAATTATCAGGTTATCCTTTTTGATTACACCGGCAGCGGCGCTTCAGATCTTGAATATTTTGATAGTCAGCGCTATTTAAGCCTTGAAGGATATGCCCGCGACGTTCTCGAAATCATCAACGCATTAGCGCTAACTGATATCATTTTTGTCGGCCACTCAGTAAGCTGCAACATTGGATTAATTGCGGCAAATCAGTTCCCTGATAAGTTCAGTAAGATTATTATGGTATGCCCGTCCCCTTGTTTTTTAAACGATGAGCCAGAATACCTAGGAGGCTTTGAACAAGACGATCTAGAAGAACTCATCAACCTGATGGACAAGAATTACATTGGTTGGGCCAATCATTTAGCTCCCTTGGTAATGGGAGCAGGTCATCCAGTAGAGCTTGTAGAAGAACTCACTTCAAGCTTTTGCTCGACCGACCCGTGTTATTTAAAGCCATTCGCAAAGGCAACTTTTTTTAGCGACTGCAGAAACTTGCTTAGCGAGCTTAAGTACCCTTGCTTAATTATTCAAAGTTCTGACGATTCATTAGCCTCGGTGCACGTAGGAGAATATATGCTTGACAATATGAAGTATGCCGAAATGCAAATTATTGATGCAAAGGGACACTGTTTACACATGACTGAGCCTGATAATGTCGCCCAAATTATAAAGGGCTTTGTGTAGCTCACGATGTTTAACCCCTCAGACGAGTTTCCCTGTTTGTTGTTAGTATCCGATCTCAACACTAAACAGATTATCTTTGCTAATGATTTCGCGCACAGTGTGCTTTGCTATCTACCGGGGGAGCTTCTAGACCGCAATATCGAAGGCGTATTTAGTAAAGCTAGTCTAATATTTTTCGAATCTTATGTTTATCCCTTGCTTGCGACCCAAAGTGAAGCTAACGAAATTCAGGTAACCTTACGCACTAAAAATACAACAAAATTACCGGCTGTTTTACACGTGCACAAAACCGACGACGACCGTTTATACTGGGCAATATATTCAGCAATTAACCGCGACAAGCTTTATCAAGAATTACTAGAAACAAGAGATAAACTCGAGGCAAAAGCCGAAGAACTATTGGTGCTGTCTACTACCGATCCCTTGAGCAATTTGTTAAACCGACGGGAAGCAAATGCTCGTATTATTGGTTTAATAGACCAATTGAGACGTAATAAGCTTCCACTGTCGTTAGTGATGATTGATATTGACGATTTTAAGAGCATTAACGACCAATATGGACACTCTGTTGGTGATATTGTAATTAAAGAGGTGGCAAATATATTACAAAATAGTTCACGGCGTACAGATGTTATCAGCAGATGGGGCGGTGAAGAGTTTTTGCTAGCACTCCACGACAGTTGCGCAGTTAGCGCCTATGATTATTGTCAGCGCTTACATAAACAAATACGCAAAATTCAAGTCTCTGGAACCTTTGTTACTGTTAGTATGGGCATTAGCGAAATTGATAGTCTATTAGCTCAACAAGAAGATGCCGTCGATGTAGCGCTTGCGCAAGCTGATGCGGCTTTATACCAAGCAAAACAAAAAGGTAAAGACCAAAGCTATTATTTTAAGTAGCTTAACGACTATATAAACATTAGAGGCCGCGCATCCTATTCAGTTATCAACTCTTCTATACTTTCGCGAAGCGAGTTTAACGCACTTACCGAAAATCCACTGTCGTAGAAATGCTTTACCTTGCCCTTGTCATCAATCAACAACACGCGTGCATTTTTAGGGCTTAGATTACCAGTATAACGCTGCACTTTATCGCCATCACTGTAAATGGTAATCACATCACTCCATATTTCTCGGGGAATACCTTCGCGCATGGCGTCGTCGATACGCGTGCTGAACATGCCTGCAAAGGGGTTTTTAATGGCGGGGAGTTCGTATATGCGAATATCTGTTTTGGTCATATCTAAACCTATCAACCAACGGTCGATATCAAACTGCGATTTGTGTACATAACCAAATAAAAGTAAAGCGGCTTGCCCGGCAAAGTCATCTGGAATGCTCACCTCAGTGCCATCTAAGGTCTCGCCAGACGCTGTAATGAGTTGTTCATTCAACACTACTTGGCTTGTGTAGTTATAACTGGAGCATGCAAACAGAGATATCGACACTGTGATTAAAAGCAACAACTTGGCCAGTTTATTTTTAGTGCCGATAAACCCTTTGCTAAATCTTGCCCCGTCCAATGATATTACTATTCTTAGCATGTGAATCCTAAAGATAACTATTGATAGCTAAGATATACGCACTCCACTCTTTTTTGGCTTTAGTAACGAGCACTGAAAATAACTGAGATTTTCATCACGTTATTCGAGGATTGAGTGATGCACGGTTAGTTCCAAGAAGATCCCCGACGCCTCGGGGATGACGGTGGTT
>CAZUON010000058.1:0-5199 GCA_964621345.1 uncultured Glaciecola sp. | reverse complement strand
GGGGATGACTCACTCCTCGTCATCCTCACGAAAGTGGGGATCTGCTTAATTCGACCTCTGTCACCCCCGCTCCACGTCTTCAAAGTCCATTTATCTTCTTATTCAACTCATAGGCCGGTTCAGTCACTACTTTTTCAAGGACTTGCACGCGGGCTTTAAGTTGTGCGATTTCTTCATCTTTTTGTTTAATGCTGGTAGCTGGCTCTTTTGATGATGCGGCCTTTGACTCAACAAAAGGGTTAGTACACTCCCCGTTTAACCAATCAATAAGCCGCATTTTATATTTTGAATCAATCCAACATAACAGCAGCCATGCAGACACCAATGCGCCTACAAGATACATAATTTGATGTGTCGCCATTTGTCACTCCAATACTTTGTTTTAAAATTAAAATAGCGTCTGCTTTACAATGTGCGCTATCTTCGGTTTCAGCTGCTAATTAATAGGATGACTTATGTGTTGTCAGCAGCTTTACCTTAATAGTCTTAAGCCCAAGCTTTTTATTACAAAAACATGTAATAAATTTTTGATATCGCAGACTATTAGAATATTCGAACCACAATAGCGCTTTACATCGGATACACATTTGAGCGAATTTACTAAAATCATGGACGACTATGGCGCACTTCTTTCTCGGGTGGCAAGCACTTACGAGGCCAATGAAAGTCTGCAACAAGAGCTATTTCAAGAGATTTGCATGGCGGTTTGGCAATCCCTTAAAAACTACAAGGGTGATGCCAGTATCAAAACCTACATCTTGCGCGTGGCGCATAATCGCTGTGTAACGCATGTAGGTAAGCAAGTAAAAAACCTAAAAACCGCAACATGGGATGAGCAAGACAAGGATGCCACCTTAGACGAATCTCTCCAGCAAACGTCCCAAGGCACTGAACAAAAAGCCCTACAAGAGCAACAAATAGAGCGCCTACTCCACCTAATTCGGCAATTAAAACTGCCCGCACGACAAATTATCTCATTGTCTTTAGAGGGTCTTAGCTATCAGGAGATAGCAGATGTAACAGGGCTTTCAGTCACTAACGTGGGTGTGAGTATTAAACGAATAAAGACAGATTTACAAAGGCAAATGCAAGATGACGCATAATTCTAACCCTAGCTCAAACGAACTAATGCTAGACCAACTCTGGCAGGCACAAAGTGCACGTAAAATTGACCCTGAGCACATAGCACGGCAAGCAAAAAGTCAGCAGTTTAAACAGCGTTTATACATTACTCTAGATATTCTGAGTTTACTGCCCCTTTTGTTTCTGTTTACTCTCGATTTGGAGCTCACGCTATTTTTAACATGGTTTCTGGCGATTAACTGCATCGCGGTTTTTGCAACGGTTATCTACTTTGTAAAATTAAGATGGGTCGCCGCTTTTGGTCAAGACGATAGTACCGAGCGCTATATACAACGCTTAATCAAACAATACCGAAACAACGCGAAAATAGCACTGGTGCATAAACATTCTGCCTGGATATCTTGGCTCGCACTCGTTGTTGCCTTTGCCTTTAAATATTATTCAGACGGCATAAATGCCGATACTCAGGGGCTGAAACTGGGTGCTATATTTATTGGTTTTAGTCTGTTTCTTGCCGCATGGGCGCTTTGGGCCCACAAAAGACAAGGCCGCTTTGAGAAGGAAGCCGAAGACTTAATTCAACTTAGCGAATAGAAAACCATAAAAATATATTTTTAATGACAACACACTATCCCCGTTTGCGGAGCTAGGCGTTGGCAGAGTGCACACCAGCTTTGATGACCAACATCATAAGGTGTCACAAACGGATACGATAAGTAGAGCCGCGGTTAATCTTAAATATCATTTTACTGAAGATTTTAATTTTGCATTTTCAGTCGGCAGTGCTGATTCGAGTGATTTGACGCCTATTCATTAATAGATGGTTTAATAATGGCTTAGCCTTAATGCAGGTATAGTGGACGCATTGCCTTAGCAAACCTTAACAAAATATCTAGATAGTATAGACTTCAACCTAGTTTTGATTGATTATTAAACGCTAACGATTAATTGATTCGCAATGCAGTCCCATTTTGTATTGCCAATGAGCATATTGGTGAGTAATAAAATTAAAAACGCGAAACAGACCATTAACATATTATTACGCCTGTCAATATTCACCTTCCTTGTGGGAGTCGGTTTATCGAGTCATGCGAATCACAGTAATTTTAAGTATTTTGATATCGACGATGGTTTACCACAGTCGACAGTATCTGATATTGCGCAAGATAAAGACGGCTATGTATGGTTGGCAACTCAACAAGGTATCGCCCGCTTCGACGGATATGAATTTATTAGCTACAAACACAATGAAGACCCTCAACTAGGTCTGCCTGCTTCATATTCGAACGTAATTACACCTAACATGCAAAACGGTGACATTTGGATAGGTACCATAAATGGCGTCACAAAATACGACTACCTGACCAAACAATTCGAGCCTGGCTCGATTGAAGGCATTGACAGTAAACCCAATAAATTTATTACCAGCATAATCATAGATAATAACGAAAACATCTGGCTCGGAACCGAGTTTAGTCTATATGTGAAGACCCCAAATAGTGACACCTTTGCTGAGGTGCAAACCAACTTAGCACCGTTTTCTGTTAGCCAAATTTATGCGGGAAGCAACAGTACTATTTATATTGCAACAGACAAAGGTTTGCTGGCGTATAATACAAATGATAATGCGTTTGACCCCCCTGCGTTAGAAGGAGTTGACATCACTTCGCTTGCCTCTCTCGCATCCAGTGACGAGACCTTAAACCATCGTTTATGGATTGGAACAAAAACCCAAGGAATAATAGAGTATGACACGCTAAACAATCAGCGCATCAATACACTTACAAGTGCTCAAGGCCTTAAGAATGCCCATATTACGTCACTGGCATTTGATGGCGCTCAAAACCTATGGATTGGGAGTTACAGCGGGCTTGAACAATACAATATTAACACCCAAGCTTTAAGCTCACTGACGAACGATGATAACAACGCCAGTGTAGTTTCAATCACAAATATTAGTGACAGTATCTTTTTCGGCTCTTTGAACCGTGGGTTTTCTATAATAGATACTACCCCCCATAAATTCACTCGTATACCAATGCCACAGCCGCAACCTAACTACGGTGTAACAAGTGATAAAGATAACAAAATATGGATATCAGGGCAGCTTGGTGTATATCGCTTTGACCCGTTAACTGAAGCTGTTGAAGGTCCACTTCAGAAGCGCTCATCTGACAATGGTCAGTCTACCGCCGTGAATACCACCGATATTATTGTTTCAACAGTTACCGATGAGGCTTGGGTGGGAACACGAGTTGGCTTATTCCAAGTCGATAAGAGCGACATGACTCTACGAGAAGCAAGTATTCTAGCAAACACGTTTGTTTATTCGCTTGAAGAAGATAGCCAAGGCTATTTGTGGATAGGTACAAGAACAGATGGCACTTATCGAATTAATCCGGTAAACAGTGAAATACTTGAACATTGGGATATTCCGCTCTCATTAAGCATTTTTTATGAATCTGAAGACAGTATCTGGGTGGCAACAACAGGTGGTTTGTACCGTCTTAATTCACAGAACAGAACGTTTGAGTTATTCAAAAATGATCCGCAAGACCCATTGAGCTTATCATTTGATGTTGTCACATGGGTTTCGAAGTTGAACGACAATGACTATTTTGTTGGTACCCAAAGCAAAGGCTTGCAGCGGATGAGCTTTACTGCAGAAGGCGCACGTTTTACTCAACTTTTTGAATCCAGCCCATTAGCCGAAACCTCTATTGGTGCAGTGGTGCAAGACCAAAACGGTGTGTACTGGATAACAACGACCGAGGGCATAGTAAGGGTGAGTAATGATTTAAGCTCCACGATTTATTTCAGTGAAAAAGATGGAGTTGATAACTCAGGTTACTTTATCGGCGCGAATACAAAAGATCAGCAAGGCAATTTGTATTTTTCAGGAGGGAATGGCACCACCATTTTTAATCCTGAAGAGGTGCTTGTAAAGGACAAAATGCCCACCATTAAATTCACCGAAGTACGTCAAATCACTCAGAAGCAGCAGCAGCTGATGAGTGTAAACCTATCGCAAATCGAGAGTGGCGACTTAGTGCTATCTCCGGAGGTTATTGCGATAGAGTTCAACTTCGCGGCAATCGACTTTATCAATCCCCAAAGTATCGACTATAAATACAAGCTTGAAGGCTTCCACACCACTTGGCAATATGCGGATGCGAAGAATCGTAAGGTTACCTTCACTAACCTTGCGCCTGGTGAATATACCCTTCACGTTGGCTCTACCAATGAATACAAAATCTGGAACCCTGAATCGATAAGCCTGCGTTTAACAGTCAAACCACCTTGGTGGCAAAGTAACTTAGCACTTATGTTATGGCTGACGTTGGCAGTTTTATTCATCTATCTGTTGTTTAGATGGCGCACTTATTCTTTGTTATTGCAGTCGAAGCGACTTACAAGGATGGTTGAAGAGAAGACTCGTGATTTAGAGCAGGCAAATCAACAACTACGCTATTTGTCTAATTCTGACTCTTTGACCAAATTACTTAATAGGCGAGGTTTTAAGGAACACGCGGTAAATGCGTTTTCACGTTTTAAACGTCTTAAAGAGAACTTTTCATTGATTATCATAGATGTCGATTTTTTCAAAAAGGTCAATGATGAGCACGGTCATGATATTGGCGATCAAATCTTGGTCGACATCGCAGATTTATTCCAAAATAACATACGTACTCACGACCTTATTGCCCGATGGGGTGGAGAGGAATTTATTGTATTGTTACCTTCCACAACGATTGACGAAGCTTATAACGTGGCGGAAAAACTGAGAATATGCGTACAAGAAAAGGATTTTGGTATCAGCTCAAAAGATAGCTCAAAAACGCAGACTATAACGATATCTGCAGGCCTAAGTGATATACAAAGCACTTTAGATATTGATGCCTGTATCTCAGCGGCCGACAAAAAATTGTATCAAGCCAAAGAAGCGGGTAGAAACCAAGTTTGCTTGTAGACGGCTCCTGAATTAAATGACATTTTTTCATAAGCAATCAGCATTGTCCGTCATACCGGCGAAGGCCGGTATCTCCTAACGAAACAACTGCGATCAAATATATCGGTTTTTTAAACTACTTCGGTGGATTTGGGAGGTTCCCGCCT
>CAZUON010000057.1:11021-18224 GCA_964621345.1 uncultured Glaciecola sp. | reverse complement strand
AGGCTTTAAACAACCCGTTTAATTTCATTTGTGTTCTCCATTTATAAGAATATGCCTAATACGAAACGCAAATGAGATTAACTGAGTAAAGTGACAGAAATGTTACATTATGGATGTGTCACAAAAGTTTAACAAATCATAAATCATTGTTTTAAAAGACTTTATATTATTCTAAAAGTCTTCGCTGACGTTCTAGCAAGCGCCCAGACACAGGATAATAATTGCCCTGCTCTACTATCTCTTGGCCTTGTTCAGACAGTATAAAGCTGAGAAAGGTTTTTTCTAAAGTAGGTAATGGTGTGCCAGGCGCTTTATTTACCACAATGTACAAATAGCGCGTAAAGGGATAACCGTCTGCCATAATGTTTTGGGGCGAAGGAGGAAAATACGGACCGCCTTCTTTGCCTATTGCGAGGGCTTTTACATCATTATTGCCATGTCCTAGTGCGGCATACCCCATGCCACCGATGCTAGATGCAACCGATTGCACAACCGAAGATGAGCTTGGCATTTCGTTGACTTTAGTATCGTAGTCACCGTCGCACAGTGCGAGGTGTTTGAATAAGTCGTAAGTACCCGATGCAGAATTACGGCCAAACAGTTCAATATTGCGGCTATCGCCAAACTTGCCCACACCTAAATCTTGCCACTGGCGAATAGCCTTGCTCTCGCCACAAAAACGTGTCATCGAAAAAAGCGCATCTATCTGCGCTAACGACAAATGTGAAAGTGGGTTATTTTTTTCGACAAAAATGGCCATTGCATCAACCGCGACAATAAGGCTAGTCGGCGGGTAGCCATACTTACGCGTAAAGCGCTGAATTTCGTCAGGCGTAAGTGCTCTAGACATCGGTCCAATACTAGCCGTGCCTTGCGTAAGTGCCTGAGATGCAGTTGCCGAACCAGAGGCTTGAATTTGAAACTTTACGTGAGGATAGAGCGACTGAAAGCGCTCAGCCCACAGCGACACCAAGGTCGCTAGGGTATCGGAGCCAATGGATGTAATACTACCGTAAACGCCAGGGGTGGCATCAAAATTCGCTGTATTTGTTATTTGCCGGGTACGCGCTGAACTTAAAGAAAGCCTTTTTGTGTCATCTTCCTGTTTAATACTTTGCTCAATTTGAGTGGGCACGGTCGCTTGCGCAGTGTTGCTTTGTTTTATCTGAGCAACAGCCGCTTTGCTGCTTATCAAATGTGCTGAAACTAGCACGGCTATGATACTTAGCTTTACACTAAATGAACTGATTTTTTTACTATCAACAATGTAATTATTCTGCATCATCTGTGGCTATTAACTCAGGGGGTAGCAAAAAGGAAAATTCACTGCCTTTGCCTACTTTGCTCTCAACTTCCAAATGCGTATTATGATGATGAAGCACGTGTTTCACAATAGATAACCCCAAGCCAGAGCCACCTGTTTTGCGCGACCTCGCTTTATCTACCCTGTAGAAACGTTCGGTTAATCGTCGCAGATGCTTTTCTTCTATACCATCACCGTCATCCTTTACCGCAAAATACGCTCCCCCAGAGCGCCGTCTCCAAATTACTTCGATAGAGCCTTTTTCGGGTGTGTAGTGCAGGGCGTTAAATATTAAGTTTGAACACGCACTTCGCATTTCTGACTCCACCCCAAACACTTTGAGGTCTGCATCCACTTTAAACACGATTTTGTGCTGCTTCTCTTTGTTAAGGGCGTTTGCTTCCATTTCGATTTGTTTGAACATGGGTAGCATATCTATCACATTTTCAAAAATACGTTCAGAGCTTGATTCGATACGCGAAAGAATAAGCAAGTCTTCAATCAGGTTTTGCATTCTTCTGGTTTGGGTATTCATTTCGCTAATGGCTTTACCCACAATGGGCGGCGTACCTTCGGTGCTACTGTCGAGCACCTCTAAATAGCCATTAATAACGGTTAGAGGTGTTTTGAGTTCGTGAGATACGTTAGCTACAAAATCTTTGCGCATTTCTTCTAGATGAGATACCCGCGAAACATCTCGCACAATCAGCAGCAGTTGGTCTTCTCCATACTCCATCATCCTATACTCAAAGGTCTTGAGCGGATTAGTGGGCGCTGGAATTTCAATGGGATACTGGTAATCGTCACTGCCTAAAAATTCAATGAACTTAGGATGGCGAATGAGATTATCGATACGCCGACCGTTATCGTCGGGCCACCTTAAGCCAAGTTCAATGCGAGCGTTGCGATTACACCACATGATACGTGCTTGGTTATCTATCACCACGACAGCATCGGGTAGCGCTTCTGAACCTTCTCTAAAGCGTTTTACTAACTCACCTAAATTTTTTCGTTTGTTACGGTTGCGCCGTTGTAAGTAATAAATCCCTTCGTAAACATGATGCCATACACCTGGCGCATTAGGGGGCGTGAGAGTGCGGCTTTTCCACAACCACTTGGTAAGGCGATATAAGTGTACGTAGTTATAAATAAGCAGCGCAGCAAATAACGTAGCTAGCATTAACGCAAGCTTATCAATAAACAGACCCACCGCAACAAATAGCAGCAAAAGCACACTAAAGTGTATGAGAGTTTTTGACCATGATTGTGGATAATACATTTAAGCTACGGCCTTAAGGTAAATGACCAAACAATTCTTAAGCTTTATTTGAAAAACGATAACCCGAACCTCTTACGGTTTGGATCATCGCGTCATGGCCGTGTGCCGATATTGCCTTTCTCAGCCGGCGAATATGCACATCAACGGTTCTATCTTCGACGTACACATTGGTTCCCCACACGTTGTCGAGCAGTAACTCTCGGCTATAGACACGTTCAGGGTGGCTCATAAAAAAGTGTAGTAACTTAAATTCGGTAGGACCCATGTCTATCGCATCGTTGTTACTGGTCACGCGGTGCGACACTGGGTCAAGTATCAAGCCGTTAAACTCAATAGGTTCTTCTTTTGAGGTAGGAGTGACTCGGCGCATGACCGCTTTTATTCGTGCTACCAACTCTTTTGGAGAAAATGGCTTGGTGATATAGTCATCTGCTCCAGCCTCTAGCCCTCTGATTTTATCGTCTTCTTCGCTTCGCGCAGTAAGCATAATAACGGGGATGTCTTTTGCAAATTCATGGGTTTTGAGTTTTTTAGCAAGCTGCACGCCGCTGCCACCGGGCAACATCCAGTCAAGCAAGATTAGATCAGGATAGGGCTCTTTAATTTTTTCTAAGCCAATATCGTAATCTTCCGCTTCATCAACTATGAAACCGGCCTGTTCGAGCACAAAGCTAAGCATCTCTCTTATGGGTGCTTCGTCTTCGACTAACAATATTTTGCGCGACATCTTTTTCACTCGTGTCATAAAAATTTGACCGTATTATTAGAGTGATCTGTGACAGTTTTATGAAACAAAGCACAAAAGATGTCAAGGAATAAGCGAAATAAGGTTGTTAATGACCAGATAAACCTCAATTTAGGGCCAAATGTGACAAATTAATGAATTTGATTTTGACCATCTACAGCAAGCTTGCTAACCTCTCGCGTCTTCATATTTACAGGGCAATATTAAACGACTATGTGGTTCAAAAATCTTAAGCTATATCGCTTTACCCAAGCATTTACCCTCGACACCGAAAAGTTACAATTGATGATGCAGAGCATGCCCTTTCGTCACTGCGGTGCGCAAGATATCTCAAGCATGGGCTTTATATCGCCGCTAAGAGTGAGTAATGATGCCGATGCCCAGCTATTTCATCAATCTTCAAACGCCATTTGGTTCACACTAAAACGAGAAGATAAAATTTTACCGGCAAGCGTGATTAACGCAGAACTCGCTGAAAAAGTCGCTCAAATTGAGCAAGAGACTGGCGCACCAGTAGGTAAAAAAGCTCAAAAAGATTTAAAAGAAGAAATTGTGCAACGTTTGCTGCCTAGAGCCTTTAATAAACATGCGTTTGTTAACGGTTATATTAGCTTAGACCAACAAATTGTAGTGGTGGATGCCAGCGCAGATGGCAGCGCTGAAGTTTTTTTGGCGGCCTTGCGTAAATGTATAGGCTCATTGCCCGTTGTGCCATTTGCTAAGTCACAGCAGCAAGAAATCCTCACCAGTTGGTTACTCAAAGACGCTCCTGAAGGTATCGAATTGTTAGACGAAGCTGAATTTAAATCACCGGCTGACGACGGCGCAATTATCCGCTGTAAACAACAAGACCTCGATGCTGAAGAAATCTTAGCGCATATTCAGGCGGGTAAATGGGTACAAAAAATTGCCGTTGCGTACCAAGAGCGCTTAACCTGCATCATTGCAGAAGATTTGTCGATTAAACGTTTAAAATTCACCGATTTAGTCACGCAACAAAACGAAGATGTTAGTAAAGAAGATATGGCTGCGCGTTTAGATGCCGATTTTACGTTGTTTGTTGCTGAAATTGATGCGTTTGTGAAAGATTTGGATGTGATGTTTGATTTGGCGGACGAGGCTTAAGGCAACGCAGGTTTATTATTGCTGCGGCGGATACTTCAGGAGGTTCCTGCCTGCGCAGGAATGACGGTTGTTGTAGGAGGCTCCAGCCTGCGCAGGAATGACGAGGGAGTTAGAACATCCGTCATCCCCGCGTAGGCGGAGACCTCCCTGCAACCCCACCAATATCTAAAAAACAACTACAACTTCACCCCGATAAAAACAACGCCTTTGCGAAGATGATTAGCGTGCACGAATTCGACCATATCCTGATGAGATGATGCCTTGATGCGAGTGAACGTCCTCCCGCCCCAAGTATTCTCGCTAATCGTGCCCTCGAGAAACAGCATATGGAAGTGGATGACAATCGTTGGTGACGTTGTTGATTTGATGGTTTGGAATTTTAATGTGGCCGCAACTTAAGAATTGAGTTACGCCCACATTTTATGCTGAATGTCTTTGGACACTTTTGACTGTAAGCTTGGTTTACACTATGCAGATATAGCTCGAATAAATTAGAGCAAGCAATACAATTTTAACAAAGTATAATTCTTATTTTCTTCTTACAAAACCAAATCCAGCAACTGCTAGCGAAACAAGCGCAATAGAAGCAGGTGCAGAAACAGCGACAGATTCAAAGACCGATACATTATCGTATTGTAAAGTACCAAAGCCTTCGCCGGTGAAAGCAAGTAAACCAAATTCTGTTGAAGTACCTGTAGCAGTAAATGAAGCAACATAGGCTTGAGGTGTAAGGTCAATTGGGCCTGTCGAAAACGTAGTATCAACCCCATTTATTGAAAATCCACCTATGTTTTCGTTACCGTTTGAGAACCAATCAAACATAATACTATACTGCAAACCAGCTTGGGTGCTAATCATTTGCGATATCATTCCAACTTCGACATTATTAAAAATGTAAGCAGTACCTGGAAATGAAGATTGTATGCCGCAATTCGAACCAGTTTCACAAGTCCAAGAGCTGAGATCAACATCAAACTCTCCATTGGTAATTAAGTTGGCATTTGCAGCATTTGATACAACAAACATCATTAAAACAAAAATAAAACGTCTCATATTTATCCCTTGATTAAATTAAAAGCTTTCAAATGGATTAAAGCACAATCTATACCATTATTATATTTCAACAAAATCAACAGGTTAGCTAAGTGTAAAAATTAACTGTAAAGAAAGCAGACACCAATCAACTTATCGCTAAAGTGTCATGATTTAAACACTGTAATGAGAGAGGAAAGCAAGACCGTAAAAGTAGCCTGATGAAGTATTACGATAAGTTGTTAGAGTTGACACGCCGAACGATCATATATTTACTCATCTGACAGCGTCTTATAATTTAATGTAAACATTCCGTTTATATAATGTCAGCACCATAACATTAAAGGTCAGTATAAAGTCCAGGACTAACACAGAAGAAGCAACCTTGTCGGGCAAAACATTAGACAAGCTCACATATATAAAGTGTTTACGGCTCACCGCCGAATTATCTGATTCATCAATATTCAAAAAGATTTCGACTTTCATTAAATATATACTACTAACTTATTTAACAATCTTCGCTAAGGGAGGATAAGTAAAACTAACGCTACACGCTACCCTTCGCTACAGGTGGCCTTTGGGTTGGTTAGATGTTCGTTGCGAAGATGATTAGTGTGCACGAATTCGACCATATCCGTATGAGATGATGCCTTGATGCGAGTGAACGTCGTCCCACCCCAAGTATTCTCGCTAATCGTATCCTCGAGAAACAGCATATGGAAGTGGATAACAAGCGTTGGTGACGTTTTCGATTGGTCAATAGGTGTTTTTTGCTTGCGGAAGATGTGATTTGCTTAGTATGTCGTTACTTTCATTTAGCTGCAATTCCAAACGACGCTGTTCCCTAAGATCTTTCTCGAAAAGCGTAAAAACCTTTGGTTATTCCTGCTCAAAAACCGGGTGTACAGAAATCTGAGTTGGCCTAGCTAGCAATGAAAAACGATGGAGTTTTTTTTAGGTCACTACAGTTTATAAGGGTAGCTAAGACAAGCCTCGGTTTGGAATATGTTTATAGTGATGGGATAGGTTTTACAAGCCGAGTATGCTCGCACACCTGCAAATTGAATATCGCGCTAATATAGAGTAACGTAAAAAATGAATGATACTTTATCGCTGATCGTGGTGTAAATTTAAAGGGAGAATGTAAATGTCAAATTATGATGAATATAAGATTATTCATGTTGCAGAGGGCGGTTGCGGTACGCTTTTGTTAGGTTCAAGTGGCCTACCTCTCAAAAAGCTAGAATCAACACTCAACGCAGAAGCAGCGAATGGTTGGCAATTAGTCTTCCAGGTAATTGAAAATAAGCGGTTCTTTTTATTTTGGACTAGAGAAGCCGTAATAATTACATTAGGGCGTAATAGGGGGTGATTGTATGATGCACTATTTCACTTCTATTGTTATTTCTGTTGCCGTCAACGGAGTTATTCGAGTAATTGCTCATGATTAAATCGACAGCATTGGTCTTAATTCGTTGGTATCAGCGAAAAGGCGGTTCAAAAAGACTTTTTGGGATTGAATGTAATTTCACTCCGACTTGCTCTGAATATACACACCAAGCAATCACAAAGTATGGTCTACGCAAAGGAACAAGTTTAGGCTGGCAACGCATAAAACGTTGCTCAGACCCGGATTGCATTTGCATCAAACCAGACCCTTTATCCTAAGAGGTTATTAGTATGGATATTAATAGACTAAAGGCAGAAGAAGAAAGCCTG
>CAZUON010000057.1:0-11011 GCA_964621345.1 uncultured Glaciecola sp. | reverse complement strand
AGGATATATCTAAACTCTCCACTGAAGACAAAAAGCTTTATTACCAAATCGAGCAAAAACTTATTAAAGACCCTGACACTTACGCGGTGTTAAATTGGTTTCTGCCTGCAGGTATCCATCATTTTTACTTGGGTAAAACTGGACGAGGCATGATTAACGTAGTTTTGATGTTGATTGGTCTTATTATGTTGAGTTCATTTGGTATTTTTATTCTTATCGCTGTCTTTCTTATCGAACTCCCCCAGCTATTTAAAAGCCAATCTATTGTCTATGAATATAACAACAACGTTATGAAAAAAGCCTTAGGAGAGGTTTACGAAAAAAGTAATACAAAAAGCGTTGAAAGAAATTAATGATTCGTTTACTGTAAATTGAACAATAAACGATTGTAATAGCATTCTAAAATATTAGTAAATACTCGCCCCTGACAAAGTGTTAATAGCCGCCGATACAGACGTAAAAAACAATACTTACATGTATAAAAAGATCGCAACGGCAACCGGTTTAAAATACAAATCAAAATAAAACCAAATTGAACGGTGCGGTGCTATCGCGCATTTACTTACAACCGAATAAGCGTTACTTGGAATAACTTAGCAAGGTAATCACAATGTTGAAATCAATCAAAATAGCAACAGCAATGATCTTAACCTCGAGTGTTCTTTCAGCAGTAAGCAGTGAATCAGATGCAGAAATAAGAGCAAAGTACAAAGAAATGACTGCTTGTGAGCAAATTCATTTTGCGGCTAAAAAAATAATGGAGATGCGTCAAAACAATGCACCAATGCACGTTTTAATGAACTCTATGGGTAAACAAGAGTTTGTCAAAAAAATGATAATTGATGCTTATGAAAGCACTTCTGCCTTTAGCACCAAAGAGTTCAAGCAAGATGCTATTGAAGAATTTGCAAATAAATACGCATTAGAGTGCTACAAAAAAGGGGAATGATACACCATGAGCAACAAGCAACATGGTGAGGTATTTAAAACACAATGAAAAACCGAGCAAGGGCCTCAACATGATTGATGATAAAAAACAACACGCTCTGTTTCATTCACCACCATAGGTAAAAGGATTTTCAATTTCTAATTCTAATTCTAAAGAATAGTCAATACCGTCAAGTTGTATAGGATTTTTACCCTTAAAGCATGTTAGCTTGCCCGTTTTTGATCGTGAATGATCATAGACACAAGCAAAAACTGGGTGCATAGAAATCTGAAGCCGTAGTAATCGATGTAAGCGATTAACATTGCTTCATCACACCAATCGCGATTCATGCAAATAGCCAGCTTTAACCCGTCAGCGGTGACCTTACCGGCGATTCAAACTAAACGTCCATCATTCAGTCTAGGTTCACCGAAAGTTGTTTGTTCTTTTGCAACTGTGCGCTTTTTAGATGTTCAAACACTGACTGCATTAACATCGGGGCATATGCTCAATCGCTGTTGAGGTCAAGAGTTTGATTTATACTAAAAAGCTAGCCACAACATTGTGGATATTCACAAAAATTGTTCATTACTTTTCTAAGGTTGGTTCGGCACTATTATGTATAAATAGGTAAGTATAATAACCTGCCATAATTAGCATTATAAGTATGCCTAACAAAGAACCCCACACAACCGGATCGCTAAATATCATGGATAACATATTTTACTCCTTTACCTATTTAAAAGCTTATTGAAAAATTAATACAGCCATGTATACCAAGTAAGGCAACAGCGCTAGAGCAACAAGAGCGACAAGGTTCGCCAAAAGTTGTTTCACATTAAAAGTATCTAAAAGTTCTACTTGAGTGTTCATACTTATTCTCCTGAGTTGTAATAATGTAAAAAAAGAAACTCTATTTACTTTGTATACTTCAATATATGTACCAAAAATTAGAAATCGTAACGTACTGTATTTACTAGATTAATTAATTTTTAAGAGATGCGTTTTTATTTTAAATTGTCATTAATGACAATTTTCAGACAAGAGTGACAGTAAGTCTTGTTGATTTTCATAAGGGAGGATAGGGCTTTATGTCGAGCATAGTCACCTATTTATCCGCAAGGGATTTGGTCAAAACAAATGCGCCCCTTAAATCTTCTACAGAGAATCCGACGGCGGCATCGTGGGGGTAAAGCGTATTAATTTTACCAACTAGGTCAGGGGCAACCGACGATCCATGGCAGGCTAAACACACTTGCCCTGTGGGAATTGCTTTCATGAAACTATATTCATTTTGTTCAATGCGGCTAACAGCCAACAGATTTACAGGTCTTCCAGACTCGTGCTGCTTGGCAAACGAAAGCATTTGTTGCTCTTGCCATGCATTTGGAGTGTTATGTTGATTTCTCGTTTTAAGACTCGTTCTTGCGATTGTCCAGCCATCCTGCGACAGTTCGTTTGCTATTACCGGTGCTTGTGAATGACATACTTCAACGGCGTTTTCTAATCCACCTTGCTCAATAGCGCCTACCAATGCTTGTTTTAATAAAGTTGCAAACGCCTTTACTCTTTTTTTGGCTTCCATATCAAGTTGACTTTGCAAGTGCGCTTGCTCATCGGCAGCAGCCGCTTGCGAAACAACATCTTCACTTGCGTTTGCATAAGACATGATACTCACGCCGTTGACTAAGGTGCATATTACAACGTAATTGGCTATTGTCTTTTTTATACGCATCTTTGTATTTTCCTTATTTACATGCTGAGTGCTCAATGTAGTGAGCTACAAGTTATAATAATGCCTTCAAAAAATATGCCGCTGCATAAAAACCTTTAAGCCATTGAAATAAATACAATATTTTCAATGCGGCATAAATGAAAATAAAAAAAGCTTGTCATAAATGTCAATATTGACAAAATAACAGACAGATATGACGTGAATGCTGATACAAAGCACTCTATATAGTCAGCGCGTTCAAGCAAGGGCGATCATAGTGGAGATGCCAAAATGAACAATTCAATTGTTCAAAACATGATAGATTCTATCGAAAAACCCGCCATTTTTATTGATACTCAATATACTATCTTGGCGGTTAACGAGGCCTACCGAGGCACCTATGAGAGTGAGGTCGTGCTTGGCAAAAGCCGATGTTTTGAGATATCTCATGAGCACACTAGCCCTTGTGATAAACATGGTGAAGAATGTCCTATTCAAGCATGTATCACAACGCAAAAATCCAGTAGCGTAATGCATGTCCACAATACGGAGTTTGGCAAAACATACTGTGACATACTCATGAAACCGGTGAAAGACACTGAAGGTATGGTAATCGGTTTTTTGGAGATTTTAGATAAAATTAACTTTGCGTCCGCCGAGCCGCAAAGGAATAAAATGATTGGCTCCTCGGCCCCCTTCAAAAAGATGCTCACTCAAATAAATCGTGCTGCAAAAGCCGATATCGCTGTTTTATTGCATGGTGAGACGGGCACTGGCAAAGAGCTCGTCGCAAGAGCATTACATGACTCAAGCGAACGCGCTGGCAAGCCCTTTGTCGTCATTGAGTGCACAGGTTTAAATGAGAACTTGTTTGAGTCTGAACTGTTTGGGCATGAAAAAGGCGCGTTTACCGGCGCTACACATAGCAAAAAAGGGTTAATTGATATTGCGAATGGCGGCACCGTGTTTTTTGATGAAATAGCCGATGTTGCGCTTAGCATGCAAGTGAAATTACTGCGTTTGATAGAGACGCAATGCTACCGAACGGTAGGCGGTTTAAAACAGCGTAAAGCAAACTTTCGCTTAGTCTGTGCAAGTCACAAAAACTTACTCACACTCGTTGAGCAAGGCTTGTTTCGAAAAGACCTCTATTACCGCATTGCGGGCTTTCCTATCAATCTGCCAAGTTTGTCTGAGCGCCAAGAGGACATTCCTGCCTTATGTGAATATTTTTTGACCCTAAAAAAGCAACCGGCGACCAAGAAGTTTGCTAAGAATGCGCTATCTCGACTTTGCCAATATTCATTTCCGGGCAATATCCGTGAACTAAAGAACATTGTCGAGCATTCTGTACTTTTAGCAAACGAAGAGATGATTGAGATAACTGATTTACCAGAGCGTGTGCAAGAAGGACATCAACAGCCAAGTGCTGAAGAAACAGCTAATGGTTTGACGTTTGTGGATGGAGGGGCAGTTAAATCCCTAGAGCAAGTCGAGGCAGAATATTTATCATTCCTTTGCAAAAACCCGTCTCTTAGTATGGATGAATTAGCCAACAAGCTAGAACTGAGCACGCGTACGCTTTATCGAAAGTTACAAAAATACGGGCTTAAATATGACTGAGGGCACTTTACCTTAAACGTTTTTTCAGCGCTATCATGCTCCCGCAACACGTCTATTCATGATGGTTAGGTAGACTCTTCAACACAACATGCTGCAGACATATTTGACAAAATAATTGACATTATTGGCAAGTTTTTGAATGAATATGCAGTATATTGTGGTTTTGTACTGTAAAAAGTCCATAATTTTTTATCATTTCCGCCACATGCTTTCAAATCATTTCTATTTAAATAACTTTCAAATGACTGATTTAATTGAATAAAATCACCTTGCACCAATCCTTTCTCAAGCGAGTGAATAACGCGTTCTCTCATTTTCTTTGCAACTGGGAAAAATTGGATCAGTCTGTGCAATAGGGGCTATAACATGTCATTCGTGTAAGCACTTTCTAGTTTGCCCGTTACATGCAAATTTGCTCAATATTGTAAAAGGTAAAATTATGGAACTTGATCCTCTCATTCTTTCGCGCATACAGTTTGCGTTTGTTGTGTGTTTTCACGCCATCTTTCCGGTGTTCACCATTGGCCTTGCAAGCACCATTGCGGGATTTGAAACTCTTCATTACAAAACCGGTAATCCCGTTTGGCAAAATCTATCTAAATTTTGGATTCAGGTATTTGCTGTAGTGTTTGGTATAGGTGTTGTCTCAGGCATCGTTATGTCGTTTCAGTTCGGTACTAATTGGAGTAACTTCTCTTATGCAACCGCCAACTTTTTAGGGCCTGTACTTAGTTACGAAGTAGTGACTGCATTTTTCCTTGAAGCCGCATTTTTAGGAGTACTGTTGTTTGGACGCGATAAAGTCCCGCAAGGCGTGCATCTATTTGCTGCCATTATGGTCGCAACAGGTACGTTTATTTCGTCATTCTGGATATTAGCTGCTAACTCTCTTATGCAAACACCGCAAGGCTTGGAGTTAGTTAACGGTATGTACTTTGTCACCTCGTGGGCAGATTCTTTATTTACACCATCCTTTGGTTATCGCTTTGCACACATGGCACTGGCATCATTTTTAACAGCCTCTCTTGTAGTTGCGGGTGTAAGCGCATGGTTTGTCTTGCAAAAACGAGAGCTGGAAGCGAATAAAAAGGCGCTTTCTGTTGCCTTGTGGTTCTTACTATTCCTTGCGCCAGCACAAGCGGTTGTGGGTGACTTTCATGGTTTAAACACACTAGAGCATCAACCTATAAAAGTGGCCGCGATGGAGGGTAACTGGGAGACAGATACTAACGTACCTTTATTGTTGTTTGCTATTCCCGACAAAGAGAATCAGACCAATCATTTTGAAATAGGTATTCCCGGGCTAGCGAGTTATGTATTAACCCACGATTGGGACGGTGAAGTACCTGGCTTAAAAGATGTACCCGTTGAAGAGCAGCCCCCCGTATTTATCGTGTTTTGGTCATTTAGAATTATGGTTGGCCTAGGGCTTTTGATGATTGTATTTGGCATATGGGGCTTAGTGCTTAGGCGCAATGGTAGTTACTACCAAAACAAAGCTTTCCTTAATGGCCTGAGATTGATGAGTTTAAGTCCGTTTATAGCGGTGCTTGCCGGCTGGGTAGTCACAGAGGTAGGTCGTGCACCTTGGCTCATATACGGCCAGATGACTCACGCAGAAGGTTTAACGCCATCTCTTTCTGGCGGTATGGCGCTGTTTACGCTAATCGGCTATGTACTCGTCTACGCAGCGGTATTTAGTGCTGGCGTTTATTATTTATTACAAGTGTTCAAAGGCGGCATCGAGAAAGCAAATGCAGCTCATGAATTAGAAGAAGTAGAACGTCCGATGAGACCATTTTCTGCTGCACCCGTTGCCATAGATGGGGAGGCATAATCATGGAAGCAACTTTTGATTTAACGGTAATATGGGCTGGCATCATTGGCTTTGGATTGATGATGTATGTGCTAATGGATGGTTTTGATTTAGGTCAGGGTATCCTCTTTATGTTTGCGCCTAATGAAGCGGCGCGAGATCAGATGATGAACTCAGTCGCACCTGTGTGGGACGGCAATGAAACGTGGTTAGTATTGGGCGGGGCAGGATTGTTAGCTGCTTTCCCATTGGTCTATTCGGTATTTCTTCCCGCACTTTACATTGGTGTGTTCCTGCTGTTGGCAGGTCTGATTTTTAGAGGGGTTGCATTTGAGTTTAGGTTTAAAGCAAAAACCTCTAAGTACTTATGGAATTGGTCGTTTGCGGCTGGTTCGACGATTGCCGCATTCGCTCAAGGGGCGGTAGTAGGTGCTTATATTCAAGGATTTGAAACTGAAGGCTTTGTGTATTCAGGTGGACCTTTAGACTGGCTCACACCATTCACCGTGATAACCGGTTTGGGCTTGGTTGCAGGTTACGCCCTTTTGGGTAGCACATGGCTAATCATGAAAACTGAGGGTGAAGTGCAAGATTGGGCTTATAAACTCACGCCGCCACTATTAGGCGCACTGTTGACAGTATTCGCCATTGTTTGTGTGTACACACCTTTTGTTGACCCTTACGTGCAAAGCCGATGGTTTGATAATATCAGCGTGATTTGGATAATACCGACGCTTACCTTGTACTGTGCATACCTTGTGTTACGGTCTGTGAAGAAGCGTCAGGATGGCATGCCGTTTGTTGCTTCAATGGGTATCTTTTTGTTCAGCTATTTAGGACTACTCGCAAGCAAATTACCGTATATTGTGCCACCCAAATTTACGATTTGGGATGCTGCATCTTCTTACAATTCACAGCTGTTCCTATTGCTTGGCTTCTTTTTTGTTATTCCAATTGTACTAGGCTATACCACTTGGACATATTGGATCTTCAGAGGCAAAGTTAAGGCGACTGGTTACCACTAGGGTCATGCACATCAATCACTCGCAAACAGAGTCGGATAAAACTTCCGATTCTGCTTTTGCAATACAAGCAAACGACAAAACAAACAGCGTAAATAGGCGCAGAAATATGAAGCGCTCTGTTGGCAACACATTCTTGCGAGCACAGGTGAACACTGAGCGTAAAAGGTTACTTTTATCAGTAACTTTTGGTTCGCTTGCGTGCATAGCCATGCTATTTCAGTGGTTGAGCTTTGCCAAGCTTGCAGAGGCGGTTATTGTCTATGAAGTAAACGTAAATGAGCAGCTAATCTTGCTATGTGTTTTACTGATTAGCTTACTAATAAAGCCATTATTGCAGCAAGCTCAAAGTAAGTTTGCACATCAGGCAAGTGTGAACATTCGAAACAGCATCCGACAAAAAATGCTTACAACGTGGCAGCAAACCAGTCCACTAGCGCTTAAAGAGGTCTCGTCCGGTGCTTACGCTAGTCAGTTTGTTGAAGGTATCGAAAGTTTAGATGGTTATATTACCCGCTACTGGCCGCAACAAGCGTTAGCGGTTATTTCACCATTATTGATTTTAGCCGTCGTATTTTACTTAAATTGGCTTTGTGGCCTACTACTACTGATAAGCGCGCCGCTTATTCCTACGTTTATGATTTTAGTGGGCATGGGAGCGGAAAAGCTCAACCAAAAATATGCGCTGCAACGCCAGCGTTTGGCGGGTCACTTTCTCGATAGAGTCTCAGCGCTTAGCACCATAAAGTTACTGAATGCACAAGATGAGATATTAACGGAAGTACATGAGGTAAGTGAGTGCTACAGGCGCGTGATCATGCGTACATTGCGCGTTGCATTTTTATCATCAACCGTATTGGAGTTTTTTACCAGCGTTGCCATTGCCGCATTAGCCATTTATATCGGGTTTTCGCTGTATGGGGCAATTACATGGGGCCCGGGGGCTAGTTTGACGTTATTTTCTGGGTTGGCTATTTTGATATTGGCGCCAGAGTTTTTTCAACCGCTGAGGATTTTGTCGCAATATTATCATGATAGGGCAACAGCACTTGGCGCCGCCCATCATTTGGTAACCATGTTATCAGGCCAAGACAGCAACGCCACAAGTAAGTTACGAAAAAACCCAATGCCGGTTAACGTCAATATTGCACGTCCTACCACCTTGGTGCTTCAAGATTTAAGCATCGGCTATGGAGATAAAAGCGTATGTGATAGCAGTTTGAATTTGACCCTAAGAACTACACAAATGTTAGTCGTGTATGGGCAGTCAGGTACAGGCAAAACCACCTTCTTAAATACGTTATCTGGGTTTATCGCCCCCATTACAGGCGGCTTCGCTATAGACTCTGAGGGGATTTCAGGCAGCTCAGGCATTGCCTATTTGCCTCAATCCGCGTGGATAAAAAACGCGACCGTGCGTGAGAATTTGCAAGCTTTAGCGCCTAATGCCAGTACCCACGAAATGCTTGAGGTACTTGAGCAGTTAGGACTGTCTGATGAGCTCGATATTAAACACAAGGGTCTAAGTAGCATAATAGGCGAGCATTCTGCGGGTCTCTCTGGTGGGCAATTACAGCGTATTGCATTTGCTAGAGTCCTGCTAAACCCTAGCTCGGTAATATTGCTCGATGAACCCACTGCTAAGCTTGATTTGCACAACAAGGCGTTTGTGCTCAAAGCAATAAGACGTCTGAGAGCCCATTCAATTCTGGTGATTGCGACCCACGACCCAGACCTGATTGAAATTGCAGATGTACGCATGAAGTTGAGCGAACATGGGGTAAGCTACTCATGAGATATTGGTTTGCGCTTATTTTTAAGAATAACCTTAAAAGAATCAGCGTCGGTATTTTACTGACTTTAATTACCATGATCTCAGGACTTGCCTTGCTCATGCTCTCTGGTTGGTTTATCACTGCAACGGCATTGGCAGGCATGAGTATCGCTACAGGTTTAGTGATTACTTTTGATATGTATGTGCCAGGCTCAGGCATTCGGTTTTTCGCATTGAGTCGAACCATTAGCCGATATATTGAGCGCATCTATAATCACGATACCATCTTAAGACTAATTTCACTGTTTAGGGTGACCTTATTCAGTCGCTTATCAAAGATGTCATTGCAACAATTGCGCGCTAGCTCCGATAGCGAGTGGTTAAGCAGGCTTACCGCCGATATTGATGCCCTCGACAGTATATTAGTGCGCTATATTCTTCCTCCTATCGCAGCGCTTTTGCTTATCATCGGGTTAACCGTCTTTATCAGTTTCTTTTGGTTTGAGTTTGCTCTTTACTCGGGTTTATTTATGGTGCTTTGTTTAAGCGCGAGTGTTTTTTATACTATAAAAAGTACATCGGCATCTTCAAGCAGTGCATGCGCTATCTTAAATCATTGCCGTTCTCAGGTAATCGAACATTTAAACGGCTCAATAGAATTGCAGTCACATAACTTGATGCACGTTCACCAACGCGGACTCGATGAACGTTTGCGGCAATTAGACATTGCACAGAATCTGCTGAGTAGCAAAACCATTCAATTACAGACCTTGTTAGATTGGGTATTAAATATCAATTTATTTGTCGTGAGTATCGCCGTACTTAGCGCGGTTGATACTGGGGTCATTAGCGGACCACAAGCTATTATGCTGGTAATGATGTTTTTAGGGGTAAACGAAGTACTGCAAAGCTTTGTGATGCAGTTTAGCGCATGGGGTAAAACTGAATTCTCAGCCGAGCGTTTAGCGAACTTAGAAGATACCGACAATGCTTCGAAAACAGGTAATGTTGAATTGCTGAATTCGCTAACGGTTAATATTGTTGATGATCAAAAAATCAGTATAAGCCAACAACAAGCCATTCACTTTACGCTTGTGCCTCATCAAATGTTGAATGTTGTTGGTCAATCTGGAAGTGGGAAGTCGAGTTTAGCGGATATTTTAGCGGGCGTAGCAGACATAAATACAAAAAGCGAAGTGCTCGTGAACAATAGCCTGCGTATTAAAGATATTGACAAAAACAACTGGCATCAAAAGGCGAGTTACCTCGAACAATCCAATACGATTTTAGCAGGCACTCTAGGATATAACCTTGGGGTTGGCTTGAACTCGGTCGACGAAGAGTACGTGTGGACTGTGCTCAAACAACTTGAATTGGCGCAATGGGCCAACAGTCTAACCGACGGTCTGAACACCTGGCTCGGTGAAACCGGTGGGAAGATATCGGGTGGTCAAGCTAGGCGAGTATGTCTTGCCAGAATTCTGCTACGCGACCCACAATTGCTGATATTAGACGAGCCATTTAACGGTATCGACACTGAAATGGCAAAGCGAATTTGGGGTAATATTAGTCCTTGGTTATCTAAAAGGATGGTGGTTTTATTAAGCCATCAAGAGGCGGAATATTTGGCGGAAAATCAGTCTCAGTTTTATCATTTGAAGTAATCGCAAATCAAGCTTGTAATGATTGCAAGATGTGCTCTGCTTTTTACTAACGGCTCTGATATTTACCTCAAAAAAACGGCATTAGAAAAACTGCGGCTGCGTATCAGGAGCGGCTAAACCGCATCATTGCAGAAGATTTGTCGATTAAACGTTTAAAATTCACCGATTTAGTCACGCAACAAAACGAAGATGTTAGTAAAGAAGATATGGCTGCGCGTTTAGATGCCGATTTTACGTTGTTTGTTGCTGAAATTGATGCGTTTGTGAAAGATTTGGATGTGATGTTTGATTTGGCGGACGAGGCTTAAGGCAACGCAGGTTTATTATTGCTGCGGCGGATACTTCAGGAGGTTCCTGCCTGCGCAGGAATGACGGTTGTTGTAGGAGGCTCCAGCCTGCGCAGGAATGACGAGGGAGTTAGAACATCCGTCATCCCCGCGTAGGCGGGGACCTCCCTGCAACCCCACCAA
>CAZUON010000056.1:0-19345 GCA_964621345.1 uncultured Glaciecola sp. | reverse complement strand
TCTCATAAGATTAACTTAGGAGATAGTCAGTGACCAAATCAGAACTTATTGAGCGCTTAGGCGATAAGGTTCAGCACCTTCAAGGCAAAGAGCTCGAGTCTGCTGTTAAAGAATTACTTGAACAAATGGCGCAAACCTTACAACGCGGCGATCGTATAGAAATTCGCGGCTTTGGCAGTTTTTCCCTTCATTATCGTGCACCTCGAGTAGGGCGTAACCCTAAAACAGGCGACACGGTAGAACTCACCGGAAAGCATGTACCGCATTTTAAAGCGGGTAAAGAATTAAGAGATAGAGTAGACCTCTGACTCGCAAATACAAAACTAGGCTTGTCCTCTGAATAAATTAGTAAGGAAGCTTAATGAAAGCCATTCTTGTGATCATCACCGTTGTTTTATTGGTATTGCTTGCTATTGTGGTGGGCTCTCGAAACGCCGATATCATTAGTGTAAATTATTTAATTGCGCAAACCGACATGCGAGTATCGACCTTTATGGTCTGGTCAATCGCGGTCGGTTTCATTTTAGGTATATGCACTATTTTAACGAAATATCTGGCACTCAAAGTGAAAGTGTCTTTATTAACCAGAAAATTAAATAAACTCGCGAAAGTCGATAGTTAAATGATAGAGTTTTTATTTTTATTACTGCCTGTTGCCGCCGCATACGGCTGGGTAATGGGCCGAAATAGCCTCAGGCGCGCGCAGCGCAAACAATCCTCCATCCTTTCCAATCATTACTACAAAGGTTTAAATCTTTTACTTGCTGACCAAGCAGACAAAGCAGTAGATACCTTTATGAAGATGATAAGCGTCAACAATGACACGGTTGAGACGCATATCGCAATGGGTAATTTCTTTCGCCACCGCGGTGAGCTTGACCGAGCAATCCGAGTGCATCAAAACCTCATCAGTCGCGATGAAATAAACAAACGCCAAGAAGCCTTAGCGTTAGTCGAATTAGGCACCGACTATTTATTAGCAGGATTTTTAGAAAGAGCAGAGGGTGTCTTCATCCAGTTGCTTGAAGACGAAAAGCACTTTGTGACCGCACAAGGTAAGTTATTTAATATTTACCAGGTCACAAAAGAATGGCACAAGGCGGTAGAACTTGCGAGTCGAAGCTTAAAAATTACTCCTAACGATGAATTTATGTACTTGTTGTTGTCACATTTTTACTGTGAGCAAGCCATTGAACAGATGCAAGAAAAAGATTTTGAGGGTGCCGAGCTAACGCTTAAAAAAGCAATTATGGTGGAGGGGAAAGAGGTTCGTGCATGGCTAGAGCTTGGTAAGCTATGTATTCAAAAAGAAGAATATGCTCAAGCGATGGATTATTTAGCAGAGATACCAAAGCGCGATTTAGATTGGTTAAGCGAAGCTATCGAACATTTAGAGCTATGTGCATCAAAGTTAGACGCATGGGACAAGCTCGAAAAGCTACTAGACCCGTATTGGCAAAAATGTGCTTCATCTTATATTGCTAAAGTAAAAATCATTGCGCGTAAAGGCGATGCAGATGCAGCAATAGAGACGCTCAACAAGCAGTTGGTGCAGCATCCGACGATGCGTGGCTTTGAATCATTGTTGAGCTTATATCAAACGGCACTACCAGATAAACGTACTCAGCAAAGTCTTGAGCAAATGCAGACTTTAATCGTCAAGCAAATTAAGCAAAGACCGAAGTATCGCTGCCACAGTTGTGGTTTTTCTGGTCGACAGCTTTATTGGCTGTGTCCATCTTGTAAAAAGTGGTCGGTAATAAAACCTATAAAAGGCTTAGATGGAGAGTAGAGAGTGAATTCTCAAGTTTCTTAAAGCTCCTTAGTCAATTGCGCTTTCTTTATTATTTACGTTTGGTCATTCATACATACATCAGCACAGGCATTTCATTTTGAACAAGCAAATTATTTCATCTCCAGTCATTGTTGCCTTAGACTTTGATAATCTCGAACTAGCAAAGTCTTTCGTGAGTCAGTTATCCCCAAGTCAATGTCGCCTTAAGGTTGGTAAGGAAATGTTCACCTTATTCGGTCCTGACTGGGTAAGATACTTGGTTGGGAAGGGCTTTGATGTCTTTCTTGATTTAAAATTTCATGATATTCCTAATACCGTCGCAAAAGCGGTGTCAGCCGCAAGTAAATTAGGGGTGTGGATGGTAAATGTACATGCTAGTGGCGGCGCAGATATGATAAGCGCAGCAAAAGAGGCGGCGCAAAGTGCCAGTAAAATTCCCCTTTTAACTGCAGTGACGGTGCTTACAAGTATGGATGAACGGCAGTTTTCTGCGGTTTATCAGTCTGATGATATTGCGCATAAAGTCAGAGATTTAGCGCTATTGTCACAACAAGCAGGCGCTGATGGAGTGGTGTGCTCAGCAAAGGAAGCGCAGTTTTTGCGTAACGCCGTTAATCGAGAGTTTTGTTTAGTCACCCCAGGCATAAGACCTGCGGGTGCGAGCCTTGACGACCAAAAACGCGTGATGACACCTAAAGAGGCAATTCAATCGGGCGTTGACTACTTAGTAATTGGTCGGCCTATTACGCAATCGGCTAAACCGTTTAATACCCTAGAGGAAATTAATCGTTCATTGTTGTAATAAACAGCATTGTATTTACATTATCGTTCACAAAAAAGGCAGCTACTTCTTAATAGCTGCCTTTTCTTTTTTCAAAATGTGATTAACGATTAAGCGCTTCTACCGCATCACAATATTCAAGATTTAGCTGTTTACCCAAAGCATCAACAACCGCTTTATAAGTCACCAATCCTTTGTGGACATTTAAGCCATTTAGTAAGTTTTTGTCATCTAACATAGCCTGTTTAGCTCCTTTGTTTGCTATCGCTAAACCAAAGGGCAGGGTGGCATTGTTAAGAGCCATCGTCGACGTGCGAGCCACGCCACCTGGCATGTTGGCAACACAATAATGCACTACATCATCAATAATATACACTGGGTCTTGGTGTGTAGTGGCCTTAGATGTTTCAAAACAGCCGCCTTGATCAATGGCAACATCCACCAGTACAGAGCCAGGCTTCATTGCTTTGATATGTGTTTTGTTGAGTAATTTAGGTGCTGCAGCACCTGGAATCAATACTGCACCCACTACCAAGTCGGCACGAGATGAATAATACTCAATAGCTTCTTCGGTGGAGTAAACGGTATGAATTCGGCCTAGGAATATGTCGTCTAATTCACGCAAACGCGGCAAAGAACGGTCCAATATAGTGACTTCAGCCCCTAAACCAACCGCCATTTTTGCAGCCTGAGTACCCACCACACCGCCACCAATAATCAATACTTTGCCAGGTGCAACGCCAGGAACACCGCCGAGCAAGGTTCCACTTCCACCGTGTGCTTTTTCTAAATAATGAGCGCCTGCTTGTATCGACATGCGTCCGGCGACCTCTGACATCGGAGCGAGTAAAGGTAAGCCGCCTTTATTGTCAGTTACCGTTTCATACGCAATACAAGTTGCACCAGAAGCTACGAGTAACTCAGTTTGTTGTGCATCTGGTGCAAGGTGTAAATAAGTATAAAGGATTTGGCCTTCGCGGAGCATTTTACATTCATTTGCTTGTGGCTCTTTGACTTTTACTATCATGTCAGCTTTGGCGAACACTTCCTCGGCGCTGGCAATGATAGATGCGCCCGCGGCGACATACATATCATCTAAAAATCCAATGGAGCTACCGGCATCACTTTGCACAATCACAGAATGGCCATGAGCAACAAATTCTTGCACCGCTGCAGGGGTTAAGCCAACACGATATTCATGATTTTTAATTTCTTTAGGTACACCGATTAACATTATTAGGCTACTCTCGTTTATAAATAATTGTCGCGCATTGTATCGAATAAAAGGAAAATAATAATTTCGTATTTTTTTAATTTGCAGTATATAATTCTGTAATTAAATATTTTTATAACATTTAATTATGCTTGTTAAAACGCCTAAACATATTGACCGAATCGACCGCCGCATCCTCTCTGAGCTTCAAATCAATGGTAAGATTTCTAATGTGGAATTAGCCAAAATTGTTGGTTTAAGCCCAAGCCCTTGTTTAGAAAGAGTTCGCCGACTCGAGACTCAAGGCTACATAGAAAGCTACCAAGCACGACTCAATCCAGATAAATTAGGCGCGGCGATGTTAGTTTTCGTAGAGATCACGCTAACGAAGACCTCTGTGGACATATTTGCCGAATTTTCTGCGGCAGTGCAAGATCACGAAGATATTCAAGAGTGTCACTTAGTATCTGGTAATTTCGATTTCTTGTTAAAAACAAGAGTGGCTGATATGTCGAGTTATCGTAAACTTCTTGGTGATACATTATTGCGACTACCTGGGGTAAGTGAATCGCGTACTTACGTCGTTATGGAAGAAGTAAAACACACATCTAAGATTAAAATTAATCTAAAATAGATGATTAAAGGGAGCGTAATGAGAATCGCTTTAAACGACTCATCATTGCTCGTTCAAAACATTATATCTATGGATAAAACAGCATCTTATAGGTGATAAACTCCAACCTATTATGTTATTCTCATCTATCGATTTGCAATTATACGAATAAGAAAGCGCTAACGGAATGTCAAGATTGTCAGGCATACAAAGAATAATGGAAGTGGGCATGATCATATCGTGTGCCTTCGCGTTTTTTTTATTAGTCGCTCTAGCCTCATTTGACCCGAGTGATCCAGGCTGGTCACAAGCCGGCATAAGCTCGCAAGTGCAAAATATGATGGGGTCTGTTGGCGCATATTGTGCCGACATACTGCTATTTACCTTTGGCGTTACCGCTTATTTAGTCCCCTTTTCACTGGCCTTTATTGGTTGGTTTATATTTTTGCATCTTCGAAAGCTTTCAGAACTCGATTATTTGACCATTAGCCTTAGGCTGATTGGGGTTTTGCTGCTGATTTTCGGGTTTACGGGTATCGCCAGCATTAACTTTGATGATTTTTATAGCGTGTCAGCGGGTGGGGCAATGGGGGATATTATTAGTGCAGCTTTACTCCCTCACTTTAGTTTTGTTGGCTCTGTTCTTTTGTTGTTATGCTTTTTTTGTACCGGCTTTACCCTAGCTACCGGGGTATCATGGATGAGCATTATCGATGGGATTGGCAGTGTTACAATTAATTCTGCTAGGCATGTTATGGCGTTGCCAAATAAAGTGAGCCAGCTTTCTCTGCCTAGCCCTAAACGTAAAAGCAAAGACGAAGAGCAAGATGGTAGCAGCGCCAAGGTCACCATAACCAGCCTGCGCGCTGAACCACCTGCACCTAAACAAGTGGAGCCTTCTTTTACTATTCCAGATGAAATTTTTGATGAGGATTTACCTCCCTTTAGCGCATCAGATGAACCCACATTAGAAGATGCTGAACCAAGCTATAGCGTGCCTGAGGCCCCTAAGCCCCGTTCTGATAATGCGCAAATAAAGCCTAAGTCAGGCTCAGTCACAAAAGTTACAGAGCAAAGCGCGTCAGTATCAGATATTACTCCTATGCCGTCTTTTGATTTGTTAGAACGCGCTAATAAGAAAGAAAATCCTATTTCTCAAGAAGAACTCGACCAAGTTTCACGCTTGCTTGAGGCTAAATTGGCAGATTTTAATATTCAAGCAAATGTAGTAGATGTATTGCCGGGACCTGTCATCACAAGATTTGAGCTTGATTTAGCACCTGGCGTAAAAGTCAGCCGCATTACTGCACTTGCAAAGGATTTAGCCCGCGCCATGTCGGCGATATCGGTGCGCGTAGTTGAGGTTATTCCGGGCAAATCAGTGATTGGATTAGAACTACCTAACAAACATCGTGAAATGGTGCGCTTGAGCGAAGTGATTGGTTGTGACGACTTTCAAAAGAACGAGTCCCCTTTGACCATGGTGTTAGGTGCCGATATTTCAGGTAACCCGGTGGTGGTCGATTTAGGTAAAATGCCACATCTATTGGTTGCAGGTACCACAGGCTCTGGTAAGTCGGTGGGTGTGAACGTGATGATTTTGAGCCTGTTATACAAATCGACGCCGGAAGATGTTCGCCTAATCATGATCGACCCGAAAATGCTAGAGCTTTCAGTGTATGAGGGCATTCCGCATCTACTCGCTGAAGTTGTAACCGATATGAAAGAAGCCTCTAATGCACTGCGTTGGTGTGTAGGCGAGATGGAACGTCGTTACCGTTTAATGTCAGCCTTAGGTGTGCGGAATCTAAAAGGTTACAATAAAAAAATTAGCGAGGCAGCGGCTATAGGTGAGCAGATATTTGACCCCTTATGGCAACCTAGCCAAAGCATGGAAGAAAGTGCCCCGGCCCTAGATAAGTTGCCGTCGATTGTTGTGGTGGTAGATGAATTTGCCGACATGATGATGATTGTGGGTAAAAAGGTTGAAGAGCTTATTGCTCGTATTGCACAAAAGGCAAGGGCGGCAGGCATACACCTTATTCTTGCGACCCAGCGCCCCTCAGTAGATGTCATTACCGGCTTAATCAAGGCGAATATTCCAACGCGTATTGCGTTTCAGGTGTCTAGTAAAATTGACTCGCGCACAATTTTAGATCAACAAGGTGCTGAGTCCTTATTAGGTATGGGGGATATGTTGTATAACCCGCCTGGGACTAGCATCACTACACGTGTGCATGGTGCATTTGTTGATGATCACGAGGTTCATGCGGTGGTCGCCGATTGGAAAGCCAGAGGCGAGCCTCAATACATTGATGAGATTTTGAACGGCGAGACCAGCGGTGAAGTGCTTCTACCCGGAGAGCAAGGCGAATCTGGCTCTGAGGAATATGATGCGTTTTATGATGAGGCAATTGCCTTTATCACCGAGGCACGCAAGGTATCGGTATCGAGTATTCAGCGAAAATTCCGCATCGGTTATAACCGAGCGGCTCGCATTGTTGAACAAATGGAAATAGATGGCGTCATAAGTACAGCAGGGCACAATGGCAATCGAGAAGTGCTCGCACCACCGCCACCAAAGGATTAATATGCAATTGAACCGTGTTATCACAATAGTTTCATTGGCACTTGTTAGTGCACATGCCTTTAGCAAACCACTCAACAATCAAAATCAAAACGCAGCTGAGATATCCACTACAGCACAAGGTGCTCTTGGTAATTACGCAACTGAAAATGCTGCTTCTGAACACTCTACAGCGGGTGAAAAACTAAAAGCTATTTTAGGCGCTCTAAACAGCTATGAGGCAAGGTTTAATCAGCAGATAATAGATGCTCAAGGGGAGACTTTGCAAAGTAGCGAAGGCCAAATCTACTTACAAAAGCCAAACAAAATGCGTTGGGAAGTGAGTTCTCCCGATGAGTCTTTATTTATTGCCGACGGCAGTGTTATTTATAATATTGACCACTTTGTAGAGCAAGTTACCCTTATCGAGCAAAGCAACATCACCAATAACAACCCCTTAATGTTATTGATTTCAGACGATGCCGATGCTTGGAATAATGTGACTATTAATGAAGATGAGCAGGGTTTCACGGTCCGCTCGAAAGACGAAAACGCCAATATTGTTTTGCTCAATTTGCGTTTTGAGAATGACATATTGACCTCGCTAAGCTCTATTGACCGACAAGAGCAATCCAATGTGATTGTTTTTTCAGATATTAGTCAAAACACAAACATTAGCTCTGCGCAATTTGTTCCAAATATTCCTGACACGTATGTAGTAGATGATCAACGTAGTGCAGGGGAATAACCCCTGAATCTCTCATAGCATGCCCAATAAACGAAAGCTCAGAGAGTTCAGCGCTAACCAAGTGATAAGCCGAGTATGAATAAGCCTCTAGCAAGCTTGCTACGCCCTAATAGTTTTGATGCCTATGTAGGGAATGATGATCTAATGGGCTCCCAAGGGGTCTTGCGTAAACTCGCAGAGTCCCAATCCATACCATCGATGATTTTGTGGGGACCTCCAGGTTGCGGTAAAACGTCCTTAGTTCATGTGCTAGCGTCGGTGCTCGATTGCGAGATAAAGGTGTTATCAGCAATTAATTCCGGTGTGAAAGACATTAAGCAACTGGCGAAAGAAGCGCAAGAACAACAAAACGGTTTATTTGCTTCTACGCCATTGGTTTTTGTTGATGAGATACATCGTTTTAATAAAGCCCAGCAGGATGCGTTTTTACCTTATGTGGAAAGTGGGGTTATTAAACTTATAGGCGCGACCACTGAAAACCCTGCATTCTCAATAAACAACGCATTATTGTCGCGGATGCGCGTGTTTACCCTTGCTCCGCTGCAAAATGAAGCTATGGAGGCTTTGTGCTCACGCGCACTTAGCTACCTCAACCAAGCTACGAGCGCAGCAAAGACTGGTAATTCGCAAAGTGTAAAGCCGATAGATATCACCCCTGATGCAAAAGCAGCACTAGTTGTTTACGCCAATGGCGACGCACGACGTCTCCTAAATAGTATTGAATTAGCGGCTCAAATAGCGCCTGCAAACGATGGCGCAACTGCGATTATCGACCATGCCACGCTAGAACAAGCAGTCGGGGAGAATATTGCCGCCTTTGATAAACAAGGTGACCATTATTATGATTTGCTCTCTGCTTTTCATAAATCGATACGTGGCAGCGCGCAAGACGCTTCTTTGTATTGGTTTGCTCGTATGCTTACTGCAAATTCTGATGTAACCCCTATTTGCAGACGCCTTTTAGCCATTGCGTCAGAAGATATCGGTAATGCCGACCCTAAAGCCTTACAGGTTTGCTTAAATGCTTGGGACATTTATCATAGGGTAGGCCAGGCTGAAGGCGAGCGCGCAGTTGCCCAAGCGGTTATTTATTGCGCTTTAGCGCCCAAAAGTAATGCCGTGTATGAGGCTTTTAAAGCTGCAAAACGCGACGCTCTCAAATATCATAGCGAAGGTGTGCCTTTGCATCTTCGAAACGCACCGAGCTCCCTCGCAAAAGAAGCGGGGCATGGAAAAGATTATGTATATCCGCATAATTTAGACAATGCCTATGCTTGTGGCGTGTCTTATTTTCCGGATGCCATGCAAAACCCTATCTATTATCAACCTAGGCCTCGAGGATTGGAAAAACAGCTCATACAAAAAATCGCGTATTTGCGAGAATTAGAGGATAATGCGCGTAACAAACAGAAGTAGCCACATTAGCAGAGGAAGTAATAGATGACGATTACTTGGTTAACCTACCTTTATGTTGCCTTAGGAGGCGCTTTAGGGGCTTGCTTACGTTTATTTTCAAATATTGCCCTGACAAATCTATTGGGGAAAAGCCTGCCATTTGCTACCCTTAGCGTAAACGTTGTTGGTTCCTTTCTATTGGGGTTAGCCTACGTTTGGTTTTCTCAAAATGTGCATGCTAATAACGACCTCAAACTGTCAATTATGGTGGGTTTTTTGGGCGCACTAACAACATTTTCAACATTTTCGATGGAAGTTTTCTTGTACTTACAAGCCGGTGACTGGCTAGAGGCAGGAATAACCGTTTTACTCAATGTATGCCTTTGCCTTTTGGCGGTATGGTGTGCCATAACAATTATGAAAGGATAGTACACGCTATGTTAGACCCACATTTGCTTCGCAGCCAAACTCAGGAAATTGCTGAAGCACTCGCCACCAGAGGATTCAAGTTAGATGTGGCGGCCTTTAATGAGCTTGAAGAAAAGCGTAAAAAGCTACAGGTAGAAACGCAAGAGTTGCAACACGAGCGTAACGCGCGATCCAAAGCTATTGGTAAAGCAAAAGCAGCAGGTGAAGACATTGCGCCTTTGCTCGCTCACGTGGGTGATTTAGGGAAGCAGCTAGAAGAAGCAAAACAAGCACTCGACAAAGTGCTTGCGGCATTAAATGTTTTTTATCAAGAAACGCCCAACCTTCCAGCCGACGGTGTGCCGGTAGGGAATAACGAAGAAGAAAACCAAGAGCTTCTTAAATGGGGTACACCACGTGAATTTGATTTCGAAGTGAAAGATCATGTGGATTTGGCAGAAAACTTAAATAACGGCGTTGATTTTGAAACGGCTGCAAAGCTTTCAGGCTCTCGCTTTGTAGTTATGAATGGTCTAATTGCTCGACTACACAGAGCTTTATCTCAGTTCATGCTTGACCAACATACTTTGCTGCATGGCTATGAAGAGGTCTATGTGCCTTACTTGGTCAATTCAGACAGTTTGTATGGTACTGGCCAACTTCCTAAGTTTGGTGAAGATTTATTCCACACTAAACCAGCCACGGAAGAAGGACAGGGCATGTCACTTATTCCCACTGCTGAAGTACCGCTTACCAATATTGCTCGCGACCATATTTTCGCAGCTGATGAATTACCCGTAAAAATGACCGCACATACGCCTTGTTTTAGAAGTGAAGCCGGTAGCTATGGGCGCGATACTCGTGGACTTATTCGCCAACATCAGTTCGATAAAGTAGAAATGGTGCAATTGGTGAAACCTGATACATCTATGGATGCGCTCGAAGAACTCACTGGTCACGCAGAGAACATTTTACAAAAACTTAAATTACCATATAGAAAAGTGGTGTTATGTACCGGTGATATGGGCTTTGGCGCATGTAAAACCTACGATTTAGAAGTATGGTTACCGGCACAAGATACTTATCGCGAGATAAGCTCTTGTTCGAACATGGGCGATTTTCAGGCGCGTAGAATGCAAGCTCGCTTCAAATCCCTCGATATGAAAAAACCAGAATATATTCATACTTTGAACGGTTCTGGCTTGGCAGTAGGTCGTACTTTAGTAGCTGTGCTTGAGAACTACCAGCGTGAAGACGGCAGTATACAAGTACCTGATGTACTTGTTGCGTACATGAAAGGTTTAACGGAAATACCCGCTACAAAAGCATAGAAAAAATGTAGTGCTTACAGACACTTGGCCGGCTTGGGTAAGCCGGCTAGTTTTGTTGCAAGTTTGGCAGGGCCGTCTGGAAACAATCGATGTAGATGACGACTGTTTCCAATATCAGGGCCAAACTTATCCTTCATTGCTTTTACTAAAGCTCTAATGGCTGGACTGGTGTCGTAGGTTTGGTAAAAGTCCCGAACAAAGAAGATTACTTCCCAATGCGCTTCGGTGAGCGCAAGTGCTTCTTGCTCTGCTAGCGCTTTAGCAACACTCTCATCCCACTGATTGATGTTAGTTAAATAGCCATTTTTATCTAAATCGATAAGCTTGCCATTTACCTCAATATGTTTATTTGTTGTCATGCTTGTAGGGTCATTATGGTTGAATGCTTTGTGCAAAGTGCGACCCATGCATCATGGTTTACCAATATTACAGATGTATGGCCTAAATACTGATTATACAAAGCTTGCTCCGCTAAGCCGGAAGCGAGCCAGTCACTCTCAAGAACTGCCACGCTAATCTCGCTATTACTTTGTGCTTTAGCCTTCATTAAGCTTGGCAATAAATAAACACCATTTTGCAACAACACTAGCTGGATATTTTTACTTGTTAAGTAGGGTTGTATGAGTTCTAAATCGTTACTTAATACTTGAATTAACATATTTTAAAACACCAAAACTTGTTGAGCTGCTTGGGTCAAGGAAACTAGTTCAGATGGGGCTATAAACGAGCATTTAATATCATTTTGGGTTAGGCGTAACTCTCTAGATTCAATACTGGCTTTGCATACGTAAATATCTTCCACATCAAACAAAGCTAGTGCACTTAGCTTTTTATACATACTTTTATGCTCAATGGCGGTTGAATCTTGACCATGTAACAGCTGAAAGACGCCATCGTGCTGAAATAGAAACTTCACTTCCATGCCGACATTGCTAGCCGCTAGTGCTGCCTCAAATGCGTCCATAGCGGCGCTAGAGTGATAGGGGGCTTTGCTACTTATGATCAACAAATAGGATATCAAAACTGAATGCTCTTAAGGTTTGCGGAGTTTTCTCTGGCGTCAGATGATGATTCTCGTAGTGCGGCAAAATACTCACTCATGCCCACTAATTCAAAATCTTCGCTGGCATTAGCTGGGCGCTCTTTTGTCGCCTCGTGCTTGCTAACAACGCCTCTGCGAGCACTTGCGGTAACACATACGTATAAAGGGACGTCATATTGCTTATGCAAGGTCTGCCAGCGCTCTTTCATGGATACCTCGTCGCTGCTTGCTTCCAATAGCTTTGAGGCATTTTGCACGGCGCTTTGATAAAAAAATACATGCCTAATATTGTGGCCAGCCGCGAGCGCTGCCAAACAAAAGGAATAGGCTGACTCGCTATTACGAGAGTCGTAAGGGCTTTTAGTAACAAATAGTGCGAATTCTTGCATTAAATAGCTTAACGATTCCAACTGGTTAGATACGCGTAGTATACAGTGAAGTAATAAAAACAAAAACGCCCCAATTAAGGGGCGCTTGATGATAATTAACGTACCTTGGCTCTTAGTCGTCGCCGCCCATGCCTAGCAGGGCAAGCATGTGTACAAATAACTGCCAAATGTTCATATAAAGGCTTGTTGTGGCACGGATGTAGTTAGTCTCTCCACCGTTAACGATGCGGCTTGTATCAAACAATATTAGGCCCGACATAATAAACACTACCAATGCGCTTATTGCCATACTCATTGCTGGTATTTGCAAGAATATGTTAGCTAGCATACCCACTATAGCAACCACTAAGCCGACCATTAAGAAACCGCCTAAAAAGCTAAAATCCTTCTTGGTGACAAGCACGTAACCTGACAGAGCGAAAAACACAACTGCGGTAGCCGCCAGTGCTTGCATGACTATGTGGCCTGCGCCTGCATTTAGGTAAATGTTCAGAATAGGCCCTAATGCGCCACCCAATAAACCGGTAAATACGAAGACCCAAAATAAACCAGCTGCGCTATCGGCCTTTTTGTTAACAATGAACAAGCTTATTAAACCGCCAATGATCATTGCGAAGTAACCAATCATACCTACGTTTAAAAATGACGTGATTGTTGCGGTAACTGCACTGAACGCAACTGTAAGTGCTAAAAGCATGTAAGTGTTACGAAGCACTTTATTCATTTCAATTGCTGGGCGCTCCGCCGAGCTTGAATACATAGTACGCCTATCCATTTGTTTCTCCAAAATAATGCATGAGTGTTGTTAACTGCCAATAACTGAGTAAATGTCTCAGTATTTCTTAGGCTAGTTGTATTGTCTTTGGTTCACTTTTTCAAGCGATTTCCATTATATACCGAACAAAAATGTAAACATGTCGGAAAATTGTGCGATTGAAACAGGTTTTTACGATTTTTTCATATTTAGCCTTTACATTCCCTTCGTTCGCTTTTAATATTCGCACCACTTGGAGAGTTGGCAGAGCCCGGTTGAATGCACCTGACTTGAAATCAGACGAACGGTTAAACGTTCCGGGGGTTCGAATCCCTCACTCTCCGCCAAATTAGAAAAAAGCCCCTTAAACAAAGGGGCTTTTTTTTGTTCAAATTTTAATGCACTTCATACATCAAAACAGCCTTAACTTTTAGCAAAGGCCTCTTTTAAATAAGCGCTGAATGCAGGTGCAGCGGCTTTTTTATCGGCATCAACTACTTTAGCTTCCGGCATGGATTTTAAACGCTCGAGTAATTCTTTACTCCCTGGAGCATGTTCGAACAGGTCAACTTCGAAAAGCTTCTTAGCAACGGGAGCGGCTAAGTCTATTGAGTACATAAACATAATATCAGCCGCTGTGATTGCTTCACCGGCGAGGTAGGGCGAGAAGTCCGCTGCTCGTGCAAGAGATTGCATTCCATTAAACAGAGCGCGTTTCACTTCTTTTTTAGTGAGTGTAGCTACCTCAACGCCCCAGAACGCCTCATGATGACACCGCCTTGCGGGTAGCTCGATATACAGCTCTATCATTTTCACAAGCTCTTTAATTCTAGCTCGTTCAAATGCATTACCTGGGTATAAAGGATATTGCGGATAAGTTTCGTCCAGGTATTCTAAAATAACATTGGTCTCGATTAACACGCCATCTGTTGTTTGCAGCGCGGGTACTTTTCCCGTTGGGCATATTGCTAAATATTCCTCACTTTGATTTGGGTAGGTATGCACCGCTTCAAACTCCACACCCTTTAATGACATGGCTAATTTAATCATGTTGTAATAATTACTAACGTCGAAACCATATAGTTTGAGCATGTATTCTTCCTTTATATTGTTGTTGTATTTGCTAGCTTAAATTTTTGGTACAAGGCTTATTGCTCCTTCATTGACCCGCATGTCGATGGGGAGTTTAGTCAATAGGGCAATATTGGAGTTCTTTGTGTCGAGCTTATACACAGGGTTTACCGCTAAAAAGCCATTGATAATATCTAATACCTGCCCGTCGATGGCTGTTATGCTGCCTTTATAGCCAGCGGCATCAATACTTGAATTAATTAATTTTACATCGCGCACAAATACCGCTTTTTTCTCGCTGTCGTAATAAGGTTGACCCTCTACTTTAATCGCCATCTGAATCGGGTAGCGAGCAATTAAGGCGTTAAGTTCTGCGGTAGAGTCAAAGCTTAAAGCAATTACATCACGCTGCTCAGGGCCTATGTCTACATTTAGGTCATTAACACCGTATTTTACCGACATACCAAGCACTTTAAATTGTTTACTTAGTTTTGGTAGTTCTCGTTGTAAGGCAGATTTAAGCTCGGCCTCGGTGAAAGAATAAAGTGACATGCCGTTGTTGCTTGCACAACCGCTTATCGATACGACGATAATAAAAAGTAGCGAAAGGAAAATATATTTACGCATAAAAACACTCCTTTGTTTTAGTGAAAGTCATGAGCGTGTAGAAACTAATGTCGTTGGTATGTTTACGTTGGTTCTCTACGAAAGCGCCCAAAAATAGCATAAATTATTTTATAGCGAACATACGCGTTTTCGCAAACCCAATGATATTGCATCGTGTTTTAAACAAATGCATAGTTTTAAACTAGTTAGTTCAATGTGCTCATTTATCCACTGTATAAATGGTGGTTGCATATGTTTAATAGTCGCTTCAATAAAGGGGGGAGCTCATGGATAAATCTCGTCGTCAGATCATCAAAAATTTAGCGCTTGGCAGTGCTGTTGGCACTGCAGCAATGGCTTCAGGCTTGGTAAGTCACTCAGCGAACGCGTTAAATGCAAGAGCCAATATAAAATATAAAGGTAATATTTCGCATGCGGTAAGCCGATGGACCTATGGGCACTTAAACGTTGAAGAGCTATGCCAGTTAGTTAAGGCGCTTGGTTTTAATGCTATCGATTTGGTCGGCCCAGATGATTGGCCTATATTAAAAAAATATGGAATTGACTCTTCAATGTGCAATGGGGCAGAGCCAAATTTAGAAGATGGCTTTATTCACCCTGAGCATCATGATGATTTAACCCAGCGATATTTAAAGCACATCGATTTAGTGGCTGCAGCGGGCTATAAAAACTTAGTTTGTTTTGCCGGTAATGCCCGCGGGATGAGTAAAGAACAAGGCCTAAAAAATGCGATTGAAGGATTTAAGCGCATAGTGCCAAGGGCTGAGGAAAAAGGCGTAATACTGCAATTAGAGTTATTCAACAGCAAGGTGGACCATCCAGACTACATGGCCGATACCTCAGCTTGGGGAATAGCGCTTTGCAAAGCCATTGATTCGCCCAACCTTAAATTACTTTACGACATTTACCATATGCAAATAGAAGAAGGTGATATTATCCGAACCATTGAGCAAAATCATCAATACTTCGGGCATTACCATACAGCAGGGGTTCCGGGGCGGCACGAAATAGGGGAGAACCAAGAACTTTATTATCCAGCTATTGCCAAAGCTATTGTAAAAACCGGCTTCAAGGGCTATTTAGCCCAAGAATTTATTCCCACGCCAGAGAGTAACGCAGGTAAAGCCGAATCATTACGCCAAGCCATCGAAATATGCGATGTATAAATTAATAGATTAAAACAGTTTGCAAATGGTGGTACATGTATAATAATTGAAAAATAAAGTACACAAGCAAAGGCCTTAATATCTTTGCCCTCTAAATAAAAATAATAGGCCAATTAACGACGTGATCAAAATATTAGTAGTGGATGACCATGAGCTCGTTAGGACAGGGATAAGCCGAATACTCAACGATGTGAAAGACTTCAACGTTGTCGCTGAACTTGGTTGTGGCGAAGACGCGGTGGCGTATTGTCGCAAACATACCCCTGATATTGTTCTAATGGATGTAGGCATGCCAGGAATTGGTGGTCTAGAGGCAACTAAAAAAGTATTAAGAGTATGCGATGGCACGCGTATTATTTGTTTGTCTATGCACAAAGAAAATCCTATTCCAGCAAAAATAATGCAGGCAGGTGCCTCTGGTTTTTTAACCAAAGATGCAGAGCATAGCGAAATGATCAACGCCATCTACAAAGTGGCTAGTGGACAAAAGTACCTTTCCCCCGAAATTGCACAGAAAATCGCGATTGGCGCACTTGACTTAAACCAGTCTAATCCTTTTGAAGCCTTGACCGAGCGTGAACTTGAAATCACATTAATGATTACGCGCGGTGTAAAAGTCACTGAGATTGCGCGAAACCTAAGTTTAAGTGCCAAAACGGTCAATACTTACCGCTACCGTACCTTCGATAAACTAGGCATTGAGTCGGATGTGGAACTAACGCATCTGGCGCTTCGCCACGACCTTATTCAATCTTCTTCTCACTGATAGAACATGGACCAAGACGATAAGCGCTTTGATTCAAAGCAGTTTTTAAAGCATGTATCTCAGCAACCCGGCGTATATCGAATGTATAACGCCGCAAAAGATGTTATTTACGTTGGCAAAGCAAAAAACCTAAAAAAGCGCTTAACGAGTTATTTCAGAGCGAGCGTCGACAGCAGTAAAACACAAACGCTGGTATCGCACATTGCACATATAGATACCACATTGGTAAGCAGTGAGACCGAGGCGTTTTTATTAGAAAATAATTACATTAAAAAATACCGACCGCGCTACAACGTGGTTTTGCGCGATGATAAGTCTTACCCCTTTATATTTTTATCGGAACATAAACATCCAAAGTTGGGGTTTCATCGCGGTACTAAAAAAGCCAAAGGCGAGTATTTTGGACCTTATCCAAGTGCTTGGTCGGTGCGCGAGAGCCTGCGCTCAATGCAGCGTCTTTTCCCGGTGCGCCAATGTGATGATAGTTATTATAGAAACCGCAGCCGTCCTTGCCTGCAATATCAGTTAGAACGCTGCAGCGCGCCCTGCGTAGACGGTTATGTCTCAGACGAAGAGTACGCTGAACAAGTGCGCCTCGCCGTATTGTTTTTGCGCGGTAAAAACTCTGAAGTGATTCAAACCTTGGTTACAAAAATGGAAGCGGCCAGTGCGGAACTTAATTTTGAGTTTGCGGCAAGATACCGAGACCAAATTAGTGCCTTGCGCAAAGTGCAAGAACAGCAGCTTATTAGTGGCTCTCAGCAAGAAATGGATGTGTTTGGCTTTTCATTTAAACATGGTACCGCTTGTGTATATGGCATGTTTATTCGAGACAATCAGCTATTAGGGAGTAAGGCCTTTTTTCCTAAAATACCCAAAGGTGCAAGTGCTGAAGAAATCTTTGAATCGTTTTTATTGCAGTTTTATCTTGCGGGTAACAAGATCATTCCGAAACAAATTGTTGTTCCCCTTAAATTCAATGAAATGGCTGATGTGGAAAATGTACTTAGCCAAGAAGCCCAGCGTAAGGTCGCTTTTTATGAGGGAGCACGAGACGAAAAACGTAAATATTTAAAACTCGCTAACACAAACGCGCAAAACGCAATGGAAACCCAGCAAAACCAACAAAAGTCGATGTTCGCGCGCTTTAATGACTTAGAGAAACTGCTGACTACCGACACGCCTATTAAGCGTATGGAGTGTTTTGATATTTCTCATACTTCTGGAGAGCAAACGGTTGCCTCTTGTGTTGTATTTGACCGTAACGGACCTTTAAAAAGCGATTATCGTAAATTTAATATTGATGGTATTACCCCCGGGGACGATTACGCCGCGATGGCACAAGCACTAAAACGCCGTTATAAAAAACCAAATAAAGATGCAAAAATGCCCGATTTACTGCTGATAGACGGTGGTAAAGGTCAGCTTTCACAAGCAGAACAGCATTTTGCCGATTGGCCTGTAGAGTTTACCCCACTAATTGTTGGGGTAGCAAAAGGAACAACGCGTAAGCCCGGCCTAGAAACACTCATACTAGCAAACTCTCACGAGACTATTCCTGTTCAAGCCGATGCTCCTGGATTGCATTTAGTACAACATATTCGGGATGAGTCGCACCGCTTTGCAATAACCGGTCATAGGGCGCGCAGGCAAAAGGCAAAAAACCAGTCGGTGTTGCAAGATATACCAGGAGTTGGCGCTAAACGTCGTCAAGCGCTGCTTAAATATACAGGCGGAATCCAAGGCTTGAAAAAAGCAAGTAAGGAAGAGATTGCGAAAGTACCTGGGGTTAGCCAAGATTTGGCCGACACAATTTATGATTATTTACACGCATGAGATCAAGTTCTGATATCATTGCGCCATTAAAGACAAAGCAAATATAAGAAAACACACGATGTGGACAATACCTAACATCATCACACTACTACGAGTGTTGTTGATACCTATTTTTGTCAGTGTATATTTTTTGGATTGGAAGTGGGCATACCAAGCGGGTGCTTTTATCTTTTGGTTCGCCGCCATTACCGATTGGTTTGATGGCTACTTAGCACGCAAATTAAAACAATCTAGCGCTTTTGGTGCATTTTTAGATCCCGTTGCTGATAAGCTCATTGTAGCCGCTGCGCTTTTAATGATTACCCATACTTACGCTTCGCTTTGGATCACCGTGCCGGCAATTATACTGTTAATGCGAGAGATATTTGTATCTGCACTTAGAGAATGGATGGGGCAGCATGGCGCGTCAGACGCAGTGAAAGTCAGTTTTTTAGGTAAAGCTAAAACCATGGCACAAATGCTTGCCTTGATTGGCTTGCTATCAGGCCTTGAGACTTTTATGGGTGTTCCTATTTACTGGGTAACGTTAGGTTATATATTGTTGTGGTTTGCTGCGGTCTTATCACTATGGTCTATGGTTGTTTATGCCATTGCGGGTTACAAAGCATTAAAATCTCAGTAATCCAAAGCGAACATGCTATAAGCGTGCAAATAAGACGCATTGTGTTGGCTTTTTGTTCGAAGTGTTCAAAAAATAGGAAAGCAGTTTAACTTAGTTGGATTTGTAGTTGACACTCAGTGTTTTGTGGGTAAAATGCACCGCAGATTTCAGAGCGGGAATAGCTCAGTTGGTAGAGCACGACCTTGCCAAGGTCGGGGTCGCGAGTTCGAATCTCGTTTCCCG
>CAZUON010000055.1:0-22052 GCA_964621345.1 uncultured Glaciecola sp. | reverse complement strand
GGCGGATTTTGAATCCGCTGCGTCTACCAATTTCGCCACTCTGGCATCGTGGGAACTGCTTCTTTTGAAGAGTCACGCATTATAGCTATCTAATTTGGGGTATCAAGTCTTATTTACATAAGATAAGTCTGATTGTTCAGTAGATAGTCGTTTCAGGCTTTGTAATAGTTTAAATGGTGGTATGATCACGCCCGTTAGGTAATTAGCTAAAGGGTACTTCTATTATATGCAATCCAACTTATCTCAGCGTGCTGGTTTTTTTCGCCGTTTGGCCGCGATGGTCTACGACGCTTTAATCGCAATAGCTATTGGCATGCTGTCGGCGCTTATTATAATTGGTTTGCTCACAGCTGCTTTTGAAAGCAACTTGTTGTCAAAGCAAGGCTATGAGCATGTGAGTGAGCTAATGCAAGAGAGCTTACTTTATAAATCATTGGTACAAGTGTGGGTCGGGTTTTGGATTAGCGCGTTCTTTTTATGGTTTTGGAAGCATGGCGGACAAACTCTGGGTATGAGAGCTTGGCGCATTCGTATTTATAATTTAAATCCAGATGATGCAGTGGGCTACAAGCGCCTAATTATTCGCTTAATCAGCTCATTAGGAGGCTTAGGTACCTTGCTCGTATTACTCGATTTCAAAAATAAGTTGGCACTACAAGACAGACTTACGCGCACCGAAGTACTATTTTTAAGCAAAGAAGAGAACCACCATCGCGCTTGGTAATTGAGTAAATCTACCTGATTGATGAGGCACGCAACAAGCACATGCTGAATGCATCTATTGCCGTTTTAGTAAGTAAACTGCTAGCGAGGCAAAGACGGCGCTTGGCAACAGAGCACCAATAACTGGGGCTAGTTGGAATACTAGACTCACTTGCCCAAACATTTCGTTGCTAATAAAGAAACCAAAGCCGGCCAATACCCCCATAATCGTGCGGGCTCCCATAGTAACACTTCTTAATGGACCAAATATAAACGACATCGCTAAGAGCAGCATTACCACTACAGATACGGGCTGGAAAATTTTTCGCCATAGTGCGAGCTCATATCGAGCAGATTCTTGACCATTGTTTTCAAGATAAGCGACATAATCCAATAAGCCTCTTATAGACAGAGCCTCAGGCTTTATCGCTACAATTCCCAGCTTGTCCGGAGTCAAGGAGCTACTCCAGTTAAGTGTATCTAGGTTTTGGTTATTGATTTTTTCTTCGCTAAAAAATATCTGTCCAACATTCGAAAGGGTCCAGTTCTCGCCATTAAAATCGGCAAATTGCGCTTTCATAATCTCAGTCAAATTAAGCTCGTCATCAAACTTAAATACCTCAATGTCTTGTAAGCGATTTTGGTCGATAACCTGCGAAATACTGACAAAGTCATTTCCATCTTTGGCCCAAGTAACAGAGCCTGATGATATTAAGCTACCTCCCGATAACGCTTGTGTACGCAATTCTTTGGCCTTACTTTCGCTTTGAGGAGTAACAAACTCGCCAATTGCCATCATCGTTAAAATAACGATTACAACCGACTTCATTGCAGAGCTGGTTATGTTGGTTCGGCTTAAGCCTGATGCTTGCATAACCACAAGTTCGCTGCTTTGTGCTAAAAGTCCCATGCCGATAAGACCACCGAGTAAAGTTGCCATAGGTAAAAATAGTTCTATCTCGCGGGGTAGACTTAACACCACATATAACGCCGCGATGATCATATCGTAATCGCCTTGGCCCACTCGCCTTAACTGCTCTACAAATTTAATCAGGGCGCTGAGGCCTACAAGCACTGATAAGGTAACCGCGATGGTACTCAAAAGAGTTTTGGCAATGTAAACGTCGAGAATTTTAAACATTTTTTTGCCTTAAAAACATTTGTCGAATTATCGCACCGGTTTTGCGGTCTCTGGCAATTAAACCAATACCGATAATCAGCATCACAATGTGCACCCACCATAAGCCCAAAAAGCTGGGGAGATTTCCATCTTCCATTATGCGTCTTGAGGCCAGTAGTAATAAAAAATACCCCAAATAAAGCAGCAGTGCAGGAAACATTTTTCCAAAGCGGCCTTGTCGGGGATCTACTGCACTCATTGGCACCGCAATTAACACTAAAAACGGAAGTGATAAGGGTATGGCGATACGCCACTGAAACTCTGCTGATGCTTCAATTCCGTCCATCTTCCATAGCTCTGAGGTGGAAACAGCAGCAAGTTTGCGTCGTGCTTGCTCCCTATTTGGCGGCGTGATGACGACTCTGTACTCATCAAAGTTAACAATTTGATAATCGTTCTGAAGCTTTTCGCCATCGTACTGATTACCATCGAGCAGCACTAGTGTTTGTTCACCAAACGCGCTCTCTTCTACGCGGCCTTGTTTAGCATAAATTAAATGCACCTCTTCACTGTCGGCGGCGCGTTGCGATAAAAATACTTTTTGTAAAGTTTCAGTTTCATTGTCGGTATCGTGCACAAATATAACGGCTTTATTATCACCCGTTTGCTGAAAACGCCCTGGGATTACCGCGGCAATGCCAGAGGAGGCGGCGGCATCTTCTTTGAGTTGATGTTCTTTTTCAAGTGCCAATGGCGTGAGATAGAGTGTTACAACTGCGGTAATTATGGCAATAAAAAGTGAAAATATTAAGGTAACACGAGTGACATACCACTCACTGACACCACACGCTTTTAGTACGGTCATTTCGCTTTCAACATACATACGCCCGTGAGCTAGCATTACCCCTAAAAATAAGCTAATGGGTAGGACCAAGGAGGCCAGAACGGGGCTGTATAAAGAAATGAAACCAAGAACTAGTTCTGCAGGCACGTTACCGTCGGTAGCGTCACCTAAAACGCGAACAAATCTGAGGGTAATGAAAATTGTCATTAATATGAAAAAAACGGCAATTTGAGATTTGAATGTTTCCCGCAGGAGATATCTAAAAATAAGCATTTGGGCCAGTATCTTTGTTTGCTAAATTGTCGTTTTTAATGAAAACGTAGCAATACTTGAATAAAATCATCATTTATTACAGTTTTGTATTTTATTGCCACATAATTTGTTAAAGTGTAGCACACATAATTCGCTTGCTCATAGGCAAACGAAACATAAATTATAGCCTTGCTCAATGCGAGGCCCACAGCATTTAATTTAGCGTAAAGATAAAGACGTTTAATAGAGGGTTATATGGAATTTGCGGTAAAGAGCGGAAGTCCTGAAAAACAGCGCAGCGCCTGTATTGTTGTTGGTGTGTTTGAGCCAAGACGACTCACCACAGTGGCTGAGCAGTTAGACGAAGTAAGCGAAGGCTACATTAGCAACCTAATTCGCCGCGGTGATTTAGAAGGTAAAGCTGGTCAGATGTTGCTTTTGCATCACGTACCGAATGTGCTCAGCGAGCGTGTTTTGTTGGTAGGCTGTGGTAAAGAGCGTGAATTGAACGAACGCCAGTACAAGCAAATCATGGCTAAAACGATCCAAACCTTAAATGAAACAGGCTCTATGGAAGCGGTTAACTTTTTAACTGACTTGCATGTTAAAGGCAGAGATACTTATTGGAAAGTGCGTCAAGCAGTAGAAGCTGCAAGCGACACCTTGTATACCTTTTTACAATTAAAAACCAAGAAGGGTGAGCCAAGACGCCCGCTGCGTAAGATGGTATTTAATGTACCAACGCGCAGAGAACTCACACTCGGTGAACGAGCTATTGAGCATGCACAAGCCATTAGTCATGGCGTGAAAGTAGCCAAAGACGTAGCGAATATGCCGCCCAATATCTGTAACCCTAAGTATTTAAATGAACAAGCGAAAGCGTTGGTCGACGAATATCCCACCTTGTCGCTAGATACCATAGACGAAGCAAAAATGGCTGAGTTAGGTATGAATTCCTACCTTGCTGTTGGTCGAGGTTCGGCGAACGAATCTTTCATGAGCGTAATTAGTCATAAAGGCGCAGATAGCGACCAAGCACCTGTTGTATTGGTCGGTAAGGGGCTTACTTTTGACTCTGGCGGTATTTCGATTAAGCCTGGCGAAGGTATGGACGAAATGAAATATGACATGGGTGGTGCAGCAGGTGTTTTAGGTGCTATGCATGCCGTCGCAGCTTTGAACTTGCCACTTAACGTTATTGGCGTACTCGCAGGATGCGAAAACATGCCAGATGCTAATGCTTACAGGCCTGGTGATATCCTTACCACAATGTCGGGACAAACCGTTGAGGTATTAAACACCGATGCTGAAGGGCGCTTAGTATTGTGCGACGCATTAACTTATGTAGAGCGATTTGAGCCAGATGTTGTTATTGACGTTGCAACCCTCACCGGCGCGTGTGTTATCGCGTTGGGTAAACATGCAACCGGTGTACTAAGTACGCACAATCCGCTTGCGCACGAAATCGTTAATGCTTCAGAACAAAGCTCTGATAAAGCGTGGCGTTTACCGTTATGGGAAGAGTATCAAGAGCAAATAGAAAGTCCGTTTGCGGATATGAGTAACCTTGGCGGTAGAGCGGCAGGTACGATTACCGCAGCATGCTTTTTATCGCGATTTACCAAAAAGTACAACTGGGCGCATTTAGATGTTGCCGGCACAGCTTGGGTATCTGGTGCACGCAAAGGCGCAACGGGTAGACCTGTGCCTATGCTTACGCAATATTTGATGAACAAAGCCAATATTGCCACCGACGAGTAGCGCGAGCATTTATGCAAGTTACTTTTTATGAACTGCCGAAACACTCTGAGCAAGCTGACAACAGCTTAATTGCCTATTTGGCTAACATTGTTACTGCGCAATATCAAAAGCGGCAATACATGACGGTGCTTTGCAAAGATAAAGCACAAGCTGAAGCAATTGATGAATACATTTGGCAGCAACCTGCTGACCTGTTCATTGCTCACAACTTGCAAGGAGAGGGGCCAGCTAATGGCTCTCCAGTCGAAATCACTTGGCTAGACGCGCTCAACAAGCAAGCCATTCGTAATAAAAAACTGGTGATAAATATGACGGAACAGTTTTTAGAGCAGTTTGCATCATACGGGCATGTGATTGATTTTGTGCCCCAAGACGAAGCGCAAAAGAAAGCGGCAAGAGCGCGTTATACTCAGTATAAAAAAGCAGGTTGCAACATGGCTTTTGTAAACGCAAATTAATTCAAATACGGTGCGTGGCGCCGTCGTAAAGTAAAAGAGATAAGCATCAATGGAAAAAACCTTCAATCCTAGTCAAATTGAACAAGCCTGCTACCAACATTGGGAATCAAAGGGTATGTTTAGCGCGTCGGGAAACGGCGAGCCTTACTGTATTTTATTGCCGCCGCCTAATGTAACCGGCAGCTTGCATATGGGACACGCGTTTCAGCATACAATTATGGATGCGTTGGTTCGTTATCACCGTATGAAGGGTGACAATACCCTATGGCAATGCGGTACCGACCATGCCGGCATTGCAACACAAATGGTAGTGGAGCGCCAGCTTAATGCAGATGGCAAAACTCGACACGATTTAGGCCGAGAACAGTTTGTAAAACGCGTTTGGGACTGGAAAGAAGAGTCGGGCGGTAACATCACTCAGCAAATGCGACGTTTAGGCACCTCTCCTGACTGGGACAGAGAAGTCTTTACTATGGACGACAAGTTGTCTGAAGCGGTACAAGAAGTATTTGTACAGTTGTTTGATGAAGGCTTGATTTATCGTGGTAAGCGCTTAGTTAACTGGGATCCAGCCCTATTGACGGCCGTATCTGAGCTTGAAGTATTAAGCGAAGAAGAAGACGGTCATATGTGGCACATGCGCTACCCACTTAGTGATGGCAGTGCGTCGATTGTTGTTGCAACAACGCGTCCTGAAACTATGTTAGGCGACAGCGCAGTAGCTGTGCATCCTGACGATGAGCGTTATCGCTCAATGGTAGGAAAAACCATTACGCTACCGCTAAGTGGCAGAGAAATCCCCATCATTGCAGATGACTATGTGGACCAAGAGTTTGGTACGGGCTGCGTTAAAATTACCCCTGCGCACGATTTCAATGATTATGAAATGGGTAAACGTCATGACCTACCCATCATTAACATTTTTACCGATACGGCCACGATTAACGATGAGGCACCTGCTGAATATGCGGGCTTAGACCGCTTTGAGGCAAGAAAGAAAATTGTAGGTGACCTAGAAGCCCAAGGCTTAATGGTCGACATTAAACCGCACAAACTTAAAGTGCCTAGAGGCGATAGGAGTGGGGTGGTAATTGAACCCTATTTAACCGACCAATGGTATGTTGCGGTTGAGTCCTTAGCAAAACCGGCAATTGATGCGGTAGAGTCGGGTGAAATTAAGTTTGTGCCTGAAAACTGGAATAAAACCTATTATCAGTGGATGAATAACATTCAAGACTGGTGTATATCACGTCAACTTTGGTGGGGACATCGTATTCCTGCGTGGTTCGATGAAGCAGGTAAAGTCTATGTAGGTAAATCTGAGCAGTTAGTCAGAGAAAAATATCAAATTGCCGATGATGTTGTGCTCAAACAAGACGAAGATGTTTTAGATACTTGGTTTTCTTCTGCACTTTGGCCTTTTGCTACTATGGGATGGCCAGAAAAAACACCGGAGCTTGAAACCTTTTTACCTAGCTCAGTGTTAGTAACCGGTTTTGATATTATTTTCTTCTGGGTAGCCAGAATGATCATGATGACCAAAAAGTTCACGGGTCAAATTCCTTTTAAAGAGATTTATATCACAGGTTTGGTTCGAGACGAAAACGGCGACAAAATGTCGAAGTCCAAGGGCAATGTACTCGACCCCATCGATGTCATTGACGGCATTGACTTAGAGGCATTACTAGCCAAACGCACCACCGGTATGATGCAGCCGCAATTAGCCGAGAAAATAGCCAAACAAACACGTAAAGAGTTTCCAAAAGGTATAGATGCCTATGGAACCGATGCTTTGCGTTTTACCTTTGCAGCGATGGCATCGACCAGTCGCGATATCAATTTTGATATGAGCCGCGTGGAAGGTTACAGAAACTTCTGTAATAAAATATGGAATGCAACGCGTTTTGTATTAATGAATACCGAAGAATTCGACACGGGTAATCGTGGTGGTGACAAGGTTCTTAGTCCTTTTGATAAGTGGATTTGGTCTCGCTTTGAACAAACCGTAAAGCAGTTTGAGTTGAATGTAAGTGAATACCGCTTCGACCTAGCAGCACAAACACTCTATGAATTTACTTGGAATCAGTTCTGCGATTGGTATTTGGAGCTAAGCAAGCCGATATTAAATAGCGATACTGCGACTGAAGAAGAAAAGCGCGGTACCCGTCACACTTTAATAAACATTCTTGAGCAGCTGATGCGCGTGTTACACCCTTTCATGCCTTTTATTACCGATGAAATTTGGCAAAAGATAAAGCCGCTTTCGAGTAACCAAAATGAGTCAGAGAGCATTATGCAAGAGGCTTTCCCAAGTTTCGGAAACAGCTTGGTGGATGAAAGCGCAGAAGGGGATATCGAATGGGTCAAGTCCTTTGTTATTGGCATTCGTAATATTCGTGGAGAAATGGATATTGCCCCGTCTAAGCGCTTACCTGTATTTTTGGATAAGCTCAATGCACAAGACCGCAGTAGACTGGAAAGTACTCAAGACTATTTACTGATGTTAGCTAAACTTGAAAGTATTGAGGTTTTATCAGATACAGATAAAGCGCCTGCTTCGGCAACCGCATCGGTAGGCGAAATGGAGATTTTGATCCCCATGGCCGGTTTAATTGATAAAGATGCCGAACTTGCGCGTCTACAAAAAGCCGCTGACAAGCTTGAAAAAGACGTAGCCAGAACAGAAGGCAAACTCAATAATCAAAACTTTGTAGGCAAAGCTCCCGCGCAAGTCATTGATAAAGAGAAAGCAAAGTTAGCAGAGGCTAAAATGCAGCTTGATAAAATCAGTGAGCAACGAGCGGCCATCGAAAATATGTAATTTACGAATACAGTGTAATAAGCCCAGTGATTCAAGTTTGTCTGAGTTGCTGGGCTTTTTTGATGTTCCAAGTTGCTTTTATCAAGAACCTTTGACAGTAGAGTTTACTTTTTCAGGGCTATGTTACTTGTGAGCTCTGTATAAAGATTTGTAAATCCTCGAAGCTCAAAGGTCTTGAGTAATAGTAACCTTGAATATAGTGACAACCTAACGAGGCAAGGTACTTGCAAGTCGCAGCATCTTCAGCTCCTTCTGCTATTACTTGCATGTTCATGTCGGTGGCAAGTTTGACCATGGCTTTTACGATACTTTTTGAAGTATTGTTGCTTAACAAGTCAGCTATGAATACGCGATCTATCTTAATAATGTCAAATTCAAGAGACTTGAAGTTCTGCAACGAAGTGTAGCCAGTTCCAAAATCATCGATGGCAACCGAAAATCCATTTTGCTTTATTAAATTAAGTGTTTTAATTGAGCGAGTGAGGTCTTTGATAATGCAGGTTTCGGTCAATTCAAAAATAATACGTCTCTTTTGTTTAATATCGTTCAAACGTTGTAAGAAAGCTTTAAGCATCTGAGTATTCGATAAGTGAACCGCAGACAAATTGATGGAAAAGTAGAAGTCGGTAGGCAGAGCTTCGATAGCATGAATACTTTTTTCAAACACAATTTCATCAATATGCGGCATTAAATTCAAAGATTCACATAGCGGAATAAAAGTATCAGGAGAAACGGTGCCTCTTCGCTTGTTATTCCACCGTAACAAGACCTCACAGCCCACAACCTTGTTGGTTCTAGCATTAATAACAGGTTGAAATACTTGATAAAATTCATCGTTGGCAATGCCATATCTAATATCTTCTTCAAATGAAAAGCGCTCAGATAAAAACAAAGCCATTTCTTGATTGAAAAAATAAAAACGGTTTTTGCCCTGCTGTTTTGAAGAATACATTGCTAAGTCAGCTTTTTTAAGTAAGTCATTTGGGCTGCTTGCGTCATCAGGGTAAAGACTTATCCCTATGCTCAAAGATACTGCGATAGTAAAGTCTGAGCACTGCACTGGACGTTCGAACGCAGATAGAATTCGTTGGGCGAGGTGGACTAAACATTGTCGTTCTTTTATATTTTTTGCAACAATAACAAATTCGTCACCGCCCAACCTTGCTACGATATCAGATTTTTTGATAAGGGTTTTAAGTCTAAATGCTACTTCAACTAGGAACTCGTCACCTATCTCATGCCCGTATCCATCATTAATTTGTTTAAAACCGTCGAGGTCTAAAAACATCAAGGCAAATGCTTCTTGAGATTCACTTTCGCACGCTAACTGTAGCTCATTAATTATGTGTGGCCTGTTTGCAAGGCCGGTTAGTTCATCAAAAAGAGCGAGTGTTTCTAGGTCGCTTTCTTTTTGCTTTATCTCTGTAATATCTCGAATAGTCGCGCCATAAAAATTCTCCTGGGATTGGTCACTTCTGATTTCAAAAATACTGAGGTAATAGAATTGCTGCTTGTCACTTGGCGATAGTTGGCCTTCCCATTTTCCCTCTTGATCAATTGCTACTTCAATTTCAGCCTTTAATTCTTTATTTAAGGTCTGTTGCCAAAAATCTTCGACTGTGACGGTGTCATTAGTATATTGAAGGATTTTTTTTGCGGCTTGGTTGGTATGTTCAATATGCCAAGCTTTATTCATGATGACGAGACCTTCACTACTATGATCAAATAAATTTTTGAATCTTAATATCGTTTTATCTTTTAATAATGCGTCATTTTCGTTCCGGCGAAGCGCCCCCGACAACATCGTAAAATACAGTATCGCAAGTAACAATATTATTGAAATAACGGATGTGAGTCTGAATACGAGTAAGTGTGTCGCAGCCCTTTCACTCGCCTCTTCAAACAAAGTGACTGCATAATCTAATGTATCGAGAACCTCTTGAGACTCAATAAACATATCATCAAGATTTTTAGTTAGCGCGGGAGCTTGCTCAACCAAGGGGGTTTGCTCAAGAAAATCAGATAAATTACCAAGATACTGTTCGAGACGAGGCGTGAGGTTTTGTTCTTTGAAGTAATGTCGCAATGCGCGAGTATTAAGATTGTTTAGTAGTAACTCATTGCTTTTGAGCAATTCTTTTTCTACAGCACTAAATTCATAGCGCTGCAGTATGCTAGGAAGATTAGAAGTCGCAATAAACGCGGCTTTTTGACTTAACATCCTTTGCTTACCGGCAATATTAATTAATTTAGGATATTGGGTTAGTTCCTTACTGAAAAAGCTGTGTAATGCTGCGAGGACGATGAACCAGCCTATTAGAATAATAGATGCTTTAATTACCGCGTAATGCAGAGTCGATTTAGCCATTTAATTGTTCCATATCACAATTGCTCTTTATAATTCAGCAAGCCCATTCCAATCTTACACCTAGGTAAGTATATCGACCGGTTATGTGATTTTTGCATCTTTTTGTGGCCAATGGCTTAAACACACAAAACGGCGCATCAATTGTATCTCAAGACTGACCATATGCAGGACTGTATTGCTAGGTTTAAGCGAATATGTGATCGGTTTGTAGGGTACTGTAGAGTTATCTTAGCTCGGGCTCAGCTCGTTTATCAACTTTCTGAAAACTTGCCTTTGGTCTAGCTATAGACCTGTGCTGCGACATTCAACGTGTGACATTGTTCAAAAAAGGCAAAGTAATTGTGCTTGAATGTGTTTACATTGTCGCAGGAATCTAGAATAAGCCTGAGGTGATGCTGGGAGGAGGTCTTTCAATACATAAGCGAGTTAGCTTTGCATACCCAAAGCATTGTATTTAGTATGCAGAGCCAGCATCTTATAACCTTACATTAAATGCGCGCAACTACACCTAGAACTAATCTTCGTCATACTCAAAATCATCGCCTTCATCTTCATATTCAATTGCATCGTCACCCACATAATACGTACCCCAACCATCATAATGCACTTGATGCTTATCTGCTAAACTTAACAAAGCCTGCGTATCTTTATTAAACACAGTTAAATCTAGCTTTTTTTCAGTGACTGCATCAAAGCAAAATACCGTACCACCGTCGTCGAGTACTAATTCTTCAGCATCAGTAACTTCAAAGCCGGCTTTAAATACGTCCACCGCGGCCTTTTCTAGTACATCAAAGTCTTTGCTCGCGAAGTGGTGCTCAATAATATGAGGCTTACTGACGTCGCTGCCGTCTTCTTTAAGTGCCTGAATAGTCTCTTCGTTAAATTCATACCAAGCTTGTAGCTCTTCGTTATTCATTATGCTTCCTTCTTCTTGGTTGTCATTGAGGCGGCTTCCTCATTTAACTCATCAAATTTAATTCTAATCATATCTTCAAGCTGTTTCGCTAGTTGCTTAGGATGCGCCTCGGTATCAATTGTAATAGGATCCATAACTTCGATAATGACCGTGCCATTGTTCCAACGATTAAACTTAATTGAATGATGATTATCACTACAACACACAGGTATGATATCTAACTGAGTGTCTATAGCTAAGCGAAAAGCTCCGGTTTTAAACGGCAAAATACCCTTGCCTCTGCTACGTGTACCTTCTGGGAACATCCAAATAGATAATCCGCGCTTTTGCGCTCGTTTACCAGCAGTCGAGAGAGTGTTTCTTGCCTTTCCCGAGTCTTTGCGGTCAATCATAATATTGCCTGACAGCCAATAAATTAAACCAAAGATGGGGATCCACTTGAGGCTTTTCTTACCAATGGTAACAACGCCAGGCATAGCAGCGCGACTCACTGTTGCTAAATCCCAAGTATTTTGATGATTAGCAACAAACATATAGGATGTGTCTTCCACTATTTTGTCAGAAACCCTGAAGTCGAGTTTTACCCCTAAAATCCAGGCCATGCTGCTATACACTTTGGCCCCCAAATGCACATTATCCCGATGCATTGGCCTTACAATATAAGCAACAATTAAGAATAGGTTAATCAAAATAAAATAGACTAATAAAACGACAGCTCGAAAAACGCCTAACACATCAATTTCCAACAATTTGGCATGGCTGAGGATTATACCCAGTTTTGCTGATGAACACAGCCGACAAGTCAATATTATTCGATTACTTGAGCTTGCGTTTTATGCTTAGGTTAATTGCTATACAGCCGATAAAGCGCTTATACATTAACGATTAACTATTGGCGTATTTTATTCATGGCACTATTTATCCCAGAAGAACTTGAGTCAGATATATTAAATGACCTTAGTGAAGAGATTCAGGAACTGTATGAAGGAAGCGAACAAACCCTCATTGAGCTTGAACTTACACCTGAAGATAATGAGCTGCAACGCGCCCTCTTTCGTTCAGTACATACAATAAAAGGTGATTTGGGTTTAGTTGGCTTTATGCCGATGATAGAGGTTTTGCAATACTTAGAAGATATTCTAGATCTTTTGCGCAAAGGCGAAGCAAAATATACCAGCGTACTTAGCGATTTGGTATTAAAGTTAATGGATAGAGTCACCAACTTTGTGACTGATTGTATCAAGCATGGTCGTGCTGAATATGATAAAGAAGCGCTAGATGCCACTATTGAAGTGATAAAAACAATTAATGCCGGAAATACAAACGAACATGAGCGTTTGCTGCAAAAAGCGATTAATTGTCTAACCCATCAACAAGAAGACGATAGCTCAGTACGCATCGAATTAGCGAAAACCGGTATTCCGAAAGATTTAAGCCCTGAAAAACAAGTCGATTTACTGTTCTTCAGAGAGCTTATTCGACCTATTGAAAAACGTGCAGGTTATAAAGAGGGAAGGGGCGACCGTCTCGCCATCCTAGCCTTTTACATTAATAGCTTGAGCGAAAACCCCTTGCCTGAAGACCAACTTGCAGTTGCCTGTTACGTACACGATTTTGGCATGGCCTTTATGCCTAACCACGTTGTGTTAAAAGCCGAAAAGCTGACCACACTAGAATCTAATTTATTGCGCTCACATGTATATAAAAGCACCCGGCTGATTGAACATCTTAATATGTGGGATGAAGCGCGTAAAATCATTATGCAGCATCATGAGAACATTGACGGTAGCGGTTATCCTCTTGGTATTGATGGCGATAAAATTTGCGCAGGAGCCAAACTACTGGCCATTCTTGATAGGTACGACAATTTAACCAATATGCCGCAGGAAAATGGCGAGTGTATGAGCCCTAAAGAAGCGATAATTGCGCTTAATCAGAATTACAAAGGGCAGTTAAGCGGTAATTGGCTGCGCTTGTTTAATCAAGGTATGACGCAATACCTGAAGCAACAAAACGCCTAGATAAGCTGGCGTATAGAGTTAGTAGCCTTTCTCAAAGTCATGTTGAAACTGCAGTGACTCATTACGAACAAAACGCTCAAGGTTGTTTGTGAATACCTCAAAGACTTGTTTGGGCCTCGATACCGCTGCCGTGTGATTAGTAATGTAGCAGTTCTCGGTTTTATAAAATGGATGCTCTGCTGGCAAGGGCTCTTGTTTAAATACATCTAATACGGCTGCTCTTATGCACTTATTTTGTAGCGCCGACACCAGCATAGCATCGTCTTTAATCACGCTCCCTCTGCCGGCATTGATGAAAACCGCGCTGTCTTTCATTGCCTCAAAAAAACGGAAATCGCATATACCTACAGTATCTTGTGTTTCGGGTAAGAGATTAACGATGTAATCGCAGTCGTGTGCAAAGGTCGTTAATTCTGAAAGAGAGAAGTAGTCGATATTTGCAATGGGGCGGTGGCTCATTGTGATGGCAGACACTTCCATATCAAAATCTTGCGCAGTTTTAGCAATTTCGCTACCGATATTGCCTAATCCAATTATACCAAGTCGCGCACCTGACAGGGTTGCAATAGGCGGCTGTTGCCAACTTCTGTTATGTTTTAAGTGTTCAAACTGCTCAATTTCTCTCTGCAAGTGCAGCATGTAAGCAAATACATACTCACGCATTTGCGCACTGAAAATGCCTTTTGTGCCAGTTAAGATGTAGTCTCGTTTGTCGTTTTTTTGTAAAACGTTATTACCGGCCCATGTACTTTGCAACCATTTTAGCTTGTTACAATGGGCGATAAAGGTATCCGCTAAATCTGGTTCACTTAACACAATATCAGCCTGCGCCTCTACAATGTCGGCTCTTTGTGCACCAATAAATATGCATTCGACTTCTTGTAAAGAGGAAGGAAAAGTTTCTTGTGCGTGTTTGTGCATCAATTCTTTATAAATTTGGTGATCGCGGCTAACGATTGCGAATTTAAACACGCATTACATCCTTAAAATAGTCGGCTTTATCGTTGAAGATTTTAATTAAAATGCCGATACAGTTTATTCATCAACAAGAGAAATGAGGTTCGCATAATTTATGTTCGATTTCACTATTAATGGCATTTTAAACGCGAATATTTCACAAGTGTACAATGCCTTTACTAGACCGGAATTGATCATTAAATGGTGCGCACCGGGCAACCTGTCGATTTCGCAGTTCCACTCTCACTTCACACCAGGTGGCAATTATCAAATGGTCTTGCAATCCCCTGACGGTTTTCAACAAACTGTAGTTGGCACCTATCAAGACATTTCGAAGAATGATTTGCTAAGTTATACTTGGCGCTGGGAAGATACAAACGATATCAGCAAAGTCGAAATCCACTTTTGGGAAAGTGATAACGCTACAACTAAGATTCGCTTAAGCCAACGTGGCTTTAAGCGTGAGCAAGACATGTTACAACAACAGTATAGTTGGTTAGCGTGTTTTGAAAAGCTACCTTTAGTGACTCAAAATCAAGCACAAAAGGTGCCTGTAGAGCTAGAAAAATACTTTAGCAATCAAGAGTCCTCCGCCTCTTTATAGGCCAAAGTCCTAAAAAACTAAGCCTTAATTCATCGCCAGCATGATGCGTTTGTTATTGTCTAACAAAGACATCTGTTGGTTAGCTATCATTAAGAATTTCGCTTTCTCTTTTTTATCGATCGGCTCTGCTTTTGGCAACTCAACGGTACGAGGGTTCCGGTGAACGCCGTCTACTAAAAACTCATAATGCAGGTGCGCACCAGTGACCATACCGGTTGAGCCTAGATAGCCAATAACGTCACCTTGTTTTACCCAATCACCAACCTTTACTGCGCGGCGAGTAAAGTGTAGATATTTAGTTTGATACCGCTCGCCATGTTGTATGAACACATGATGGCCATTAAATCGGTCATAAGAAGAGCGAACGACTTTACCATTGCCCGCAGCCATGACTGGCGTGCCAACAGCTGCGACATAGTCTACGCCGCGATGAGGCTTGATGCGTTTTTGGACAGGATGAAAACGGCGCGGATTAAAATTAGAGCTTACGTGACTAAAGTTAATAGGCGCCCGCAAAAAGCTCTTACGCATGCTCCGCCCTTCAGGCGTGTAGTAGTTACCATCGGTATATTTGATTGCCGTGAACACATCGCCTTGGTTCACGAATTCGGCTGATACAATGTCGCCATAGCCAATAAATTCGCCGTCGACATAGAGTTCTTCAAAGGCCATGTTAAAGGAATCGCCTGGGCGTATCTCTTGGGCGAAATCGATATCCCAGCCAAAAATACCTGCTAACTGCATAATTTTGTTATCGGTAAGACCTGCTGCGATACCTGCGTTCCAAAAGCTACTTTGAATCGTCCCTTGTGCGAAGTTTACTAAGGTTTCGACTTGTTTCGTCTCTATTTCGCTTTTATATGCGCCGTCAGACGCACTAATGACCAGTGTTTCGGTATTGCTAAGTGGGTATTTGAGTGAAGCAAGTTGTCCGGCTTCATCAATTTGTAGATATAAGGAGTCACCTGGGCGGATTTTTCTGAGGGTTTTTGCGTGTTCCCCAGCATTACTCAGTTTATAAGTCGTTTGCGGTGATTGATTATGCTGCGAAAGTATCTTGGCAAGAGTATCACCACGGGCAACTTTGTGAGTAATAAAGTCTTCTGCTTCGAAACTCGGTGCTTCGTTTTGTATTACGGCAAATGTCGGCATTGGTACTTCGTACTGCGTACCCGGAAGGAGCTCAACAACATTCACCTGCTTAGACGCCTGCACCTCTTCACTTGGCCATAAAAGCAACAATATTAATAGGGCACTCACACCAAGCAAAATTAAACGATGAAGTTTAGGAAGATGTTTTATTGTATTGTGAATCATACGCTCGTAAAATAACCGCAAATCAATTGGCAGAATATAACGATTTTAGTCTCGTTTCCAGTCCAAAGGTTCACTCTAAGACATATAGCTATATCGGCTGGGGTCTTTGTTCCTTCAATCTGCACGTAGATAAACTAAAATTGCCAGCAAACTCAAATACTAAGACATGCGCTAAAACGTATGTGAATCAATCACTAGGAAATAACAATGGCAAGTTGGGAAGCAGCTTTCGCTGAGATAAAGCGCGGCGCAGACGAAATTTTAATAGAAGAAGAGCTCATAGAGCGATTAAAAACGGGCAAAGCGCTAAAAATTAAAGCTGGCTTTGATCCAACCGCGCCAGACTTGCACTTGGGGCATACCGTTTTAATTAATAAACTCAGAACCTTTCAGCAGTTAGGCCATGAGGTTATTTTTCTAATTGGTGATTTTACGGGATTAATTGGCGACCCAACGGGGAAGAACGTAACACGTAAGCCGCTCACAGAAGAACAGGTCTTAGAAAACGCTAAAACCTATCAAGAGCAAGTGTTTAAAATCTTAGACCCAAGCAAAACCACTATACGATTCAACTCTCAGTGGATGAACAAGCTCGGTGCTGCAGGTATGATCAAACTGGCTGCGAGTCAAACGGTTGCCAGAATGCTAGAGCGAGATGACTTTAAAAAACGTTATGCCAACGGTCAGCCTATTGCAATACATGAGTTTTTATATCCTTTAGTGCAGGGCTGGGATTCGGTTGCACTGGAGTCAGATGTTGAGTTAGGCGGCACTGACCAACGTTTTAATTTGCTAATGGGACGAGAGCTACAAAAAAGCCAAGGTCAGAAGCAGCAGACCGTATTGATGATGCCCTTGTTAGAGGGTCTAGACGGTGTGCAAAAGATGTCGAAGTCGTTGAACAACTATATTGGTATTACCGATGCTCCAAACGATATGTTTGGTAAGGTTATGTCAATTTCAGATGACTTGATGTGGCGCTATTTTGATTTGCTAAGCTTTAGGCCTATTGCAGAGATTAAGCAATTAAAAGCAGATGTAGAAGCAGGTGCAAATCCAAGAGATATAAAAATTGATTTGGCAAAAGAGCTGATTGCACGTTTTCATGACGATGCCAGTGCCCAGAGTGCGCATCAAGATTTTATTCAGCGCTTTCAAAAGAACGCCATCCCCGATGATTTACCAGAAGTCTTAGTAACTTTACCAGACGATGGAATTGCCATTGGTAACTTACTAAAAGAAGCAAATTTGGTCAGCTCTACCTCTGATGCAATGCGCATGATTAAACAAGGTGCAGTAAAAATCGATGGTCAAAAGCTAGAAGATACTCGTTTACTGCTAACTGAGAAAACCGTAGCGGTGTATCAGGTAGGTAAACGCAAGTTTGCGAAAATTACACTAGCTTAGTTACGCGATAAACGTTGGTAGATAGAAACGCAAAAAAAACGGCGTTTACCTTAATCGGTGACGCCGCTTTTTTGTATCTGCTTTGTTGTAAAAGGCGGTGAACAAACAACTACGGTGCTTCGGGTACTTCCATCTCAAGACCTGCTTCTTCCCAACCTTTAATATCACCTTCTAAATGGTGCAAGTTAGTATAGCCTGCCTCAGATAGGACCTCTAAGGCTTTACCTGCTCGATAGCCTGAGCGGCAATACACTACAATCGGGGTATCAGTGGCCCCAAACATGCTAATACTATCGCCAACTGTCGCTAACGGAATGTTGATAGCGCCGGGTACATGACCTTTTGCATATTCTTCAGGCGTTCGCACATCCACTACCGTACTCTCTGCGGAGACTTCCATAAATGCCTTGTGGTCAAGTTCGGTGATCACATTAGCGGCGGCAATATTCGCTGTAAGCAATAGGGTTAGGTATAGAAAAATAATGCTGATTTTATTTTTGATGGTTAACATATTCACTCTTTAAGTCATGTAATGTGTGATTTTATACTGTGATTGCCTGTTAAAGGTTTGCATGAGCGTGTTCACATAACCAAGTAATTTCGTTCAGGGCTCGTGGGGTAAAGCGATGTAACTTATCGGGATTGGCTTTTATGTATCGGGCTTGTAATAGCGTTTGATGCGCGGACCATCGCTGTGCAGGTTCGCTTGCATTAGAATTAGCTGAAACAATGACCTGAGGAGCCTGCCTTAAAACTTGTTCAATACTGACCTGCGGATAAGGAGCGGGGGAGTCTGCAAATACATTATAAAGTCCGCACATTGAAAGTAGGTCATTAAGCCATGCATCTTTACCTAAAGCTACGAGCGGGGTGCTGTTTAAGTAATAAAAGACGCTTCGATGTTGACCTTTGTAACTCTGCACTAGTGTGTTTTTTTGTTGCTCCAGTTTCTTCGCTAACGCCTCTGCAGCATTTTGTACGCCTAAAAATTTGCCAATATTTCTGATATCTGCAATCAGCGAGTCACTATCTTGTATCGATGATAAATAAAGTGCTACGCCGTTACTTTGAAGTTTAGAGATGTCTGCATCTTTATTACCTCCTTTCCAGGCGAGCACATGTGTGGCACGCAAGCGTAAAATCTCAGGAATATTTGCGCCTTGATAACTTGCAACGCTAGGTAGTGTATTCGCTTGCTCTGGGTAATCACTGAAATCACTCACAGCAACTACCTGTTCACCCAAACCTAATGCAAAGACAATTTCGGTTAGGTGAGGTGACAAAGTCACTATACGCAAGGTTGCATCGTTAGCGATACCATTTGGCACGCTGATGTCGGAGCTTTTAGTGTGTGTAGCGCTTACAATCAGCAAAAATGCCCACGCAAACTTAAATAAAAAAGAGTTAGTCAAGATCAGTCTTTCTTGTAATTATTTGTTTAAATTCGTAGCTTAAAATACTTAGCTATAAAGCGCATAGCTAAGCGGTAGCAACAGCCCTAAATACAATAGCATTGTGGCGCTACATATCCCAATAAAGTCTTTTATATCGCTAATAGTCGGCTCGCCGTGACGAATGAATTTCTGGCGCATTACTCTTCTCTGTTGATACTTAACCGCACCACTCATATTGCGATGAATAACGCATGAAACAGATGCTAAAACAAAGCTACCATTGCTGGTAAATATCATCTTTGGAGCGAATAAAAACTTTAAATAGCCGATTGAGTGCTTATTAATGCTAACAATTAATAAGAGTAGCGAGAAAACACGAACAGGTACATATTGCACTGCGGCGCTTAGCGTAGATGCTAACCAAGCAAAGTGTCTAAACTTAGGGTATTTTGGATTCCAACTTTGTTGAGCTTCATAACATAGACGGTAAGCCAATGTTGCAATAGGCCCAAACAATAAAAAACAAAATATGCAGCTAACCTGTTGATATATTAACCTTAGTGAGAACATTTCGATAGTCGCCTTACTAATTCCCATTTCTGAAAGAGAATCGGTATCTCTTAAAACATGTGGGCTTAAAAGCGCTTTGGCCAGTTGCTTCTTTTGTTGTTTTAAGGCGTTAAATATCTGCTTACTAGCTCTTTCGCTGGAGCTGAATTGTAAGCATACATATAAAAGTAGGATGTCTAATATCAGTGGATAATAGGCCACTTTTGAAATTAGAAGAACGATAATTAGTGTCGGCACTAGAAGCGTGATCAGCGCTAAGCTACCGGAAATAAAGTTCTGTTGTTTGTTTAGTTTCTCAGGTAATACTTTTTGTGCCATGCGTTCACACACAAAGCGGAAAAACGCGATGGGATCTATCGCGCTAGAAAGCGGAATATAGCGCTGTAAAAGCCATGCGGTAACAAGTGCTCCCCATGTGCTTAAACCCGATGCCAAATCGCCAGAATTAAAGTCAAACAAGCATTAAAGCCTATCTAGCATACCTAATACTAACATTGCTGAGTGCTTTGCCGCTTTTTCAAGATAACTTTCAAACGACACCGTGGATGTTTTACCTGCAATATCGGAAAGGCTTCTGATCACCACACAGGGCGTGCTCATCATATAACAGCACTGCGCAATAGATGCGCCTTCCATTTCTACTGCTTTCATCGATTCAAACGCGCTACGAATATCAGCAGCTGCCTCGTCACTACCGATAAAGCTGTCACCACTGCAAATAAGACCGGTTTTTACCTGAATATTATCTAAGCTTTGGGCCGCTTCAAATGCGACTGCACTGGCGTGACTGTCGGCTACGTATTGCTTTGGCATTGCGGGCACTTGTCCACGTTCATACCCAAAATGACTTACATCAACATCGTGATACATTAAAGCGTCGGCTATTACGATATCGCCAATGTTCAAATCTGGATCGAAACCGCCCGCTGAACCTGTGTTAATGACTAAGTCAGGCTCAAATTTGTGAATAAGGATAGAAGCTGCAAGTGCCGATGCTACTTTCCCGATACCACTTTGTACGAGTAAGATTTCATGTTGATTAATGAGGCCGGTAAACACCTCTAAGTGGGATATTTGTTGTGTTTTACACCCTAGTAATTTATTTTTTAGAAGCGCGATTTCTTCTTCCATCGCGCCGATAATAACTATTTTCATGACCGTTGCCTAACCTCACTCAAAACTGAGCGTCATAATAGACGCCTCATAGGTAAATACAAGTACTTATCTATGCGGCTGCGCGACGACTTGGGCTAAGAGGGCGAGTTGGACGTTTGGGGCTTGAAAATATATTGGACTGTACTTCTGGTGCCGCGGCAAACGGCACTTTACCTTGGCGTCTGCGCAAAGGGATGAGTTTTGCCTCAATGCACTCTTTAATTTCGCTGACTTTATAGCCGCCTTTTGCCTTTATACGTACATGAGGTATCGAGGCTGTGTCTAATGCGCCGCTTACAAAAAAATCACGTTGGGTATTGTGACCATCTTTTCCTTTACCATAAACCAAATCAATAGCCATTACCGGCGTCATGTCTTTGCGATCACACAGTACAAAGTCAATTTGTTTGCCACCAGCCCTAAGCAATGCACTATTCGCAATTTTTTTATCGGTATTGCTTCTTAACGACAACAAATCAATAAGCTTAATACGACACATTACTCTAAACTCATCTCCGACAGCTTGTTCAATGAGTTGTAAAAATTGCCTTTCGGCGGCAGTAAACAATTGCTTTTTAACAGCAAAAGGAAAGGCGATTTTATTGTCGTTGAGCTTAACTGCTAGCACAGACACACAAATCAATATAGCGAGTAAAATAATTGCAAATTCCATTGAAACTCCAAAAAATATACAAAGCAACCGAAAGTCGGCGCAATAGCTTGGTCTATTTGGAATTTAGCAAAGGCTGTGCCAATAAATTAACGCTCAAGTAATTTATTGACACATCAAGAGGATGTTAGTTTTTAACGAGCACGTCTACCTGACTACCCGCGCCGTCTGGAGAAACGATAAGTGTGATATCGCGGTTACTAGTTTGCAAAATATATCTCGTTTTGCTTTGTTTGGCGGCCTCAAATAAAGTGCCATTTTCATAAAACTCTACAACAGATTGAGGTTGCTGCGGCACAAAAAAGACCATACTAGCAGGCAAGTCGGTGGCAAAAATCTGACAAAGTTTGCCACTTTCCGGAATCGGCACATCATAAAAGTCACTAGGACAATCTTGAGTTCGGCTCAATGGCGCTTGCTTCGATAGCATAACGGCAGATGCATCGGCACTATCGGTTGTTGTGCTAGCTATACTGGCTTCTTCTGGTACTTCATCGGCAACAATGGCTTCAACAGGGGCTTCTTCGTTGCTTAATTCTTCTGGTACTTCGTCGGCAACAATGGCTTCGACAGGGGCTTCTACGTTGCTTACTTCTTCTGGTACCTCATCGGCAACAATGGCTTCAGTAGGGGCTTCTTCGTTGCTTATTTCTTCTTGTACTTCAACGGCAACTACAGCATCAACAGGAGCTTCTCCAGTAATGACTTCTTC
>CAZUON010000054.1:17415-24643 GCA_964621345.1 uncultured Glaciecola sp. | reverse complement strand
CAACGAACAAACGTCATTCCATCGCAGGATGGAACCTCCTTGAGATTACGCTGAGTTAGCATCCAATGCCGTTGTTGGAGATCCTTGCCTGCGCAAGGATGACATATGAGTTTGCAAGGATGACATATGAGTGCACTTTAGCTTTTAAGTACTTACTGAATACTCAACTCAGCTTTTACTGTCTGCCCATTATAATTATTCGCTTCGACCATAATTTTTACCACTCCCTCAAGCTGTTCGGGTAAAACAACTGCTCGGTAGGGAGAGGTGTTATCAGCGGCTAAAAACTGTGTATTGCCTTGTGCATCAGCTGCATAAAAGCGTACTTCAATTAGTTTGTTGGTGTGTTGGCTACTAAAGCTGACATTTACCGGAATAAATTGGCGGTCGTTTTCGCTATATATATCCTGAATATTAAGGGTAGCGATTTCACTAACAGGGGCGCTTTGTTTGGCTTTAAGTACAAGACTAGAAAGTCCCTCCATGCTGGTCATTACTTGCCCATCACCTATTTTAGGTTCAGCGACATCACCTAAGGTATAAATCGTCTCAAAACTCTCGCTATCGGCAGCAACAGTTACCGTTTGTGTATCTTCACTTAAATTAAATATGGCGAGGTATTGCTCTTTTGTTTCAACATCGGTGCGTAAAAAGGCATAAATGCGTTTGTCGTTATCCACCATAACATTTTGATGGTTACCCCCCCGCAGCGCCTTATGCTGCACTCTTACTTGGGCTAGCTCACTTAAGCTCTGATAAATGGGGTGTTCGGTATCAAAATTATCGTTTGCGGTAGTTTTGTTAGTTCCAATGAGTACATTGTCGTTGTATACATCGACCAACGACGGATCCATGTCCTCCCGGGCATCTACATCGCCGCCATCGCCTGTAAATCCTTGTTCGTCGCCGTAATACACTACAGGTACGCCACGAGAGATGTACATTAGGGCATGAGCAAGCTTGCTGCGGCGAAGTTGTTGGGCATCATCTGCGTCACTAAATGCGCTTTGGATAAAATGCCCTACACGACCCGCATCATGATTACCTAAAAAGGTTAACAGGTGCTCTGGTCCTGAATCGGCATCACGATAATAATCGTCGTTATCAAATAAGTTACCAATGCGATTGATATCTTGGCCTTCTAATACAGCGTCTTTGACGTTAAAGAAAAAACCAAAATCTAATACCGAAGGGAGTTTACCTTTTGTGGTGTATTTACTTAAGCCTGCAGGGTTGCCATCGTAAACCTCACCAAAAATATGAAAATTGGGAATGCCAATCGATTGCGCATGTTCGGTTATAGCAGGTCCAAACATTTGCCAAAATTCAATATCGACGTGTTTAACGGTATCAATGCGAAAGCCGTCTGGCCTAAAATCGCTGATTAAATCGATAAATACTTCGGTAAGTTTATTTTGTACTTCAGGGAGGCTGGTGTTTAGGTCGTCTAAGCCGGCAAAATCGCCGGTGATAACACTTTCACCTTCCCAAATACTGTCGCCTTGATTGTTGTAGTACTTGGGATCGTTGAGCCATTCGGGTACTTTTGCGCCCTTCTCAGCTTCTGGTACAAAAGGTGTGTAGGTTTTGCCAGAAGCCATGTCAGCCTCGGTGATGAACTCGCAACCCGTTTGGCTGGCGTCTTTAAATTTACCGAGCTCGTCGTGACATTCTTCAAATTTTATAACGTCGGCAGTGTGGTTGGTAATGATGTCGAAAAACACTCTAATGTTACGACTGTGCGCTGCGTCTATAAGGCTTTTAAGTTCATCGTTACTGCCAAAGTGCGGGTCAATTTGCGTAAAGTCCACCACCCAGTAGCCGTGATGACCAAAACCGTCTTTCTGAACCGCTTTGTTGCGCAATATAGGCGTCATCCAAATAGAGGTAACCCCCATATTTTCAAGATAATCTAACTTTGCCTCCACACCCATAAGGTCACCACCATGAAAGGCCCATTTAGAGCTTTTATCAAGGCCGCCATAAGAAATAGGTTCGTTAGGATCGCCCATGTCATTTTCGGGTTTAGCGTTATGAAAACGGTCGGGCATCACAAAGTAAAATATCTCATCGCTAATGTCACGTTCAAGGTAGGGGGCAAGTTGTTGGCTAGCACTAGTACTAAAAGCCTCAGGCTGTGCCGCTTTGCTTGATAGTGAAACACTCACTTGGGTTTCACTTGTATCGGAAGCGCCGGAGTCTTTTGGGGCCTGACCACAAGCCGCTGCAAGTAATATCGATGCCGCGATGGCAAGTACTTTAGCTTTGCATAAGGCCTTGGGCTTTGTTTGCGTGTTTATATACGTTGTTTCATCCGTACTTTTATACATAATGACTCCTAACGCTAATTGTTTTAGCGATTTTGTAAGTGATGTAGACTATTTCAGCTCATGTCGAATGAAGGCGTCAGGGCACACTTTGGCCTCTGCGCGCTTCTAGAATCTGATACCAGTGTTCGCGCGACAAACTTACCTTATTTGCTTGAGCCGCTTCTGCAATACGAGAGGGTTTTGTGCTCCCAATTACCGGCTGAATTTGCGCTGGGTGTGTCATTAACCACGCGAGTACGATGGCACTGTTGCTGCAATCGTATTCTTCAGCTAAGCGCTTTATCAGTTTGGCAGCATTGGCAATATTCGGGTCTTGGGCGTTTTCATCAGAAAACTGGCCTTGTGCAAGTGCTCCCCATGCTTGTAGTTGAATCTTGTGCTGCATGCAGTATTCTAATGTACCCCGAGGGAAGCCCATCTGTGCGTTAATGGCCATGTTATTGGTCATACCATCTTCAATAAAACTGCTGTGCGCAAGGCTCATTTCAAGTTGATTACAAATCATTGGCATATCGACATATGACTGAATATATGCCATTTGTCCGGCATGCATATTCGACACCGATAAAAAGTCGAACATATCTTGTTTGTGCAAGTTGTTGAGCGCACCAGCCATGTTTTCCACTTGCATAAGTGGGTCGGGGCGATGCAAAAATAATACATCTAAACAATCGATACCGAGTCTTTTTAAGCTTGCATGTAAGGCTTCGGTTACCCAGCGCCCTGATAAGTCATAATGGTTTACTGAAGTATCGGGTGTTAAACGAATACCAATTTTTGACTGCACAATAAATTGCTCGCGCAGCGCTTTGTTTTGCGCGAACACTTTACCAACGACTTGCTCGGCTTTGCCATAGGTATAAATATCGGCTAAATCAATCACATTAATGCCATGCTCGAGGCTGGTTTCGAGTAGTTCATGGGCTTGCTTAATGTCGTCTTTGCTCAGTGGATTGCTATTCCATCCACCTCCTAAATTCATGGTGCCGAAAATTAAACGGCTCGCTTCAGGGAAAAACGCGTGGTAGGGCAAATTAGGCATGCAATAGTCCTATAATTGGTTAAACTTACATTATCAAATAATATCATGGTTGATGCTTTGAATACGTATGCGATCGTTATTTTGCAAGTGTGTGATAACAAACATGATTCGGTATTTATAACGAGGTGCGAATGTTAACCAAAATTCGATGTGTGGTGGTAGGACTAATAGTCCTTGTATTAGGGGCATGTACGGGGATCCCCAATGGCGTGAGCCCAGTGAGTGGATTTGAGAAAGAGAGATACTTAGGAACTTGGTACGAGATTGCACGCTTAGACCATTCCTTTGAAAGGGGCTTAGAGCAAGTCACTGCAAATTATAGCTTAATGAGCGATGGTGGTATAAAAGTACTGAACAAGGGCTATAACACTGAAGAAGGTAGGTGGGATACCGCTGAGGGTAAGGCTTATTTTGTGGGCGATGAAAATATAGGGCACCTCAAAGTTTCTTTTTTCGGCCCATTTTATGCGAGTTATGTGGTAGCTGAGTTAGATAAACAAGACTATCAATATGCTCTAGTAAGCGGCCCCGACACTGAGTATCTATGGATTTTATCGCGCCAGCCGAGTCTTAAAAAAGAGATAATGGATGAGCTACTAAAACGAGCTGATACACTCGGCTTTGCGACCGAAGACCTTATTTATGTGAATCAGAACGAATAAAAAATAATAAAAATGAAATAAAAACCAGCGAACTAAGGTCTACACTAATAGTCGATAGTGTGTAATGCTGATTACCGTCGGCTATAAAATATGGACGCTGGCCAAAGGAATATACATGTCGAACAGCTACATCGCAGTAATAGAACAAGCCACTACTTTATTGGCTGATTTAAACGACGCTGAATATCAAAAAGTGTTAAAACCTCATTTCCCAAGCAGTGTTGGTGCGCATGTTCGCCATGTCATTGATCATTTTATTGCGCTGAAAGAGGGAGTAGCAAATAGCCATGTTAATTACAATGTACGACATCGCCATAACCAAACAGAACAACATGTAAGCGCAGCGCTTGACGCCTTAAATGATATTAAAAAATGGTTAAATCAACTAGACGATAACCAGTGCAACAGAGCCATTGCCGTTACATCAGAAATTGATATTAGCCACACTAAATCAACAACGTGCCAGTCAACAATTGAACGAGAACTGGTATTTGCATGCAGTCATGCTATTCATCACTATGCCTTAATTCGAATTATTTGTGCGATGCAACATAAAACACTCCCCGAGTTTTTTGGCTATGCACCTGCAACCATTACTCATTTGAATCGAAGCGCTTAAACCTTTGTGTCTGGCTACACGACACTAACCTATCCCAGTACACTCTATAAATGCTATATTAGCGTCCTTGTTAAGATAAGGGTTTATTGTAATGTTAGCTATTCTTAGTTCTCGGGCCGAATCAAAATGTGAGTTGTGTGGAAATACGCATGATTTGCAAGTTCACCTTGTTGAGGAGTCTCCTGATTTAAGCGCTAATTGTGCGGTGCTTGTATGTGGCGTTTGCCAAGCGCAAATTGCGGGCGATGCGCCTGACGACAGCAGTCACTTTAAATGCTTAAGCCAAAGTATGTGGTCTAGTGTACCGGCGGTTCAGGTGTTGAGCTATCGTTTATTGCACCGTTTCAACTCAGAGAGCTGGGCGCAAGATGCACTTGAAATGCTTTATTTAGACGAAGAAACACAAACATGGGCAGACAAAGGCGTAAATGCGAATAGAGAACCGACAGTTGATGTCAACGGCGTTGTATTAAAAGCTGGCGATAGCGTCACTATTATCAAAGATTTAGATGTAAAGGGCGCAAACTTCACTGCAAAAAGAGGTACGCCAGTGCGTAATATTGGTTTGTCTGAAAATCCGCTGCATATTGAAGGTAAAGTGAACGGTCAACGAATTGTTATTATTGCCGCATATACCAAGAAAAACTAATCAAACCAAACTGCGTAAACGATAACCTTATTTCACACTCAATATCGTTTACGCCTTCCGACCTATAGCTTAACCCTCGTAGTCTCTATATTCTTTGTAGTTATCACCAAAGTAGAGTTTTAATAATTTTTCAGGTGCTTTGGGTAAATCTATACTCAGTAGTAAACCAGGCGTGTGATTGAAGCTGGTATCTATGCCAAGGGCATGAAACTTTGCCCCCATTTTAAAGTACTGTTTTGCCAATACTGGAATGTCTTTTCCGTCGGCCTCAACGCTGCGTAGGAAGCCTGATAACTGCGTTGCGTTGTGACCGCTCGTATCCGCTTGTTTATAGTAAGTGTTCATATATGCTTTAATTTCGGGGTGGATATCGAAGGACATTTCGTTTCGAGGCTTAACCGAACGCGACTGTTGGCCACCACATAGCATTTCGTAAATTAAGTTAACGCTACGTGCGTCGTATAGTTTGCTTACAGACACTGTGCCATATAGTAGACGGTATTGCGGAAACTTATAAACAAAGGCGCAAATCCCTCGCCACAACAAGAGTAACCCCTGATAAGAGCCTTGAAATTCGGGGATTAAAAACGAACGACCAAGCTCAATGCATGGGGATTTTTGATTTTCAAAATCTTCACTAAAAGCAAACATTTTACTTAAATACAAAGCCTTTAGTCCGCCTTGTTTAAGTAATTGATCGGTTAAACCCATACGATACGCGCCAATAATGCGTGCTGTCTCAGATTCGACAATAAATAGGTGTACATAGGTGGCATCAAAATGATCGGTATCTAGAGCTTCGCCGCTTCCCTCGTTATGTTGTCTGAATACTAACTCTCGAAGGCGAGCAATTTCTTTTACGATGCTTGGCGCCTGCTCTTGATAAGCATAATAAACTTCAAACGATTTAAAACGACTAAGCTTTTGTGAGTCGGGCAATGCACGTAATTCTGCTGCAATATCATCGGCATTTGTTTCGGTGGCCAATGGCTTTTGTTCAATGATAGTGTCGTCTGGCCACTTATAGCGCCAGCTGCTCTCTTGCGCATAGCTTAAAGCCCTTGCACACGCCGCCGTTTGCTCGTGGTTTATGCCGTTGATTAATGTATTTTCTATAGCAAAACCGCTATCAATTCTAATGTTGGCGCCGGTTTTATTTAGCAGTTCTCTACCTAATAAAAACATGCGTAAGCGAAAATACAGCGCCTCTACCTTATAAAAAGTAGGTGAGTTTTTACCACTCACAAATACAGGTACATATTTACATTTGTCTATGCTGATTAAGCGGCCAACAATTTTATTCCATGGATGCTCAGAAATACGCCCTTTATCCTTTTGATAATACGATACTTTACCCGCTGGAAATAAAAGTAAGGCATTGCCTTTACTTACATGGCTTATGCATTGGCGAAGACTTGGTCCATTTTTAGGATCGTTGGGCGATAGGGGGTTGGTAAAAATAAAATAGTCTTTGAGTTCACTAAAAATACCGAGACCTTTATTTGCGAGTACTTTTAAATCAGGGCGCACTTCACCGATTGCGCGCGCTAAAATTACACCCTCTATTCCGCCAAACGGGTGATTACTGGCAATTACTACCGGCCCGCTTTGGGGAATATTTGCCTTTAGCGCATCAAGACCTTCGATATCGAGCTTAAGCACTGCAATCAGTTTATCTGCAAAATCCTCTTTTTTTAGAGATTGCATCTGATGGAACTGATACAAGCGGTTCATTTTTGCAATACCTAACAAACGGTCGAGGAACCAAACCATTATGCGGCTTTGCCAACTTGGTTTTTCGATAAGATTACTAACACTAATAACTTGGCTCATTAACGCCTTTATGCCTCTTTTGCTCGCTGAGCGAGATAAAACTCTCTTTATTTAAACAATTTATGAACACTTGATATTCTTAGACCGCACAAT
>CAZUON010000054.1:0-17315 GCA_964621345.1 uncultured Glaciecola sp. | reverse complement strand
TCTTAGACCGCACAATTGGCAAAAAAATTTCCAACCAATTCCACTCTATCTTGAATTAAGTAGCGCTATTAATACAGAAAAACTTAGTAAGCAAAAATGTAAGTTAAGTGTTAAAAAACGCGTTTATATTACGGTAAAAGTACTGCAAACCATGCCTAACGCGTCATATTAAGGCATAATACACAAAAATCACCTTCAAGAGATAAGCCACCATGACAAATTCGCTCACCATTCAAACTCCTGACGATTGGCATTTGCATTTTCGCGATGGTGAAATGCTAAAAGAAACCGTGCCTGCAACTGCCCGTTGCTTTCGTCGAGCGATAGTTATGCCAAATCTGGTTCCTCCGGTGACTACAACGGAAATGGCATTGGCATATAAGCAACGTATTTTAGATGCAGCGCCAAGTCAGAGCGAATTTGAACCATTGGTGACCTTGTATTTAACTAATACCACAAGCCCAGAAGAAATAGAAAAAGCAAAAGCGGCTGGCATTGTGGCTAGTAAACTCTATCCTGCGGGGGCAACTACTAACTCTGATGCTGCAGTGAAAGGGGTTGAGTCTTTATATCCAGTGTTTGAGAAAATGCAGGAAGTGGGTATGTTGCTATTAATTCATGGCGAAGTTACCGACGGTGATATTGATATTTTTGACCGGGAGCGAGAGTTCATTGACCGTCATTTGCGCGATATCGTAAAAAACTTCCCCAGCTTAAAGGTGGTGTTTGAGCACATTACAACCAAAGATGCCGTCGATTTTGTATTAGAATGCTCTGACAATGTAGCGGCAACTATTACTCCACAACACTTACTGCTTAACCGGAATGATTTATTGGTAGGCGGCATTCGCCCGCATAATTACTGTTTACCTGTGTTGAAGCGAAATACCCATCAGCAAGCCTTAAGAGCGGTGGTACAAAGCGGCTCTCCTAAATTCTTCTTAGGCACGGATTCTGCGCCTCACGAAAAACACCAAAAAGAGTCCGCATGTGGCTGCGCCGGTTGTTACAGCGCCTGGAGTGCGATAGAGCTTTACGCCAAAGTGTTTGATGATTTAGGTGTGATTGAAAAACTTGAGGGGTTTGCCAGCCACTTCGGCCCCGATTTTTATGGTTTACCTCGAAACACCGGAACGATTACTTTGAGTAAACAAAACTGGTCAGTGCCTGACATGGTCACCTTGAGCACCGGCGATGATATTGTGCCGTTTTTTGCAGGCGAGAGTCTTAAATGGAAGTTGACTGAAGTCAGCGAATCCAAGGCGACGGTCTAACATATGACGACTTTTGCCCAATATGATTTAGCCGCAGAATTAAACAGCTCATTAGCGGACTTAAAATACGAAACGCCCACGGCAACCCAAGAGGCTTCTCTGCCCGATTTACTCAGTGGTAAAGACGTTGCGGTAGAAGCAAAAACAGGCAGTGGTAAAACCCTTGCTTTTGGCCTAACCATTTTAAACAAGCTAGCGCAAAGCGACACTCAAGGTCAGCATCCACATGCATTAGTATTATGCCCCACACGAGAGTTAGCAGAACAGGTCACCTATCAGTTGCAATTGTTGGCAAAACGCATGCCTAATACCAAAATTCTACCCTTGTTTGGTGGTGTTGCACTTGCACCTCAGCTAAGTTCTTTGCGCCACGCACCTGCGGTTGTGGTAGCCACGCCAGGGAGAGTGTTGGATATCATTCAACAAGGCAAATTAGATTTAAGTGGAGTAAAAACGCTTGTCTTAGACGAGGCCGATAGAATGCTCGATATGGGTTTTTCTGATCAAATGGATTGGATTCTTTCGGCGATTAACAAACAAGCTAAACATGTGCAGACCTTGCTGTTTTCCGCTACGTTTGGCGGTAACATTCAAAGGCTTTCAAAAGCCTATCAGCGAAATGCACAAATCATCGCATTAGATGACGCTCATACTCGTGCGAACATCGAGCAACTTGCGTATAAGGTGGCGCAAGGCCAGCGAGAATATATTGTTGCAGCGTTGTTGACTGAGCATCAACCTGATTCAGCGATTGTGTTTTGCCAAACCAAAATTGAGGTAGCGAGCTTAACGCAAAAACTGCGTGACGACGGCTTTACCCTCGTGCAACTGCAAGGTGATATGGAGCAGCATGAACGTAGTAATGCAGTGACCTTGTTTAGCTCAGATTGTGCAAATGTGTTGGTGGCCACTGATGTTGCCGCTCGCGGTTTAGATATTGCCAGTGTGAGTTTAGTCATCAATTATCGTATCAGCGATGATTTGGATATTCATACTCATCGCATCGGCCGCACCGGCAGAGCGGGTGAGAAGGGCATGGCGATCACTCTAATCGACGATAGCGACGAAGTGAAGTTAGTTGGCTTTAATGCGGCATTGCCAGAAGACATTCCCGTTAAACAAGCGCAAGCACTTCGCTTTCATGCGAATCGCATTAAACAACCGGCCTACGTTGGCATTCAAATGGATGCGGGTAAAAAGCAAAAGCTAAGTAAGGGCGATATTTTAGGTGCAATTACCAAGCAAGCGAGTATTCCTGCGCAAGATATCGGGCGTATTCATGTTACGGCACAGAAGTCTTTTGTTGCAGTAAAGCTTCGCAGTATCAAACGTGTGCTGAGTATGTTTCGGGATGAAAAGGTGAAAGGAAAGCGCATACGAGCGCGTAAATTATCGTAATGTCAGCATGACGTTAAGAACATATCTTCTATTTGAGCTCAGGCTACGCAGAGCAAATGCGTAGCCATAAGTCCTACCTAACTTGATTCCATGGCATAATCGCTAACAAACGTCCAAGGCCACAAAAACCGGTACTGCCCGCGACAACCAAACCTACACCCATAAATACTACTGCCCAGATAAAGGCGCTAGAACTTAGCATGACAAGCGTGCTGAATATCAATAATAATATGCCTACGGTGAGTAACACTTGTCGGTCTAGTGGCAGAGTGTTGCTTGTGCCCTGTGCGGTTTGAAGACCACTTTGTTCCCAGCTTTCAATCCCGCCGCTAATATTGAATACTTGTAGGTTGGGGTTATCAGCTAATAGCTTAGAGCATGCTTTTTTACCGCGCATTCCCTTTTGGCAGTAAACCAACAAAGTCTGTTCGTGGTCTTCTATGTCATTTGCGCTAATAGTTCCAACAGGATGTAATTTAGCATTAGGTATATGTTTAGCGTTGTGCTCAGCTGGCTCGCGGACATCGAGTAAAAGCGCATTTTGCTCGTCGATCATTTTTTTTGCCTGGCTTGGTGTAATCTCTTGTACGCTCATTTTACTTCTCCTCTTTACAATAAATTAAATGAATGACTGACATCAGTGCGGTCACTTCGGCGCTATTAATGTGGTACCAAACATGCTTCCCCTCGGCTCTAGTGGAGACAATTGCCTCCGCTCTCAATCGCTGTAAATGCTGTGACACAGCAGATTGTGACAAACTCAAATGTTCGGTAAGTTCACCCACGGTCATTGGCTGTTCTAATAAATAGCACAAAATCATCAATCTATTAGAGTTTGCTAATATCTTTAGCAGGTTTTCTGCTTTTTTAGACATTTCAGCCATATTTTTTGAGTTTTCTTGTATATTCATTGAGATTTCATATTAGTACTTGCTTATATGTATTGTGCGCTAAAAAACTTTTGCTTGCAACAAAAACCAAAGCGTACGATCCTTGTAATGGAAATTCCGGTAAACATCTAGCTAATCGTGAAAGAAGGATAAATGATGAATGCAAGTATCATAGCGCTGTTAGGATATATGGCGTGGATCATGGTTTTACTGCTGTGTTTAGCGGCTTATAGAGGCATCTTTAATCAACAGCAAAAACGAAGCTCTTTGATATTCAAAGCCGATGGCAGTGATGTGGGTGATTTTGGTCATCGCCTTACTCGTGCACATCTAAATTGTGTTGAGTGTTTTCCTTTTATTGGCGGAGTGCTGTTACTTGCCATTGCGAGTAATTCGACTGCAATAACTAATGGCCTAGCCGTTGTCTTACTTGCTGCTCGTTTGTTGCAATCTGCGGTACACATTATTTCTATTACCAACGCGGCTATTTATCTGCGATTTGTGTTCTTTTTAGTGCAATTTGGCATTTGTGCATATTGGATACTAAAACTGCTTCAAAAGTTTTTATAAGCGCCTCTGTGCATATCCAGTAAAAAGAGTTCAATACTCAATATTTTCTCGTATTGCTTTTAATCTCGTATTACCTTTTATTAAAGAGCTATCATGTTTTCGTTTTTTGAAAAACTTACGCAGCCGTTTCCGCAAGAAAAACCGGCGCAACCACCAAAGACCTTATTTGCATTTTGTCGTTATTATTCTCAGGGAATGTGGGCGGTATTGGTTTGTGTATCGATACTCAGTGCCTTTGTTGCCATATTAGAAGTCTCTCTGTTTGGTTTTATGGGCCAGTTTGTTGATTGGTTTGCCGAGCGTGATCCTCAGACTTTTTTACAAGAAGAAAAATGGACGCTAATAGGCATGGGAGCATTAGTGTTAGTGCTCTTACCCGTCCTTGTTATTCTAGAATCGATGATCACGCACCAATCGATTATGGGTAATTATCCGATGCGGATTCGCTGGATGGCTCATCGCTATTTGCTCAATCAAAGTTTGTCGTTCTATCAAGATGAGTTTGCAGGAAGAGTCGCAACGAAAGTCATGCAGACCGCACTGTCGGTGCGTGAAACCGTGTCAAAAATCATGAATCTTGCGGTATATGTGTGTGTGTATTTTATATCGGTCGTTGCCTTAGTGTTTGCCACAGATTGGCGCTTGGCGATGCCGTTAGTTGTATGGTTAGTCGTTTATGTTCTTATTTTGCGCGCCATTCTGCCGAGGTTAAAGCGTATCTCTCAAACCCAAGCTGATGCACGTTCTATTATGACTGGGCGGATTGTTGATAGTTACACCAACATCATGACAGTTAAACTTTTCAGCCATCATCGCCGCGAAGAAGACTATGCAAAAGAAGGGATGAATGGCTTTTTACAAACCGTATATCCACAAATGCGCTTGGTTACTGTATTACAAGCATGTGTATGGTTTAGTAATTCCTTGTTGGTGTTTAGCATTGCCGCACTGTCGGTATATTTATGGATGAATGGCATAGTCTCGCCAGGGGATATTGCGATTGCAGTGAGTTTAAGTTTACGCCTCAATGGCATGTCGCAGTGGATTATGTGGGAAGTATCGTCATTATTTGAAAACATCGGTACCGTACAAGATGGGATCAATAGTTTAGCCCTGCCAGCGAGTATTGAAGATAAAGCCAAGGCCACTGAACTGCGGGTTAATGGCGGCAGTATTGATTTTAAAGGGGTGGACTTTGCGTACTCCGGCAAAGGCGATAATGTAATAACGGTATTTGATAATTTGAATATCAATATATTACCAGGTGAAAAGGTAGGCTTGGTAGGGCGCTCAGGTGCCGGTAAGTCTACTTTGGTTAACTTATTGCTGCGTTTTTACGACATTCAAAGCGGTAATATAGTCATCGATAAGCAAGATATTACCTACGTTACCCAAGAAAGTTTGCGCTCGCAAATTAGTATGGTGACACAAGATACCTCGCTTATGCATCGCTCGGTGCGCGATAATATTTTGTATGGCCGCACCGATGCCAGTGATGCACAAATGATTCAAGCGGCGAAGCAAGCCGAAGCACACGACTTTATACTGTCGTTAAGTGACGCCAAAGGGCGGACCGGATATGACGCACATGTTGGCGAGCGGGGCGTAAAATTATCGGGTGGGCAACGCCAGAGAATTGCCATCGCTCGAGTAATGCTCAAAGACGCCCCGATTCTTATTCTAGACGAGGCAACCTCAGCCTTAGACTCTGAAGTTGAGGCGGCTATTCAAGAGTGTTTAATAAAAATCATGGAAAGCAAAACGGTATTAGCCATTGCGCACAGGTTGTCGACGATTGCGCAAATGGACCGTTTATTGGTGCTTGATGAGGGCAAAATTGTTGAATCTGGCTCACATGCTGAGTTGATCGCAAAAGGCGGTATATACGCTAAGCTCTGGGCACACCAAACTGGTGGATTTATAGGCGTTGACTAAACATCAGCGTATACAGCCGAGCGACTCTTAATCAGAGTCGCTGCAAGTACTCTGAACGCAGTTTTTACCTGCCAACTTTGCGCTACACATTGCTCGGTCTGCTCGCTCTATGAGTACATCGAGGGTATCCGCATATTGACGTGATGCACAGCAACCAAGGCTAAGCGTTACTTTGACTGTTGTGTTGGCGATGGCAAGCGGTAGCACCTCGAAAGATTTGCGAATGCTCTGGGCAAGTTCCATGGCCTCTTCATTTGTTGTACTTGGTAAAATTATAGCAAATTCGTCATCTTTCCAGCGTGCAACCAAATCGTTGTCTCTGACTTTTTTCAAGAAAACGTTGCCAACTTCTTTTATTAGTTCGTTTCCTGCATTATGTCCTAGCTGTTTGTTGATACCCGAAAAGTCATCAATATCCGCAAAGATTACGGCAATTTGTCTTTCGCGCTTACGCATCCGATTAAAGAACACACGAGCATATTCTTTGTTAGATAAACCGGTCAGCGAATCTTGATTACTACGGCGACTGAGACGATTGATATGCGCCTCAGCCACGCGATATAACAGCCTATAGCCAATAAAAGTAAAAATAAGGCCTATTGCCAAATAAATGGCAAATGAGCGGTTAACCTCCTGTTGCCGTACATCTAAGGGGGTTAAAACATATAAGCTCCAGTTGAGGCTCTGTAGGTCCAACCTTGATACTAACAAGTCGCCTTTTTCGCCTTGAACAATAGCACTTGGTTCTGATTCGTTTAAGGTGTCGGCAACAAAATCGTTATACCAAATTAGGTCCCTGACATTTTTAACGCCAATGGTATCGGCTCCCAAATCAGCCTCTTCTGGTGAAAACTCGGGTAATGAAGACAGTACAATATCTTCATTATTATTTACGAATAAAAACTCATGCCCGTGAAGCGCTCTAAATTGTTCGAAAGAGCTTAAAAAATCAGCTAAAGATTTGCCTACACCAACAAATCCGATGAACTCTCCCTCATCGTCGTATTTACGCACATCAATGTACAAATGCACGTCTTCGCGTTTGCCTAAAACTGCTTGTACTCTTGAGTCTGTTTGTTCTTTGAGTTCGAAGTACCAATATACTTCCCCCTCAATTAGGTCAAATACACTGCCGTCGGAGTTGAATTGTTTACGCGACTTTTCGTGAGCAAGGTAAAACACCAATCCAAACTTTTCTTCGTAGCTGCGCAATTGCTTTAAAAGAACATCTTGATCAGGGCTTTCACTTAAAAAGTAATCGTCATAGATACCTACATCGGCGAGGGTGGTAGCAATTTGCAAAGGTGCAATCAGCTGCTTTTCAATAAGGGTAAATACAGGTGATATAGATTGTTGGTGTTGCTGGCTTTGTTTTCCAGCCAAATCGGCAATGGTGAGATAGCCTGAAACTACCACCACAATGAATACTGCAAGTGCAATAATAAGCTGCGGTTTCTTTTGATTTTGATTGGCCGGCAAAACGTGTCCTCAATGACTATGCTCTTCCTATTAGTATATTAGGGTGCCACTACATCAAAGTAAATAGAACGATAGTGGCGTTGCTCCATTTGTATTACTTCAATTGCTTTTTGAGCGCCTTATATATTTTCTTCATATTGTCGTCGTTCTTATCTAAATTGATGCTGGCAAAATACGCTTTCGCTTGCGGTGCTTGACTATTGGCTAGCATCAATGCACTTAAGCGTAATTTTGCCCAATCTAATGATGGCAATGAGCTGAGATCGAAGTCGGCAATAGTGTCTTTCTCTTTAATGGTCGCAATATACACATTTAGTTGCTCTATACCATCGTCTAACATTAGGTTGCCTAAAAGCGCAGAGCGCCCAATCTGATAGTGAGCATTAAGCTGACGAACGCTTGCGTTTTCATATTCAGCAATGACCTGATGTTCATCATCAACAGGACTTACTAAGTTGATTTGAGTGATATGTGTATAATATTCAATAGCTTGTTGATATTTTTCTTGCGTGTTGTAGTGCTCCGCTATGCCATCGAGTAATCTAATGTTGTTGGGAAAGTCTGCATTTGCTTGCAATAATACCGATAGTGATTTTTCGTCTTGGTCATTTGCACGGTAATATCTTGCTAGTACAATTTTGCCTTGCACTACATCGAGCTCTTCTATTAATTTCACTTGTTCAAAAGCAAGGTCATTGTCTCCGCCAGCTATACTCGGAGCATTTAAGTAAAAGCTAAGTAAAGCCTCACGATACTTTACTCCCTCAGGGGAGAGAGCCACGGCAGTTTGTAAACTATTTAAGGCTTTTTCTGCATAACCAAGGGCACTGAAAATGGAATCATTTGCTTGCGCTCCCATCACTCGTGCATGGGTAAGATAGACATCTGGGTTATTCGGAAATACTTGTATTGCCTTGTCGGCCGCCTCTTCAGCATCGTCTAAATCATCTTTTAAATAGCTTAAGGTAAGCAAGCGATAGTGTTCACTATTTAGGTCTGCGGGCGCAGATCTTTCAATAGTGCTGATAACCTGCTCATATTTGCCATCTTTAAAAAAGGTTTCGACTTGTAATAAATCTTTATTTGAAGGAGTTTGCGCATGTGCTACGACACCTATTAACAGGCTAGTGAGCCCGAGCAGCGCTGCATGAATTAGCGTTTTGTTAAGTAAAGACATGACCTAAGCGTTCCCTTTAAGCGATTGTGATTAGATGAGCAGAAGTATGCGGCAGTATTTGCCTTAATGTAATAGGGGAAAAGTCATAATATTACGGATGACGCAAACTAAGGCCGCGTTTATTTTTCGCTATTGCTGGCTTAAATCATCGCTTTATAAGCGCGTTGTTGGCACAAGTGTGGCAAAGATTTGTGGTATCGAGGTAAAGGGCTGCGCTAATAGAGCTTAAGTCTTGTTCTGATAACCGCCATGCAAATGTCGCTCAATCGCATTTAGTACTTCTGAGCGATTTATCGAGCCCTCTAAACATCCGTTATCATCAACCACTGGGTATATCTTTGGTTTATCGCTAAGCATATTTTGCGCAAGTTCGAGTACTGAGTGATATCCTTTTACGCTAAGCACGTCAGTACGCATGATTTCTTTTACTCTACACACTTGCTCGCGATAGTAGCTTGAGGTAATCATTTGGCTCAAGCAATCTTGCTCAGACAAAAAACCGACCACCTTGTTTTGTGAGTCAATTACCGGTGCACCGGATTGCTTACCTTTTAACAGGGCCTCTACCGCTTCAGCTACCGGCATATCAATCTGTAACTTTACGGCTCGCTTGTTCATGTAGTCGGCGACTTTTAAAGATTCCATATAAAAACCTCACAATAGTTGGGTGACTCACGTTGGCGCTGAACAAATAATTAGCATATAGATTCAAACGCTCAACAATATATGTACAGTTTTAGTTTCACAACCGCGTAAAGTCAATCATAATGGTCAAACAAACTACTACCATAATAGTCTTAACTCAGTGAATACTGTGTTGTAGCTAGGATTGTTATTCAATCAGAGGAAGTACGTTATGACCCATGTATTGCCTGACCCACATATTTCTATTGATTTCAGTTTTATTGCCGAGCTAGAGGGGGGGCGCTTAAACAAAGCATATGTGCCTGACCCTGAAAATAGCCAGAGTGGCGTGACCATAGCAGTGGGCTTTGATTTAGGTGCGCGCAATGAGCGTGATTTACAACTGCTCGGGCTAGATGAAGAACTAATCGCTACATTAGCCCCTTATTTAGGTCACAAAGGGGTTGAGGCGCAGAGGTTTTTACGGCAAAAACCACTGAGCATTAGCGATATTCAGGCCAGCGCAATAGAGCAAGCGGTTAAGTATCAAATGACCAAAAATACAATTGAACAATATAATCAAAATAGTGCATTAGACTTTATGCTTATTCCTTCGCCATGGCAGACGGTTATTGTGTCGGTGAGTTTTCAATATGGGAGTTTAAAGCGAAAGTGTCCTATGTTTTTTAAATGCGTAACGGCTCAAGATTGGCAAGCGGCTGTAGCTGAACTGCGAAACTTTGGCGATCATTACCCTACCCGACGAAATCGCGAAGCAGATTATGCACAAGGACGTTAAAGTGTTAGTGCCCCTATTATTCAGGAACTTACCCAAGCTATATCGCCGCGGCTTATTAGTGTTCGCTGCACTGCTCTTATTCGCTTGTGCAAGTGAGCCAGAGTATCAATCAACGCTGACTCCTATTGTTCTTGAGAGTGGGGTACAAGTGAATAGTTGCCATGACTATGAACAGATGCGCAATGTGTTTCGCTTGCAAGAGAATGTGAGTAATCAGCTAGCCTCTGCTGAATATTTGCCGTGCTCCTTGGCAATTGGCGTTACTCCAGACCTTACACCTGAGGTTACAATGAGAGCGATTTTTCATGGCCTTAAAGTTAGGGCGATTCCAACTTCCCTCGGGCCAAGTGTGTCGCAAGATGTAAGTTTGTCGATGGCAGGTTTCAACCTATGGTTAGAACGCTCGATGCTGACCTTTTCAGATGAGCAAAGCAACATTCAAATTCAGTACAAAGGTCAGTTGAAAAATAAGAATCATCTAGTGTGGGTGTCTGATAGAACAACACAAGGCAATTACGTCTCGTATTATCCCGCCATAATCATGATGCAAGACGGCGAGATACTTGGCGCAGCGCCAGTCTATGCTAGTGGCTTTTAATTCACGTGATATCCCGCACAGCGTGTTATAAAATTGTGCATATTTGCTCAAGATTTTTCTTTTTGAGTGCGTGTTTAGGTACGGTGGCATCTTCACTAGGAAAGCCTGTGATTAAAAGCATATAGGGTCTTTCGTCGTCGGGACGTTGGCAGATTTTAGATAAAAAACTCATAGGTTTTGGTGTATGCGTGAGGGTGGCAAGGCCCGCTTTATTCAGCGCTGCAATTAAAAAGCCAGTAGCAATTCCGACCGACTCATGAATGTAATAGTTTTGCTGTTTTTTACTCTCATCTATACCACCCTTCTTTTGGCTAAAAATAGCGATGAGCCAAGGGGCAATCTCTAAGTAGGGTTTTTGTGCGTCGGTACCAAGTGGCTTGAGTGCGTCAAGCCATTCTTCTGAGGTTTGTTTACCGTGATAAAACTTTTGTTCGTGTGCTTCGGCTTGCTCTCGAATTTGGCGCTTAACATCGCTAGATTGAATTGCAACAAAATGCCAAGGCTGATGATTTGCTCCGCTCGGCGCTGTACCAGCTGCCTTAATGCAATGCTCGATAATGCTCTGCGGCACGGGACGGTCGCTAAAACTACGAATGCTGTGGCGTCGCTTTATTTCCTGATAAAACTCAGCAGCATTTTTCTCCATTTGCGCCAACGGATACTCAATAAAATCAGATAAAGCTTGATGCTCATGGTCTTGCATGCGTATTCCTCAACGAGATAAACATAAAGCGTTAAAGTATATCATGCGCTTTATTTATGCCAGCGTGTTTACTCCGGTGTTAATTTTTAACTGATAAACGAGGGAGCGCTCTGCAGTTGAACTGAGCTTTCTTTATTTTATAACGGTTTTCGCTTGTATCATTTGGCGGGGTAAGTATAATACGCGTCCCTCCCTTATGACGCTGAAGATTCCCACAAGACTTACAACTTCACAAGGGTAGTGTAACTATTGAAAAGTGATCAGAGTTTAGGGGTGTAGTTCGAATTGGTAGAACAGCGGTCTCCAAAACCGATGGTTGGGGGTTCGAGTCCCTCCACCCCTGCCACTCTGATTTAACGAAACAGATTGTCGTCGCTGCAGATAAACCCTGTGGTGCGCCCGAAAGGTAACACGAATGAGTGAAAAGCTAGAAAATACATCAAATCCATTAGACATGGTTAAATGGATACTGGTCGCAGGACTATTAGGTGGACTGGTGTATGGTTACGAAACCTTTGATGAAGTATCTGTACTCTACAGAGCGTTAGTCGCTGTAGCGGTTGTTGCTATTGCACTTGGGATTGCCGCAACTACGCAAAAAGGCCAAAGCTTTTTGGGCTTTGCAAAAGATGCACGAATCGAAGTACGTAAGGTTGTATGGCCAACGCGTCAAGAAGTTGTGCGTATGACTTTGATTATTTTATTTGCAACTGCGGTTGTAGGTGTATTGCTTTATTTAATCGACATGGTGCTTGTATGGGGCATTGCGTTAGTCACTGGTATCGGAGGTTAATTCATGTCAGACAAAAAATGGTATGTCGTACAAGCGTTTTCACAGTATGAAGGTCGCGTAAAAAAGACACTTGAAGAATATATTAAGATGCATCAAATGGAAGATTTCTTTGGTGAGATCTTAGTTCCTACCGAAGAAGTCGTAGAAATGCGTGCAGGCCAAAAGCGCAAATCTGAGCGTAAATTTTTTCCAGGATACGTTCTTGTTGAGATGGAAATGAACGAAGATTCGTGGCATTTGGTGAAAAGCATTCCACGCGTACTAGGATTTATTGGTGGTACCTCTGACAGACCGATGCCTATCACTCAACGTGAAGCCGACGCTATCTTAAACCGTCTAGAAGAATCGGTTGACAAGCCCAAGCCTAAGACCTTATTTGAACCAGGTGAAGTGGTACGTGTTACCGATGGCCCGTTTGCTGACTTTAACGGCGTAGTGGAAGAAGTTGATTACGAAAAGAGTCGCCTGAAGGTATCGGTGCTTATTTTTGGCCGTTCTACGCCAGTAGAATTAGAATTTGGTCAAGTCGAAAAAGGCTAGTCTTTCGACCATTTTCTGTATGATTTAAAAACCAGCCACGGCTGGTTTTTTTGTATCTACTATCGGTGATGTATAGCGCTAAAGACTATTGGGTATAGCGAGGTGTATCAACAAATCGGGCTATGTAGGGCTCTATGGTTTGCGCCCAAATCTCGTATTGAGGACTCTCAGGATGCAACAAATCTTCCATTACTTCAGTTGATAAACTCAAATCTTCCTGAAGAAATACATGATTCATGTTTAACCAAAAAATATTTTTATTGTCTGCAAAATAGCGAATTTTCGCGTTAATTTCGTCGTTGAGTTGTCGAAGAGGGTCGTCGTGTTGCGCACCCCTTGGAAATATTGCGAGTAAGAGTATTTTCGAATGAGGTAAGCGCTGTTTGAGTTCTGCTAATATTGTTTCGATACCAAGCGCGGTAGCTTCAGCTGGGTCTTGTCGGTGCCCGGTATTGTTAGTGCCAATCATCAACACTACTAGTTTGGGATTAAGCCCATCAAGCTCGCCATTTTGTAATCGCCATAGAACGTGTTCTGTTCTATCGCCGCCAAAGCCTAAGTTCAATGCCTTTCTGTGGCTATAATACTTTGACCAAAATTGCGCGCCTTTCGATTCCCAGTTATGAGTAATTGAGTCGCCTAAAAATACTAAATCAATATCATGGTTACGTTGTTTAATCTCGTTCAACTTCGCTTCATGTCTAGGAAGCCACCATTCAATTGCCCATGTCGCGGTATGTTCAACAGGAATAATACTTAGCGTTTGTTCCGTTATATTTTTTTCGTTGTTTGGGTCTTGCGCAAGACTTGTTAAGGGACTGAGCATTAGAGTCATCAATACAACAAGAACAGCCGTAGAAGTTATATAGTCCCTTGTTTTCATCCACGGAATCATATCCTTCTCCTAATTAAAATACCGTTGAAATTTGATACTGATTACGACCCGATTCTTTTATCGCATACATCAGTGTGTCGGCTTTGCTGATGAGGGCTTCAATCTTTTGTGGTTCGCTATATAGGGTACGGATGATGCCTATACTCGCGCCTACTTCGACACTGACCTCGTGATTGAGCGCGATCTCTTGATGTATTTTGTGCATCAAACGTTCTGCAAATTCGGTAATACTGCCGTTTGCATCCATGGTGACCCCCAATAAAAACTCATCGCCACCCCATCTAACAAAAGATGCTTCTGACTCACCTACAAGCTTTTTAATACGCTCACTGATGGTTCTAAGCACAATGTCGCCAGCGTCATGGCCATGGGTATCGTTAATTGGTTTAAAGCGGTCTAAGTCAATCATCATTAACGAAAACAGTTGTTGGTGCTTTACCGCTTGGTCTAGTTGAATTTGTAACCTAGCTTGGCCTGCACGTCGGTTCATGAGCCCGGTTAATGAGTCATGGTCAGCTTCGTATCGAGTTTTAAGCTCTTGTTCGCGCCGACTCGTCACGTCGTAAACAATCACTTCAATTAAATTGTCTGAATCTTCGCGAGCGACTTCTCTACTATCTTTTATTCTCGAAAATAAGCAATGAAGGTAGCGTTTATCCCCATCTTTAATACTCACAAAATCAATATCAATTTGAGATAACCCTTCGCTGTTTTTCAGAGTATCGAGCTGAGCTAGGACTTTTGATTTTTCGTCAAACAATGAGGCGAACTCTTTTTGTAATACTTGTTTTCCGAACAAGGCCTTAAATGCTGGGTTCGCTATTGTGATGTCTCCCTTTCCGGAGATAAGGGCAATCCCTGCGGTTGCTTGTTCGAATAAAAGCCGAAAGCGTTTCTGTAGCTCGTCGTTGGTTTGTCTGAGAATTTTTTCTGATCTGAATCGAGTTTGTAGTGCGCCAATTAAGTTATTTGTTTTTAGCAGCAACTTCCCAATTTCGTCGCGTTTGGTGTATTCAACATTGAGTAGAGACATCTGCTCGGGGTTAGAAGTATCGACTCGTTCAAACGCTTCCGATAGCAAGCGTAAGGGGCTGGTAAGTTTTATATTTACATAAATACCTACAATTAAAGCGATAATGGTACTTAATACAATTAACGTTAACGCGGTTTGGATGCTATTCGATGTCGCTTGTTTTTGAATGAAGTCAGTGTCGGGGTAAATGGTTAACTGGCCAATTTGTTCTGCTTCATCGAAGGGGTTACGTAAACTGACAATCACTTCATTTTTGTTCTGGATAGCGCGGCCGGCAACAGCAAGTTGTTCGCTATGCGCTTTTATGGAGGCAAAGGCAATTAAGTCGTTTGTTTCAAGACCCTGTACAATTTCTTCTGCCAATTCGGTATCGAGCAGGTAGGCCGCAATGGAGCTAGTACCTTGGTCGTTTTCAGCCATTTGACTAACTAGGTTTTGACTTTGCTGCGTAGAATGATCAAGTTGGATATGAAAATTCAAAAATGCCACTGCAGAGGAGATCGCAATAGCAATCAACCCAATAATTAAAGATATTCTCACAGACAGCGACATCCATCTCTCCTAACCGCAACCTAAAATGTTGTACTGAGGCTTAAGCTTGTCACATTGTATGAAGTTTCGCCATCATTTGTCACGCCACCGCCTTCAACAGTAAACAATCCACTGCCTTGATTGCTGATACGAAAATGGTCAAATTGTGACTTAAATGCCCAGTTATTCCCTATGTCCCAGCGTAATCCAACACTAAATGACGATTGGTCAACAGAGGCACCGGCGGCAGCATCATTTGCTGGTTGAACCGCTTCCCTTACAAAATCGAATAGATCTGGCGATAAGCGCGATTGTAAGGACGCGATATTTATTATTTCAGGCTCTGAATCTCGCTCGTAAGTCGCCAAAGTAATAAATGGCATCCAGTCATAATAATTATATGCGAGCGACACGTAGCCAAATTGTGAAGCGGGTGAAAATGCCCAATTACTATCGTAATCACCATATTCCGCGGTTAATTCGATGTTGTCAAAATAATATTTCCCGCTAACGGAATAATAACTGACACGATCTCCATCAGGAATTAGAGCATCCGCAACCTGTTGGAAAATCGGCACCAGTGGCTCAGGTGCGATGCTTGGTGCTGACCTAACGGCATCAATTTGTGCAAAGTTAAAATCATCAAGAATTGCGCTTAAATAAGCACCTTGCAACATCCAATCGTCTGATTGCATCTCGATATTTAATACCACTAAATCTTGATAAGAAATTTCAAAAACGCCATCGTCTCCATCATTATTAAGCTCGCTTTGTCCGTATGCACTACTGAATTTTACAGAACCAAAATCGGTCCCTAAGGTGTAGGCAATTTGCGCGCCATCCATGTTCCCAAGTGAACCTGCGGTTGAGTACATTTCAATGGGCGGCCTTACCCAATATGACGCTTGTCCGACATATCTAAAATCAGTGAATAAATAACTATTGGTGCTGAATCGGCCGAGTTTCACCGCCCAATTACGATTAATTTGATAACGTAAAAAAGCTAACTCTATAAAATTAGAAAGGGTGTTGTCGGTACGGTCTTGCAATACCACCTGAGCAACAAAGTCAAAGTCCCGAGGCAGCTCGATGTTTGTTTGTAAGCCTAGAACTGAATCTGGCGCAATTGATAATCCATCACGCCCTTCGTTTATGAGCTGTGAGCGAAAACCGAGATTATCGTCAGCCGAATAAGTCACCCCTAAATTGACAAAGCCACTAAAATTAACCGCGGATTCTTCGGTAGCATTCGCAGCAGCGGAGTAGACCGTCAATACACTTGTTACGAATAATGTCTGGTACAAACTACAATTGGAAAACAACTTTCATTTCCTCCGTAACATTTTCGGTAAATACATAAGCAATGGAATTGTCATCGAGACCAAAAAGATTATTAATTTCTTGTGCGGATTCGACGTAAATCGGCGGCTGTGCTCGGCCAGAAAATAACAAGCGAGACCAATAGGCTTTAATTTTTCGCTCGTTCTTTCCTACTAAACGTTCGTAAAAGGCCTTTTTCTCAGCGCTACCATCTGGAAGATCCATGGGCTCAGCGTCCAAACCATTAGGGAAGGTGTTAAATCGGCCCATGTAGATGTCGATGACATCTTTTTTACTAAGGCTTTTGATTGGATTGTGAATACTTACCACCACTGATATTTCGCCGGTATTATTCACTGTTGTTGAAAACGCTTTGTTACCAAGAGTTAAGCATGCAAAAAATACAAGCAAGCACAAAGCGTTCGTCAGGAATCGACGAATTCTCTCTACATTATTGTGCTTAAGTAAGTGCATGTGCTCCAAAGTTGCAGAAAAACGCTAGTTTTGTATGCCCACCCTATCGACATATTAGTATAAAACTACAGTTTATTATAGCTTGGCTCAGAAAGCTTTGAGGTCAATAACGAATACATTGAATAAACACAAAGTTGCCAGTCCCACCGGAGCTTGGTAAAAAAAAAGCGATAAACGCCCCGTAAGCCGTATAAAAGACTTGCTATGACTACCTTAAAAGCATATACTTTGCGCCCTTTTTTATGGATGGGAAGCCGGCGAAATAGATATTCTCTATATCTA
>CAZUON010000053.1:0-26197 GCA_964621345.1 uncultured Glaciecola sp. | reverse complement strand
TGAGTATTTAAATGCCAATTGTTAAAGTAAGAGATAACGAACCGTTTGACATCGCTTTAAGACGATTCAAACGTTCATGTGAAAAAGCCGGTGTACTTTCTGAAGTGCGTCGTCGCGAGTTTTTTGAAAAGCCAACTTGGGAACGCAAGCGTAAAAAAGCCGCTGCGAAAAAACGTCACATGAAGAAATTGGCGCGTGAGAATGCACGTCGCGTAAGACTTTACTAAGTTTTGCACGATTATTTTCGAAAAAGGGCGTCTCATGACGCCTTTTTTTATGTGTATAATTTTACAATGTAAGTAAACAAACTAACTTAAGTTCAATATAATTAAGACCTTAAAGGAATGTCAGATGTCATTGATTACCCAACTTAAAGAAGCGCAAAAAGATGCAATGCGCAGTAAAGACAAACTCAGCCTTGGTACTATTCGCATGGCATTAGCTGCCGTAAAACAGCGAGAAGTAGATGAGCGGATTGAGCTAACTGACACCGACGTATTACAAATATTGACCAAAATGGTCAAGCAACGCCAAGAAGCAGCCTCTCAATTTGTAAATGGTAATCGTCAGGACCTGGCAGATACTGAAAACGCAGAAATTGAAGTTATAAAACGGTTTTTACCGCAACCCTTAAGCGAAGACGAAATCGTCGCCTTGGTAAATGACGCCGTGGAAAAAACTGGCGCCACCGACATCAAAGATATGGGTAAAGTCATGGGCATGCTAAAACCACAGGTTCAAGGTAAAGCCGACATGGGCGCAGTCAGTCAGTTAATCAAAGCTAGATTGGCTTAAGTCTTATGGCTGGTCGCATTCCACAAGATTTTATCGAGGACTTGGTATCTCGTGCTGACATTGTGGACATTATTGACAGCCGCGTTAAACTCAAAAAAGCAGGCCGTAACCATCAGGCTTGCTGCCCCTTTCATAACGAAAAAACCCCTTCCTTTTCAGTGAGCCAAGAAAAGCAGTTTTATTACTGCTTTGGTTGCGGCGCAAAGGGCAATGTGCTGAGCTTTTTAATGGAATATGACCGCCTCGAGTTTGTTGAAGCGGTAGAAGAACTTGCCAAAGAATATGGCATGACTGTTCCTAGAGAAAAAGGGAGCAAACCTGGCTTCACGCCGCAGCAAAAAAGTGAACGCGAAAAAGACTACAGCCTCATGGAGGACGTGACGCAATATTTTAAGCAGCAACTCAAACATGCTGAAGGCGCAAATGAGGTTATTGAGTATTTAAAATCACGCGGCTTAAGTGGCGATATCGTAAAGTATTGGGATATAGGTTACGCCCCCGACAAATGGGATGGTGTGTTAAGCACCTTTGGTGGCGATGAGGCGCAGCAAAAGCGTTTGCTCGGTCTAAAATTAACCAATCAGAACGACAATAATCGCCGATACGACTTTTTCCGTGACCGGGTAATGTTTCCCATTCGCGATAAGCGCGGACGTGTAGTCGCATTCGGTGGCCGCATTATCAAAGGCGATGGCCCGAAATACCTTAACTCGCCAGAAACCCCCATCTTCCACAAAAGCTTTGAGCTTTATGGCCTGTACCAAGCTCGCCGAGAAAACCGTAAACTTGAACGAATATTGGTGGTTGAAGGCTATATGGATGTTGTTGCACTGTCGCAGTTTGGCATTAGCTATGCAGTTGCCGCACTTGGAACGGCGACTACTCCTGAACACATTCAAACCATGTTTAAGTCGACCCCTGAAGTCGTATGTTGTTATGACGGCGACCGAGCGGGCCGCGATGCTGCTTGGCGAGCATTAGAAAACGCCCTGCCCTACCTTAAAGACGGCTACATCATGAAGTTTTTGTTTTTGCCCGACGGCGAAGACCCCGACACCATGGTTCGAAAAGTCGGAAAAGAAGAGTTTGAAGGGCAACTTGATGCTGCAGTGCCTCTGTCGACCTTCTTTTTCGAAAGCTTGATGCAACAACACTCTCTTGGAAGTATAGAAGGCAAAGCCGCATTTAAAGCACAGGCTATGCCCTTGATTGAAAAAATTGCAGGGGATAATCAGCGAGAACTAATGCTCGCTGAACTGCATCGCTATTGCGGCAATCTTGATGCCCATGAGAATGAAAAAAATATTGCTAAAGCAAATCTAAATACTACAGCCAAGTATGACGGGTACCGGGCGCCGTCTTCAAATAGTACCTTGTCACCGCTGCGTATGATGCTGCGCCTATTGATGGATGAGCCATCGCTAGCGGCGCAATTTCCCAAGGTCAAAGTTGCCGCGTTAGCAAAGTCGAATATTACCGGTATTAGTATGCTCATTGAACTTCATACTTATTGCTTGGAACACCCAAATACCAACACTGCAGGTATATTAGAGGGATTTCGACAGCATCCCCATGTTGCCCACCTAGCAAAGCTTTTAGAAACCGAGTTGGAAGCAAAGCTCAATCTGGCAGCAGAATATTTAGAGTGTTTTAGAAAGTTATTGCGAGCGTACTACGATGCTCGATTAGACGAGCTCACAGGCAAAGCCAATCTTCCTCAAGGCTTAAGCGATGCTGAACAAAAAGAACTCACTATGCTGTTGCAAAAACGTCAGTAAGCAAACACCAAAAAGGCTTATACACAATTAAGTCACTTATTGCTTGTTTTTTGAACTTTGCGCCCATATATCAGTATTATAATAAGGTAGAAATTTAGTCAGTATTTATGCTATACTGGCAAATTCGCTGAAAAGTGGTATGACGAGTCGCGCGGTAACCGAGTGTGGCTTAACGTTTTTTAGTCTAGGTGGTGTGTCATCCTTTGTGATGTTATACCTGATGCGTTTCATTGCTTGATATTGATGAGACCATCCCCATATCTAGGCGCTCATTTTAACGTGTAAGGTATAGTGTGCAAAGCAAGCAGTCCCAGATAAAACTCCTGATTGCCAAAGGCAAAGAGCAAGGTTACTTAACTTTTGCGGAAGTTAACGATCACCTCCCCGCTGATATCGTAGATTCCGATCAGATAGAAGATATTATTCGCATGATTAACGACATGGGGATTCAGGTATTTGAACAAGCACCTGATGCCGATGAGTTATTGATGCAGGAAACTACCACCGACGAAGAAGCTGCTGAAGCCGCTGCTCAGGCATTAGCCACGGTGGAAAGTGAAATCGGACGTACTACTGACCCAGTGCGCATGTACATGCGAGAGATGGGCACAGTTGAGCTTCTTACCCGCGAAGGCGAAATAGAAATTGCCAAACGTATCGAAGAAGGTATCAATCAAGTTCAGTGCTCCGTAGCTGAATACCCTGAAGCGATTACCTATCTACTCGACCAATGGGACTTATACGAAGCCGAAGAAATTCGTTTAAGCGACATTATTATAGGGTTTGTAGACCCTAACGAAGATGATGTTGCCCCAAGTGCTACTCACGTCGGTTCTGAACTATCACAAGAAGAGCTCGACGATGAAGACGACGATGATGAAGATGACGAAGACGAAGAAGACGACAACAGCGTAGACCCAGAACTCGCTCGCGAAAAATTCTCTGACTTACGCAAGCAGTACAATAAAGCGCGTAAAGTGATTGAAGATAAAGGTCGCGCGCACAAGTCTGCGAAGAAAGAAATCGCCGCCTTGTCTGACGTTTTTAAAGAATTCCGCTTGGTGCCTAAGCAATTTGACCGTATGGTTCGTAACATGCGCTCAATGATGGACAGAGTGCGCATTCAAGAGCGTTTGGTCATGAAGTTTTGCGTGATCCACGCCAAAATGCCGAAGAAAGAATTCATCAAATTATTTGCAGGTAATGAAACCTCTACTGAATGGCTACATAAAACACTTAAATCTAGTGCAGCCTATGTACCGAAGTTATTAGAATACAAAGAAGAAATTGAACGCTGCGTTAGCAAGATGAATGCAGTAGAGCAAGAAACTGGCTTAATCATTCCTGACATTAAAGACATTAACCGTCGCATGTCAATTGGCGAAGCTAAAGCTCGCCGCGCTAAAAAGGAAATGGTTGAAGCCAACCTGCGTTTGGTTATTTCGATTGCGAAAAAGTACACTAACCGTGGCTTACAATTCCTCGACTTGATTCAAGAAGGGAATATTGGCTTGATGAAGGCGGTAGATAAGTTTGAATATCGTCGCGGTTATAAGTTCTCGACTTACGCAACGTGGTGGATTCGCCAAGCAATTACTCGCTCAATTGCTGACCAAGCCCGCACTATTCGTATACCCGTGCACATGATTGAAACGATTAATAAACTTAACCGTATCTCTCGTCAAATGCTGCAAGAAATGGGGCGCGAGCCTACACCTGAAGAATTATCTGAACGTATGATTATGCCTGAAGATAAAATTCGTAAGGTGCTGAAAATTGCGAAAGAGCCTATTTCGATGGAAACACCTATTGGTGATGATGAAGATTCACATTTAGGTGACTTCATTGAGGATACCGCAATTACGCAGCCGCTCGACCATGCTACTGGCGGTAGCTTGAAAAATGCTACACAAGAAGTGTTAGCCGGTCTTACACTAAGAGAAGCGAAAGTACTGAGAATGCGATTTGGTATTGATATGAATACCGACCATACACTTGAAGAAGTAGGTAAGCAGTTTGATGTCACGCGAGAGCGTATTCGTCAAATCGAAGCTAAAGCCCTTCGTAAGCTTCGTCACCCTAGTCGCTCAGAACAACTTAAGAGTTTCTTAGACGAATAGAACGTCAAAAAGTACAAAAAAGCCCACTTAAAAGTGGGCTTTTTATTAGTTAATAGTTTTACTTAGCAAGGCGGCGTCGGAACATCATCAAGCAAGCTAGTCCCATAAGGCCCAAAACACCAGGAGCCGATACAGGTGTATTTGCAACGGTTCCGGTTAGCGAGAAGTTATCGATACCCGCGTTATTACCCATCAGAGGTAAGTCACCAAAAGCTCGAATTCTTAGAGTGTAATCTTGTCCATCGTTGAGCAACACATTACTTAAATCAAAACTCACCGCTTCAGTATTTGTGCCATTGGCAAGCGCGCCGTTTGACGCAAAAATTGAAGATGCAGTACCGTTGAAAAGCATACCCGACGCATCAAACACTTCTGCGCTCATCGATAAGAATCTTTGAACGTTTTGATTTCTTCCACTGTTGTTAAAAATCATAGCATCAAACGAAAGCGTATCTAAGGTGATTGATGAGCCTGTTAGCACATTAAGAGCCACATCGAAAAACCAAGGTCCCTCATCGTTTAAGTTACGATTTACGGCAAACAGATCTGCAGTATCGTTTGTATCGAATAAGCCAAAAGGTCCGTTTGGAGACGTGCCATATTTATTCGCAGTTAAATCGCCTAATGCATCAATGCCGTTAGTAACCCATAATAAATTTGAAGCGGTATCGCCATTAACGGTTCTTCCGTCAAAGTCAGTTGATGCAATCACATCCGCATTAGCATTAAGAGAGGCTACGGCTAAAACTACACCTGCTACTTGCCCTGTTAATCTGCGTAAATTCATATTAATTTTTCCTATTTTAAAATACTGCCTACAATCAAATAAGCAAAAATTATGCCGGATATTTTTATATTAAAAATCAAGGTGATACAACAGAAATAAGAAGTGGCGCTCTCACCCTGTAAAGAATGCTGACGCACAAAAAACAGACAACACCCCGTTAAAAGGTTTTAATGAGTTTCGCCCAAACCTTAGTCCCCACAAAACCTCATCGCTACATCACAACGTGCGTAACTTTTACCGTAAATCTGCATAATTTCAGCATCATGGCAAAAACCGTTTTTCTCATATAAATGAATGGCTGCTTCGCACTTTTTGTTAGTGAGCAAGTAGAGCACGTTGGGTACCACCGTTTGGGCTTGTTCGATAACATATTGCAGGAGCTGCTCGCCTACTTTTAAGCCTCTTGAAGAAGGGTGTACACCCATTTTGGTAAGCTCAAAATTACCATTTCCGCTGTTTAGCAGTGCGCAGGTGCCAATAATGCCTAGCGTTTCATGCTCAACAAAATAGATAAATCCACCTTTATCTATGATGTGTTTTTGCGGATTTTGCAGAACCTTTTTGTCGATGTCTTCAAGCACAAACATTTCATCAATCCAAATCGTATTGATGCTTTCAAAATATCTTGCTCGCTCAGGGGCAAAAGGCAAAAAACGCAATTGCCCCTTCCCATCGTTATTAAAGCCCTTTGCTTCCATGTTGTTTTTCGTTGTCTCTTTCATGGCTAGCTTATATTTGGCTCTCACCTTTTACATAAGGTACTTCTTCTTCGAGTACATCTAATGCTCGGCTGCGTTTTTCAGGTGAGCCAGTTCCTCGGGCTAAGTAACCATAAGCAGTAGGTACAATAAATAAGGTCATAAAGGTCGAGAACATAACACCTGCAAAAATAACCATACCAATTACCATACGCGATTCTGCACCAGGGCCTGAGGCAAGAACCAATGGAAGAGCAGAAAACACCGTGGTAAAGCCTGTCATCACAATCGGCCTAAGGCGTTGGGTAGCCGCACGGCGTATCGCGTCGTCAAAGTCCATTCCGGCATCGCGTAGTTGGTTGGCAAACTCCACAATGAGTATGCCGTTTTTAGCGGCTAATCCAATCAGCATGACTAAACCAATTTGAGAGTAAATATTAATGGTCATGCCCGATAAATATAAACCTACATAAGCTCCCACTAGAGCAAGTGGCACAGTAAACATGATCACCAGCGGATGTACCCAACTCTCAAATTGAGCGGCAAGCACCAAATATGTAATGGCCAAGGCAAGCATAAATATAAAGATGAAAGACGAGCCTGACTCTTGATATAACAACGACTCGCCTTTGTAATCTATCGAAACTTCCGCAGGTAACTCAGTGGCCACAATATTTTCAAGGTAAGTCAGGGCTTCACCAATGGTGTAACCGTCGGCCAAATTTGCACTAATGGTTACTGCACGCATGCGGTTGTATCGATTGAGTGTATTCGAGGTAGCTTGCTCTCGAATATTAAGCACATTATCCATAGGAATGAGTAGGCCGGTACGATCAGAGCGCACATAGATATTATCGATGCTATTGGGGCTACGGTAATCTTCCTCATTACCCTCTAAAATAACATCGTACTCTTGCCCCCTATCTAAAAAGGTAGATACCCTTCTCTGGCCTAGCATCGTTTCTAATGTACGGCCAATTTCAGAAATAGATACGCCTAAGTCAGCCGCTCGGTCTTTGTCGATATCAATCAGCAACTGCGGTGAAGTTTCTTTGTAGTCTGAGTCTAGGCGCAACAAATTTGGATTTTCGCGCGCTTTTTCAAGCACAATGTCGCGCCACGCGACTAGATCATCATAGGTATTGCCTTGCAGTACAAATTGAACAGGCCGACCAACGCCACGGCCACCAAGCGCCGAACGCATAATCGCAAAAGCCCTTACATCCGGAATATCGGCTAACTTAGCACTGACTTCGTTCATTAGGTCAAAGGTGGAACGTTCGCGCTCTTCCCAATTGCCCATGCCGACAATGGCAATCCCCGCGCCGCCGCCAAAACCAGGGGTGCGCACTAATACGCGCGCTACTTCGCCGGTGTCTCGGTACGGTAATAACAAAGCTTCAATTTTTTCTAAGTTTTTGGTGTTACTTTCGTAACTCGCTCCCTCTTGCGCTTGCATCAAAATAAAGAAGTTTCCTCTATCTTCTCGCGGCACAAATTCCTCAGGAATTTTACTTTGTAATTGCCATATTAATCCCATACTGATGAATACGGTTAGCGCAACTAAAAACGGTTGTTTCATCGTGGTAGCGAGGCCGTTATAGTATTTTTGCTCAATCACTTTAAAGGCATTGTCTACCCATACACCAAAGCCTGATGTGCGTTCTCTCTTTTTCAACAGCTTAGAGGCCATCATTGGCGATAAAGTTAAGGCGGTAAAACTCGAAAAGGCCACCGCTGCTGCAATTGCTAGGGCGAACTCAGTAAACAAACGGCCAATATTTCCTTCCAAAAAGACCAGTGGCACAAATACTGATATCAACACTAATGTGGTAGCAATAACCGCAAATCCCACCTCTCTTGCACCTCTGTAGGATGCAAGTATGGGAGGCTCGCCCATTTCGATGCGCCGATAGATATTCTCTAGTACCACGATCGCATCATCCACTACCAATCCTATAGCGAGAACGAGGGCGAGTAAGGTTAATAGGTTGATAGAAAAGCCAAGGGCGTACATCACAATAAACGCAGCAATTAACGATACAGGTACCGTTACTGCAGGTATTAAAGTTGCACGAATATTACCCAGAAACACGTATATCACAATCACAACCATAAGCATGGCAATAGCGAGGGTGTTATAGACCTCATTAATAGATTCTTCGATAAACACTGAGGAATCGTAACTTGGCACAATAAAAATGTTATCGGGTAGCGTTTCTTCAATGCTTTCGATGGCCTCGCGGGCTGCACGAGCCACCTCTAAGGTATTGGCTTTAGACTGTTTTACTATCCCTAAGCCAATCATGTTAACGCCGTCACCTCTGAAATCGGTTTCGTCGTCTTCTGCGGTTAGCTCTACTTGCGCCACCTCACCGAGTCTGACTAAATAACCGTCGGCTCCTGCAGCTACGGTTAATTTCGCAAAATCATCGGGAGATAAAAAGCTTCTTGCCACGCGCACGTCAAAATCACGTGATTCAGACTCTACTCTACCGGCGGGTAACTCTACGTTTTCAGCGCGAATAACTCGTTCAACATCGCTTACGGTAATCCCGCGGGCCGCCATCGCGTTACGGTCAAGCCACACTTTCATCGCATAGCTTCGCCCGCCACCTAAGTTAACGCGGGCAACGCCATCGGCAATAGACAAACGGTCAACGATAAAGCGGTCTGCGTAATCGGTAAGCTCCATTACGTTTAAATTATCGCTACGTAAGTTGTACCACACCACTACATCTTCGTCGGAGTTAGATTTAGCTACTTCTGGCGGAAAGGCTTGGTCAGGTAAGTCGTTTAATATTCGCGATACGCGCTCGCGCACATCATTGGATGCCGCGTCGATATCTCGGCTTAAATTAAATTCAATGGTAACGCTTGAACGACCATTACGGCTCGACGAAGAAATGTTTTTAATTCCTTCAATACCGCTGATGCGGTCTTCTACTAACTGGGTGATGCGTGTTTCTACAATTTCAGCGGATGCACCAGGATAGCTTGTATTGACCGATACGATAGGCGGGTCAATGTCAGGGTATTCTCTTAACGACAAAAAGGTAATGGCAACAATACCAAAGACCAATAGCAATAGATTCACCACGCTTGCAAAAACGGGGCGTTTTACCGATATATCAGATATCAACATAATATGCCCTTACATGTCTAAGATACGAACGCTTGAACCATCGCGAACACGCAATGTGCCCTCGGTAATTACTTTGTCGCCAGCTTGCAGACCATCGAGAATTTGCACCAAGCCTGGTCTGCGCTCACCGACTTTTACCATGGTTTTCTTAGCCACTTCGTCGCCGTTCACTAAGAATACAAATTGTGAATCACCTTCAGGTACTAGGGCAGTTTCGGGAATGACCAAGGCGTTGAGTACGCGTTTTTCTAGATTAATTTGCAATAACATACCAGGGCGCATTTTCATCTCTTCATTAGGAAGCTCTGCGCGCACCTGAATAGAACGAGTCACCGGATCGATACGTGAATCAATATTGGTAATTTCTCCAACGAACTGCTGACCAGGATAGGCCACCGATGTCGCATAAATAGTTTGCCCATTGCTGACACTTGCTAGGTGCACTTCTGAAATACTAAAATCAACTTTGACTAAGCTCAAATCGTCGAGCGTAGTAATTACGTCGCCCGGTCTAACGAGGCTGCCTAAGCTGACCATGCGCGTACCTAGACGACCACCAAAAGGCGCCCTGATAATCAATTCCTCTAAATTAGACTGCGCCACATCGAGCTGTGCGTTGAGCGCTTTTACTCGTGCTTGTTGTTCATCTAGTAACTGCTGTGATGCTGCACTTTGATTGGCTAAGTCTTTTATTCGCACAAGCTGGCGATTGGCTTCATCTATATTAATTTCGAGCTCGTTCACACGGGCCAACTGTGCACGGTTATTAAGCTGCACTAGAACCTGATTTGCTGCAACGATATCGCCATCATCAAAAGCAATACTCTGAACTATTTGTGCCTCTTGCGCAGTAATATTCACCGACTCATTCGCCACCGCCGTGCCTAGCGCCTCTACAACAATCGGAAAAGCCTGATTACTCGCAGCAGTAACTACAACTGGCGTTTTGCCGCCGCCTGGTCGAGCACCACCTGATTCAGCATGCTTTGGTAAATTAATGTAAATTAAAAATGCGGCAAGCGCTATTACGCCAATTAACAATGGCGAAACCTTAATAAACTTAGACATAGTACTCCTGGTGATTGCAATACTTGAAATACATCATTGACGGAAATCCCCGTTGTTTTGTATTTGTATTTAAGTGGCAACGTGATTAAATGTGCGTTGTTGTAACGCTTATTACTTATTATAGGATATAAAGATTGAAACTGTGCATTATTTTCGTCTTAGTTTTGCTTTTGTTTAGCTGCAGCGACACACCTTATCCAAGTCCTCATTGCCGCATAAAAACTGGCACACAAACAAACATCAATCAGGCCTCCCCACAAGCAACAGCAGCTGCCTGCATTGTCCGTATGAACGGCAAGTTACTGGTACTTGAGCGAAGCTCGGGCTTATATGACCTTGCTTACTCGCAAAAAATTTCATCCTCTACAAATAAAAATAATAACAACAAAAATATTAGTACAATTCCAAGCACCCCGCAGTGCCAAGCTCATCATGCAATGTGGATTTACAGTGGCTTCAACGTATTGGTTGGTGAATTGCTTGTAAACCAAAATAACGATACGCATTTGTACGCCTGTGAATTGCAAGCTGGCTTTGATGGCACAGAAGCATTTATTGAGCCGGCCCCTTGGCATGCTTCTGATATTAAAGGCCTTACCTTTATCGACCCTTTCGAAATAGAACAAGACCAATGGCATTCGCCCGATCATTTTACCGCCGCACGAGACGGGTTTGTCGCCTCCCGAAAGCTCTCACAAATAGATTCAATAAATACAAGTGATTGAGCGTTTTTTGATTTATCGCGTACTATATTGGGTATAAATATTAGGAGGTAGTATGCCGTATTATAAAGCGCCCATGGCTGATTTTCAGTTTTTGTTAAACGATTGGTTGAGTATCGATAAGCACTACACAAATGTAGGTGCCGAGGGTATGGACAGCGAGTTGGTAATGGAAATTATTAACCAAGGTGCAAAATTTGCTGAAGAAGTGGTTGCCCCGCTAAACCGCGAAGGCGATGAACAAGGCTGTAAACTCGAAAATGGTCAAGTAAGTACCCCAGAAGGCTTTGCTGAGGCCTATCAAGAATATATTGCCAACGGCTGGAATGCGATGTTAGGCAATTCTGAATACGATGGGCAAGACTTGCCATACTCGGCAGCTGTGCCAGTGCATGAAATGCTGAACAGCGCAAACTTAAGCTGGCGCTTAACCACCATGCTAACAGAAAGCGCGGTATTAGCAGTTAATAAACATGCTACTCAAGACTTAAAAGACGTGTACCTTGCCAAGCTCATCAGCGGCGAGTGGACGGGCACAATGAACCTAACAGAACCTCATGCCGGTACTGATTTAGCCTTATTAAATACCAAAGCGATTCCTAATGACGATGGCTCGTACTCAATTACCGGTAACAAAATCTTTATTACCGGCGGCGACCAAGACTGGACAAGTAACATAATACACTTAGTACTTGCCCGTTTGCCGGATGCGCCAGCAGGAGTAAAGGGCATTAGTTTATTCTTAGTGCCTAAATTTCACGTTGATGAAAACGGCGAACCTGGCGCTGCAAACGCGGTTAGCGTAGGTAGCATTGAAAAGAAAATGGGCATTAAAGCCAGTCCCACTTGCGTGATGAACTATGATGGAGCGACTGGTTACTTGGTGGGCCAAGAAAATAAAGGTCTAGCATGTATGTTCACCATGATGAACGATGCGCGCTTTCAGGTTGGCTTGCAGGGTTTAGGAACTTGTGAGGCATCATTCCAAGGGGCAGTAAGCTATGCTCGTGAGCGCCTGCAGTCTCGGGCACCAACCGGACCAAAGCAGCCAGAGGCTAAAGCGGATTCCTTAATGCATCAACCTGATGTGCGTAAAATGTTATTGGTACAAAAAGCCTTTACTGAAGGTCTACGAGCCTTGTCATTGTTATATGCACAACAAATGGACGTAGAGAAGTACTGCGATGACCAGCGTGCCCATGATGCTGAACAGGTGATTGCCTTTTTAACCCCAATTTGCAAAGGATTTATGACCGACATCGCCACCGAAGTAACGAACATCGGGATTCAGGTTTACGGCGGTCATGGTTATGTGCGTGAATGGGGGATGGAACAACTTGCCCGAGACACACGTATCGCACAACTTTATGAGGGTACTAACGGTATTCAAGCGGCTGACTTAATAGGCCGTAAGTTAACCCGTGATGGTGGCCAAATGCTGGGTAAAACCATCGCACTTTTAGCACAGCGCATTGCAGCGATGAACGATGCTGACAAACAACAACAAGCGCAAGCTTTACTCAGTGAGTTTGAGGAAGTATCCAAGGGTTTACTTGGTGGCGAAGCAAATAATATTGCAGGAGCGGCTACTGACTACATGCATTATAGCGCTTATGTTATTTTGGGCATTTTATGGCTGGATATGGCAAGTGCGGCGCAAAACTGTGATAACGAGTTGATTGCACAAGGTAAACAAAAAACATGTGCGTTTTATCTTAAGCGCTTGTTGCCTAGAAAAGATATTCACAAAGCAGTTATTCATGCTAACGCCGATGATTTATTAGCGGTTAATGACCAAGAGTTTGACTACCTCTAAGCCTGTTATAGTGAATATGCCATCTTTTAAGAGCAGTTAAAGATGGCTGAACAACAAGTCAACATTAAAACGGGTAGCCCTACGAATCCATATTTTTAAGCTACCCGTTTGTTTTTTATTACCGCAAAGGCTTGCTCTAAGTCATGAATAATATCGTCAACCGTTTCTAGACCAACCGACAAGCGCACTAAGCCCTCGCTAATGCCATGTTTTGCCCGTTGCTCAGGCGTGTAAGACGAATGCGTCATACTTGCAGGGTGTTGAATTAAACTCTCTGCGTCACCCAAAGACACTGCCCGCTGAATTAAATTCAGTGCATCCATAAATGCTTTACCATCTTCCAGGGCTCCGTGTAACTCAAAGGCAATCATACCGCCAAACAAAGACATTTGTTTACATGCTAATTGATGCTGAGGGTGATTAGGCAAGCCTGGGTAGAACACATTATCGACCTCATCTTGCGCTTGCAAAAAGCGCGCGACCTTCATTGCAGATTCGCTATGTCGAAGCATTCTAAGCTCAAGTGTTTTCAAACCTCGCATGACTAACATTGCCGTAAATGGCGACATGCAGGCACCGGTCATGTCTTTTAATCCCTCAAGACGAATGCGCTGAATATGCTCATGACTACCCACCACTAAACCGGCCACCAAATCGCCGTGGCCGCCTAAGTATTTGGTGGCTGAATGAATAACCAAATCTGCACCCAGTGCAATTGGTTGGGTAATAAGAGGGGTGGAGTAAGTATTATCCACCACGCTGATGATCCCTTGCGCCCTTGCCAGTTGGCTAATTGCTTCAATATCTACAATGCGCATATTCGGATTAGCCGGCGTTTCGTAATATATGACTTTTGTTTTATCACCTATTGCTTGTTTAACTTCATTTACGTTTGTCATATCCACGTAGGTAATACTAATGCCAAACTTACTTAAACCATGCTGCATAAAAGCATAAGTGCAGCCATATAGGGTTTTATCTGCAAGTACTTCATCGCCACTTTCTAAAAAGGTCCAGAGCACCGAGGTAATTGCGCCCATGCCAGATGCTGCACTCAATGCTGCTTCTGCGCCTTCAAGGGCAGCAATGCGTTTTTCTAAAATATCTAGGGTAGGGTTTGAAATACGAGAGTAAAAATGGCCAGACTTTTCACCGGCGAATAACTGCCCGCCTTCTTCAGCATTTGCAAAGGTATAGGTTGAACTCAAATGCATAGGCGGATTTAGTGCGCCTTGTTCTTGCTGAGCGTCGTAAGCGGCATGAATCGCCTTTGTGGCAAAACCGCCCTGATGCTCTTGCTTGGAATGGCTCACTTTATTTTTGCTAGTGTTAGTTATCTGTTGTTTGCTCATTGCTTTACTCTAAGTCTTACTTAAAAGTTATACACTCAGCTACTTTACTACCAAGTAAACAGAATTAACTTGCAATATATAGCTTAATATTTATATTTAATGGCATATTATGCTACATATTACCCATAAACTTTCATAGTTTATGGTTTGTATGAGGAGTGCCGCTGAATGGATAAAACCGATCGTCAAATTTTAAGAGAGCTACAACGCAATGGCCGCATCTCGAATCAAGACTTGGCAGAGCGTGTGAACTTGTCGCCAAGCCCTTGCTTAAGGCGCGTTAAACAGCTCGAAAAATCAGGACTTATTAAAGGTTACACCGCCGAGGTAGACAACGAAGCTTACGGACTGCCAATTATTGTATTTGTTAGCGTACAACTTGAGAGGCATAGCGCAGAAGTAGTAAAAAAGTTCGAGACTGCGGTCAAGCTCGTCGAAAATGTCCTAGAATGTTATGTCACCACCGGCAGTGCTGATTACTTACTAAAAGTCATGGTTAAAGATTTACACGACTACGAACACTTTGTTCGCCATGAGCTACATGAAATTGGTAACATAGCGTCAATCGATACTAGTTTTGCATACGGTGTAGTGAAACGCTCGCATGTATTACCGATGATTGAATCCAATCAATAAAAGAGGAAGCAACAAGCATTATGAATGACGTTTATCCCATAGGCACAGCCGGCTCACCTTGGACTGAAGCTGAAAAACACACATGGAAAAAACAGCAGCAATGTGTGCGCTCTTATCGCAATGAAGTGCTTGAAAAATTGTATGCCTTAAGTGACAAAATGACTTTAGTCCACTACGGCGCACTCCCCCAGAACCCGCAGCGCTACCCTCTTTTTGCCCTGAGTACGTGCTCACCCAAACCTAGCTTGCCGACCGTACTAATTACCGGCGGCGTACACGGTTATGAAACCAGTGGCGTCCAAGGTGCGATCTTGTTTATGCAAGAGGCGATAGATAACTATGCCGATAAATTTAATTTTATCGTTGCCCCGTGTATTAACCCTTGGGGCTATGAAAGCATTAACAGATGGAACCCTGCAACCGTTGACCCTAATCGTTCGTTTATAAATGGCGGTCCTTCTCCTGAAGCAAATGCAATTATGGCCTATGTTAACGCTCACCAGCCCTCACTGATTGCTCATTTCGACTTACATGAGACCACAGACACCGACAACAGTGAGTTCAGACCCGCTTTGGCTGCCCGCGATGGGATTTATCAAGATAATTGGGATATTCCCGATGGCTTTTACACTGTAGGTGACAGCTCCCGGCCGCAAACAGCGTTTCAGTCGGCGATAATACAAAGTGTGAAAGAGGTGACCCATATCGCCCCGCCCGATCGTTTTGGCAAACTCATCGGCAGCGATATGATCCAAGAAGGCGTGATTTTATATGACAAAGCGAGCCTGAATTTGTGTGGGGGCTTTACCCAAGCGCCTTTCGTCACCACCACCGAAGTATATCCTGATAGCCCCAAAGCTACACCAGAACAGTGTAATCGGGCGCAAGTAGCCGCAATCACAGGTGGCTTAGACTATATTTTGGAAAACACTTAATTGCCCTAGAGCGGCTTTTCCCAGAACAAAGCTTGGCCCATTTCAGGGTCGAGCTCATACCCTTTAAACCCTGCCTTTTGGTATGCTCGTTGAGCGCTTTTGTTGCCCTCTAATACTTCTAGTGTAAGTTTGCACGCGTCTCTGTGCTTAGCGGCTTGAGCAATCGCCTCTACCAAGACTTGGCTTACGCCCGCGCCCCGAGCTTCTGGTATCACAGCAAAATCGTGGATATTGACTACCGGACGACATTTAAATGTTGAAAAGCTCTCAATACAATTGGCAAAACCCAAGGCTTTTTCGCTCTGTGTATCAAAGACCAATATTGAAAACACATGAGGGCGTTTTGCCATTTCAGCAATGAGTCGCCCGGTGGTATCGGCAGATATCGCTTCCCCGCCGCCCATGGGGTCTTGAGCATACATTTGCAGTAATTGGAGCAAAAGTGTGGTGTGTGCGGGATTACCATAATCAACTTCAATGCAAGAAACCCTTTGCTGCGACATAAAACTACCTTTGTGCTGGAAGACATGAACTTATCTCAACATAGTAGCAGATATTATTCTGAGTCAATATCTACCGTGGCTAAAGATGTATATTTTGATATATGTGGTTATTTTTTGTACTATGCAACAACACGTAAAACTAATTTCTCAAAATAGAGTCAAACTTTTACGAGTAAATGTTGCAACAAATGATGATACGAGGCGAAGACCTCATAATAATAGTTGAGCGACGTCATGAAAATATTCCTGATTAACGAAAATAGTAAAGAGAGGGAATGGCTGAGCAGCGCGCTAAAAATGATCAGTCAAATAGATAATATTATTTATCTAGAAAGGGGCTATGAGCTAGAGGTTGAAGAGTCGAGCTTTTCGTCGGCGGTAATTGTGGTGACACAAGAGCAGTTTGCTCCTTTGCGGCGTCAACTATCTAAGTATTATTCAGCTAAGGACCTTCCCTGCCCTATCCTTATACTTACCGATTCTTTTGATAGCTTTGATGTTAGCGGTTATCGAAATTTTACTATAGACGCCTTTCCAAGTTACGCAATCACCCCTGATATTTTAAAGTACTTACTTAGCACATTAAAACGTGATTTCAGAAAAGATGTTCGCCTCAAACGTCTTGCCCACTATGATGCGCTCACCGGCGCCACCAATCGCTACTTGTTTAGTGATCGCACAAAACAAGCTATTGCGGCGGCTAAACGTCAGAACGAACCCTTAGCGTTTATGTATTTTGACCTCGATAAATTCAAAGAAGTTAACGACAAGTTTGGTCACAACACTGGCGATGAATATCTCAAACTGTTTGTTGAAATAGTGCAGCGCAATATCAGAGATTCTGACACCTTTGGCCGCCTAGGCGGAGATGAATTTGGTCTTTTACTACCTAAATCCTACGAGTTAGACGCTGTTAAAAAAGCCAAACAAATTCTTGAGGACTTAGCACAAAAACAAAGCGTGAACAGTCATACCATGACAATTAATACTGCCATTGGGATAGTCGCCTTTACTGAAGTTCATTTAGAACAAGAGTTAAATTATAAAATGGTGATTGGTTGTGCTGACAAAGCCGCGTTTGCGTCGAAAAAGAAAGGAAAACATCAATATTCGGTATATCGCCACCCTGTTAAAAACAAACGAAAAACCGCGGTTCGAGCATAAATTAGGTCAGCACCGCGGCATGATGTTGCATTGTTTATATCTTATTTGGACTTCTTAGTAGTCTCAAACGTGTCTTTGAACCACCCTTCAATCATGACTCGTTCATATTTGAAGGCGTCTCGATTAGTGAAACGACCGGTTCTATTTAAAAAGTTCATATCTTTGAGATCCACATCTTCTGATTTTAAAACCTCGCCGGCGTCATTTTTTAATGTGTAGGAGAATTTAATTCGTGGGAAATAAATATCCTCGATAACTCTAACATCAAACATTTGCGAACCAATGGGAACTCTTGGACTACGAGTATCACCTGCCAAATCGATGTCGGTAACAGTAACATCCAAAGTTTGCCCATTTGGAAGAGTATCTGTTAACTCATCAAAGTACTTCTCCATACTACTAAGAACATGCTCTCTGAACTTCTTGCGTGATTCGTTAGATGGGCGAATATCAGTAAACTTTTCAGGCTCTATAAATTCGATTGTTAAGCGACTATCTTCATCCATGATTTTTGCCTCCTGTGTATCAGAAGCAATGACATTGGCGCTCATCATGAGCCCAAATACTGAAGCCAGCATGGTTGAATAAGTTTTATTCATAAATGTATCCTAACGTTAAAAACCAACTAATGTATCGAAACGGGTGTGTTTGTAATAAACCAGAACACGGTAATGTCAGAGCATAGTTATTTATTTCTATACTCAATTATACGAAAACATAAATTGCAATTAGTTCATCGGCGACAAACGCAAACTTGATCTGCATCAAACAAAATACGCTTGGCAGTACCTCATTTTTCTACTTTGAGAATACCTGTTTGCTCTATATCAGAACAAAATTTCTTGAGGTTGTTACCATATAAATACGGGTTTTTATCGTCAGACAAGCAGTACATTGCGTTAAACGAGCGTACGCTGTTGATAGAACTTGTCACTTTAAAAACATAGTCGGTTTGATGGGGTTTTAATGACATATTGTTGCGCAAGAACCTATCTTGCAGTCCCATGAGACGAGCTCGCTCGGGTGCATACATTAATTGCGATACCCAGCCGCCAACGGTCTGCGAGATGCCACCAAATGCATTTTGTATTGCTGATGTCCTAACAAGGACAACAATTAACAACACAGCCACAACTGCGACCACCCATCGCCAAATCTTCACCAACATTTCACCTCTTATACTTGAATCTATATCATACTCTTTTTAAGAACGAGAAAATACTTTTGCAAACTGCTTTGCTAATCTTAATGTTTGAAAGCTATTGATTTACACTCTTGAGCTAAATTTATTGATCTCAATTAACAAATCAAATCTTAGCACAGGTATAATACTTACAAATCCTCGGTGAGTGGATAAAGCGTTTCCTCAATTAGGAGTCTCAGATGAGCGAAAAAATTCGCGTCAAAAACATCACCCCAGTTAAAATTCAAAAAAGTAATGACGCGCAAACTAAGCCAAACTATTCCGCTCGTAGCCGCATTTACGTGCGCGCTGTTAAAGGCACCTTTGAAAACATTCGGCGCTTTTTTGGCCTAATATTTTTAGGTTTGTTTGCCATTGTGCCCTGGCTTCAGTATCAAGGAAAACAAGCAGTGCTGCTTGATATTGCAGAACAACGCTTCAACTTTTTTGCCATGACGTTGTGGCCGCAAGACTTAACAATACTAGCCTATACTTTAATCGTCTCTGCTTTTGCTCTTTTTTTCATAACCACTTTTGCTGGTCGCGTGTGGTGCGGTTTTATGTGCCCACAAACCACTTGGACCTTCATTTTCATTTGGTTTGAAGAAAAAATAGAAGGCGCTCGTAACAAACGCATGAAACTTGACCAACGAAAAATGGACGCGGATAAATTTATCCGTAAAAGCTTAAAACATTTTTCGTGGGTAGCCGTTGCCTTGCTAACCTCGCTCACCTTTGTGGGTTACTTCACGCCGATTGACGCTTTATTTATCGACTTTTTTACTTTTGATACCGGTTTTTGGGTAGCCTTCTGGGTCTTGTTTTTTACCTTTTGTACCTATGCAAACGCCGGATATATGCGTGAAATCATGTGTACCCACATGTGCCCTTATGCCCGTTTTCAGTCTGCAATGTTCGATAAAGACACCTACACCGTAGCTTATAATGCACAGCGCGGAGAAAAACGTGGGCCTCGTACCCGTAAGATGACCCCTGAGGATGTAAAGGCAAAAGGTTTAGGTGACTGTATTGATTGTAATTTATGCGTACAAGTTTGCCCGACCGGCATCGACATTCGCAATGGCTTGCAATACGAGTGCATCAACTGCGGAGCATGCGTAGATGCCTGTAATGGCGTGATGGAAAAAATGGGCTACGAGAAGAACCTCATTAGCTTTACCTCTGAGCACGAACTAAAGGGCGGTACGACCAAAATCTTCCGAGGTAAATTAATTGGTTATGCCGTGGTACTGATGGTTATGAGCGGTCTGTTAATTGCCGATATCGCCACCCGTGTCCCTCTTGAAGTCGATATTATTCGTGACCGTAATTCGCTGGATCGTGAAACCAACGAGGGCTTGATTGAAAATGTTTATACCTTAAAAATCCTCAATAAATCTCAGGCCACACGCGTATACAGCATTGATGTAAAAGGCTTAGTCGACGCCAAGTACTTTGGCGACAGTGAGGTCAGTGTTGAGGGCGGTGGTGTATTTACATTACCTATAAGCGTGGCAAGTGACCCTAGCAACTTAGAGGTGGGCACCCAAAAAATATATTTCCATGTAAGTACACGGGATGAACAAGGTGATACCATAGAGGTAGAAGAAGCAACTACATTTATATTCACCGGTGTCTGAATTTCATTTTACACGACTAAGCCCTGAGCTTATTTTAGATGGTATAGAAAGCCTTGGCGTACAAGTTGCGTCAGGGCTTTTAGCCTTAAACAGCTACGAAAACCGCGTTTATCAGTTTGCTGCAGAGGATGGTTTGCGCTACGTCGTGAAATTTTATCGCCCCATGCGATGGACAGACGAACAAGTTCTTGAAGAACATCAGTTTACTCAACTTTTACAAGACGACGACATACAAGTTGTTGCCCCCTTAAACATAAATGGTCAATCCTTACATGAAATAGATGGCTATAAGTTTGCCCTCTTTCCCTCAGTGGGTGGAAGGCAGTTTGAAGTAGACAACCTCGACCAGCTCGAATCAGTTGGCAGAACGATTGGTAAAATGCACCGCGTGGCAAGCTTAGAACGCTTTAAACATCGCCCACCTTTTAGTATCGAAACCCATCTACAAGCACCGCTTAAAACCTTAAAAACTCATCAAATTGTGCCGGTGCATTTGCATACGCCGTTTTTTACCATTATTGAACAGCTCATTGCTCGGACTACTGAGTATTACTCGCAAGCCTTGGCAAAATGTTCACAGGGAGCACGCCTACATGGCGATGTGCATCCTGGCAACATCCTCTGGCGCGATGGTCCTATCTTTGTTGACTTTGACGATTGTAGGAATGGCCCGGCCATTCAAGACTTGTGGATGATGTTAAACGGAGACCGTCAACAACAGCTTTTGCAGTTGGATATTCTTGTGAATGCTTATGAAGAGTTTCATGAGCTAGATTATAAAGAGTTTCATCTAATCGAACCGCTGCGCGCTATGCGCATGGTGCATTATATGGCATGGCTAGCCTTACGCTGGCAAGACCCAGCCTTTCCTACCGCGTTTCCTTGGTTTGGTGAAGATAAATACTGGGAAAGCCAAATCCTAGCACTGAAAGAGCAATACGCAGCGTTAGATGAACCCGCGCTGAATTTAACTCCATACTAGGTGTCATATTAGCCAACAGTGCTCACCTAAATATCTTCTTCAATTTCCGATACTTCCAAACTTTTACTTATAATTCATACTTTTAATAAGCTTGCGAAATACTAAAGTTGTCGTATAGTGCATCGCGTCAAGGTGCTTAACTGTCTAACAAAATATGTAATGCAGTTAAGGTAAACGGGAAACAGGTGAAACACCTGTGCTGCCCCCGCAACGGTAAACAACAGACAACACACCGTCAATTCAACAAATATAAACATCGTTACGATGTTTAGGTCAGCCACTGTGCTTTTATCGCATGGGAAGGTTTTGTATGAATGTTGTGAGCCCGGATACCGGCCTTGTCGGGTGGGTTGAGCCTTTCGTTTACACATACGAAAGCTCTGCCTTTATTGTTTGATATTGCTCGGTGGGAGCAAAAACAAGGATATATATGAAACTGACTACATCTTTACTTGCCTTAAGTTTAAGTGCAAGTGGATCTGCTATTGCCACAAAAACATACGCGCAAAGCACTTCCGATATCACCTCCAATTCACTAAATAGCGCATCGCCAGTCGAGACGATTAGCATCAGTGGTTCACGCACACCTATCTCTAATCAATACATTGCTGGTGCAATAACGGTTATTGATGAAGCACAGATTCAAGCTTCTGGTGCGCTGAGTATGACAGAGCTTTTACGCACCGTACCGAGTGTTAATATTTCTCAGTCGGGCCCAATGGGGACACTCACCGAAATTCGCTTCAGAGGCAGCGAAAGCAATCATGTACTGGTTATGCTCGATGGCGTTGAGATTAACGACCTCGGACAAGGCGGGTTAATTGATTTGTCGCACTTAATGCTGGCTAATATTAGCCGCATTGAAATTCTGCGAGGCCCGCAAAGTGCTCTTTGGGGCAGTTCTGCAGTGGCTGGTGTTATTAACATCACTACCAGCACTGCATCGGATTCAAGCGGGGCACATTTGGGCGCAAGTTATGGCAATAAAAACACTTCGCAAGTCCAAGGTGGAGTAAATGGACAAAGTAATAAGTGGCGCTATGGCTTAAGTGCTTCGCTACTTAATACCGATGGTGAAAATATAGCCCGCGAGGGAGAAGAAGAGGATGGCTATAAAAATACCAGTGCCTATGCTCGGCTCGGCTATCGTTTTTCAGAGTACAATCAGTTAACTACTAATCTGAGAGTACTCGATTACACCAGCGATTTTGATAGTACCGACTTCTCTACCGGTTTAGTCGCTGACGCAAACAATACCAGCGAAGGCGAACAGCTATCTCTTGGTGTTGTTTGGGATTTTACGATTGCCAATAGCATATGGTCACAGCAGCTCTCATATCAATACAGTGAACAAGAGAACAAAAATTTCTCTGATAATACCTTTAGTGGGTCAACCAAAGGTGAAAAGACACGCATTGTTTATAATCATAATTTTAAGCTAAAAGCAGGACATATTAATCTTGGCGCTGAGGCTGTGGATGAATATTTTGAGCAGGCTGGCCCCATTAGCTTTGGCGATCCTAATCAGCAGCAAAGTAATCGTAGCGCATCATTTATTGCTGATACTCATCAAAACATTAGCGATGCATTCTCTTTCACGGCAAGTTATCGCTTTGATAACAACGATGAGTTTAAAAATGCGGATAGTTATCGCCTTGGTTTTAACTGGGCAGTGAGTAATGCACTAAGAACCTTTATAAGCTATGGAGAAGCAGTTAAAAATCCTACATTTACCGAACGCTTTGGTTTTTTCCCAGGTACATTTTTGGGCAATCCTGAGCTTAAGCCTGAATTGTCAACATCGTTCGAGCTGGGCGCAGATGCCACATGGCAAAGCTACACTTTAAAAGCGTCGTGGTATCGAGCAGAGCTAGAAGATGAAATTCTCGGTTTTGTGTTTGATGTAGATACCGGCCTATTTACTGCACAAAACGCGCTTGAAAATAGCGAACGCGAGGGCTTTGAACTTGAAATATCAGAAAACCAAGACAACTGGCGCTGGGCCGTAAGCTATGCCTACCTTGATGCAAGTGAAGCAAACTTACCGGAGTTAAGACGAGCGCGGCACAGTGGCTCAGCATGGCTGGCGTACTCAATCAGTGATGCACATCAGCTCTATATGCAAGCCGATTACACCGGAGGGCGCCAAGACCGTTTCTTCCCACCTTTTCCGGCTCCTGCTGAGGTGTTGACCTTAGATAACTACTGGTTAGTGAGCGCCAACTACACCTATCACCACTCTGAAAGTATTAGCGCCTCGCTTCGGTTGAGTAATGCATTGGATACTGAGTTTGAAGATGTCATTGGCTTTAGTGGTGAGTCTAGACGCTTACTTGCTAGCATAAACTACCGCTGGTAAGGCAAAACTCAAGGAGCTTGATGCACTTTATGTCGCTTTTTACATGAAGTGCATCAACAAAATTTACCCTTTGTGCTATGATTTTCAGGAACTTATTTAATCGACGCCTATCTTAAAGGCTTTTGGTAAAGGAAAAAAACTATGCAGAAGTATTTTATCGGGCTTGTACTTGCCTTATGTATTCCATTTACTGCGCTTGCGCAAATGGTCCAGTGGGAAGAAGGCACGCACTATAAAGTGATTGCTGAAGAAGCGACAGCTAAGCCCGAAGTTAAAGAGTTTTTCTCATTTTGGTGTCCGGCATGTTACAGCTTTGAGCCTGTGGTCGCACAAATCAAAACTAAGCTAGCAGAAGACGTGAAGTTTGAGAAAGTGCATGTTAACTTTATGGGCTTTACGAGCGCTGATGTTCAAGATGATGTGACCAAAGGCATGATGATTGCTCGCAGTCTTAAGCAAAGCGATGAGTTAAATGCCGCTATTTTTAACTATATTCACCGACAACGCGCAACTATCTCTGGCATTGATGACGTGCGAAGTTTGTTTATTGTAAATGGCGTAAGCGAAGAAGACTTCGACAAACAAGCAAAAAGCTTCAGTACTAATAGCTTAGTAGCCAGAAACAACAATACTGTTGCTGAGTATCGAAGCAACATTACTGGTGTACCTAACTTCATTGTTAACGGTAAGTACCAAGTGCTCCTTGCTCGTGGCATGAGTGCAGACGATTACGCCGATTTAGTTGTTTGGCTAAGCCAACAAAGCTAGTTCAGCATGCGCGTGCGTAATTGATTTACGCAGGATCATAAAAAAACCGGCCAAGGCCGGTTTTTTTTATACAAATTATGAGCTTGAGTATCTCAATTAGCCTAACTCATCTGACACAATACGATAACGTGGGTCTTCATTCACGTTAATCTCTACGTACTCCCCCGCTTTTGTTAGCAAGGTTTGACACTCTTTACTAATATGACGAATGTGTAGCTTTTTGCCCTGCTCTTTGTATTTATCAGCGAGTCCATCAAGAGCATCAATACCCGATGAATCCCAAATACGCGACTCTTTAAAATCAATAACGACATCGCTAGGGTCGTTTTGCACATCAAAAATATCTTTAAAATGTGAAACTGAACCGAAAAACAGTGGGCCATCTAAGTCGTAAACCTTCCAACCGTCATCATCAACGTGAGTGCGTGCCACAATATGAGTGGCATGTTTCCATGCAAAAACTAAAGCAGACACGATAACCCCAACAACCACCGCAATGGCTAAATCGGCCACCACCGTAATACCTGTCACTAAAAACAATACAAAGGCATCTTCTTTGTTGACGCCGCGAACAATTCTAAAACTTGCCCACTCAAAGGTACCAATAACAACAACGAACATTACCCCAACCAAAGCTGCCAGTGGCACCATTTCAATCAGTGGCGCTGCAAATAAAATAAAGCCAAGCAATACTAATGCAGCGGTAATGCCCGACAAGCGACCACGACCACCAGAATTAATATTAATCATCGACTGGCCAATCATTGCGCAACCGCCCATACCACCAAAGAAACCGTTCACAGTATTTGCCACACCTTGACCAACACACTCTTTATTACCGCGACCACGAGTGTCGGTCATATCGTCAATTAAGCTTAAGGTGAGTAAGGATTCAATTAGACCAACTAAACATAAAATAACCGCGGTAGGCAAAATAATATAAAGCGTTTCAAGGTTAAAAGGCACCATAGGAATACTAAAACTCGGCAGCTCTCCGGCAAGTGTTACGGTGTCACGCTGGTCTGCAGGTACCATATCTTTTACAAAATCGATAACTGTTCTGGCGTCTAAATCTAAACCATGAACTAACAGGGTGACCGTTGCAATGGCGACAAGAGATGCCGGAATGGCTGTAGTAAGTTTAGGTAGCAAATAAATAATTGCCATAGTCAACACTACTAAACCAAGCATCCAATAAAGTGCCGGACCAGTCATCCAAGTCATATTACCCATGGCATCAATGACTTTAAATTGTCCAAGTTGAGCTAAGAAAATAACAATTGCCAGACCATTCACAAATCCCAACATGACCGGGTAAGGGACTAGCCGTATAAATTTACCTAGCCTGAAGACGCCTGCTAGAATTTGCAATAAACCTGCAAGGACCACTGCTGCAAACAAATATTGCACACCATGTATCGATACAAGTGCAACCATCACAACTGCCATCGCACCGGTTGCGCCAGAAATCATCCCTGGTCGACCACCTATAGCCGAGGTAATTAAACCCATCATAAAGGCTGCATAAAGCCCTATCATCGGCTCAACACCAGCAACAAAAGCAAAGGCTACCGCTTCTGGTACCAGCGCAAAAGCAACGGTAATGCCTGAGAGCACATCATTTTTCACGTTGCCTTTTGTTCCGTTTATTAAATTAAACATTACTTTCTCTATGGTTATTTCACGAAATGCGCGCGAGTGTAGCAGAAATCTTAAAGGGCGTCTTTTAACAGTTTGTTAATCGTA
>CAZUON010000052.1:21017-26630 GCA_964621345.1 uncultured Glaciecola sp. | reverse complement strand
AAGGTAACTGACAGGACTTTCTATCGAGTTACCTTTTTCATCATCGTTTATTGATGCCTCTCTTTCCATTAATACCCATTGTTCATGTAATTTTAATTATGGGCATGTTACGCTCCATTTTTGAGTAGCGGCTAAGCTTAAAATACAATCATTTGCGCTATTGCCACAAAGGTGAGACCAAGTTCCAACGGTGTCTGAATGGTGAAATTGATAACAGTCGTAAGAGCTTAAGTTTGAGTTCGGGTGCTCTTCTGTATACGAAGCAACACAATTAGGATCAAGTTTGCAACTCTCATAACATACGTTTGCCGAAAGCTCATCGAGCGTTGCGACTAATCGTTTATTCGACATGAAGCCACCCTCTAATTTCCAATAATATATCCCCGACGTCTCCTCAATGCTAAGCAGTCCATTATTAGGAGGGAGACCACAACTTGCATAATTGCCGTCCGGCTTAATAAAAAAGGTTTTATTCGACATCTGAGTCTGGGTCCCCACTGGCGGCGTGTGCACACGTGAAGGACAGCCCGAAGGATATTCACCAAGATTAGCAAGTGCTCGACACAGATGGTGATGATTTAAAGTGACGTTGACGTTTTGAACTGGCGGCAGACGAGCTAGACAATCATTGGTATCCCAAATACCGTCCTTGTTTTCATCTTCATTCGCATCGTTAGTTCCGTCTCGATTTAAATCCCAGCAGTTTATGCCGTCAGCGCCGTCAGCGCCGTCAATCCCATCGAGCCCATCATTTCCGTTAACGCCATCGATACCGTTTGTGCCGTCTCTGCCATTTATTCCAGCTGCACCATCAACGCCGTCTTGGCCATCGACTCCGTCTTTGCCATCTTTGCCATCTTTGCCATCAATACCAGCAGGACCTTGAGGCCCAGGTGGACCAGTGAGCCCTGGATCGCCATTATCACCCTCAAGGTTGCATCCAGAAACAGTAATAGCTAGTAATAATACACAAGTCGTTTTTAGAATTTTCATGGTATTTTATATTCCTCATGTTATGCGAATTTGCTGCAGCAAAAAACTGTCAATTAAATGAATCGAAGCAAAACTGATGCCATTGCAGTACCTTTAATGGTTTAACTTTGAATATTTTTTGTTTGAATTCATCGTCGAATCTTTTCGTAGCACCAATCAATCAACATAGCGTATAATAAATGGGCTTGTGCAGAGTACGTGGTAAGTCAGACTTGAATATATGACGACTTTCTCTTCATAAAATTACTATCAATATTTATGTCACTAAAAAGGAAGTTCAAATGAGAAAGTTATTTATCATCAGTGTCGCGTTGTTTTGCAGTTTTTCAGCGCTAGCCCAGCAAAGTATGATGACTGGTTTAATGGATAAAGCAAAAAACACTGATGTATCGGCGCTTACCTCTGGTCTGAACGTCGCGGGCTTGTTAGGGAATCTTACTGATAATCTAGATGTAAGCTCAGACCAAGCTCAAGGTGGCCTTGCAAGCATAATGAATTATGCTAAAGATAATATGTCAGCAGACGACTTTTCTACCATCGCAGAGCAACTACCTGGTACCGACAGTATTTTAAAGCAGCTTCCTGATTTAGGTGGGATGAGTTCAGGCGGTATGGGCTCTTTGCTCAGTAAAGCGGCTGAATATAGCGACAAGCTTGGCGGTACTGCTTTATTAGCGCAACAATTTGAATCACTCGGCCTTGACCCAGACATGGTAATGGGCTTTGTTAGCCAAATTTCTTCTTACTTAGATACGCCTGAAGGACAACAAGCTAAAGAGTTACTGATGAACAGTTTAGGTGACCTTTCGTTCTAATCTCATTTTTATACATTAATAATGCTCGTTGGGTGGAAGCTCTGCGAGCATTCGTGCGTAAGAGACAAAAAATAGAGGCCTTATTTGGGTTTGTATAAAAGTTTACATTCACTACACATTGATGCCAATCGCTTATCTAGTGTCCATAGCACTGCACCATCGGTAAGAATAGTAGAAGCAAGCAGCGCTAAGTCAATGTAGCCACAACCTCGCCCAAAAAGAGCTCTAGTCTCTATAAAATTGAGAACTTCAGCTTGGCTAGCTATTGTAGCTTGGCGCAATAACTTTAAATCTCCTATCGTTTGACTTCTAGGAGTGGGGGGAGTTCCACAAGCGATTTCAGCTACTATTAAAGGATGACAAAGCACCATATCATTTTGTAGCAAGTCTATTAGTTTGTGATTTGCATTTTTGAAGTGCGCAACCCAAACAGATGTATCAACTAAGATCATCAACTATTTTCGTCTCGCAATAGTCTCAATGTCAGGGCATGCACCACCTAAAGAAGCCAGTCTTTTGGCAGCATTTACTCTTACAAAAACCTTCATTGCCTCTTTAATCACAGTCGCCTTATCACTATGCGGCGCACAAAATTGTGCAGCTTTTTCATACAGCTCGTCTTCAATACTGACAGTGGTTCTCATATTGCATCCTTAAATTGATGTATGAATGCATCATAAATGATTCAGAAATGGAATGCCAAAAAATTTTAATCTCACTCACCCATTACCGTAATCACTAAATTACGTCTACCGCCACTATCTCGATGTTCGCCCAAATATATACCTTGCCAGGTGCCAAGGGCTAAACGACCATGGCTAATAGGAATGCTAACACTACTTCCGTAAATGGATGCTTTGATATGAGCGGGCATATCGTCGTCACCCTCGTAGGTATGTTCATAGTAAGGGGCGTTTTCGGGTGCAATGACATTGGTATGGCGCTCTAAATCTCGTCTTACACTTGGGTCGGCGTTTTCGTTAATAGTTAACGAGGCCGACGTGTGTTGAATAAAAACCTGCATCACACCGGTCTGAGGTAAGCTGCTGCAAGCATCTTCAATATGCTCTGTAATTAAATGAAAGCCTCTAGAGTAGGGGGGTAATCGCAAATTATATTGTGCTAGCATGATTATGTTTCATCCATTTTAGTAAGGTACTTTTAGCGGTCTTGAGTTCTTCCATTTTTGCTTCAATAGCATGTAGTTGTTCATCTATTGCGGCTTTTAAGCGTGGGCAATTGGGTTGTGGGCTATCTAAAAATGGAATAGCCTCTTTTATTTTTGACAATGGGAAACCTGCCGATTGGGCAAACTTAATAAATTTGAGCTGCCGTTCGTGCTCAGCACCATAAATTCTATAACCGTTGGGCGTGCGCTTAGGTTTTGTAATAAGCCCCGTGCGCTCGTAATAGCGAAGCGTATCTTTGCTTACCTCGTGGCTCTTCGCCAGTTCACTTGCTTGCATAATATCGCCTTCTTATAACTTTTTCTTGACTGTAGACCTTACTCCATACTTTATACTCTAGTCATTATCGATAGCAAGAGACTAAAGTAAGAAGCTCTAGCAAGAACGAATAGTAAAAAGGAGGCTATCTAAACATGAGCGTATCAACTGCTAATGTACAACTTACAACTCAAGACAATACTACCATCACAGCAATGCAGTATGCATGCGTAAAACCAAGAGCGCAGATTGTATTGGCTGGAGCCACTGGCGTACCGCAAGGTTTTTATAAGCGCTACGCACTAGCCGCAAATAAGGCTGGGTTTAATATACTCACACTAGATTATCGTGGGGTAGGGCAATCGAAACCGCAAAGCTTAAAAGGCTACAAAATGGATTACCTAGATTGGGGCGCGCAAGACCTAGCCGCTGCGGTAGACCACGCATCTAGCTATACGCACCCAATATTTGTTGTGGGGCATTCATACGGTGGCCACGCAATTGGCTTATTACCAAACTATGCGAAAATAGAAGCTGCCTATGTATTTGGCACAGGAGCTGGCTGGAGCGGATGGATGCCGCCGCTTGAACGAATAAAAGTTAATATTATGTGGAAGCTGATCGCGCCATTGTTTGTTAAAAAGTATGGTTACCTTGCCTGGAGTAAGTTAGGCATGGGAGAGGACCTTCCAAAAGACGTTTACCGCCAATGGAAGCACTGGTGCCAGTTTCCTCATTACTTTTTTGATGATCCCAGCATGGCGCATATTCACGAACAATATGCCGCTTTTAACAAGCCTATTATTGCTGCTAATGCAACAGACGATAAATGGGCACAACCACGCTCACGTGACGCTTTTTTCAAAGGTTATAGTGGAGCTGAGGTAACTAGCGTTGATATTCACCCTAGCAAAGTCGGTATGAAAGTTATTGATCATATGGGCTATTTTAAAAAAGAAGCGGGTTTAATATGGGAAGATACCTTTGATTGGATTAATCAAACGTTGTAGTTTAAGTAGCAGCCGAACCCTGCTTTTAAATATCTAGAGAAGTAAATGCATGTTGAATTCTAAAACGCGCCCAAACAATATTAAAACCATAGGTATTCTCGGTGGCATGAGCGACAAAGCTACCATGGAGTATTATAAGTTTATTAACCAAGAAATTAACCAAGCGCTCGGTGGTTGGGAAATTGGTGAGACCCTTATTCAGGGGCTAAACTTTGGTAATATTGAGTACTATGTACGTAATAATAAATGGGACGAGGCACGAGAGTATCTTGAGCATAAAGCAAAGTTCGCAGAAGCGGGTGGGGCGGATGTATTGCTTTGTGTGTCAAACACCATGCACAAAGTGCTCGATAATATACCTGAACTACTAAATATTCCCTTTATTCATATCACCACACCCACCGCAGAAGCCATTCAGGCATCGGGACTGACCAAAATCGCTTTGCTTGGCACAAAACCAGTGATGCAGGCTAATTACATTAAGAATGAATATGCCAAGTATGGCATCGACATTGTAGTACCGGACGAGCAAGAACAAATTGAGATAGACCGGATAATTTTTGATGAGTTGGTCAAAGGCGAAATCAAAGAATCATCTCGTAAGTATTATGTAGACGTGAGTGAGTCTCTAGCCAAGAGCACCGGCGCACAGGGCGTTATTCTTGGCTGTACAGAGATATTCCTCCTCATTGGACAACAAGACTTGCCAAACATGGCGGTGTTCAATACCACCGAACTACATGTAAAAGCGGCGGTGCGCTTTGCGTTACAGACGTCTTAGTTAAACAAAGCGTTCTTTTAAATATTTAATAATTTCGCCAGAGTCATACAACCATATCGTTTCATCTGCGTCATTAATCCGCAAGCAAGGGCTTTGAATTTTACCGCCGCCTTGTTTCAGCTCGTCTCGATATTGCGAGCCTTTAGACACACTGCGCTTTTCAATAGGAAGATTCATCTTGTACATGGCGCGGCGGGTTTTAATGCAAAATGGGCAGGCAAAAAACTGATAGAGACTCAGGGCCTTGAGTTCTTTCTCTACTTTTTGTTGCGCTTCTGGGCTGCGTTTAAGTTTTGAACCGCGGGTGATTAGGTCAAAAAAAGCAATAATGCCACCAAGTAAATTGCGGACAAATGTAATGATAAGGCTCATGATAAATACTTAATAAAAGATGAATGAAAATGCGCGCGCAGTATACCTAAAACCGTTATAAAACGACAAGCGACTTCGTAGGAATAGCGTGTTGTTTTGCATGGGCATCACAATACCCCGTCATACCGGCGAAGGCCGGTATCTCCTTCAAGCAATAGTGATGGGAGTTGGAGGTCGTGGCCTACGCCACGATGACG
>CAZUON010000052.1:2615-20917 GCA_964621345.1 uncultured Glaciecola sp. | reverse complement strand
TAGGGCGATGCGCCACGATGGCGGTAATGCGATGCTCCACGATGACGGTAATTCGATGCGCCACGATGACGATTCTCTGTTAACATCTCTATATGCTCTTTGTTATTGGGTTTAATTTTGCTCGAATATATATCAACACATATCTCAATAGATAGCCGCTCACTGCACCGTTTAGTTAAACTTAGTGCTTCTGCCCTAGCAGTAGCACTTTTTAGTGGGTGCGCAACTCAACCTCAACTGCATGAAAGCACAGCATTAAATAATGTCGCTTATGCAAGTGTGACAGAAATTGCGGTCACGCCTCCAAGTCAGAAGTATTCCTATGGTGAACATGATAGCCAAGAAGTGTGGTATTACGAACCTGCAAAAAACACTGATTATCAGAGCGCAGTGGTATTTATTCACGGTGGCTGTTGGTTATCGCAGTTTGATATTACACACACACAGGCGCTTAGCAATGCACTTTCCAAGCATGGTTTTGCGGTATGGAATGTTGAGTATCGAAGCACAGGTAACGGCGGAGAATGGCCGGTAGCTTTGCATGATATTCAGCGCGCTATTGCAAAGCTTGGCGATATAAAAGGCGCGCATTTAGATTTATCGACAGTCAATATTGTGGGTCATAGTGCCGGCGGGCATTTAGCGATGTTAGCGGCTGGCGATGTCCAAGCATTGAGCTTACCCAAATCCACAACAAGGGTTAAAACCATTGGCTTAGCGCCTATTGTCGATATTGAGACCTATTCTGTAGGCGAAAACTCATGTCAAACCGCTACACCTCAATTTATGCAAGGTACACAACAGGAGCGGCCGAATGAATACGCTGCAGCTTCGGTATTAAACGTAACGCTTAATAAGTCTTTAAGTTACGCGCTTGTGGGTGGCAAAGATACTATTGTTCCCCTTGAGTATTCAAAGCACCCTGATGCGCAGTTACTGCGCGTAGAAGAAGCCGGACATTTTGATTGGATCCATCCGGGCACAGACGCGTTTAAACAACTTTTAGTGATATTGAAAACGGACTAGGCATCAGTAAGTAACGTTAGTCACGTATGCTTTTGCGTATATGATGGTAAAAACAATCCCCGAATCCGGACAACAATAATAATAACAGTGGAAATCAGCATAGATGTCACAAGATAGCGCCAACACCCTGCTAGACGCCGCAAAAGTATTAGATCAACAAGACCCATTAAAGCACCTAATGGCATGTTTTAGTCTACCCCAAGGATGTATTTATCTTGATGGTAACTCTTTAGGGCCACTGCCAGTTGCAGCAAAGCAACGAGGGGTCGAGGTCATTGAGCAGCAGTGGGGGCAGGATCTAATTACCAGCTGGAATAAACATGCGTGGATAGAGCTTCCGATGCGTGTCGGCGCTAAAATCGCCCCGTTAATTGGTGCATCACCAGAGCAAGTGATTGCGTGTGACTCAATCTCAGTGAATTTGACCAAAGTACTCAGTGCTGCCTTGCATATTCAGCAGAGTTCAGGTGCATCGGCAAAGCGAAATAAGATTATTTCGCAGCGCGATAACTTCCCAACCGATTTATACATGGTGCAGGGCCTAAGTGAGTTTTTAGGCGAAGAGCGTTGTGAGTTAGTGAGTGTAGACGCCATCGATATTATGCAGAGCATTGAGCGTTATAAAGATAGCGCAGCGGTGCTTATGTTAACCCATGTAAATTTTCGCTCGGGCTATATTCACGATATGCAAAAAATCACTGCAGCGGCGCACAAACACGGTATTTTAGTCGTGTGGGATTTAGCACATAGCGCCGGCGTTCTAGATGTGCAGCTCGATGCTTGTGAAGTCGATTTTGCGGTAGGCTGTACCTATAAATACCTCAATGGCGGGCCGGGTGCTCCTGCTTTTGTTTATGCAGCAAAGCGTCACTTTGCCAATTTAAAGCAACCGTTATCTGGCTGGATGGGGCATAAGCGTCCATTTGCCTTTGCTCATGATTACGCTGCTGGTGAAGGCATGGCGGCCTTTTTAGTGGGTACGCCCCCGGTGATTTCTATGAGCGTATTGGACGCGGCGCTCGATGTTTTTGCCCAGATTGATAGCACTCAAATTCGTGCTAAGTCCATTAGCCTCACGCAATATTTTTATGATGCGTTTACTGCATTGATTCAAGATGATGCATTTAGCTTAGTTTCACCACTCGAGCAACATATCCGAGGTAGTCAATTAGCATTCTCCCATCCCCATGCTTACGCGATTTGTCAGGCCTTAATTGCAAAGAATGTCATCGCCGATTTTAGAGCGCCAGATATTTTACGCATTGGGTTTTCGCCGTTGTTTTTAAGTCATGAAAATATATTTGAAAGTGTTATTCGCTTAAAAGATGTGCTCGATACTAAGTTGTACTTGCAAAGCGAGTTTCAAACTAAACAAGCGGTGACCTAATGCAGAGGCAAACCGCTTCCAATGACCACTATCAGGCCATATTCAAAGTGGTTAATCTTATTCCAGAGGGTAGGGTAGCAAGTTATGGTCAAGTGGCTGATTTAGCGGGTTTACCTGGTCGAGCCCGGCTCACGGGTAAAGCGCTAGGTCATGTGCCGGAGAATATGAACGTAAACTGGCACAGAGTGCTACGCTCAAACGGCCACATTGCTTTTCCTAAAGGTAGTGAGCATGCGGCGCTGCAAATTGGCAGGCTTCAACAAGAAAATGTTGCGGTATTTAATCATCGCGTAAAGATGGCTGACTTTCAATGGCAGCCCGACCTCTTGACCTTGTTGCAAGAGCTTTCGTTTTAACCTTTCTTTCCGGCTTTTCTTTTTTAGCAAAAACGCTTCTTTTAAAATTCTTTGAAAGCTTATCTCAACTCGTAAGGTCATATACTCGACCCAAACGTTAATCATGCTTATTTATTTACAAGGAAAACCCAATGCCATCTAAATTACTGACTATTTTTGCTGTTTTATTCACACTTACTCTCGCTTCTTGCGGCTTAATTCCAACCCAAGCAAATTCATCAATTGAAGCGGTGAACGTTGATCAAAATCGCTTGGCGATAAAGGGCTATGATCCAGTTGCCTATTTTACTGACGCTAAGCCTGTTGAAGGCAATGCTAAATATTCAGCAGAATATAATGGTGCAACGTATCACTTTGCTAGTGCTGAGCACCAATCACTCTTTAACGGCGACCCTGCTAAGTACGCACCACAGTATGGCGGCTATTGCGCATTTGGTGTAACCCAAGAGAAAAAGTACGACATTGACCCTAATGCATGGGCGGTGGTTGATGGTAAGTTGTACTTAAACCTTAATTCTGGTGCGCAAAATGTATGGAATAAAGACCGTATTGGTAACATCGATTCGGGTAATGCAATTTGGTTAGATATCGAAAACAAGCCTGTATCTGAGCTATAAACCTGCTATAACTAATAATATAAAATCGAAAAAGTTAAAAAATTTAACAATCCGGTGAAAGAAAACTTCTCTTAAGCCGGTTTAATACAATAAGTCAGTATTGAAAATAAAAACAATACTGAACAAAAACAGAAACACTATGCCGCTTTACTGAGTGGTTTAATTTAAAAAAGTAAAAGGAAAAAACTATGAAAACGAATATCGCTGTTGCTGCTGCCCTTGCTACTGTTTTAACCGTTGGTGTGTCTAACGCTGTAGAAGCGGCAAGTAAGAAGAAAGAAAAATGTTATGGTATTTCGCCAGCGGGTCAAAATGACTGTGGAAACCTAGCCGGTACACACAGCTGTGCAGGCCAATCGACTGTTGATAACGATATTGGTGAATGGCGTTTAGTCCCAGGCGGTACATGTAAAGATCTTGGCGGTTACAACCGTAAAGAAGCGAAAGAAATGTTTGAAAAAATGCAGGCAAATAAAAATAGCTAGTCATTGATTTATCAGATATCACTTTGCATAAACTATGAATAATCAAAACGGCGCAAGCCCTCTTACAAAGCCCAATACCTGTATAGGTCTCGGGCTTCGTCATTTACATTATGAGCAAGCGTTAGCCCATAACACGCAAAGCTCTCCCATCGATTTTGTTGAAATTCACGCAGAGAACTTCTTTGCACCAGGCGGTATAACACAAGCCCTATTAACCGATGTGTGCGATAAATACGATTTAAGCGTACACGGTACCTCGCTTGGGTTAGGCTCTAATTTAGCACTTCCGGAAGATACCTTAAAACAGTTTGCCAGTTTAGTAGAGCGCACAAACGCGAAGTTAGTATCGGAGCATTTGTGTTTTAATCGCGCTCAAGTAGGTGACAAAATTTACCATTCGGGTGACCTTTTGCCCATTACCTATGATGAAAAGGCCTTAGCTAATATTGTAAGTAACATCCAACAAGTACAAGACGCTATTAAACGACCGATACTCATTGAAAATTTGTCGGCTTATATCAGCCCTTCGCAAATTGAAGCACTCAGTAATGACAGCATGCAAGAGTTTGAGTTTCTAAAACAAATGTGTGAGCGAGCAGGTTGCGGATTGCTGCTCGACTTAAACAATATTCTAGTGAATGCTCTTAATCAGAAAGAGCCTGATGTATTAGCCGCCGCATTGGCAAAAATTAACACTCTTCCAGCACAGCTTATTGGCGAAATTCACCTAGCGGGCTTTAGTGAGCAGCAAGTCGCTGGGTTTATTATCGATGACCATGGTCAGGCGGTGTCTGATCAGTGCTGGCAGCTTTATAAAGAAAGTGTCGCTCTGTTTGGTAATGTGCCTACTCTTGTTGAGTGGGATACAAATTTACCAGAGTGGGAAACCTTAGTTGCACAGGCTGACAAAGCCCGAATGATTGCTTCCGGTAATATTTAGTAAAGCGTTAGAATAGCACGGTTAAAGTAATAGGGAAAAAGCGTTGGATTACCAAACACAACTCATCAGCGATATTTTTAACGCAAGTTCATCCAAGCACAAGCTGCCGGGTGTTCAGGTATATCATAATAATTTTGTAGAAAACGGTATCCGAGCGCTTTCTATCACCTTTCCTACACTCGCTTACCTTATAGGAGAGGAAGGGTTTCGAGGCTTAGCACGCACATTTTTGCTGGAAGAGGTAAAAACGCAATTTGACTGGGCCGACTATGGCGCTAACTTAGCTAGCTTTTTATTACAAAATGCGCATTTAACTGAACTGCCATACCTAAGTGAAGTTGCAGAACTCGATTATTTGCTACACGAGGTGCAGCGCAGCAGCGACAAAGAGTTTAATGCCGAGTCATTTAATTTACTCAATGAAGCAGATCCTGCATCCCTTGTTTTTGATATAGCACCGGGCTTTCGCCTTGCTAAGTTTTACTTTCCTGTTGAACAATTACATCGTTTAGCCCACGACCCAGAACTCGCTCAAGCTGGCCATAAGCAAGAAGTATTTATGGCTGAGCTAAATAAATCTATGAACGATGCAATTAATTTGGAAACACCTCGGTCTATTGTAGTGTGGCGCCCAGAGTATAAAGCTGAAATGCTTAGCTTAACCCATGAAGAGGTAGCGGTTTTTGAGCTTTTACACAAAAAACAGAGCATAGACACTATTTTTGCACGTTTTACCAACGAACCAGAGGCACTTTCGCCTTGGTTAAGTGAGCAAATTGTGCAAAAGCGAATATTTGGCGTGCTTAAATCGAATGAAGTATAGTTTTGCCGAGTGAGAGGCTCTGCAAACATGCATTAATAACTTCAACATATTTAACAATACCGGCACCACACTGCTGGCAGATGGAACGAGATAAATGAAAAAACTAATTGAATTATACAACACAATATTTGGCCTGTTTCAGCACTTAGATATTCCTGCTTTGTTTGCAGCCAGACTATATGTAGCGTGGGTGTTTTTTAAATCGGGTTTAACCAAATTAAACGACTGGGAATCGACCTTACTTTTATTTGAATATGAGTACGCGGTACCTGTGCTCGACTTTACAAGTGCAGCATATTTAGCGACCGCTGGAGAGCTTATTTTGCCAGTGTTGTTAGCACTGGGTTTATTTACCCGCAAAGCCGCTATTGGCTTGTTTATTGTTAACTATGTTGCGGTTATAAGCCTTGAAGATATTCCCCCTGCTGCTCTATACCTGCATTACGTTTGGGGTTTATTGTTACTAGCAAATGTGATTTGGGGTGCAGGCAAGGCAAGTGTTGATCACTTCGTAAAAATAAAGTAATCGCGTCAAGTTCATAATTTAACAACAAAAGTACGCTACACTGGTCTTAAAAAGTACATAGATAAAGGACCATAAATGAGCTTGTTAGGATCAGTGGCAATATTTTTGGCGGCAACCTTAATTGCGGTGCCGCTTTTTAAAAAACTCAAACTGGGCAGTATTTTAGGCTACTTAATAGCCGGTATCATTATTGGCCCATCTGCACTTAACTTCATCGACGACCCCTTTACCATACTGCACTTTGCCGAGCTTGGTGTTGTGCTGCTATTGTTTGTCATTGGGCTTGAGCTCGAGCCGAAAAATCTTTGGCGTATGCGCAATCAAATTCTGTTTAGCGGTGGTAGTCAATTGGCTTTGAGTGCCGGCCTTATTGCCGCCCTTTGTTATTTTGTCTTCGCTCTAAGCATGCCCACTAGTATTACCATTGGTTTGGCTTTGGCCCTATCTTCTACCGCCTTTGCCATTCAGTTAATGAACGAACAACGCATTTTAAAAACGCCGCCTGGGCAACAAGGTTTTTCTATTTTATTGATGCAAGATGTTGCAGTTATTCCTATTCTGCTGCTTGTTGTCTCTTTTGCACCAAACCCAACCGAAGGCGGGCCTGCTTGGTATATCAGTCTTTTGGCTGTGATTGCAGTGCTTGTGGTAGGGCGCTTTTTAGTAAACCCCTTTTTAAGAATTGTTGCACGCTATGGCAGTTCAGAGGTTATGACGGCAGCGGCTTTGTTCATAGTGTTGGTAACGGCCTTAGCGATGTCGGCGTCAGGCCTATCGATGGGGATGGGTGCGTTTATTGCCGGTATTTTACTTGCCGAAAGTAGTTTCAAGCACCAGCTCGAGACTGAAATAGAGCCCTTCAAGGGCTTACTTTTAGGCCTGTTCTTTATTGCCATAGGCATGAACCTAGATTTAAGCCTGCTAGTATCGCAACCAATGTTCATCGTGGGCATGAGCATTTTATTGGTGTTAGTTAAAGCCCTCGTTATTTTTGCTATTTTGCGCATCAATAAACAATCAAACACGGACTCAATGCGGGTGGCGCTGATGTTGTCTCAGGGCGGCGAATTTGCCTTTGTGGTAATGACATTGGCACTGAGTAACGCGGTATTGGACGCTCAAATTGCAGGGCAGGTGAATTTAATTGTTGGATTGTCGATGGCGTTGACGTCACCTATTGTTATCCTACATTCGTTATTTTTTAGTACTAAAAACTGCCCGCCAGTTTACGACACTCAGCGCGACAGCGAAGAGCCTCAGGTCATAATTGCAGGCTTTGGTCGTTTTGGACAAATTACGGCACGCGTACTTGCAGCAAATGGCATTGCCTTTACAGCGATGGATAAAGACGCCGAGCATATTGAGTTCGTAAAGCAATTTGGCAACAGAGTATTTTATGGCGATGCTACGCGCTTAGACTTGCTTAAAAAGTCGGGCATAGAAGAGGCAAGGGTACTGCTGATTGCAGTGGATAACGAAGCTGAAATTACTAAGCTGGCGCTGTTGGTCAAGGAGCAGTTCCCGCATATTAAGATCATTGCTAGAGCGCATAACAGAATGCATGCTAGTGAGTTAGCCATAAAGGGTATTGATACCTTTGTGCGAGAGGTATTTGACTCTGGTTTAACTGCCTGCGGCGAGGTGCTGCAAGCTTATGGCTATAGCGCTGGACAATCTGAAAATATGCTCGACATTTTTGAACGCCATGACCAAAAAATGCTCAACAGAGTGATTGAAGAAAACATGGAGTTTGAAAGCATTGTACAATCGGCTCAGCAAGGCCGAGAAGAGTTAGAGCAGTTATTTAAAGACGACCGCAAGAGTACTGAGTGATCGCTTATCGTTAAGCTTGCTAGGGCTCTGAATAACTCGCTTTAATTACCACTGGCCTATGCTTGTTGCGGTTACTGCTATCGCGACCGACGATATACATATTGCCCTCATCGTCGGTAGTGATAGAGCCATAGAGCAAATAGCTTTCGTTTTGCAGTGACTCTATAGGGTAGTTCACAGTGAGCTGGGTATTAAGCTCACGAATGTACCAATAATAGCCTTTGGTTTCTTTGTTTCTGCCTAGGCCCACGAGTAATGATTCGCCGTCCGGTGAAAACATACTAGCAATATAGCTATTTTCGTACTGAGGCTCGAACTTGCCCAAGTAATTAAGTGTGTGCCCACCCGATACCGATTCGGTGATTTGATACAGGCCCCCTGATGCGGCAGTAAAATAGGCATCTGAGTTTTGCATAAGGGTATAACTGACTATTCCATGATTACCATTCCCCCGTATATTGAGGTAATCCTCCATGGGGTGCAGATCAGTAATTGCCAGAGAGGGGTTTATTTCTACGAGCATCGCAGTCGTTGTGCCATCGAGTGCCTTTTCAATACGCGGAACAAAGACATGGCCTCTTTTGTTAACGACAAAATTACGTGAAATATGGCCATTTATTGAACCCACGGTAATACGGTTTGTGCGTTGAGAAACCGTGTCATATTGATATAACACATGATCCCAATATCCAAGTGCATACACATATCGGCCTTGCACATTTACAGCCATTAAAGCTTGGTCGGTGGCGAGCAGATGATCCCAAGAATTAGACTCGGGCAATTTTCGCCACAAATGCCCGCCATACTTCGGATTGCGCGAACTGGTTTCGCCGGTTTCATCAAAGCTTGAGAAATATAAGTAGCCGTCTTCGGCCATAAAAAATTTACTGTGTAACTTATTTTGACTCATCCCATCTTCATATAAGCCCGCATTTTTTAGCTCTGTAATGGTGTCTGACTGCACCTTGCTGCTGCCGCTAATTGGGTCGTATTTGACTAAAAACGCAGTGTCATGAATACCGGTGTAAGTAGATAATCCAAAATATAGCTTGCCTTCATTATCTCGACCGGTTGCGCCCCAAATTGCAGCGCCGGGAACCCCTGCATTCAAGTCAATTTCAGTAAATCTAGGCATTTTAAACTGAGCATCAGTGGGCTTAGAATATATGGCATTAATAGGGCTTTGCAAAGCTACCTCAAACGTCGTCGCGTCGCTTGTTGTTTGTTCTGAGCATCCTATTACTGCAATGATACTAAGTACTAAGGTGCCCATTCGCACAACAGCGTTGTAGACAAATGAGATGTGCATTTTAATTCTCCGTAAAAAAGATTGGATTACTCATAAATTGATAATCGTGTAAGCCAGATTGAATACTGCGACCTTGTAGGCGAATCGCTTTTAGCGCTGGCGTTATCTGCATAGGCATCTGTACTTCGATAGTATTGCCTGAAATCTGCGCGTTTGGCAACAAGGCAATCGGAAGCACCCTGTTATCTTGCACTACAATCAAATTGAGCTCGTCTAAGCTAGTGGGAAAACCCTGCCAATCTTCGCGGTTAAGTCTTACGCGAACGGTGAGTGTGGCGCTGCCGTTTTCAGTTGCCTGTAAATTGTCGCCGGGGCGCACTTGCCTACCCTCAGAACTTAAGTAAAAGTCTAGCGTATTTACAAAGTGTCCATGTTGCGCCCAAGTATTACCTGCTCGCAGGGCGTGGAGTAAATCGGCAGCTTGAGTGCTACGACTATAAATATGAGTACTCGAAAACTGGCACGGCCAATAATCCATCTTGGTGTTATGAAAGTCAGAATCTGCACGTGCGCCTAACACGCGGTAGCCATTTTGCAACATGGTATCCCATACACCGCCAATATCACTGGTGACTCTGTCCCAACCATTTACTGTGCGCATCACCTCTTCGTAGGACCCATTGTTTTTCCCACGCTTTGCCTGATGCCCAGGTGCCCCAGAGACACCAATAAATAAATCACTTACCTGCATCCATTCGCTTAAATCACTTAAGTTTTCATCCAAGCTTTTTACTTTTCGACTTGGATGATTGTATATCAGCACGGGTTGAGTTGTGGCCCTCTGCGAATAGGTTTGGAGCCATTTTAACGCACTCTTGGTGTTTAAATGCCTAAAGGAGCGTTCACGGTAATGGTCATGTTCTTGTCTAAACTCGGCCAGTTTTTGTAAGTCACCTGCTGACTGCCCAAACAGCACCGTAGCATGCTCCTTACCACCAAAGGGAGGTATATTCCATTCAAACCCAGCAAGGACTGTCATATTGTTATATTTGCCATTAACCCGAGCAACATCATCAAAATAAGCCTTTGACAATACACTCGATAAATTACTGTCGCCGTGGTCTGTAATGGCAATGGCGTCACATCCATATGTTGCCGCTTGTTTAGCGATTTCATCAATACTGAACATGCCATCTGAATGTTTGCTGTGAGTGTGAGTATCAATTTGAAGCCATTCTCCACGTGTTACCGGGGTCACGTTTGGAAGCTCAGGGCCTTTTGCGATTTGTATTTGTGCTTGCTTGTTATTGCTGTGAATCGGCAAGCTGCTAATGCGTGCGTCGATGTTTTGTTCCATGATTTTGTATTTATCGCTGTTCACACTAGTAAATACTCTAGCAAAGGCGCTTTCGCTAAAGCCTTCAGGTAAGTCGTGGGTAAGAGGAAAAAACACTCGCTCACTTTTTGCGTTGGCTAAAAGAGTTTGGCTCCTAATAGCGTCGTTCTCTGAACCGGTCAATTGCTTTGAAAAGGCTATGCCAGACTCATCTGCCGCTAAATCAACAAAACTAAAACCACTACCGCCCTTGCCACTGTCGAGAACTTCTTTTAGTTCACCAATATTAAACGAGAGAGCTTCATTTCCGACTAGTTCGAGTATGGCTGAGTATAAAAAGTGTAGGGCTAAATCTTCCCTGCCATTTAGGGTCACACCGAGCTGCGTCTGCGGCTCAGATATTTCCGCTAGGTGGGCAAAGTGTGAGCCGCCAAATCTAATGGCCAAGGCCCAAATCATAGCGTTGTTTTCCTCATGTACATCAGACTCCAAGGTGCGCACAGCCGCGAGTTGCGCTAGCTGAGACACTGGTAACGAGAGTGACTGCCCGGTAAAGTCGTTTTTGTATAGTTCGCTCAAATAAACCTGGGTTATTTCGGGGGCTGGTATATCGTTAGACATTGCGACTTCTGCAAGGTCCGATGCATTGCTAAGCGAGCGACTAACACGTTGCCTCAAATCGACACTTTTACTGGCAGACAACAACAGCTTTCTATCTTCAAAGCGTAAACCTGCGATCATGCTATTAAGTGTTGCGCTGACCTCAGCATCAAAAATTAACCATACACCCGCATTTAGGATAGGTTTGACGACAAAACCGGGCAGGTATAAGTCGCCAAGTCTACACGCTTGCAGTTGGCTCTGTGTGTTTTCAAGTTCAATTTCACAGCTTGTATTTACATAGAGTGAGAAAAGCGATAAATCGATTTTGGTAGTCGCTGCAAGCTGCACAAAACTTGGGCTGTATCCCAATGCAACGTTGATGTTATCAAATAGGTGGGAGGTGGCGGCGCTAATCGCGACTACGTCTTCTTCGTCAAAGCTTAAGTCAATAAACGAGCGCTGAGCGGCCAAGGCGTCAGCTAGGGCTTTTGCATTGTTACGCGCGGTTTTTGCAAGCTCACCCGTAATGGGGGCCTTTTCAGGAATAAGAGGAGAGCGGTCTATCATTAAAAATAAGCTAATGCAGGGCAATACCAGCATCCAGAAAGCTTTTTTACGAATGAGCGACTTTATCTTCATTATCGGGAAACTCGTTTTATTCTTTGTTTTGTTTAATAAAGTGCATATCACGCCACTCGTGATTACTGCGTTCCCTCACTGAAAAGGGATGCAGAGTAAGGCTGGTGACCTCGCGTTCTAAATTAAGCTGCGTATGCAAAAATGCATCTGAGGCGGCGTTTTGATTATCCCATACTATCTTAAAGATATTGTCTTGAAAGCCCTCTATGGTTCCGCTTAAGGTTTGCATACGCGATGATTGTATACGCGTTTGTTTACCTTGTTTGAATATTACCAAGTCACCAAACCATTGGTCGCGATAAGTGCCAACGAGCGCGTCGGTGGTTAAGGTCATTTTTGCAATGGCTTTTGGTGTGTTAGTTCTTGCAAGGTATGCCTGCTCTCGCTCCTCTTGATACTCTATGTACTGCTGAACCCAATCATGCTGTTCGGCGCTAACAAACATTTCGGTAATAGCTTGCATCACCGCGCCGCGCGCCCCGTAATTCGAGCCGTTGTTGAGCACAACGGCGCCCATTTTAAGTTCAGGAATCAAAGCCACATAAGCTTGATAGCCAGACAAGGTGCCAGTGTGAGAAATGAGCTCAAAAGCACCAATGTTTTCTAAGCGCCAACCCAGGCCATAGTGCTTAAAGTGAGTGCCGTTCCATTCAGCCTCAGTAGCCGATACATTTAAAATAGTATGGGGTCGCCACATTTTTTCTAGTTGTTCTAAAGAAAAGGGAAGGGTTTCGGGGTTCAATAGTGCTTGTACCCACTTAGCCATGCCTTGTGCAGAACATACCATGCCGCCAGCTGCTGCCGACATTAGAGGTGTTCCGTAAATTGCATTGCGGGGAATGGCATAGATCCCCCTGCTATCGTTATGCCCATAACTCATAGCGCTTTTTGCAAGCGCAGAGTCCGGCATATCGCCGGCGTAACAGTTCATATCGAGTGCATTAAAAATATGTTCATCCACAAACGCTTCAAAGGGCTTACCTGAAATTGATGCGACTAGCTCTCCAGCCGTAATGTACATAACATTACTGTATGCGTATTCGCGGCCAAACTCGTATTCTGGGCTTAGATAACGCAGGTTCTCTATGACTTCTTGGCGCGAAAAACCACTGGGCTCAGGCCAAATCATGCTGTCTCCAGCACCGCCTGCTAAGCCGCTTTTATGAGTGAGTAAGTCTTCCACCGTGAAATGGGCAGTTGCGTAAGCATCTTGCATTCTAAAATGCGGCAGGTGGTCAATCACCAAATCATTCCATGCAAGCTTTTCTTGGTCCACTAAAATAGCCAAAGCTGCCGCAGTAAAGGCTTTACTCGTTGACGCTAACCGAAAGTAGGTAGTGGGTGTTATCGGTTGTTTTTGTTCGATATTTGCTAAACCGAAGCCTTTTGCATATATCACATCGCTTTGATGGACGACGGCTACGCTCATACCTGGGGTATAAAATTGTTCTAGAGCACGCTCAATAGTTTGGTCTAAGCTTTGCGCGTCAAATTGGCTTTTTTGCTGGCTTTGTTGTGGGCTCTGCCCCTGGGAAAATGCAACACACGCAATAAAAACGAAAAAAGAGAGAGTGGAGGTCTTGAGTAATTGCATGTAACTGAGCATTCCGTAGTCAAGTAAGCGATCAAGTCAGTGATCTCGTTATTTACTCAGTTTGCTTAAATTGTGGTGAAAATTCAATCTTTGCTATTGAGTTTATGCACAAGCTGCCAATGCTTTGCGTTTAAAAAAGACCAAACAAAATGCGCCTAAGTACATCGTTACCCCATACACGCCAGCGGCCACAGCAAAGGAAGGCTCTTGGATAAAGCTTACCGCAATTAGGATGGCTAAGGTCGCGTTTTGTGTGCCAATTTCAATGCCGAGTGTAACACCGTCTTTTTCCGATAAACGGCTGAGCTTAGCTAATAATAATCCCATGAGGGTGGCACCAAAATTTAATGCCACGACTAACAAAAACACATCAGGGAAGGCTTGTACCATCATGTCACGCTCTTGGTAACTAATAATGGCAATCAGTAAGAGCATAAATACCACTGAGAGTCGTCTAAACCAAGGTTCTACTGTGCATGCTAAGTCGTTAAAGTTTGCTCTAATAGTCATCCCAATGAGAATGGGAATAATAGAGATAACTAACAAACCCAAAGAAGTGTTTAATAGCGAAAAGGATAAATCTTGTGCCTCTGAAAACAGTCCAATACTATACTTTATTAAGAAGGGGGTGCTGATCACGCAAACAATCGTCGTAATCGCGGTTAAGCAGACCGACAAAGCTAAATTCGCTTTTGCAATATGACTAATAAGATTTGAAGTCGTGCCTCCGGGGCAGGCGGCTATGATCATCAAGCCAATGGCAATTGCAGGAGGGGCGTTAAACAATAGTGCGAGACTAAGGGCAAATAAAGGCAGGGCAATGAGCTGACCAAATAGCCCAATTAAAACCGGTTTAGGGAGCCTAAATAGACGGGTAAAGTCATACACCGTTAAACTTAGGCCCATACCAAACATGATAAGCGCCAATACTCCCGGCAAAATAAACTGCGTAAAAATTGTAGCTTGCATATTTAGCTCATTTTCTTGAGCATACTCAGCGGTGCAATTCTCATTATGAGTTGCATTAAGGCCCAAGGCCAAACCGGTACGTAACTGTTTCCCCCTTCTTTTTCGATGGCCTTCACCATGGCTTTGCAACCGGTTTGTGTGTCGACCATGAAAGGTACTTTTTTCACTTTCTCGTTGATTTCACTTTGAATAAAACCAGGATGTAAGGTGGATACTACAATGGGAGTGTCGGCTAAATCGAGACGCAATCCTTCACTTAAGGAGCTAATCGCAGCTTTGGTTGCAGCATAAACATTAAGCGCTCGTCTAAATCCGCGCACTGCGCTGATAGACGATATTGTGACTAAATGCCCCGCGTTCTGCTCTCTAAATATACCCACCGCCGCTTCGCACTGTGCCAGCGCAGATACAAAGTTGGTAATGGCGGTTTGTTTATTGGCTTTAAAGTAACCCGTACCAATTGATGCGCCTTTGCCCATACCGGCATTAACAATCACACGATCGAGTTGCCCGAGTTCTTGCCTGAACTGTTCAAACACGCTAAATACAGCGTCGTGGTCATCAACGTCCAGGGATTTGATAATGACCTTTATATCAGGATTGATTTGCGCCAATTCTTGTTTCAGCGATTCCAAACGCTCAACACGTCTTGCACACAAAGCCAAATTACGACCTTTTTTAGCGAACTCAATGGCCATGCCACGCCCTAAGCCAGAGCTCGCGCCGGTGATTAGAATGTTTTGTCTCACGCTATTTGCCTCTTTTTATTATTTTATTGCAGCGATACAGCAAGTAATGCACAAAGACCCACATGTTCTTATAGGCCGGATTACGCGTTTGTTTATGATGATAGCGATAGTAAATTTGCTGCACAATGGCGGCTAATCTAAATAAACCGTACACCTCATAAAAGTCGAAGTCTTTAGGTTCAAGATTTTGTTTTTCGCAGTAGTAATTAATGACTTCTTGACGAGTCATCATGCCAGGTATGTTGGTTGGCTGGCGCTGGGTGCTTTTTGCTAAAAAGTCATCGTCTTCTTGTACCCAGTAGGCCAAGCTGTTACCTAAATCCATCAGAGGGTCGCCAAGAGTGGCTAATTCCCAGTCAAGCACGCCAATGATTTTGGTTGGGTCGTCTTGGGCCATGACTAAATTGTCAAAACGATAGTCGTTGTGAGTAATACAAATCGTTTCTTTAGCAGGCAAGTGTGTCTCGAGCCACTTCATGACCTTTTTCCCGCTGGGTACATTCCATGTTTTAGCTTTGGTATAACGGCCTATCCAGCCACTAATTTGTCGCTGTGTGTAGCCTTCACCTTTACCAATATGGTCAAGTCCTGCGCCTTTGTAATCCACATTGTGTAAGTTAATGAGTTCATCTAAAGCAACTTCGCAAAGTTTACGCGCTTGTTCTTTTGATACGTTCAAACCACGGGGAAAATGTTTGCGTGGAATAATCCCGTCGAATTTCTCCATCACATAAAACTCAGCACCAATGATGCTTTCGTCATCGGTGTATCCAAGCATGCTAGGGACTTTATCAAAGACGGGTTTTAAGGAATCTTGTAAACGATACTCGCGACCCATATCGTGAGCACCTTTGGCTTTAGTGCCTGAGGGTGGTCTGCGCAAAATCACCGAGCGGTTTTCAAAGGCTAAACAATAGGTCCAGTTAGATGCGCCGCCTGAATATTGCGTGACTTGCATATCACCTTGTAAATCGCCGATGTTTTCGTCGAGCCATTTGCGCAATGGAACAATGTCTAGTTCCTCGCCCGGGCGCACACTGCCGGCTTTATCGATATTTGAATCATTCATATGCTAGGCGTACTTTTTAAGTTCTAAACGAGAGACCATTGCCATGTGCACTTCATCTGGGCCATCGGCGAGTCTGAGAGAGCGTGCGCCTGCGGCGAGGCGAGCCAGTGGGAAGTCGTTACACATGCCGCCACCGCCGTGCATTTGCACCGCCATGTCTACTACGTCAATAAGCATATTGGGCACAACCACTTTGATTGCCGAAATATCTACCATCGCGTTTTTAACGCCTAAGTTATCTATTTTCCAAGCCGCTTGCAGGGTCAATAAACGAGCCTGCTCGATGGCCATGCGCGCTTGTGCAATGCGTTCTTTGTTGCCCCCAATTTCAATAATTGGGCGACCAAATGCAACTCTAGATTTGCCGCGTTTTATCGCAAGCTCTAGCGCTTTTTCAGCCATGCCTATTGCGCGCATGCAGTGATGAATTCGGCCAGGCCCAAGTCTACCTTGTGCAATTGCAAAGCCTTTGCCCATACCGACCAATAAGTTTTCTTTAGGTACACGTACATTATCGAGGTGCATTTCGCCATGACCAAATGGTGCGTCGTAATCGCCGTAGGCGGTAAGCATGCGTTTTACGGTGAGCCCTTTTGCATCAAGAGGAACAATGACCATACTATGTTGGCTATGTTTGTCATTTTCAGGATTCGACAAACCCATAAATATCATGACTTTGGCATTTGGGTGCCCAAGCCCTGTGCTCCACCATTTTTTGCCATTAAGAACTAATTCGTCGCCATCTTCTTTAATACTGGCTTCCATATTAGTCGCATCTGAGGAAGCAACATCAGGCTCGGTCATGCCAAATACAGAGCGTATTTCGCCGTTTAGAAGAGGTGTAAGCCATTTGTCTTGCTGCGCTTTGTTACCAAAATGATAGAGCACTTCCATATTGCCAGTATCAGGCGCGTTGCAATTAAATACTTCGGGTGCGAATAGTATGCGGCCTGTTTCTTCGGCGAGGGGGGCGTATTCGGTGCAGGTTAGCCCTTGTGCCAGTTCAGCGTCGGGTAGAAATAGATTCCACAAACCGGCTTCCTTCGCTTTTTGCTTGAGGGGCTCAATAGCAGGGTGACATTGCCAGTTTTGCCAATTACCATCGGGGTTGAGTTGATGCAACTCTTCGTATACTTTGTCTTCAATAGGCTCTAAATGCTCGGCAATAAATGCCTTTATTCTGCTCAAATAATCTTGTGTTTTTTGGTTATACGAAAAATCCATAAAAATTCACCCAGCCTTAACGTTTCATTTGTTACTAAAATATTAATAATCAGATGATAATGCATACTGACCATAACAGAAATTTGTTTAATGATAGGAGAATTATCACTGGTATTAATAATGCGGTTGTTTCGTATTATAGCTTCACCTACTAATAAATTTAGTATTTTATGAGCGTCGTCAGTTAAGCATTAAACCCTGTTTTTTCGGTAAAGTGTTTGCGACAAAGCGAAATATAACGCTCGTTTCCGCCAATCTCGATTTGATCGCCACTAGCGATAACTTCGCCTTTTTCATTAAGTCGTGCAACAAAGTTGGCTTTGCGGCCACAATGACACACTGTTTTTAGTTCTGATAGCTTGTCGGCCCATGCAAGTAAATAATGGCTGCCTTCAAAAGTTTCGGCCTGGAAGTCAGTTCTAAGACCGTAGGCTAAAACCGGAATATCGAGTTCGTCGACCACTTTTAAACATTCCCGCACTTGCGCTTTTGATAAAAACTGCGCTTCATCGATGAAAATACAACCGAGTGGTTTTTGCTCGTGGAGTTTTAAAACCTCGTCGAACAGTTGCGTCTCTTTATTAAATAGGTGAGCTGGAGAAGATAAACCGATGCGAGAAGCAATTTTGCCCTCGCCAAAGCGGTTATCAAATGCAACCGTAAATAACGCTACCTCCATTCCACGCTCTTGATAGTTATATGCTGATTGTAGTAGAGAGGTTGATTTACCGGCATTCATTGCCGAGTAGTAAAAGTAAAGCTGAGCCATAATTGTGTTGTTCTTCTTTATTGTTTCTAACGGGGCGATGCGGATAGTTTATGGGCTATAAGATACCTTATATTTAGTGTAAAGGGGAATGTAGTTTGCGGGAGATTG
>CAZUON010000052.1:0-2515 GCA_964621345.1 uncultured Glaciecola sp. | reverse complement strand
GTCATTCCGGCGCAGGCCGGAACCTCGTGCTCCCCCCGCTGTTGGTTATAAACGTTGGACACAAAAAAGGGCACTACAAGAGTGCCCTTTGGAACTTAGCTTTTTTACTTTATGCAGCGTCAGCTTGTGATTTGTCGCTTTGCTCGGTGTTCGTGTCGTTAACGTCTACCATGTCGAAGGTAAATTCATCAACACGTACTGCGAGTTTACGTTTTTCGTCGTAAGCTAGCAAAGTTGATGCTTCGCTTTCAGTTAAGTCGCCCGCGTCACGTAAAGTCACAACAGCATGTTCAAAGGAAATGAACGGAACTACTGGAGTAGCACGTAGCGCTTTGTGGACTTTCGACAATAATGGCATTGCAGCATGCTTTGCTTTAAATGCTTGTTCGTTGATGTCGTTACCATCACCTGGAATGCTAACCACCAAATGAGTAAGCTGTGCCTTAATGCTTGAATCTTGCATTGATGCAGCAGATAGCTCTCTCACTAAATCATCACTAATACCGCTTACTGATGAGGTGTAAGTGTTGGTTAAGAAACGCATTAAGTATCGAGTTGGTGCGTTTGGAAAGTTATTTACAAAGTTAACAATTGCTTGCTCACCCTGTTGCAAAGACCACTCCATTGCATACTGGAAGTACGGTAATGCCTGTTGACGGTCTTGCACGCGCTGTTCGTAAAAACGAAGCGCAGCCATTGCCGCATATACATAACTAATAACGTCACCTAAACGAGCTGACAAAAGCTCGGCTTTTTTCAGGTCGCCACCTAACACTAACAATGAGAAGTCAGCAAGTGGGGCAAGTTTAGAAGAAAGCATGTTTAAACGTTTTTCATACTTACGTACTTCAGGGAAGCTTGATTCTGAGTTGCGCATGAATGGAAGGTAACTATTAACCGTGCTGCGTAGTGCGTTTTTAACACTGAATTTCACGGTTTTACCAAGTACTTTATTGAACTGAGCATCAGCGCTGCTTTCGTTGCTGTGAATAAGGTCAACCATTTCTTTTAGGTGTGGGTGACAACGCATTGCGCCTTGACCAAAGATCATTAAGTTACGAGTTAAGATGTTCGCGCCTTCTACCGTGATGGCAATTGGTAAAGCACTGTAACCATTTGCTAAGGTATTTTGACGGCCGCGTTGTATTGCTTTGCCCGCTTGAACGTCCATCGCAGAGTTCATTACGTCACGACCTAGTTCTGTCATATGGTATTTTGCAATAGCAGTTACAACTGATGGCTTGATACCTTCGCCTAAGCCTTCAGTGGTTAATACACGCATCGCTTCAAGTAAGAATGTTTTACCGGCAATGTCTGCCATCTTTTCTTGAATACCTTCAAAACGACCAATTGGCACGCCAAACTGTTCGCGCACAAAAGAGTATTCAGCAGTTGATTTGAATGCAGACTGTGCAGTCGCTACACCCATTGCTGGTAGAGAAATACCGCGACCTGCGCCTAGACAGCTCACTAACATTTGCCAGCCTTTTCCGATGTTCTTCTGACCGCCAATAATGAAATCCATTGGGATAAATACATCGTTACCACGAGTTGTGCCGTTATAAAAACGTACGCCCATTGGGTCATGACGATTACCTAACTCTACGCCAGGGTGAGATTTAGGTAAAAGCGCACAAGTGATGCCGAGTTCTAAAGTATCACCAAGAAGTTGGTCTGGGTCGAATACTTTAAAAGCTAGACCTAATACAGTAGCGATGGGGGCAAGCGTAATATAACGTTTATCCCAAGAAACACGAAGTCCAACGACTTCTTTGCCTTCCCATTCGCCTTTAGTAACAATCGCAGCATCTGGAATTGACCCAGCGTCTGAGCCTGCTTCTGGGCTGGTAAGTGCGAAACATGGTACATCTTCACCTACTGCTAAGCGTGGCAACCAGTAGTTTTGCTGATCTTCTGTACCGTAATGCATAAGTAACTCACCCGGGCCTAAGCTGTTTGGTACCATGACCGTTACAGCAATTGCACCACTTTTAGCAGCGATTGTGGCTACGATAGTTGAGTTCGCGTAGGGGCTAAATTCTAGTCCGCCAAATTTTTTGGGGATGATCATAGAGAAAAACTTCTCTTTGCCCAAGAAATCTAAAACGTCTTGAGGAATATGTTTTGAATTTTGTAATTCAAAATCATCAATCATTTCCATCAAGGTTTGCACAGGACCGTCGAGGAAAGCTTGTTCGTCGGCGCTTAGGCTTGCTTGTGGTAAGCGGCGCAAAGCTTGTAAATCAGGCTTGCCTTGATAAATCGAAGATTCGATCCAAACGTCGCCCGCGTCGAGTGCTTCCTGCTCGGTTACTGAAATAGGAGGTAATACTTTTTTAAGGCTTGTTCTAATACTCATAATTAACTTATCCGCTCATCTGACCAGTTGGTTTTGCGTATAAAAACATAAAACGCAGTAAAGGTCAAAAAATTATCAATGATTAAATTTTGAACACTGAAACTACGCTTTACAGTTCACTTTTGGGTATAGGGTTTTATACTTGGGTATTTGGAG
>CAZUON010000051.1:21963-26747 GCA_964621345.1 uncultured Glaciecola sp. | reverse complement strand
GGGAATGACATTTTTTCTTCGGCCACACCGTCATGCCGGCGAAGGCCGGTACCTCCTAACTAAGCATCCATTACGCTTATATTCACTCGAGCATTGCAGTGAACTTTGTTACTGCAAACTCTTACGCCATTCATATAGCAAGGCTTGCGCCTCACGCGGTGAGAGTTCATCTAAGTCTATAGCTTGAAGCTTTTGTTCTAACCAGTGCGGCGCATCTAGGGTAATCGCCATTTGCTCAAACTGTTTTGGTGAAGCGTTGTTTTGTGCAGTGTTATCACTGCTACTCTTATTTTTTTGAGTATTGGCATCTACAGTAGAGTCATTTTGTTGTGAAGCACTTTGCTCAAGTTGCGTTAATTTTTGTTTGGCGACATTTAACACCGCTTTTGGCACGCCTGCGAGCTTTGCCACCTGCAAGCCATAACTTTTACTGGCTGCCCCTTGTTGCACCTGATGCATAAACTTAATGTCGTCTTTGTGTTCAATTGCGCTTAAATGCACATTTTGAATATGCGGGTATTGTTCGGTTAAGGTTGTGAGCTCAAAATAATGCGTAGCAAACAAGGTGTAGCAGCGAATATTGTCGGCTAAATACTGCGCGCAAGCCCATGCCAGGGAGAGGCCATCGTAAGTGCTAGTGCCACGGCCAATTTCATCCATCAGCACTAGGCTGTTAGAGGTGGCGTTGTTCAGTATATTTGCGGTTTCGGTCATCTCAACCATAAAGGTAGAGCGCCCAGAGGCTAAATCGTCGGCAGCGCCGATGCGTGTGAAAATACGGTCGACAGGGCCTATTTTTGCACTATTAGCAGGTATAAATGACCCGATGTACGTTAACAACACAATCAATGCCGTTTGACGCATATAAGTTGATTTACCGCCCATGTTCGGGCCTGTGATCATCAGCATTTGAGTACTTTGCGATACATATAAGGGATTGGCAATAAAAGGCGTACTCATCACATTCTCGACCACAAGATGACGCCCGCCGTCGTATTCAACCATTTTATCTTCGACTAATTCGGGGGCATTTAATGCCAAAGTGTCGGCGCGCTCCGCAAAATTTACCATTACATCAAACTTAGCAATGGCTGCAGCGCTTTGCATCAACGCGTTCAGGCTTGGCATGATGTGGTCAAATAAGCTGTCGTACAAACGTTTTTCCAGCGCCAAAGCACGACTTTGGCTAGTGAGTACTTTATCTTCGTGCTCTTTTAATTCTGGGATTATATAGCGTTCGTTATTTTTAAGGGTTTGGCGCCGGATATAGTCAGCGGGCACTAACTCACTGTTTGCTCGACTCACCTCAATGTAGAAACCATGCACCTTATTGTAGTTAACTTTAAGCGTCGATATTCCAGTGCGCTCGCGTTCGCGAATTTCTAATGCCTCTAAATAAGAAGTTGCGCCTTGTGCTAAGTCTCTGAGTTCATCTAGCTCAGGGCTGTAAGCTGTAGCAATTACGCCGCCGTCGCGCAATACAACCGGTGGGTTTTCAATAATCGCTCGATTGAGTAAGTCGGCTAAGTCCGGGTAATGCGTTATTGTATTAAGGTAGTGTTGCTGCACACTTTCAAGTGCTGGGGCGATGCTTAAGCTTGCAATTTGCTCAAGTAATATTGGCAGTTGGTTTAATGCATGACTTAAACGTGAGAAGTCCCGAGGGCGGGCACTCCTTAGGGCAACTCGGGCAAGTATTCGCTCTATGTCACCAATTTCTTTTAAGCTTTGCTGTAATTCGCTGTAGTCACTTAAACGAATAGCATCAATCATTCCATGCCGATTCATGATTTCTTTGCAATCGCGTGTAGGTTGATGCAAATACCGCTGTAACAAGCGTGAGCCCATGCTCGTTGCGGTGTTATCAATTACGCTTAATAAGGTATTGTCATGCCCGCCAGAGAGCGATCGGGTTAGCTCTAGGTTGCGCTGGGTCGCAGCATCCATATATAAAATCTGGCTGTGATTGTCGTGGGTAATACGGTTTATATGAATCAGTTGAGTGCGCTGGGTTTCTTGTACGTACTGTAATACACAGCCTGCGCTACAAATTGCGAGCATGTCTTCGTCGATGCCAAAACCGTTTAAGCTCATGGTAGAGAACTGGGCGTTTAGCTTGCTTAAAGCGGTTTGTTTATCGAACTCCCAAATAGGTCTGCGGCGCTTACCTTTGTATTTATCTAATAAATGCAAGTATTCGAAGTCTTCGCAATATAAAAGCTCCGCGACTTTAATGCGCTCAAGAGTAGCTAAAAAAGCATCTTCACCAACGCAATCCACTACATGAAAGCGAGCGCTCGCTAAATCAATATAGGCAATTCCAAATACGTTTTTATGTGCGGTAACAGCGGCGAGCACGGCATCTTGTTTGTCTTCGAGTAGAGCTTCATCGGTAATGGTGCCGGGGGTAACTATTCTGACTACTTTGCGATCCACTGGACCTTTGCTGGTGGCAGGGTCACCCACTTGTTCGCAAATGGCGACTGACTCGCCCATCTTGACCAATTTCGCAAGATAATTTTCAGCGGCATGATAAGGTACTCCCGCCATGGGTATAGGCTCACCCCCTGATTTTCCGCGCGCGGTCAGGGATATATTGAGCAAATTACTGGCTTTTTTTGCATCCTCAAAAAACAACTCATAAAAATCGCCCATGCGATAAAATAATAAGGTTTCTGGATGCTCTGCTTTTATGCCTAGGTATTGCGCCATCATTGGCGTATGTTTTGATGTTGCGTCAGTGTTTGCAGTCGACATATTGGCGTTATTTATTCCACGTTTTTGTTCCGCGTTATTTATTCAACCGGAAAGGTGCGCTATTGTTTAGGCATATTTGATAGCGCATATACTAATGCAAAACTAAAAAAGAAAAAACGCTTGTATGTTGAATGCTCAGTTTAAAAGCAAATATCAGTTAGCCGAACAACTTGGCCAGGCTCTAGCTGAGAAACAGGCCACTGTGTGCACGGTTGAATCGTGCACCGGCGGCGGCATTGCATTTGCCATTACCGATGTGCCAGGCTCTTCTGCATGGATAAATCAATCGTGGGTAACCTATAGCAACGAAGCCAAAACCAGTTTGGTTGGCGTTCTGCCAGATACGCTAGCACAAGTTGGCGCTGTATCAGAAGGGGTTGTGATACAAATGGCAGAAGGTGCTCGTGCACGTTCAAAGGCCGATTATGCGGTGTCGGTGAGTGGTATTGCTGGGCCAGCAGGTGGCAGTAAAGATAAACCGGTTGGTTTGGTGTGGTTTGCTATAAGCACTGAAACAGACACCTATACTTTTAGTCGATGTTTTTCAGGCGACCGGCAACAGGTGCGCGAGCAAGCTATTATATTATCCCTCGAAAAACTGATCTCATGTGTAGTTCAATCACAATAAAGCCCATGCCATACTTTTTACCATTGCAGAGACATCTTGTTGGTAAAACTTCTGTTATCAAAAACACTGTATATGAATACTGTTTGTTGTGAGTTACTTACGCGATTACAAGTAAAGCAAGCATAAATTAAAAATAATTATCATTTAAATTCATACAGTTATAAAAAATATTGAATAAAGCGTTGAAACTGTATAGTTATACAGTATACTTCCGATATAAATGATTGCATGTGCGGCTGAGTACGCTAGCACTAACCAAGGAAACTTAAATGAAAAACGATACAAATAAAGCAAATGCGTTAGATGCGGCTCTTTCTCAAATTGAAAAGCAATTCGGCAAAGGCTCCATCATGAAGTTAGGTGAAAACAGAACCATGGACGTAGAGACAATCTCTACTGGTTCACTTGGGCTCGATATCGCACTGGGCGCTGGCGGCTTGCCAATGGGTCGAATTGTTGAAATATACGGACCAGAATCATCGGGTAAAACAACCCTTACCCTCGAGGTAATTGCACAAGCACAAAAAGAAGGTAAAACTTGCGCCTTTGTAGATGCAGAACACGCACTTGACCCAATTTACGCAAAAAAACTAGGTGTAAATATTAACGAGTTATTGGTATCTCAACCCGATACCGGCGAACAAGCACTTGAAATATGCGATATGTTAACTCGCTCAGGCGCAGTAGACGTGATTGTTGTTGACTCAGTAGCTGCGCTTACGCCGCGTGCTGAAATTGAAGGCGACATCGGCGATTCTCACATGGGCCTCGCCGCTCGCATGATGTCACAAAGCATGCGTAAAATTACCGGTAACCTTAAGCGCAGTAATACCATGCTTATTTTCATCAACCAAATTCGTATGAAAATTGGTGTAATGTTTGGTAATCCTGAAACGACAACAGGTGGTAATGCCCTTAAGTTTTACGCCTCTGTTCGATTAGATATACGCCGTATTGGTGCAATCAAAGATGGCGATGAAGTAGTGGGTAACGAAACCCGCGTAAAAGTGGTGAAAAACAAAATTGCGCCACCGTTTAAGCAAACCGAATTCCAAATCTTGTATGGCCAAGGTATCAGTAAAGAAGCTGAACTTGTCGATTTGGGTGTTAAACACAAACATATTGACAAAGCCGGTGCGTGGTATAGTTGCAACGGCGACCGTATAGGTCAAGGTAAAGCAAACGTTGTGCAATACTTAAAAGACCACAAAGACCTTGCTGATGAAATTGAAGGCAAATTAAGAGCTGAATTACTAATGTCTGCAGAAGTGCAAGAAGACGATAGTAACGAAGTTGAAAAAGCAGAGTAGGGCCTTTAGCCCCCGTTCCGTCATTCCTGTCGCTGTTGTCATTCCAGCGTTCTCTACCGTCATGCCGGCATTCTCACCGTCATGCCGGC
>CAZUON010000051.1:0-21863 GCA_964621345.1 uncultured Glaciecola sp. | reverse complement strand
CATAATAAAATCGCTCTCGCTATTAGGTAGTACTTCAATTCACATATAGGCATAACACTGTTCGTTTAAGCTATGATACTCCCCTGTCATTTCGGCGAAGGCCGAAACCTCCTCAAGTAATCACCGTGTTAGTGCTGATTAGAGGATATTTATGGGGATTACAGCCTCCGCTGCAATGACACTGTTTAATTTCATTCAACTTCAGTAGCGTTGGAAGGTATCTGCCTTCGCAGGTATGCCATCTTTGCTTAAGTAAACGGTATTAAGCATAGGCATGCATCACACTCAGTTGGGTTTTAAATAATGTGTCCTCAACCTTACCTACATCACAAGCTTGGGACTTCACATGAATACCCAAGGCTTCTAAGCGGTTGAGTAAAACCGGTAAGTATGTAAGCACTCGCCCTTTTAATGCTTCATTTGAAGTATAAAGATGTAGGTCTATCCCTTCGTTCTGCTTGCTTTTACCTTCATGATTTTCTCTATTAGAAATAGGCGCTTGTTTGTCTACTGTGAACTGGGTTTTTGCGAGCACGGTACCGTGTTTGCCAACATCTAATTTCATATCAAGCTTCCATGTGCTGCTACTCTTATTCTCTTGCTCTTCGCGCTGTGATTCAGCTTCCCGCTTAATCGCAATTTCGATATCTTCCCCCCGAGGATTCAGTACATTTGGTAGACCATAATAGTAAGTGTCTTGACCTTGCAGGCTTGCTTCTGCGCTTCTAAGCTTTTGGCTATTGTGAGTACTCAGTAATTTGCCTATCTCGCTTATTAGGCTGCCACGCGGGTCATTTAATGCGATATCTTGCAAGATTTTTGGCGTATTACCCCGCTCAGCACGAGGGTTAATTTGCTTTATCACCGAAGAAGCAAAGGCTGCAATATTGGCGGTTAGCTCTGGCGTTCCAGCTGCTTTAGCATTTGGAGTCGCAAGTTTTGCCGCTAAACTTAGTTTTAAAAGAGTTACCAAACCGTCTACAAAGCTATTTTGCGTGCCCCCTACATTATTTGGAGCCACGTTAGTTTGCTGCATGCTTGTAAGTTGTGTAACTGCTTGTGCCGCAATACTTGAGCGTAGTAGTTCAGCCACTTTTAAATTACCCTCTATATCTCCACTGGCCGTGGTTTGTTTATTAGGTAGCACGGCATCACTTTTAGTGTTTGTATTACTTTGTCCCAATATGTTTTGCAACTGCAGCAGCAAAGGCTTTAGTAAAGCTCTGGTTTCTGGGCTGCCCTTGCTCATAAGGTTTTGCAACACCGCTTTTACTTCTCGCATAACCGGTGCACTGGGTTCGCTATGGCTAAGGGTATGATTCAATGCTTGCTGCAATTTAGGCGGTAGTTGAGTTAATTCCTCAGGCGAGAGTAGTTGTTGTACTTGACTTAAAATGGTGTTTAGTGGCGCCTTTGAAGCACTATGATTTACCGTATTAGCGACGCTTACGTTAGGTAAGTTTGATTGTATTCCTTGCTGCTGTGAAATTTGAATCCCTGAGCTACCTGATACCGGTTTTTGCCCAATATCTACTCCGGTGCTTTGACTTATGTGTTGTGTTACCTGTTGCTTTTGCTCGCTATTAAGTTGACTCGTTTGCACCTGAATCGTCAAGGGCTTTGCTACTGCAACAAGCATTAGACTATTGTTGCTTGTGCGACTATTCGAGAGAGTTTGCCCGGTTTGAGTTGCCAATGTTTTTTGCGGCGTTATTAACAAACGAGTATCCAACAAACGAGTATCCAGCAAGCGTGCATCACCAGCAGTCTCGCTACCACTTTTTGTAGCGTTATTAAGTTGCGCTATAAAGTTAGCCGGCAGAACATTTAAAAGCGGTTTTTGCAATGCCTGAATAACGCTCTTCGTACCTTGCGAGTTGGCATTTGTTTGCATCGCCTTAAACAACGTTTGCTGGGAAATTTGGCCGATTGTAGCGTTTAACTGTGGGTTTGCTTTATTAGTTTGTGCAAGGTTGCTAGCGCTAAAGAGCCCCGCACCTTGGACTTTTATGCTTTGTATAGCCGCCCCTTTTTTATTTGGCGATACGACTACCTCAACCATCGCGCCGCTCTGAATATTTGCAGCCTGTTTCGGTGCAAGTGGTAAAGCGAAGTTAATATCTTTGACCCCAAAACTTGCCATCGACAACTTAACAAGCGCAGTTGTATTAGCCGCATTTGCATTTTGAATTGCTACGACTTTTCCACTTAGGGGAAGTTCTATAAGAGGTTGCCCTAATTTTGTGGCATTCAGCGTAATTAATTTGGCGAGCGCCGCCAACTTAGGATCGCCAGCATCAAAAGGCATTTGCGCACTAACCGACAAAGGCGCTTTGCCTACTGCACTTAAGTTTAAATCTGGCCAACTCGCAACCAAAGCCCTACTTAAACCTGCAGGAAGGGTGTTGCCTTGGCCTTGTTGTGAGCTTTGCTGCACCCAGCGAAAACTCAGTTGCCGCTCATTTGCATTGACCAAAATGAGTGTATCACCCTTGGTCGGTAAGTTTGGCCCGTTTGAAGTATTCCTCGCGAGTGAATCGTTAGTAAACGCGTTACTAGGTAAGCTAAAACGCTGATTATTCGCATTGTCTTGTAATACGATTTGCCGTGCAGAGCTTGCCACCACAGTAAACGACACACTGGTTTTTTCGTGCGTAACTTTAATGCCATGACCACCGCCCACAGCTTGCTGACCAGCAGAGGCGGTTTCTTGTAATCGACTAAGGGCGCTCAGGGCTGGAATAGAATTCTTTGTCATGCTTAGTTATCGGCTAAACGCCCCATTTCTAAAGTCGCTAGAGCGATTGTTGAGCAAAACAAAGCAAAGTAAATTTTACAGTGGTATTAGTCGGTTTGACGCGAATCAAATAAACGTTTTTTTCGACCAATAAAGCCGCTCTCAAGCATAGGTTAATTGCTTGTTTTTATGATAATATTCCGGCGTTTTTAATTATCGAGTAAGTACTTGACCGTTTTATCTGCCCGCGATATCACTTGTGAAAAACAGGATCGCATTTTATTTGAAGATCTTCACCTGCAAATAGACGCAGGGGAACTGCTATTGTTGCGCGGTGAGAACGGCGCTGGAAAAACCAGTCTGATTCGAATATTAGTGGGCTTGAGCCAACCTCAAAACGGTAAAGTCAGCATCAATACTTACGATGTTCATCAAGATATTAACCGTGCCAGCGAGAAGCTCATTTATTTCGGACATAAGTTAGGTATCAGTGCCTTACTCAACCCCATCGAGAATTTACAGTTTTGGTGCAAGCAACATGAGGTTGACGTTGACCAAGCTCGCATTATTAGCGTGTTGGAATTACTCGGCCTCGAGGGGCTTGAAACCTTGCCGGTTAAACATCTTTCTCAAGGGCAACAGCGCCGCGTCTCTCTGGCTCGCTTATGGTTGCAAAATGCTGCAAACTTATGGGTATTAGATGAACCGATGACTGCCCTTGACGTAAACATGGTTGCCCTTGTTGAGGCTAAAATCACTGAGTTTTTACAAGGCGGTGGCGCCGTGCTTCTCACCTCTCATCAAAGCGTTAACATAGCTCACAAGCAGCGTGAGTTTCATTTGGAGTATCGCTGGTGATATCGATACTCACGTCTTTTTGTAAACGCGATCTTGCGCTAGCCTATCGTCAACGTGCGGAGCTAATGCAGCCTCTCATGTTCTTTATCATGGTCATCACTTTGTTTCCGTTGGCTATTGGTCCCTCTCCAGAGATTTTGCAACGCGTCAGTGGTGCCGTGATTTGGGTGGCCGCGATTTTATCTCTTTTACTCGGCATGGAACGTATGTTTCGCGACGATTTTAACGACGGTACCTTGGAGCAATACATGCTGCTCTCTACACCACTGTATTTAATTGTGCTGGTGAAAGTGCTTACCCATTGGTTGATACATATTTTACCGTTACTGATTTTATCACCCTTACTGGGACTGTTTTTAAATATGACTATGCCCATGTATTGGGCCTTAATGGCAACCTTGTTATTGGGTACACCTGTAATCAGCCTCATTGGCGCAATTGGTGTGGCTTTAACCGTGGGCTTACAACGCAGCGGTGTGTTAGTTGCGCTCTTGCTAATTCCTCTGTTTATACCGTTACTAATATTTGCCACATCCGCTATAGATTCGGCCTCCTTACAATTACCTTACGCCTTTCAACTTGGTATCATAGCGTCGCTGGGCTTGTTTACACTCGCCCTTGCACCCGTGGCCATTGCCTATTCATTAAAAGTGAGTCAAAACTAATGTGGAAGTGGATGAATTCATACGCCAAACCCGACAAAGCATATTTGCTTTGTAACCAGTTGTTCCCGTGGTTTGCGGTGCTTGCTTGTGTGGGTTTGCCGCTAGGTTTTGTTTGGGGCTTAGCGTATGCGCCTACTGATTATCAGCAGTTTGATGTGTATCGCATTATTTATATCCACGTACCCAGTGCTACGCAGTCTATGACCGCTTACATTGCTATGGCGGTTGCTGCCTTTGTGGGTATTGTGTGGCAATGGCGTACAGCCTTTACGGCGATGATTGCAATCGCTCCGGTGGGTGCTGTAATCACCTTCATCTCGCTTTTTACCGGCGCGGTATGGGGCAAACCCACATGGGGCACTTGGTGGATATGGGATGCCCGGCTCACGTCACAGCTTATCTTATTGTTTTTGTATTTGGGCGTAATTGCCTTGTACATCTCCTTCGACGATAAAATCCAAGCTGGCAAAGCAGCTGGTATTATGGCGATTGTGGGCGTTATTAACATTCCTATCATCAAGTATTCGGTCGAATGGTGGAATACTTTGCATCAACCTGCCAGCATCAGCAAAATCGACAAACCTTCGATGCCTGCAGAAATGGCAACCCCCTTAGTAATTTCAATTTTAGGCATGGTTGGCTTTATTGGCGTAGTGGTGCTTATTAGGCTTAAATGCGAGTTAGTAAAGAGAGATGCACATCGGCCTTGGGTGGCAGAATTTCTATCCGATCCTGCTCATAACTTACACCGTATTCCTGGTCGAACTATCGCGTTAGCTATCGGTCTTATTTTACTTAGCTTTGGTGCTTATAAAATGCTTCAACAAGGCTTTAAGTTTGACGATATGCAAGCGTTTTACAACATGGGCGACCGTGCATTATTTGTATGGTTGTCGTATGCGGTGAGTCTTATCGCAATGCTTATGTTGTATGCGCAAAGTGTGTATATGAGCAAAGCGATACGCAACTACGTGGCACAACAACAGGCCCGTGCACAGCGCATTATCGCAGCAAGAGAAAAGCGTAAGCAAAAACGAGCATCATTCAAAGATGCTGAGCAAGAGCCAAACGCAAATAAGTCTGACATTGAAAAGGACAAGCAGTAATGAATCGTAGAAGAAAACAGAGACTCATCGCCGTATCGAGCATTGTCGTCTTACTTAGCGGTGCGATTGGTATCATGCTCTACACCCTTAACGACAGCATAGATGCCTTTTATACCCCCTCTGAAATATTTGAAGGTAAAGACGCCACTGGTGTAAAGCCTTATGTAGGTCAGCGTATTCGTATTGGTGGCTTAGTGGTACCCGGTACGGTGACCCGCGATTCTGAAACCTTAGCAGTAAGTTTTGATTTAATGGACGTTGGTCCATCGGTCACCGTGCGCTACAGCGGCATATTGCCCGATTTATTCCGCGAAGGGCAGGGCATTGTTGCTACCGGTATTCTCGAAAGTGAAAGTCTGATTGTTGCTCATGAAGTGCTCGCTAAACACGACGAAGAATACATGCCGCCAGAGCTTGCTGAAAAGCTTGGCATTCAACATAAAACACCAGATGAGGCCGCATACTAATGATACCTGAGTTAGGCAACGTAACACTGGTTATTGCGCTGGTATTATCGATTTTGCTAGCGGTTTACCCTTTATGGGGGGCGCAAACAAACAATAATACTCTAATGCAAATGGCCAGACCCCTCGCCTGGGGCTTATTTGTATTTACCCTTATTGCATATTTGTGTTTAACCTACGCGTTTGTGACCGACGATTTTAGTGTGAATTACGTCGCACAAAACAGTAATAGTAAGCTTCCCATATACTATAAAATTACCGCAGTGTGGGGTGGCCACGAAGGCTCATTTTTACTATGGGTATTAATTTTTGCGATTTGGACTCTGGCTGTTGCCATGTTTTCAAAGGGTATTCCAGAGGCCATGGTTTCCAGAGTATTGTCGGTACTAGGCATGGTGAGTATTTCGTTTTATCTCTTTATGCTCATTACCTCTAACCCCTTCGATAGCATGTTGCCGTTCTTTCCGGTTGATGGGCGAGACTTAAACCCCTTATTGCAAGATTTTGGCATGATCATTCATCCGCCTTTATTGTATATGGGCTATGTTGGCTTCTCTGTAGCCTTTGCTTTTGCCATTGCTGCCCTCATTGGTGGCCAGCTAGATTCAACCTGGGCACGCTGGTCTAGACCTTGGACAATTGCCGCATGGTCCTTTTTAACCTTGGGTATTGCTTTGGGCAGCTGGTGGGCCTATTACGAACTCGGTTGGGGCGGCTGGTGGTTCTGGGATCCGGTAGAAAACGCTTCGTTTATGCCATGGCTGGTGGGCACTGCATTAATGCACAGCCTAGCGGTAACCGAAAAACGTAAAGTATTTAAGTCATGGACCGTATTATTAGCAATTGCTGCGTTTTCGTTGAGTCTACTAGGTACATTTTTAGTGCGCTCTGGGGTACTGGTATCGGTGCATTCTTTTGCGAGTGACCCATCACGAGGCCTATTCATTTTAGGGTTGTTGGTTGTGGTTATTGGTGGTTCGCTTTTGCTGTACGCTTTGCGAGCTTCGCAGCTAAAAAGTGTAGGCCGTTATGACGTATTCTCCCGTGAGATGATGTTAATGGGTAATAACGTATTGCTTGTTGCCGCAACGATAGTGGTTTTGTTAGGTACTTTGTTCCCATTGGTTCACAAAGAGATTGGCTTAGGCACAATATCAATAGGGGCGCCCTTCTTTAATCAAATGTTTACGCTCTTAATTGTGCCCTTTGTGCTCTTTATGGCTATAGGGCCGCTTTCGCGCTGGAAGCGTCAGCAACCTAAAGCGCTGCGTAATCAATTAATCTTCGCCTTTATATTGGCGGTCAGTGCCGGCTTGTTGGTGAATGCGAGCTACGACCAACAGACTTACATGGGCATGCTGGGCATGGTGATGAGTTTTTGGATACTCATTGCGACTATTCTAGAGGTGCGCCAGCGCGTGGTATCACAAACTAAAGAAGAGTCGGTGCTTAGCTCTTTGGGCAAATTAACCCGTAGCCACTGGGGAATGATTTTAGGACATGTTGGCTTTGCTGTATGTTTGATTGGCATTACTTTGGTCAGCAACTACGAGCTTGAACGAGACTTACGCATGGAGCCAGGGCAACGCGTTACGATTGCCGACTATGAGGTAGAGTTTAGCGGTGTAATCGACGTAAAAGGACCGAATTATATCTCTGATAAAGGCATTTTTGATGTATATAAAAATGGCGAAAAGGTATCTCATTTAGAGCCTGAAAAACGTTTTTACACTGTTCAACGCATGACCATGACCGAGGCAGGTATTCATACGACCCTCACACGCGACTTATTTGTAGCACTTGGCGAACCACTTGAAAACGGCGCTTGGGCGGTAAGGCTTTACTATAAACCTTTTGTTGTTTGGATATGGGGTGGTGCATTCATTATGTGCATCGGCGGTGTGTTCTCGATTGCCGATAAACGCTATCGCATCAAAAAAATCGCCAAGGTAAAGGCGGCTGTTAGCAAAGATTCTGCGAATATCGCTAGCGCAACTAACGAGGCGCAAGCATGAGTCGGCTTACTTGGTTTTTGCTACCGCTGATATTGTTTTTAGGCCTGTGTGTATTTTTGTTCAAAGGCTTGTTTTCAGATCCTATGGTAAGAGAGTCGGAAGTGATCACCGAGCCATTTCCGCCTTTTTCTTTACCCGATTTAATGGATGAAAGCGTTACCTACAACAACAGTATTTTTGATAACGAAATTACCATTATTAACGTGTGGGGTGTTTGGTGCGTTACCTGTGCCATAGAATTACCTTATTTAACTCAGCTTCGTAACGAGGGTGTGCGTTTTGTTGGCTTGTATTATGATCAGGATATTGACCCTGACTTTGGTACTAAAACTATTAATCGTGTACGCTCAGAGGTTACAGAAACACTCAATCGTTATGGTAATCCTTATGAGTTTAATATTTTTGATGTGTACCGAGACACCGCTCTAGATTTAGGGGTAACGGGCGCACCGGAAACATTTTTGGTGGATCAAAATGGGATTATTCGGGTGCATCATTTGGGCGATGTAAACGAGCGTGTGTGGCGCAATAAATTTTTGCCGGTGATGAATGAGTTAAAAGGCACAAGCGACGATAAGCCGAACGAGTTTGCAGGAAAAGTAGAAGAGGATAGCGCCAGTGAATAATACAAAGGTTTTCCTTTTTGGTGGTTTTGTTGCACTTGTCATGCTGTTGTCGCCCAATTTTGCTCATGGCCAAGAGGGTACCCAAAGCGAAACTGCACAAGCATCCAAGCGCGCAGTGCCTGAAGGATATGCCGAAAATTATCAGTTTGTAGACCCCAGTCAGCGCAAAACCTTTTTAAAACTCACTGAAGAGCTGCGTTGCCCTAAGTGTCAAAATCAAAATATAGCCGATTCTGATGCACCCATTGCCCATGACATGCGCCGCAAGGTGTATCAGTTAATGCAAGAAGGCAAAGGAGAGCAAGAAGTGGTGGGCTGGATGAAGCAGCGTTATGGTGACTTTGTGCACTATCAGCCTCCTGTTAATGCGGTAACAATGTGGCTATGGCTCACTCCCGTACTATTTGCCTTCATCATGTTGGTGGTGTTTATTCGCCGGCGCAAAGTAGAAGACGATGTAGATATTGAAGCGCGCCTTGCGCGAGCCGACAAATTGTTAAAGGAAGAATAAGTGAGCAATTTTTATCTTTATGCAGGGCTACTCATTGTAGCTTCTGTATTTTTTGTTGTAGTGCCACTACTAAAAAAAGCTAAACTGAACAAGCTGCAAGTGAGTAACGCAAACGTGGTAAAACAGCGAATAAGCGAACTCGAGCAAGAGGTGGAAGAGGGTCTTATATCTGAAAAAGACCGAATCAGTGCAGTGCGTGAATTGAAACTCGCCTTGGTTGAAGAATCTGAATTAATTAGCGACAACACCCTTGCTCCAAGCAGCCAAGTTAATTGGTTGTTAGTCGCCGGCTTGTCGTTACCCGCGATTGCGATTGGTATTTGGGTATATGTTACCTCTAATCAAATTGACGGACTACAGCAATATATTGCGGCGCAAGCACAAGCGGCTGAGTTGACTGAACGCATACAAGGGCAAACAGGTGCAGAAGTCACGCCCAACGATTATGCTAAATTTGCTCTGGTCATTCGTAAACGTCTAAGAGAAACCCCAGAGGACGTTGAAGGCTGGCGCTTATTGGGCCAAGTACAACTGGCAATAGGGCAAATGGAACAAGCTATTGCGGCCTACGAAAAAGCCCTTGATTTAGCACCACGTGATTTACCGCTACGCGAAAAATACGCGCAAGCCCTTATGGTCAGCGCAACTGAAGAAAACTTAGAGAATGCCAAGCGCCAAGCTGAATACTTAGTCAGCGTGGCACCTGAGAATCGCGATTACCGATTGTTACTGACCGTTGTTGCTACGCAGTTAGGAGATGCTGAGACTGCATTTAATAATTTTTTAGTGATTCGTGGGCAGCTTTCGGCAAATAGCAATTTTTATCAGTCTTTGGTAGCGCAACTTGTTAACATTGGCGTGTCTGAAGAATCCTTAGCTTTGCCTAATTCCGTGGCACGGGAAGTAAGCACAGAGCCAGTAATGTCTGAAAGTCCGCTTGCAGGTTCTGGGGAGACTGGCGTAAGTATTGAAATATCACTCGCTCAGGCAATGGAAAGTAAGTTACCAAACGAGGGCTTTTTAATTGTATTTGCACAAGATGCTGACTCAGACTCCCGTGTCCCTTTGGCAGTAAAACGCTTAACACTTACTGGCTTTCCCGTAATAGTTGATTTGAGTGAACAAGATGCGATGTTACCGAGTATGACCTTGGCTAGCGCGGAGAATGTGCGTATTACTGCAAGAATATCAAGAGACGCTGATGTCATGCCGAGTAATGGAGAGTTGCAAGGTCAAATAGATCAGCTACAGTTAATTCAAGGAGAGGTGCAGGTGCGCCAACTAGAAATCAATAAGGAAATAATGTGATAAATTATCGTGCGCTCATACTTTGTAGCCTATTTGTTTTAGGTGGCTGCACAGCAAACCAACGAGAGCAGATTGAAGAAGCAAAAATAAATCAGGCAAAAGAGGATTTAGCTGAGGTATCGGACCCATTAGAGGGCGTTAACCGTGCGATGTGGGCCTTAAATCGAGATGTACTGGATAAGTTTATCCTGAAACCGGTAACCCGTGGCTATGTCGCAATTACCCCGCAACCAGTGCGTACAGGATTACTCAATGCGGCTAACAATTTAGAAGAACCCTCTAATACGATTAACAATCTATTACAAGGTAAACCCTCAGACTCTTTTGCGAGTTTTAGCCGCTTTTTAATCAACTCTACCGTGGGTATTTTTGGTATTATTGATGTCGCGCAACATATAGGCATTGACCGCAAAGAAGAGGATTTCTCGCATGTTATGGGGGCAATTGGTATCGATAGTGGTCCTTACTTGATGCTACCTTTCTTTGGCCCAAGAGATGTAAGAGGCTTAACAGGCGACATAATTGACCGTTTTTATTGGCCTGAAACTATCTTAGATGATCCAAGTACTATTGCAGCATCGGTGGTGCGTTTATTAGAATTACGCGCACAATTACTCAATCAAGAAGAGCTTTTAGAGCGCTCCTTAGACCCGTATTTGTTTGTGCGGGATATATATTTTCAGCGCTCAGCGTTTGACTTAAGTGACGGTAAAATTGGCCAACAAACTGAAGAGGAGCTGCAGGAAGAGGCCGACGATTTCGCCGATTTTGAAGCTTTATTAGAAGGCAGCGGACCATAAACTTTAACGAGCTTCGTAACTGCACGAACAGAAAACCCAAATCCAGAAAGGTTTGGGTTTTTTTATTCCTTAACTAAGGTACTCGTTGTCTATCCTAATTGCCTATTTGGGATAGCCGTCTGGATTATCACTTTGCCAGCGCCAAGAGTCTTCGCACATTTGCTGCAGTCCTCTTTGGGCTGTCCAGCCAAGTTCCTTTTCTGCAAGGCTTGGGTCGGCATAACATGAGGCAACGTCACCCGCACGGCGAGGAGATATTTGATACTTCACTTCTTTGCCACTGGCTTTTTCAAAGGCCTTAACCATTTCTAATACACTATAGCCTTGCCCAGTTCCTAAATTACAGATAAACAAACCGGCACCTTGGTCTATTTTATTTAGCGCTTTTAAATGGCCGTCGGCTAGGTCTTCAACGTGAATGTAATCGCGCACGCCCGTGCCATCTACGGTGTCATAATCATTACCAAACACACTTAAACATTCGCGTTTGCCGGTCGCAACTTGGGTAATAAAAGGCATTAAATTGTTAGGAATACCGTTCGGGTCTTCGCCAATTCGGCCTGAGGGGTGTGCACCTGCGGGGTTAAAATAACGCAATAATACAATATTCCACTGCGAGTCAGCTTTGTAAAAGTCGCTCAACATTAGCTCAACCATCAGCTTTGACATACCATAAGGATTAGTTGGTGTGCCAGTAGGTAAGGCTTCATGCAAAGGCAATTCAACTGGGTCGCCATATACCGTAGCCGATGAACTAAACACAATGTTTTTAACATTATGCTTGCTCATCACTTGGCTTAAGTTCAATGTGCCATATACGTTGTTCTCGTAATACAACGCCGGCTTAGCGACCGATTCACCCACCGCCTTCAAGCCAGCAAAGTGAATAACAGCATGAATGTCATGCTCGTTAAATACGCCATCTAAACAAGCTGAATCGCGAATATCCCCTTCAACCAAAATGGGTGTTTTGCCAGTTAGCTCAGCAACACGTTTAAGGCTCTCCGGGGAAGAGTTTGAAAAGTTATCTAATACCACCACCCGATAGTTAGCTTCTAACAACTGTAATACCGTATGGCTACCTATGTAGCCGCTTCCGCCCGTAACTAGAATCGTTTTCATGCATCGTCCTTATTGATATTTTTGGGGAGGTATTTTGCGCTTATTGAATATTGAAGCGGTTTAACAAATAGTGGATACAAAGCTAAAATCAGTAGGGCCCAGGCCAAAGACCACCAGTTTTCAACCGTACGCAGAAGCATCACGAATACAGGTATCAAAACAAACAGCTTAAGGACATTGAGTAAGGTTTTTTCGGGCACGGTCATTTTACGTGAGGCTTGGTCAAGTACATCCATACGCTCAGGTAATGTCATGTTCTCAAGTCCAGGTATCTTTTTAGTCGAGGTATAAACTTTCACCGTTTCTCGCTTTGCTTTATTGGTATTTATTTAAGTGTACAAAAAAGGGCGATAAAAATCGCCCTAATTAGTGTTTTGATGTTGATTGTTTACAAAGGGTTCGTTAGCTCTTCAGCTTCCTTTTTCTCTGCAAGTTTTTCCCACTTACCGGTTTTCATCGATAACAGTAATAATACTATACCAATGGCAACACTGAAGTAGGTGATTTGTAAGTACAAACCGGGCATTTGATCAACCTGTTCAGGGTCAAACTTACCAGCAAAAATACCGGCAATGATGCTGCCCATCGAATAGGTCAGTACAAATACGCCCATCATCTGACCTGCAAATCGTTGCGGCGACAACTTACTTACCGCACTCAGTGCAACAGGGCTTAACCAAAGCTCGCCAACCGTATGTAAAAAGTAGGTTGCGACTAACCAATAGGGCGCAACTTTCAAACCGCTTGCGGCAAGTTGTGCAGCAAAGAACATGACAATAAAACCAGAGGCCATAATGATTAGCCCTACTGCGCATTTTACACTGTAACTTGGCTCTATCATGCGTTTACCCAGTGCCATCCACATATATGCAAAAAACGGCGACAAGATGATGATAAATATTGAGTTAGCGGATTGGAACCAAGCAGGTGGAATTTCGAAGCTGCCGACCATTCGTTGTGTATATTCTAAGCCAAATACATTTAACGAAGAGCCCGCTTGTTCAAAGCCCGCCCAAAAACATGTTGAGGCAAGGCATATCAAAAATAGCGCGCCCATGCGTTTCTTTTCATCGTCGTTTAAGTTGCCGCCAAAATAAATATAGGCAAAATAGAATAAAAAGATTGCAGTTATGGCGATGGCAACATTTTTTGCAACAACAACAGGATTAAACTCAATCACGCCGGCGTAAATTAATACGGTAACTGCAACCAATGCAACCAAAAACGCGACAATCGCCGTGTATGCTCGTTTAGTGCCTTGAGGGCTGAGTGCCACCACCGGTTTATCGGAAACTCCCTTTATGTTGTTTGCGGTAAGTTTGTACTGAATCAGGCCGATGCCCATTCCAACTGCCGCTGCACCAAAGGCCCAATGGTAACCCATGTTCACCTGTAACCATCCACATACGCCATAACCAATCAAGGAGCCGATGTTAATACCCATGTAATATATGGTGTAGGCGCTGTCACGACGGGCATCTTTGGCTTCGTATAATTGACCTACCATCGCACCAATATTGGGCTTGAGAAGCCCGGTGCCGAGTACGACAAAAATTAAGCCAATAAAAAACGATGATTCAGTAGGAATAGCTAAAATAATATGGCCAATCATGATAATAAAGCCGCCATAAAATACCGCTTTTTGGCCACCAATTAAGCGGTCGGCTATCCATCCGCCAGGTAAACCAAAAAAGTAAACGGCGCCGGTGTATAGTCCATAAATGGCAGAAGCGACTGCCATAGTCATACCCAGCCCACCTTCCTCAAGGGCAAGGATCATAAACAGCACGAGCAGTGCGCGCATGCCATAGTAACTCATTCTTTCCCACATTTCGGTGCCAGCGAGGGTCATTAAACCCATTGGATGACCGAAAAAGCGAGTGTCTTCGGATTGTTTTGTTTGCATGTGAACCCTTATTTTTATAATTATCTTGAGTGTTGATATGAATTGGGCAATCGGTTTCGCAAAAGAAATTCTGCGTTAATACGCCGCCTGTTAATATTTCATTATGCTCTTAACAATAAGTGGGTTGCAAGTTAAAAGCAGAAGAAGGACAATATAGTGCATTGCTTCAACGTGGTGCATCCAATTACATTAAGACGTAGCACATTAGCAACAGTCTGACATAAGTGAAAATTAAAATAATCAATACAATCAATAGTTTAATATGATTCGCTACGTTGGAACAAGAATTGCTGTTATACTTTTGAATAATAATAATGAAACGCTTGCTGCAACGCATCAATTGATGCTGCAACACAAAATTGATACCGCACACTTAAAAGTACGCTAAAATAATGCCAATAATAATAAACATTACACAACAAAGCAGGGTTGCTATCAGGAATAAGGATTATTCATGACATATGTTGAGTACCTACCGGTTGTTATCGCGGCACTGATTACCTCAGTGCTGTTGGTTGTAATGACCCCATTGGCGCACTTCCTAGGCCTAGTTGACGTGCCTAATTACCGAAAAAATCATAGTGAAATAGTCCCTTTAACTGGCGGCCTAGCTATGTTTATTGGGGTAGTATTTGGCAGTTTGGCTGCCGACGTCGTATTTAAAAATAATCCTATGTTTTTAACCGCTGCAGCGATGATTGTTCTTCTGGGTATGCTCGACGATCGCTTTGATCTAAGTGCCAAAGGCCGTTTGCTATGCCAATTCATTGTTGCTGGAATCATGGTCGGTATTGCCGACAACTACATACTCAATCTTGGTAATATTCTAGGGACTGGCGAAATTCACCTTCCTATGTTTGGTTACTTCTTTACCATGATATGTGTGGTAGGAGTAATTAACGCGTTTAATATGATAGACGGCATAGACGGTCTAGCAGGTGGCATGAGTTTAATTGTATTACTTAGCGTGGTCTTTTTATTGCTCGGTGGTGGTGCAAGCCATAGCCTAATTGCACCGCTTACCATTATTGGCGTATTAGTGCCCTTCCTTGCATTTAATCTCAGTATTAAAGGTTTTAAAGGCAATAAAATCTTTATGGGTGACGCCGGAAGCATGTTTATTGGCTTAGCCATCGTATGGTTGTTAGTGGAGCATACTAATGGTGCAGAGGCGACCATTCGCCCGATTACAGCTGTGTGGTTAATTGGTTTACCGCTTATGGATATGGCCGCAATAATGTTCAGGCGAGCCCGAAAAGGCCAGTCTATGTTAAAGGCTGACCGCCAACATCTTCACAATATATTTATGCGTGCAGGCCTAAGCCAGGCGCAATCTTTGGTGGGTTTGCTGTTCTTAGGTAGCTTGTTCGCTATTGTGGCAGTAGTGAGTGAAATGTATCAAGTGCCTGAATCAATCATGTTTTATGGCTTCCTTGTATTGCAAGTCATCTACACCGCGATTATTATGCACATCTGGAAAATATTGCGATTTGTTAGGCGCTTAGGACTGTTGTAAATTTGAATGTAACTCAAAAAGCGATTGCTGTGCTAACAGTATGCTTAATGCAAGCCTGTGCTGGCTCTCCTGCTATTGACAGCTCTGCTGAAGGTTTTCAGGCTGAAAATTCAGTCGCAAAAAGCTCCAAGCTGACCGCTGGAAGCAATATATCCGTCGAAGGCGATACATATTCAGTCATTAGTAGCTATTTTTCAGCCCTTGGTCGGCATTGTGCGCTTACTTTAACTCGCAATTCTGTATCGGCAACAACAAAGGCTAATGGCATAGGTGCACATGTTGTGCGATTCTGTTTAGAACCTAACAATGGCGAATATGTTCGTATTCGTTCGTTAAGCAAGGAGTAAAGATGAAATACCTTGCCAAAGTGTTTGTATTTGTTGGTGTACTCTTTGCTGGCAACGTGTGGTCGCAAACGCAGGAGCAAATAGAAGAAGCTCGTGCGCAAGCCCAAGCAAGTGCGAGTATACCACTTGAAACTTATATCAAATCTGAAACCAATCCACCAACACGTGGTGGAGCGATTCCGCCTCCAAGTGCAAATATTCTTCCCTTTGGTAGCAGTCTTTTTGAAAGCGGCGCTGCTTTGCGTCAGCGCAGTGCGGTAAACCCACAGTATTTGATTGCACCAGGCGATAAAATTAGTGTTCAGCTTTGGGGGGCGGTAGACGCCGCCAACGTGCATATCGTTGACAACCAAGGCAATATTTTTGTGCCCAACGTTGGTCCAATTAACGTAATGGGGGCTCAGGCACAGCAGTTAAATCAGGTCGTGACCGAGCGCGTTAAACAGATTTACACCGACAACGTCAATATTTATGTGAATTTGTTGGCATCAACCCCCGTAGGCGTATTTGTTACTGGTAATGTCACCCGTCCTGGACAATATGCAGGTTCAGCGTCTGACACAATATTGTTTTATTTACAGCAAGCTGGCGGAATTTTAGCAGAGCGCGGGAGTTATCGTAAAATCGATATCATCCGTGATGAAAAAGTACTTGCAAGCGTCGATTTATACGCATTTTTAAACGCCGGGAAAATGCCCATACATTCTTTTAAAGACGGTGATGTCGTGCTCGTTACTGCCAGAGGCCCAAGTATTATTGCTGAGGGTATAAAGGGCGTGTCGAGAAGTTATGAGCTTATACAAGCACAGTCTAGCGGCAAGGAAATCGTAGAGCTCGTGCGTCCAGCGGTTGAGGTAACTCATGTATCGGTCACGGGTGTGCGCGAACAACAGCCTATTGCTCGTTATTTTTCATTGGAAGAGTTTTCAACTTTTACCGTGCAAGATGGTGATAACCTTCTATTCAACGATGACCTCAGAGCGCAAGTTATCAGTGTGACTTTGTCGGGCAGTTTTTTAGGCCCGTCGATATATGCGCTAGACAGCGACGTGCGTTTACATGATTTACTTGCCTCAGTGCCGGTTGAGCCTGAACAAGCAAATACCAGCGCCGTCTATATTTTGCGAGAGAGCGTTAAACTTGAGCAAAAGAGACTTCTCGATGACTCACTCGATCGCTTAGAGCGAAGTGTATTTACCGCTCCAGCCTCATCAGATGGCGAAGCGCGTTTGCGTGCGCAAGAAGCACAAATAGTCGGTCAGTTTATTGACCGCGCTCGTAACGTCGAACCCTTAGGGAGAGTTGTTGTTGCGGTAAATGGCAAGGTATCGAATATACGTTTAGAGCAAGGCGATGAAATTGTTATACCGGCATATAGTGACCTAGTTAACGTAGCAGGGGAGGTGATGATTCCTCAGGCAATTGTGTTTGATAATAACCGAAGCATCGAAGACTACGTTAATATGGCTGGCGGGTTTACTGACCGAGCCAACACCAGTACTTATTTAATTGTTCACGCAAATGGAGCAACCACATTGGTTGACGATAGCAGCCCGTGGTTTGGTGCCAGCAATAGCACAAAACTTGCAGCCGGCGATCAAATAGTGATACTGCCAAAGGTAGACAGCAAGCTCATGCAAACGGTAAAAGACATCACACAAATCATTTTCCAAATTGCTGTGGCGGCCGACGTAGTGCGTGACTAAATGAGTAGCTTAACTCGTCGCAACCATTGGCAAATATGGAAAGATGTGATCTTCTCGCTAATGGTGCGGCAGGTACGAACCGGCTTTAACGACAAGTTTGGTTTAAGTTGGTCAGTGCTAGAGCCGGTAGCTTTCATCTTTATCTTATCTTTTATTCGAGGCCGCTTAGACGGTGGCGATAGCTATAGTATTCCTACTTTTATATTCATTGCCTATGGCATGATTTTTATTCAGCTGTTTTTACAGGTCTATCAATCGTGCTCTACATCCATTCAGCGCAACAAACCCTTGTTTGCATTTCGACAAGTACAGCCTATCAGCCCTGTTATAGCGAGCGCATTGTTTGAATCAATTAATAAGATATTTGTCACTTTATGTATTGTGTTAATCATGTACTTCATGCAAATGGAGCTACGGTTAGATAACCCCCTAGTTTTATTCCTTAATTTCTTTTTGATGTGTTTATTCGCGATGTCTTTAGGCTTAATAGTGGCGGTAGCTGTGTTGTTTGTGCCAGAGATTTCGAAGGTGATGGGCTTAGCGACCCGTCCTTTGTTTTTCATTTCAGGGGTGTTTTTTTCGTTACGTGATTTTCCGCCTGATATTTGGTGGGCGCTAGATTGGAATCCGATTTTGCATGCCATCGAACTAAGTCGCGGTGCGGGTTATTCGTCTTATGGTGAGCTAGGGGTCAGCCAAGCCTATGTGATTGAATGCACACTTGTCATGATGTTTGTTGCCTTTGTCTTTTATAGAGCAACTTGGCAAAGAGCACTCAACTGATGATTTCTTTGCAAAACATGACTAAGTTTTACCCAAGTAAATTGGGCAAACAATATGTATTTAAAGATGTTAATTTTAATATACCCAGTGGTCACAATATTGCGCTACTTGGCAAAAATGGCGCGGGTAAATCAACCTTGTTCCGGTTGCTTGCAAAAAGTGAGTATCCCGATAGAGGTCGCATTGTTACCGACAAACACTTGTCGTGGCCTGTCGCACTGAGCACCGGTATTCACCCGCAAATGACGGGTCGCGAAAACACGCGATTTATTGCCAGAGTAAACGGCGTAAGCGACATAGCCGCTTACGAACAACGAGTAATTGATTTTGCCGAACTTGGGGTAAAGTACGAGTTACCAGTAAGAACCTATTCAAGCGGCATGCGCTCACGCTTGGCATTTGCCTGCACCATTGCAGTAGATTTTGACGTTTATTTAATTGACGAGGTCACCTCAGTAGGCGACCCATCTTTTAAGAAGAAGGCACAACGTGCTCTTTACGACAGAGCTCAGCATTCAAACGTGATTATGATTAGCCATCAAATGGCGGAGCTGCGCTTATTTTGCGATAGCGCAATTGTACTCGAACAAGGTAAACTGACATTTTACGACGACGTAGAAGAAGCGATTAGAAGGTATGAAGCACTGTGAGCTTATCTGAGCAAGAAAAAAAAGAAATACAGGAAGTGTATATACAGTCCCTGAAAAAAGGGCAGTTTGACGACAGCGACTTTCTAAAAGCAGAAGTAGAGCGCTTAATGACAAGCGAACCGGTGATTGTTGAGCGCTTGTTTTCTCGCCTAAACTTGTTAAATAAAGACAAGCCAGAAGAACAAGAGGCAATAAAAATTCTGAAGCTCAAATGGGAGCTCGAAAACACCACACCATCAGAGTTTGCTGTGCGAGCTAACAACGATGCTACAAGCAAACAAGGCAACACCAATCAGCAATCCGGCAAAGGCGCTGAAGTGTCTAGTCAGGTTAAACATAGCCTTGCCTTTGCTCAAAAGCACGCTTTTGCCTTATTTGTTTTAGTGCCAGTGGTCATATTTACGCTTTATTTGATACTGCTAGCGAGCCCACGCTATGTGAGTCAAGCTCAGTTTATTGTGCAGCAAAACAATCAATCGCCGTCTTTTGATCCTAGTTTAACTATGCTCGCGGGGCTTTCAGGAGGCGCAGAGCGTAACGACCCAGAACTAGTCAAAGCATATATTTTTTCAGCCGACATGCTGAGTTATTTAGAGCAAGAAATTAATTTTGTTGAGCACTACGCCAGCAGTGAATACGACGTGTTTAGTCGCATGGACGATGACGCAAGTCTTGAAGACCGAGTCGATTATTTGCATCAGCACATAGACGTGAGCATTGACCCAACCTCTACTATTTTAACGGTTACCGTGCAGGCTTTTACAGCAGAGTTCGCGCATTCGCTAAATTCGGTGGTAACCGAACGTGCTGAATGGTTTATTAACGAAATAGGCCAAAACCTTGCGAAGTCGCAGTTGGCCTTTATAGAAGCTGATCATGCAAGGGTAGAGGAGCGATTTAAAGAGGCACAAACGCAATTACTTAGCTTTCAGCGTGAATACAACTTGCTCGACCCCGAAGCTGAAGGGCTCGCCTTACAGCAAATCACTTTTGAGCTAGAGTCGCGTATTGCGGCTAAATCGGCAGAGCTTAATGCATTAAAGGGTAGCATGAGTGCTCAAGCGCCCATGGTGATGAAAATGGAAGAGGAGCTAAGTAGCTTACGCCGGCAGCTAAGGGCCGAGCGCAACCGCTTAACCAATACCGGAGATGTAGAAGTGCTTGCTGGCGCAAATGAGATTGGCGTGAATGATATATTAGCTAAGTTTAGCGATTACAAAATTAATCTAGAGTTTGCACTACAGGCTTACACTGCTTCAAAAGTGAGTTTAGAGGCCTCTCGAATAGAGGCGTATCAGCAGCTAAAACACCTAGTAAGAATTGAATCACCGACCTTGCCAGAGGATGCAAAGTACCCTCGTATTATATACAATATCGCTCTTTTGTTGGTGGTGTTAATTATTGTATTCGGCATAAGCAAATTGATAATTGCAACCGCCCACGAGCTTAAGTAAGGAGCATTGATGAGAAAGGGGATTATTTTAGCAGGTGGGTCTGGTACGCGTTTGCATCCGCTAACCCAAGTGGTGAGCAAGCAGCTCATGCCGGTGTACGACAAGCCAATGATTTATTATCCGCTGTCGACCCTTATGTTGGCCGATATCAAAGATATTTTAATTATTTCTACCCCCGACGAATTACCTAGGTTTCAAGCGTTATTAGGCGATGGTAGTCAATGGGGCATACAGTTAAGCTACGCCGAACAAGCTTCCCCCGACGGACTCGCCCAAGCTTTTTTAATTGGTGAATCTTTCATAGGAAACGATGCCTGTACTTTGGTGCTGGGAGACAACCTGTTTTATGGTCATGACTTGCAAGAAGCCTTGGTAAACACTAGTAAGCAAAGCGAAGGCGCAACGGTGTTTGGCTATCATGTGAGCGACCCAGAACGCTACGGCGTGGTAGATTTTGACGATAACTGGAAGGCACTTTCTATTGAAGAAAAGCCTGTTGCACCAAAATCAAATTACGCGGTAACCGGCTTGTATTTTTACGATAATAAAGTTGTCGATTACGCCAAAACCATCAAACCTTCGCACCGCGGCGAGCTCGAAATAACCGACTTAAACAATCTATATTTACAAGATAGTAGCCTGCAAGTGGAATTAATGGGCAGGGGCTCTGCGTGGCTCGACACCGGCACTATCGACAGCCTCCTAGATGCTGCAAACTTTATTGCCAATATTGAAAAACGCCAAGGCTTAAAAATCTGTTGCCCAGAAGAAATTGCGTATCGCAAGGGCTACATAAGTGCAGAGCAATTAGAGGTCATAGCGCATAAACTGTTAAAAAGTGGCTATGGCGCCTATTTAAACAAAATATTAGAAGAGAAAATTCGCTAAATGAAAGTGATTGATACCCGTATTCCTGATGTAAAAATTATTGCACCTAAAGTATTTGGCGATGAGCGTGGTTTTTTCATGGAAACCTTTCGTGTTGACTGGTTCAAAGAGCACTGCGCAGATGTGGATTTTGTGCAAGATAATCACAGCAAATCGGCGCACGGTATTTTGCGGGGGCTTCATTATCAGCTTGAGCAAACACAAGGCAAATTGGTGAGAGTAACTGCTGGCAAAGTCTATGACGTTGCGGTAGATATGCGCAAAAACAGTGCAAGCTTTGGTCAATGGGTTGGGGTGGAACTGTCAGCCGAAAATTCGCATCAGTTATGGGTACCTGCCGGTTTTGCACATGGATTTTATGTTATGAGTGAGAGCGCTGAATTTGTTTACAAATGCACTGA
>CAZUON010000050.1:0-28756 GCA_964621345.1 uncultured Glaciecola sp. | reverse complement strand
ACTTAACATTATTCCCCGTGGTCTTAATTGTAGCCTTTGGTGGGTTCTACGTTTACATGAAAAAAAACAACGCTAGCGCCGAAAGTGCAAACGCGGCGTAATTGAGAGGTTTATATGAGTCAGCAAGTGGATAAGCAAAGCAGCGCTAACATTAGCCGCAGAGTATTTTTGCAAAAATTGTCGCAGGCGATTGGCTCTGTTGCCGCCGGTGCAGTATTGGCCGGCAGCGGTATGTCTGTAGCATTGGCATACACTCCAAATCCTGACAGTGCCAGCAAAGCTGGCTTGTTGTTTACGCAAAAGCAAATGCAGGTTTTAAGAGATATTTGCGACACTATTTTGCCTGAAACAGACACCAAAAGTGCTGCGCAGGTTGATTGTCACGGCTTTGTTGACCATCAACTTGTGCAATGCCACAACAGTGGTCAGCAGCAAAACTGTATTAATGCGGTCGAGCTTGTTGCTAATAATGCCCAGAGCCACTACAAAAAGGCCTTTACTGATTTAGATGCAAAGCAACGAACAAAAGTACTAAAAGATATCGAAGCTTTAAAAACCGCGAACAGTGATGAAAAGGGGCAGTTTAAATTTCTTAAGTCCCTCATTGTTTTTGGTTATTTCACCTCAGAAGAGGGGGTTACAAAGGCCTTAAGTTTTCAGCCATTTCCTGGCGGCTTTAAAGGGTCGATTCCGGTGAATGCCGAAACCAAATCATGGGGTTCTTTGAACTATTATTAAGATGATGTTGCATGAAGTGTTGTGCAGTATTGCTAGGTGAGTAAAGGTATATGAACGAAAAGTTATACATTAACGAAACACGGGAAGAGTTTGACGTAGTTGTTGTGGGATCGGGTGTAACTGGCGGTTGGGCAGCAAAAGAATTTACTGAACGTGGTATGAAAGTGCTCATGATTGAGCGTGGACGAGTCGTTGAGCATCGCAAAGATTATCCGACTGAAGGCAAGCCTCCTTGGACATTCCCTAATCGCACCAAGGTAAATAACTTATTGGTAGAGCAACAACATAAAATCCAATCGACTTGTTATGCGTTTAACGACATGACCAAGCATTTTTTTGGTAACGACAGAGACCTTCCTTATTCAACTGAAGACGGTACAGATTTTTGGTGGATACGGGGTAATCAGTTAGGTGGTAAATCTCTAACGTGGCATCGCCAAACCTATCGTATGAGCCCTTATGATTTTGAAGCGAATGTAAAAGATGGTCATGGAAACGACTGGCCCATTCGATACAACGATTTAGAAAAATGGTACGCCTACGTTGAAAAGTGGGTCGGTATTTCAGGCAATAATGACGGTTTACCGCAACTTCCCGACAGTGATTGTATTCCTCCTTTTGAAATGAATAGCCCTGAGGTCGAAGCTAAAAAGCGGATGGCTGCAGCATTTCCTGATCGCCCCATGATTATCGGGCGAGCTGCGCATCTATCGAAGCCGACGAAGCTGCATATCGAACAAGGCCGGATGATGTGTCAGGCACGTGATGAATGTCAAAAAGGTTGTTCTCTAGGCGCATACTTCTCGACGCAAAGCTCGACCTTACCGGCGGCAGTGAAAACAGGTAACTTACACATTGCGCCAAATAGCGTTGTGCATAGCCTTATTTATGATGAAGCTAAAAACCGTGTGCGGGGTGTAAAGGTTATCGATGCTGAAAACCTTAGTACACGTGAATATTTTGGTAAAGCAGTTTTCTTGTGCGCCTCAACACTCGGAAGCACGCAAGTATTGCTTAATAGCACAAGTAAAACAAGACCGAACGGTATCGCTAATAGTTCTGGCGTAACGGGTCACTATTTAATGGACCATTGCTATAACGCCCGAGCTGGCGGTAAGTTGTCGGGTTGGGATGATGAGTATTACTCTGGTCGCAGGCCTACCGGTATATATGTACCGAACTTTCAATACAAACCTGAAAAGTACAAAAAGAATTATGTGCGTGGTTATGCACTTGGAGGCGATGCAACACGAGCTAACTATCAAGGTGGTGCTCATGCTGACGGCATTGGTGCAGATTACAAAACGTCATTAACCAAGCCTAGCGACTGGCATTTTGGTTTTTATGCGCAGGGCGAAATGCTGCCAAAGTACGAAAACCAAGTGTCTTTGCACCCGACGAAGAAAGATAAATGGGGCATGGCGCAATTGCACTTTAATACGACATGGTCTGATAACGAAAAAGCAATGATGGACGATTGCGCACAAGAGTGTGAAAAAATGCTTGAGGCTATTGGTTGCGAAGATATACAAAGCTTTGTGTCTTATAAAGATAAACCACCTGGTTCAGCCATTCATGAGTTAGGTACGGCTCGTATGGGTAAAGATCCGAAAGAATCAGTACTCAATGCGTACAATCAGTCTCATGATATTCCAAACTTGTTTGTGACTGATGGGGCGAGTTATTGCTCGTCTGCTACGGTTAATCCATCCTTAACCTTTATGGCTATGACAGTAAGAGCAGTAGATTATTGTGCTAAAGAAATGAAGCAAGGCCGCATTTAAGCTTCCCGTCCACTTTTTGTTGGATAGCTCATAACGATACATTTATGAGCCTCAAAAACGTTGTGATGTAGCGGTATGAGTGAAAACTCATACCGTTTTTTTATTTCCTAAACGCGTGAGCGCTGTAATACACATTTAAGCTTTCTGCTCCCGAAAGTGCTGCAATGTGTTCATCTTCTATTTTAATATGAAAGATTCGAGCAGTTTGCTGTGGGTGAACTTGAGGGATATCTGGCTGTATTAAATGCACAGTCAGTTTTGTGCGGTCGTTGTTGATAATGAGTCTAGCGATATCATCTTGTTTCAGAGCAAGCTCCTGCGAGCCATAGTCAGGTGCATCACGATATGTCCATGAATTAACGCTAAGGCCATTTTTAAGACTTTGCTCATTGATAGATTGTGGCAAGGCTTTTGTAAAACTCAAAGTAAAACCATCTTCTGTAATATTAACCGTCTGTACGTTTAATGCTACTGTTTTGCCGTCATATACTATGCGCTGTAGTGCAGCTGCATTGCCGCCCTTTGCATGCCATCCGCGACCGGTTTGCCCAAGTAATAAGCTGTTGTCGTCTAAAAAAACGGGGCGCATAACACCAGATTCCATTCCTTTTGCAAAGGGGATCATTGCGCCCTGCCACCGCCCATTAACCTTTTCAGTCACCACACGAGTTAGGTTAGACTGGGTTTGGTCGCCAATTATCATTTGCCCTGCATAAGGACCAAACGCGCCGTCGGTAGAATCCCAAACCGGATTACCGAGTGAGTTTGCGACTTTGCCATGGGCAACTACGATGACTGCTTTCTCTTTTCTATCGATTACTTCAGGCCAAGTGACTTCAATTGAATCAGGTGTCATGCCTGGCTCATCAATTAAACCTGCCGGGTGGCCATAAAACTTACCGTCTTCGAGCATGAAAATTTTTGAGCTACCTACAAAATCGCCCTGATTATCTGCGTACCACGCTTGGCCCGACAAATCGCTACCGAGGCCTGCGGGGCTTCGTAATCCATTGGCGAAATAATCGTATTCACCATTTGGGCTAACCCGTACGGCCCATCCTACGTAACCACCGTGACTTCCCATTACATTGCCGCCAGCGGTGTAATAAACGCCTTCACCTACGCCAAGGTTTAAAGCTATCACGTAGTCATCGTTCTTGTCTCTTACCGGCCCATGGGTATAGCTATGATAATTAGCGCCGTTGGTAAAGGCATCAAATAGAGTATCGTAGTAGTCAGCTATTCCATCGCCATTAACGTCTCGTAAACGAGTCAGTTCTGCTTTATTACCGACTATCGCAACAGATCCATCCTCTGATTCTGATAGCACACCTAAACTATCAAATATTCCTTCTGCAAAAAGCTTCCATTGCTCTCCAGATTTTTTCCATACGCCAGCAGTTCGCGTTGACACCAAAATATCGCCATTGGCGACTGGGTCGAGCCCGATGGCCTCAAAAAGCTGATCACGGCCTGCATTGTCTTTTGGAGCGTACCAATTTTCAATCGTGTAACCCGGTGGTAGCTCCGCTTTAGCCGCCGCTTTTACAAAAGCCTGTTGTTCGTATTCAAAGTTGGCTTGTTCAGCCTGCCAAGGCGTGGCAACGGTACTTATTTTCGCACTCAGCTCAGCGTTGACTTTGCTACCCGCCGCAAGTATCCACTTATTGTCTTTAACCACACCTTCGCTAACGGTAATTGCTTTTAGTATTTCAGGGTTGAGCGCAAAGCTCTGTTCCTTTGAAAAGTTGCCACTGATGGTAATATTGACTTCACCTTGCGGGTTAATCGTGTGTGTAATACCTACCTTGTTCTCGCTTACTTGATAGAAAAAGCTTACTGGTGCGAGTGCTGTGAGTGAATTTTTGTGATAGCCCAAAAATTTGGCATCTTGTTGGTCTATCCGCGTAGCAAGAGACTGTGTGGAATATGCACTTTCTTTAAGTGTGTCATAATCTTTAAATTTGGGTGATTTAAATGAAAAGTCTACAAGTTTGCCGGCTGCATTATATGGGCGCAATAATGCACCAAATTCGCCTAGGTTAAGCTCAATAGCTTGGTAGCCTATTTCAAAGCCCTTACCTCCTCGGCCAGTCAGCTCTCCAGATGTTTCTAAAAATCCACCTTGCCATATTTTGGCCACCGATAGATTCCTTGGGTCAAAGCTATAATGCAGACCATTTGGGTGGCCTACATGAATGGCACGCCCACTTACCTCAGGCAAAGGGCCGCGTTGGATGCGAATTCTATCTTGTACCAAAAATTGCATAGGATCTTGCATCGGGTCGTATTCTTTTGGGCCTTCTTTGGGCTCTAATCTGACAACTGGGCCTTGTTGCCATAGGTTATTTTTACTTAACAAATATGCATAAATTGCACTGATATCTTGGTTAGGTATCACTTGCTCGGTATAGCGTGGCATTATAGGCAAATATGCACTGCCTTTTTTATTGCCGTGTTCGATAATTGCCATTTCTGCATCTGCGTTTCTAATACTGCGTTTTAAATAATTGCTGTCGGCTCGAACTTCATACTCATGTTTTTCTTGGTTTTGAACAAGCCGCTTGCGCGCTTTTCGGGTAAATAAACCATATAAGTTGGGACCAGTTTTAACCGAAGAATCATTCTGTTTTATTGAGTGACATTCCATGCAACCGTAGTCTTTAAATGCGGTTTTTCCTTGCATGACTAAATTGACGAGTTCTGCCTCGTTGGTATCAAGGCCACTTTTGGCAGGCATCGTGATTTGAGTAAAATCGGCTCGTTGTACCTGTATGTTGCGCAGTGCGACTTGGCCGCTAATTGCATCAATCGCAAGAGGACCGTTGAGTTCTTCCCAATGAAACGTCGCATTGCGCGAAGGCGACTTCGCAATGTAGTTGTGCTGCAACTCTTCTCCGTTAATCACAACCGACATAATAAGTGCATCTTCTACTTTATTATGTCCTTGGTCATGGCGAGGAGCTCTGAATTTAAGGCTTATTTTGTGCCACTCATTTGCTTTTAGCCTAAGCATTTTGCTCGGTGGGTTGCCTTCGAATTCGCGATTTGGGTTATCTTTGTTCCACTCATCCCAGGAGGGCGCAATCGCTCCCGGTGAACTGAAATTAACTTGTGAAGACTGACTTTGTTCAGGCGCTAGACTCAAGCGTACAGCGTACCTTGCCATCAACAAAATATCTGCTTCGCTTTGCTCCGTGAGCAAAAACTCCATAGTCACAACTTTATCGCTATAGTATTCCGCCGTCATAATATGAGACGAAGTGTCTTCAATATCAGTGTTAACAGGTTCAGGCGTTAAAATAGTGTTGCCGGTGTTACCTTCACTTGCCCTAATCAGGTTATCAGTTATCTTAACACTCTTGGAAGCGCGCCATTGTGGTGCTTCCTGAAAAAAGCTTTGATCAAAGACTTGCTTAGCCCCCTCGGAACCAATGTCATTGGCTTGAGTAGGGCTTAACGTTGAGGATGCAATGAGCAAAAGAAAAGCGCTTGCGCGAAAAACTACTGTTCGTAACCGTAAGCATTGAGAATAAACATTATTAGTACATAAACAAAATCGTGTCATATTAATTTCCATTTTAAATCGTAAATTTTGCTCTTGGAGTAAGATAACTACCAGTTCAAATGCGCGCGCAGTGTACGCTCTAAATCTTGAGCCATTTTTTCATGTTGGGTCGCCGTTGGGTGAGCGTCGCAGTTATCTCCAGGGTAATGTTGTGCAGGTTCAAAGCTAAGATTTTTCAAGCCTGCTTTTGTAATTACGTTTGTAAGATACTGCCTTACGATGGTTTTGTTTTGGCGCTCGGGATTACCGTTGTTAAGCATAGCGCCTTCGGTTACAAAAATATGACTGCTAGGGTGAGTTACATTGAGGTGCTTAACAAAATCAACATAAGCACTTACAAACTCAACTTCGTTTGGTACACCCGGGTTAAAGTCATTTGTGCCTAAGCTTACAATGATGGCGTCTGGTGTATATTGCTTATGATCCCACGGCGCATCTATATTGTCGAAAGGAAGGGCTTTTTCAAAAAATGCAGGGGCTTGGATATCCTCTGGGTTCTCATCCCAGCTGCGAATGATACCTCGCCCTCCAAAGCAAACCAAATGCACATTAGCATCTAATTTCTCGGCTAATTTATAACCATAACTGTTGCGAGCATCGTGACCGTTGATATGGGTATCACATTGCGCTCCTCGCGATACTGCAGAGCCGCAGGTAACTGAATCTCCAATTACCAACAGCTTGCGCTGAGGTAAAGGTGGGCTTGGTAACAATTCTCCATCTACTACTTCAAGGTTAAATAGCTGATTAATACTCTGCCAACTTTCGGTGCGGTTAATAAGTTTTATTTGGTGCCTTACTTGAGCATCTGAAAAGAATAATGGATATTTTGTTTGTTGCGCGCTGATATAAAGTGTGTGACTAAATACATCATCGATTAGAACGTCAATCCTACCATTGCCAGTATTGCTTTGGACAACTATTGCTGCGCGTTTTGCATATACAGTAAAGCCAGTTGTAACGCCTGGGTAACTCATTTTAAGGCTGTTATCGGGTTCGCTTGTGTAGCGCCCAATAATATTAATTTTGCTATTGCCCAAAATTTTATACTCGTTGCTAGTGTACGCGTAAACCTTTGCCGCATTTATTGTAAGTGCAAACAAAAGTAAGCCCGCGAATACGCAAAGGTATGAGGAGGAGGCATTCACATGCATTGTGGAATTAGGCATAACCGAAATAAACCTACTTTAAAACGTTAACGCGATGTTACTATTAGACCTAAGAAAGCTGAACTTAGGTTATTAAATAATCGGTTGATGCTAATAGGTTTTCGGCGTTATCTTTGTATTAAAACTAAAGTAATCGTATGAATTTAAGTATTGAAGATCAGTCTTAATAAATTAAGCATATGATATTTAATGATTAAATGCTTAATCGTTTTTTCGTAACTTGACTTAACGCCGAAATGTTCTTATCACAAACCGAATTACTCTTAGCAATTAAGAGGCTACGCTCGATACAATGAAGAATGTTAATAAATTGTTGTTGATTAGAGTTTGCTGCTGTTGTGTAACAGAGCATAGCCAGTTCACTAAGGTTTTGGAGAGTTTATGAAAGTCCCATCTATTATTAAAAAGTCACTTGCTGCGTGTGTTATCGCAGGGGTAACTGCAACATCATTTGCGCATCAAATGGGTATTCAGGTATACAGCTTACGCAATCAGTTTGAGCAAAACGGTGTCGCAGATACTTTTTCAACCATTCAAGGTTGGGATTTAGAGCTTTTAGAAGCCGCTGGCAATTTATACGGACTATCCATATATGACTTTAAAAACGAGTTAGTTAAGCATGACTTACAAGTTGTAAGTGTCGATACAAATTATGAAGAAGTGCGCGATAATCCTATGGCGGTAGCCTATAAGGCTGCTTTTTACGGCGCAAAATATGCAACGTTTTACTGGATCCCGCACGAAGGCGAGTTCAATTTCGAACACACCAAAGCAGCTGTGGATATGATGAATGAAGCCGGGAAAATACTGAAGCAAAACGGCGTAACCTTGCAGTACCATCCCCATGGTTATGAGTTTTTCAAACACGAAGACGGCACATTACTCGACTACATGCTACAAAATGTCACTGAGGCTGAATTCCAGATGGATGTGTTTTGGATTAAAAATGGCGGTGGGGACCCAGTAGAATATTTGCAAAAATACCCAGGTCGCTTTAAAACGCTTCATTTAAAAGACCGCGCACATGGCACAGAAAATACTACTACTGGCCATCAGGACGTGGAAACAAATGTCATCCTTGGAGAGGGCGATGTTGGCATTGATGCGGTTGTTGCAGAAGCTAAAAAACAAGGGATCCAATACTTCTTTATAGAAGATGAGTCATCGCGAGTTGAATTGCAAATACCAGAGAGTATCAAATACTTAAAATCGTTAGGCGTGCATTAGGACGCTTAGCAGCTTAATGATAAGCAGGTAGCTTATGTTTTCGGCCTTTGGCAAGTAAGAGCTGAACCACAGCAAATACCAGTAGAATAAGTAAGCCGCCTGATTCATTGGTTTGTTGTACCATTTGAGTACCTGATTCATTCCAATATTGGTTGGGGTTTAGCCAGTCAAAGTGGAGGTTACCTTGGTCATCTTGAATGCGAAATAGCAGGCAGCCGGCAATAAAGCCTAACCAAGTGTAATAAAGAGCCAAGGCGGGTGAGTATATTAACGAACAAAGGTGGATAAGTACTGCGCCTGAATAAAGCGCGATCCAAATCCAAGCATCATGATTGCCATACTGTGACGCGTCGTTAAATTGTAAAAATGCAAAGATAGCGAAAATTAGTGCGCCTATGCTATGAAAAAGATGGAAAGGTGACATTCACAAGCCTTAATCGGTGAGTTTAAAGTATTTTGGAATCGGTAACGTTTTTCAAAATCTATATTCAGGATAAGCACTGCTGAAAATGCTTGCAAGCGATATTATTGTCGCGGGTTTGTTAGACACATTCGATGTAGGATGAAGACGCTACGCTGATAAGAAAAACAAAAAGAAGGAAAACCAATGAGCACGCACAACAATGAAAATACCGGCTTTATCATACTCGTTAGTATGGTCGCGACAATAGGGGGCTTTTTGTTTGGCTTCGACAGTGGCGTAATTAACGGTACGGTAGACGGCTTACAACAAGCCTTTAACGCAGACAGCATTGGCACCGGTTTTAACGTCGCAAGTATGTTATTGGGTTGTGCTATTGGCGCCTTTACAGCCGGACGTTTGGCTGATCTTTACGGGCGACGCACGCTGCTAATTGTCGCCGCAGTGTTTTTTATCATAAGCGCTTGGGGCTCAGGTATTGCCGATAGCTCTGGTGAGTTTATTTTTTACCGCATATTAGGTGGTTTGGCAGTGGGCGCAGCATCGGTTATGGCACCAGCATACATCAGTGAGATTGCGCCAGCCCGATACCGCGGAATGTTAACCACCATACAGCAAGTTGCTATCATTTTTGGTTTATTCACTTCATTTTTGAGTAACTACTTTTTGGCAGCATCGGCGGGTGGCTCTACCGTTTCTTTATGGATGGAGTTTGAGGCGTGGCGCTGGATGTTTTGGATGGAAATGGTGCCGGCTGTTTTGTTTTTTGTTTTACTCTTTTTAATCCCCGAAAGCCCGCGTTTTTTGGTGATGAATAATAAGCTAGAGGCTGCAAACGCAGTATTAAAGCGGCTTTACGGTGAACAAGATGGCAGCGTTAAGCTTGAAGAAATCAAAGAGACGGTAGCGGTGACCGAAGCACCTAAGTTGTCTGATCTTAAAGATAAAGCGACACAAAAAATTCGCCCCATTGTGTGGGTGGGTATAGGTCTGGCGACTTTTCAGCAGCTCGTGGGTATAAACGTTGTATTTTATTACGGAAGCGTACTTTGGCAGGCGGTTGGTTTTTCTGAAAGCGACGCCTTGCTGACAAACGTCATTACCGGCGGCGTAAGCATACTAGCGTGTTTTATCACTATTGTTTTAATAGACAAAATTGGCAGAAAGCCTCTGTTGTTAATTGGCTCTATTGGCATGTCGGTATCTTTGGGCATTATGGTGCTGGTATTCGCTACTGCACAAACGGTAGCCAATGGTACGCTAGATTTAGGTGAAACAGGCATTATCGCGTTAATCTCAGCAAACACCTTTGTGTTTTTCTTTAATATGTCGTGGGGGCCGGTAATGTGGGTGTTACTTGGCGAGATGTTCCCAAATCAAATCAGAGGCTCTGGGCTTGCCGTGGCAGGCTCAGCACAATGGCTAAGTAATTTCTTAGTTACGATGATGTTCCCGATAATGCTAACGGGTATTGGTTTAGCCGGTGCTTACGCCTTTTATTTTGCCGGGGCAGTCGTCTCGATTCTCTTTGTGATTAAATTTGTTTACGAGACGAAGGGCGTAGAGCTCGAAGATATGAAAGGTTGATGGTTTCTCCCTAGTCAGTACGGTTATGCGAAAAGCAAAGTACTGTAGATAGTAAAACGGCCAATGGAATTCCATTGGCCGTTTTTTATGCGAGTTTTAAAGGCTTTGTGCAGACTATGCGCTTGCCTTTAAACGATTTCGATTACGATACTCACTGGGCGTGATCCCAAAATGTTGGTTAAATACTGCATATAAATATTGCAATGAGCGATAACCGCAAACCAGTGCAATTTCTTTTACTGGTTTATTTGAATTGGTGAGTAGCTCACAGGCCCGGTTTAATTTTTCTTGATGAATAGCGGCATGTACGCTGTGATTGCGCTCTTCCATAAATCTATTCTCAAGGTTAGAGCGCGAGATACCGATATGATCGAGAACCTGACCGACTTTAATTCCTCTGCAGGCATTTTGGCGAATATAGTGCATTGCTTGCATGACATAAGGGTCTTGAATCGATTTAAAATCAGATGATTGACGCTCCACAACACCAACTGGTCCAATGGTAACCCGCTTGTCTTTAAGATTTGGGTTTTCCATCCGTTTATGCAAAAGTTTAGCAGCCTGAAAGCCCATATCAAAACAGCCTTGAGTAACCGAACTTAGGCTGATACGACTTAGGTTGCGCGCAATATCGTCATCATCAATACCCACAATACAAATATGGTCTGGCACCAAACGATTAATATTGGCACATGCTTGTAGCAGATGACGTGCTCTTGCATCGGTTACCGCCACAATTCCTATGGGAGTGGGCAGTGAATCTAACCAGTCTGCTAGGCGATTCATATTATATTGCCATGTTTCGGCGCTGGTGGGTTGTCCGCGATACAATGCGCACTCTCTGGAATCTGCTTTACACAAGTCCATCATCGCTTGTTCACGCTCGTTGGCCCATAAATGGTCGCTATCTAACGGTAAGCCATAAAACGCGAATCGCTCCATACCTTTTTGTTTTAGATGCTCGTAAGCGGAGCGCACAATCGCTGTGTTATCGGTTGCCACATACGGTACGCTTGGATATAAATCTTCATTGGCATATGAGCTTCCTACTCCCACCACCGGAATATTGATGTCTTTTAAAGCTGCCCGAATTTGGGGGTCGTCGAAGTCAGCAATGATGCCGTTGCCACCCCATTCGTGTATATGTTCGAGGCGACATAAAAAGTCTTCCTCTAGGTAAACGTCCCAATCCACTTGTGTTGATTGTAAATAATGACCAATACCTTCGATGACCTGTCGGTCAAATACTTTATTAGCGTTAAATAACAAACTGATACTGTGTGCAGCAGAAAACATGATTACGACTCCAATGTCCATTTAGTCAAATGGTTTCAACCGTTTTTAAACCAAATTCGAGTGACCAATAAATTACGAAATTTAATTGCAAAATTTCGTAATTGTTGATTTAACAGGCATCATACACCATACATTACAAATAATTAACATAAAATTTTGGTCATATGTATATTGGAATTGACTTAGGCACGTCGGGTGTAAAAGTGGTACTTACCGATGCTGATGGTAACGTAGTAGACACACAAAGTGCGTCGCTAAGTGTATCTCGCCCAGCGCCACTTTATAGTGAACAATCGCCTGCTGATTGGGTTGACGCTATGCACCAGGCTATGGGGCAACTTGCGCAAGAGCATGCGTTAAATAGCGTGAAGGCAATTGGTCTTAGTGGGCAGATGCATGGTGCAGTCTTGCTTGATGCTAACGCAGATGTTATTCGCCCTGCTATTTTATGGAACGATGGCCGCAGCCATAAAGAGTGTGCAGAAATTGAAGTGGCTATCAGCAATAGTAAAGCGATTACTGGCAATTTAATGATGCCAGGTTTTACCGCCCCTAAATTACTTTGGGTAAAAAACAACGAGCCTAATAATTTTGCAAAAATAGCCAAGGTACTTCTGCCTAAAGACTATTTGCGTTATGTATTATCTGGCGATTATGCCAGCGATATGTCAGATTCTGCAGGCACAATGTGGCTCGACGTAGGCCAGCGCACATGGAGTAAGGAAATGTTAGGTGCTTGTTCTTTAAGCGTTGAGCATATGCCTAGCTTGCACGAAGGTAATGATATTACCGGTCATTTACATGCCAATTTAGCTCAGCAATGGGGCATGAATGCAGTACCGATTGTGGCGGGCGGAGGTGATAACGCTGCTGGCGCTGTGGGCGTTGGATTAACGCAGCCAGGTCAAGCTATGTTGTCACTTGGAACTTCCGGCGTTTACTTTGTAGTTTCCGACAAATACACGAGTAATCCTGAGTCAGCGGTGCATAGTTTTTGTCATGCACTCCCCAACACTTGGCATTTAATGTCGGTGTTGTTAAGTGCCGCTTCTTGTGTGAGTTGGTTTGCCGATAGCATCGCTAAGCAAGACCTTGGGGCGCTGATTGATGAAGTAGGTGAAGATATAGAGATTAACGTAGATTCGCCTTATTTTTTACCCTATTTAAGCGGAGAACGCACACCTCACAACAATCCTTATGCACAAGGTAGCTTTTTTGGTTTGAGTCATGAAACTGATAAAAAAGCCCTATTCTTTGCCGTAATTGAGGGTGTCTCACTTGCCTTTGCAGACGGTGTTGAGGCGCTTCATGCTTCAGGCACGCAAGCCAAAGAAATTATGTTGATTGGCGGTGGTGCAAAGCATTTAGGTTGGCGTCAATTGCTGGCAGATGTACTGAATATGCCAATTAAGTTTTGTGAAGCTGGCGAGGTCGGTCCTGGTTTAGGTGCTGCTCGTCTAGCGCAACTAGCGGTGGACGAAGAAACCCCATTTGCTGAGGTGTGCAAAACACCTAATACTGTTGCGGTTTATCAACCTCAATCACAACGTCATGCCCTGTTTGCGCAAAGACGAAAGAAATTTAGAGCCATTTATACCCAACTCGCGCCTTTGTTTAGCGCTAATGATTAGTTTTTTCATTAGCTAGCGAAGCCTTTTTTATTATTACCGGAATTTATTATGTACTTTAAAGATATCGACAAAATTACCTTTGACCCTTCACAAGTGGAAAATCCACTGACCTTTAAGCATTACAATGCGAACGAAGTTGTAGCGGGCAAAACAATGGCCGAGCATTTGCGCTTCGCTGCTTGTTATTGGCATAACTTCTGTTGGGATGGCGCTGATGTATTTGGCCAAGGCACTTTTGGTCGCGAATGGTTAAAAGTCGCAGACCCTATGGCGCAAGCGAAAGCAAAAGCAGATGCCGCGTTTGAGTTCTTTAGTAAATTAACCATTCCTTATTATTGTTTTCACGATGTTGACGTTGCCCCCGAAGGTAACTCAATCAAAGAATATGTGAATAACTTTGGGCAAATGGTAGATGTATTAGAACAAAAACAAGAAGAGACCGGATTAAAGCTTTTATGGGGTACCGCGAACTTATTTAGCAATCCTCGTTATGCCGGTGGTGCAGCAACTAGCCCAGATCCAGAAATTTTTAATTATGGTGCTACTCAGGTATTTCATGCGATGAATGCCACTAAGCGTTTAGGTGGCGAGAACTACGTATTATGGGGTGGTCGCGAGGGATATGAAACACTATTAAACACCGACCTACGTCAAGAGCGCGAACAGCTCGGTCGCTTTATGCGCATGGTAGTAGAGCATAAGCATAAAATTGGCTTTAAAGGCGCGTTATTAATTGAGCCTAAGCCACAGGAGCCAACTAAGCATCAGTACGATTACGATACTGCTACGGTATATGGTTTCTTAAAGCAATATGGCATAGAGAAAGAGTTCAAAATGAACATTGAGGCAAACCATGCCACCTTGGCAGGGCATTCTTTCCACCATGAAATTGCAACCGCTGTTAGTTTGGGCATTTTTGGTAGTATTGATGCTAACCGAGGCGACGAACAAAATGGCTGGGATACAGATCAATTCCCGACTAACGTAGAAGAGCTAACCTTGGTCATGTACGAAATTATAAAAGCCGGTGGATTTACCACAGGCGGCCTTAATTTTGATTGTAAATTGCGTCGTCAAAGTGTTGATTTACAAGACCTGTTTATTGGTCATATTGGTGGAATGGATCATATGGCCATTGCGCTTAAAAAGGCGGCTAAGATTGTTGAAAATGACTTCTTAGCGAAAAAAGTCGCCGACCGTTACAAAAATTGGAATGGACAGTTGGGTAGCCAAATTCTGAAGGGCGAGAGCTCACTAGAACAGCTCGCTCAACATGCCTTAGACAACAACATCTCTCCTACCCATAAAAGCGGTCAGCAAGAAATGTTGGAAAATCGCTTAAATCAGGTACTTTTTTCCTAAACCAATATTGTTAGTCATGTGTGTTAGCCCCGCATTAGTGGGGCTTTTTTTATAGCTTTTGATTTTAGATTGGTTTTAAAACACTAAACTTAAGAGGAATGCTAATATAAATGCGCAAACGCCAATTAGAGTCACCATCGGCGTCCAGGTTCTCAGAGTGGTTTTTTCGTCCATTCCAAATAAACGACTAACCAACCAAAATCCCGAATCATTAAAGTGCGATAGCACGCTTGCACCCCCGGCAATAGCAATCACAATAAAGCATAAATCTGCTTGAGACAGGTTAGTTTGATTAGCTAACATAGGTGCAACGAGAGCTGCAGTTGTTGTTAATGCAACGGTTGCAGAGCCTTGGGCAACGCGCAGACTTGCCGCAATTACAAAGGCCGCAATAATAATTGGCATGCCGGTATCGTTCAGCATTAACGATAAAGCATTGCCAATTCCTGTGGCTCTTAATACGCCGCCAAACATTCCCCCTGCACCGGTGACTAATATAATGGCACAAATGGGTGCTAAGGCATCGTTACTCAGATCATGTACTTTCTGCCTCCCCAAACTTGGGCTGAACATTAGCAAACAGCACAAAAGCGTAATAAGCAGAGCGATGGGAGTTTGTCCTAGTGTTGAAAGTAGCTCTAATATTGGAGGTGTTTGGGAGATATTGTTAGCCACAAGGTAAGTATTAATACCGGTGTTTAAAAAAATAAGTACCAGCGGCAGCAGCAAAATAAACAAGACCTTGGACAGTTTAGGTAATTCATGTTCATTCACCTCGGTTTGACCAAAAAGATCAGGTGCTGGGATATTAAATTTGGGAGCGATCCAGTTAGCAAACAAATAGCTCCCTACATACCAGGTAGGAAGTGCCACCAAAATCCCCCAAAAAATCAAATAGCCGATGCTAGCGCCTAATAAGTCTGCTGCCACTACTGGACCCGGGTGAGGTGGAACTAGCGCATGCATGACCGCAAATGCGCCTGCCGCCGGAAGTGCATAGAGTAAAATAGAGCCTTTAAAACGCTTCGCCACACTTAAAATAACCGGCAACATAACGATTAAACCGGCATCAAAAAATATTGGAAAGCCAAATAGTAAAGAGGCAATACCTAATGCAAACGGTGCTCTGTGCTCACCAAAGCGATTTATAAGACTGTTCGCCAATACTTTAGCGCCGCCGGTGACCTCTAATAACTTGCCGATCATGGCGCCTAAGCCAACAAGTAAAGCAACAGAGGCCAAGGTTGAGCCAAATCCTTGTAACATGACTTCTAGCAAGTCAGAGTGGGCTATACCGCCAAAAATTGCAGTTAGCACACTGACCAAAATGAGAGCGACAAAGGCATGAATTTTTAAACGAATAATGCAAAACAACAACAGTCCGATTGCAATGACGGCGAGTAAAAGAGGGTGGTTGGCTAACAATTTGTTCTCCTTAACGTTGTTGCTTAAGCCCATTTACTTTCATACATGCATAGCACTTTATGTGTTTACAAAGTACTGGCAAAAAACCAATAAAAGACTAAGTAGCATTGATGATTAAATTCACTGTAAACTTATTGTTTTTACAAAACAATAACAAATAAAGTCAGCGCAATTTAATTGCTTAAAAGAGGCAACTGTATGCAAGTGCGAGTGTTAGTCATGGGCGTGAGTGGTTCGGGTAAAAGTACAATTGGTAATTTGCTTGCAGATGCCTTGGAATGTGAATTTTGTGATGGAGATGATCTTCACCCTGCAGAAAACATCAGCAAGATGAAGGGCGGATACTCACTCAATGATGCCGACAGGCTTCCTTGGTTACACAAAATTACCGAGCGCTTTAGGGCAGCAACCGACACTCGCGAATCAATAGTTATTGCTTGTTCTGCGCTTAAAAAATCTTATCGTGACGTATTACGAGAAGGTGATGCATGTTTACGTATTGTGTATTTAGCACCAAGCACTGACAGCCTATTAAAGCGAATGAAAAACCGTGAGCACTTCATGCCAATCAGTTTATTGCAGAGTCAGTTAGATACACTTGAAGTACCTACAAAAGAAGAGCTTGCCTTGTTGGTCAGCAATGAGGATGAAGCGCCCTTACTCATTCACAACATACTGAAATGGTTGTCATCTTGCGCCGACAGCTAAAAGAATCCCATATTCCAAAGGTTAGGGGCTTGTTATAAAAGAATAAGCGTTTTGTAAATATCTAAACGCATAAGTGAAATATTGCATTATTAATCTTAAGTGTACTGTTAGATACTTTGATATCTGCCATTTGAGAGGTTTTTATGCCCTTATATTTACACTTTACCCTTGTCAGCTGTTGTCTTTTGTTATTGTCGGGCTGCGAACAAAGCAGTTACAACCTTTTCCAGAATGACAATATGCAAAGCGAGCAAAATACAGCCTCTACTCCCGCTAAAAAAAGTGTTTCTCCCCAAACATGGCAATACATCCAAGTCGATAATAAAAAGCACATGTGGGGCGAGTGGGATGAGCCTGAATGGTTACGGTATTTTGGTTTAGCTGCGGGGGATATCAATGGAGATGCGATTCCAGATATTGTGTCGGGCCGTTATGTGTATTTGCAAGACAACGACAGTTTAGGTTCAAGTAGCAGTAATTGGCAACGATTAGACTTAGGCGATAATGTTGATGCGATATTGGTCCTTGATATCGACGCAGATGATACTCTCGATATTATCGCTCAATCGCTACCTAATTTATTTTGGTATGAACTCAGCGACAGCAATGCAACTGAATTTACACGGGTCAAAATTGGTCAAGTGCCGGCTACCAGTCATGTTAACAGTCAAGGCTTTACCCTTGCGAATATAGTTGGCGATGCACGTAACGAGTTTATTATTGCAGGAAATGGAAACTTGTATGCCTTCAGCGCGATTTTACAAAGCGATGGTAGTGTTTCATGGCAGCAACAACGTATTGCCGAAAACACCAGCGATGAGGGTATTGGAGCAGGTGACATTGATGGCGACGGCGATGTTGATATTGCTGCTGGGCGAAGACCTGAGGGAGAATCAGAGCCCAAAGAGGTCATGTGGTTTGAAAACCCGGGGCACATAGACGGAGCTTGGCAGGCACATTATGTGGGAGAGGGAAGTCATCCAATTGACCGCGTTGAAATTGCTGATTTAAATAACGACGGTAAAGGTGACATTGTATTTACCGAAGAGCGCTACCCCGGTCTCGAACCAGATGCTGAAATGGTGTTGTTTTTACAAACCGGACAGCAACAATGGCAGCGACAAGTATTGGTCACGCAATACTCTATGAACAATTTAGATATTGACGATATAGACCAAGACGGCGACCTGGATATTGTTACTGCAGAGCACAAAGGAGAGGCGCTTGAGACTCAGCTTTGGTTAAATGACGGTAATGCCTCTTTTACAAAAAACACTATCGACACTGGTAAAGAAAATCACCTAGGTACGCAATTTGTTGATATTGACAACGATGGAGATATGGACATTATTGGTGCGGGCTGGGATCAACATCAATTTGTTCACTTATGGTTAAATCCGCTAAGAACCAATATTGAATTTAGTGAGCTGACGTATTTAGGACGTGAGCATATAAAAGTCACAGGCCCCTCGGCAACGTATCTTTTAGATAAAAAAGGGGGAGGCTTTTCTGCCATTATTGATAGCCAAGGTAAAGACTGGATTAACTTTAAAATGCAACCTTGGGGAGATTACCCTGATGCAGCAGCCGGTGCGTTCAGAGGGTTACCAAACATGGTGCATGGTCAAGGAGAAGAAAGTGGCGCTGGTCATCCTGGTTTTGATAGAATGCGCTCGGAGCAGGTAGGTGAAAACAGCATTGTCAGCACGAGTCTTTCAGGTAACTGGCAGTGGCGCTACGATTTTTACCCTGAGGGCGTGAAAATGCGAGTACTAGCCGCCCCCGCAGCCAAGTATTGGTTTTTGTATGAAGGCACACCCGGTGGTGAATACAACATAGCGCAAACCCGTTATGGTACAAATTCACTAGGTTGGCAGACAGACACGCCCGACTTTTACAAAGGCTCAATTAAACAAGGTCAGTATCAATGGGCTTATTTTTCTCATCTGCAAAGTGCGCAGTCGTTTTATGTGTTGCAGCTTAGTGATGAAGAAACACCCGATACAGTTTCCTATTTAGGGAATTCAGATAAAGGTGCAAATAGCAGTGACGGCATGGTAGTTTTCGGCTTTGGTCGTGACGCAAAGGGGCAAGCTCTGCTTAGCGCTCAACACGCTTTCTTTTTTGGATTTGCTCCTTATGTAGCCGCTCAAAATAAAGACCATGCGTTAATTTCAAGTTACATCAATCATATTCGCGAACACTATAAACTGGAGTCTCATCATGCGCTTTAAATTATCCACAGTTATTCTTAGTAGCGTTTGTTTGCTTAGCGCATGCCAGCCTAAATCAGAAAGCGATGTAAACCCAGAAGCCGCATCTTTAAAGCAAGCTAGCGCAGAACAACAGGCAGTTGGTCAAATACCTCAGCCTGAGGCCGCATTCTCAGATCGCCAAATAGTCAACGACGCAAAATACTTTTGGGCTCATACCGCAGGGGATGTTAGCGGCGATGGCTTAGCTGATTTAGTGTTTATTGATAATAATGCAAGTGGTGGTTCGCTAGGTTACTACAAAGGGCAAAGTGAAGATGGCTTATGGCAAAAAACGATTATTGCTAACACGCCCCTCACGGGAGGCTTATTTGCAGGCGGCGATTTAGAAGTAGCCGATATTGACCAAGATGGTGATATGGATGTAGTGGGTATTAAACACCCAGGAGAGTGGACTGATGCAGGAGCAAGCGCCGAAATCTTTTGGTATGAAAATCGCGGTCAAGACTGGCAAGGACATTATATTGGTGAGGTACCAGATGCAGTAAAAGATGTTAGCTTTGCCGATTTTGATAAAGATGGCCTCATGGATGTGGCGCTTCTAACCTTTGACTCCCACTCTTTAAGTATTTTTAAGCAAGAAGATACAGATACTTGGTCACGTGTACAATTTATTCAAAACGAAAGCCTTCATGAAGGCATGGATACCGGTGATTTTAACGGTGACGGTTATCTCGATATTGTTGCTAATGCTTTTGTGTTTTATAACCCACAAGGGGCTATACAAGAACAATGGCAGCAAATAAATCTCAACGAGCGCTGGAATAATCAGAGCGGTGATTGGTCTCGCAACGGTACCAAAACCTTTGCGGTGGATACCAACGCCGATAATTTAGACGAAATATTCATGTGTCACTCTGAGCGTGCTGGTTATCCCTTAGTAAAATACGAACCAAAACTGGCGAATGATGGCGCAGTAATTTGGACTGAAAGCGAAATCCTACCTGAAATTACCGCATGTCATACCCTTCAAGTCTATGACTTTAACGCAGATGGCAAACACGATATTTTAACTGGTGTAAATTTTGCGCGTGCGGTCAATCTTGATGCAAACAAGTTCGACGTTAAACTTCTACTGGCCGATGATGAAGGCTATACACCCAAAATTCTAAACTCAGAAGGTATTTATAACGGCTTTGCTATTGACTTTGAAGGTGATGGCGACATGGATTTTTTCCGTTACCCCAACCATGAATCAACGGAATTATATTTGTTTAAAAACGAAACAAACTTTTAATCTTAAGGGCTAAATTAGGCAATTCACTGTATCAATGGGTAAGTATCACAATAGATGAATTGCCAAAACTTAACTTGCTAGGTCACACTCAATACACCTTAGCCATTAAAGGTTAGCAAAATGCCTTCTGCCAATGCCCAACAAAATTCTTACGTTTCTGCGAGCATAGAGCCTCTTCCCTTAAATGTGCCCAAAGATGGCGAGCTTACGGCAATTGACGATGATATTTTTTGGTTGCGCATGCCGCTGCCTTTTGAGCTTGACCATATTAACCTCTATTTGATTAAAGACGGTGAGGGCTATGCTGCTTTAGATACAGGCATTGGTACTCAACTTACCGAAAGCCTATGGGAACAGATATTCGCTTATTTGGACCATCCTATTACTCGAGTAATTGTGACGCATATGCACCCCGATCATATTGGTATGGCAGGGTATCTAACTGAAAAGTTCAGAGTACCTCTTTACATGACTATGGGGGAATATTACACCGCGCGCTCCATTGTTGCCGGTGGAAGAGGCGCGTCTGATTGGCAAGACCGTGAATATCTCACACGTTGCGGCCTTGATGCGCAATACGTCGAAAATGCGATGAAAAACAAAAATGGCATTCAAAAGGTCGTGCGCCCTATTCCTATTGGGTTTAAACGCCTTACACAAGACATGGAAATACAGATAGGGAATTTTACGTGGAAGGTGATGATTGGTCGTGGGCATTCGCCTGAACATGCTTGTTTGTATTGCGACAAAAAGCAGCTTTTAATCTCAGGTGATCATGTTCTGCCAAAAATATCCCCGAATATTGGCGTATATTCCACCGAGCCCGATGCCAATGCTTTAGACGCCTACCTAACAACCTTGCCGCAGTTTAAACAGTTACCAGTAAACACCAAAGTGCTGCCATCACATAAACTACCCTTCACCGGTTTGCATGTGAGAGTGGATGAACTGATTATGCATCATCAAGCACATTTGAGTGCGCTCAGAGATTTGTGCCAGCAAGGGCAGAGCGTTAAATCTTGTTTGCCGACTTTATTTAAACGTGAGCTAAACCCACACAATATGTTTTTTGCTATCGCTGAAGCACTCGCGCACTTAAATTATCTGTATTACCAAGGCGAATGCAGCAAAGAGCTTAATCAAGACGGTCAGTGGATATTTACCACTTTAGCAAACTAATAAGCGTTACATCCAAGCAGGTTTGTCTCGGCCGATTTTAAGTAGCGCCTCGTCAATAACCCCTTTTACTTCGTTTTCAGGTAAGTAAGGTACTCTCATGCCGCCAGAGGCTAATACAATATGTAGAGTGGCTAGCTGCTTTGCGCGCATAAAAGGCGTTTGATGCATTTTAGTTTGCTGTATTTTTGTTGTAGGAAAGACCATGTAATCGCGCCCAAGTAGTCCTTTACGAATGTAGATAAAGTGCTCGTCTTTGGCAAAACCCCAGCGGTACCATCGTAATACACAAAGACCCACGATTAAGGTTGCAAATCCGCCAATAGCCGCCCAAGCACCAATATTAAAGTCATTAAAAAATCCAACCAGAAACAATACTAAACAGATCGGAGTAACGGGAAATAACATCAGACGAATGATATAGCGGGGGCTAATTGCTTTAAAGTTCACCTTACTCAATGCAGATACTGTAAGTACATCATCGACGAGTTCATCTGCCTCTAACGGCGTAACCGAGGGAACAATCAGTTTATTCGCATTATTAATTTGACCTGCTTGCCCGGCATTTGCATTGCCCGATGTGTTTTGCTCAAAACGTAAGTTAACTCGGCCAATAATTAAATCTAGCCAGTCTTGCTGATGCACCGCCCGCTGAATTCGGCTCGCCTTCATACTGACTTCATGTTTGGTTAACAAACCACTGCGGCGAATATAGCGCTCGTCATGGCGGCTTAATCGATAATCGTAAAACACAAAAATAGAGCCAATGATCGAAAATAATACAATGGCTAACATGATCAGCATAACAACAGAAAATAAGTGTAAAACAAATACCCACATTGTAAGGGTTTCGTAGTTTAAGTAAGCGGCAATGTCTAAGCCAATGAGGGTAAATACATTACCGATATTGTCGGCAATGGCGTTGTAAAAAGGCGCAAGAAAGCCCAAGAATATCCATACACGGTTATTGGTAATGCCATGGATAATCAAGTCTTTTAGCGAGCGCCGATTAAGTACTACTTCTTGCAGAGTATTTGATTCAAGCGTATCGGCTGTTTTGCCCGTTGAATGCTCATGGTCTTTTGTATCTAACCCAGCACTGCTGGTATTACTCGCAATTGCCAGTACTTTCTGTTTAAACGATTCGGCTATTGGCAAACGAATCGCAACAATATTCGCCTCTTGTTGTGCAGAGCCTGCGGTATCGAGTTCAACAATCGAAAAATTGCTAAAGCGATAGTAAAAAGGTTGGATTATTTTCACGTTTTGAATTTTTGAAAAAGGTAAATCCAAATGCGATTTTTTTATCATGCCTTGGCGAATTTCTACACGGTCTGCACTTAAACGGTAATTGTAAAAAAGGTATTTAATAACAGAGCCAATGAGCACCAGTACAACAAAAGCAAGTGCGCCAAGTGCAAATAACAAGAGGTTCTCTTTTACCTTGCTGAAATTAAAGGCAAATAGCGGCAACATATAAATTAAGACATTATTGACCAAGAAAAATAAGGTCTTCACCAAAAAATAAAGGATGGCTATAGGAGAGACGCGTAGCCACTCATCGCTGGCAATTTCTTTGGCGAGCTGTGCTTCGCTTGCGTTATTAGTATCGAGTTGTTCGATGTCGATTTGTTCACTCATCTAGCGACAAATCCTTGTGATTAATAATGAATTTACGCAAAGACACTGCGTTTTCATACTCCAAGCCTGGTATTTCAAAGGTGTGCGACATACCTCCAGCGCTAAACACCTGCAAGGTTGCAAGCCCTGCTTTACGTTCAATAGGGCCGCGTTTCAATTCAATATGTTGTATACGCAGAATAGGTTGGCTAACAACTTTTCTGAAAAACAAACCGGATTGAAAATGTACATCTTGTTCGCGCACGGCATATTGAATGATGGGGTCAGCAAAGAAGTGATAAGTCATGGCAATAAAGCCTAGGCTAATCGCAACGACGATTAATAGGGGGCTGGTATGCTCAATAAATTCGGGTGCTGCAAAAAACAGCTCCCATTTAACTACCAGGATAATGACAACAGCAATTAGAGTAAGCAAAATATTTAGCAGTATGTTTATTTTGCGGTATTTGGGCGATATAGCTTGTAGGCTTAACTGAGAAATTGATATTTCTGACAGGTTTACCGTATCGTTGCTAAACGACATAATTCACAATCCTTTTTCTAGAATATGTTGTTGCGCTATCTACTTGCTTGCACCGAGATTTACTGACAACAACTTTGTAGCATTCAATAAGTAGACAATAATGATCAGGGCATGTCTATAGGGTTGTTACTGTCGCTTACAATTTTGTTGCGCCCGCTATTTTTTGCCGCATATAGTGCTTTATCGGCGCGGCTTATGATACTGCTTGGCGCCTCACCATCGTCGGGTTGTACCAAACCTATCGAGGCAGTAGTGGCCTGTTTGATGTTGGCATTTTTTCCAACTTGTGACAAAGACTCACAATACTTTTGCAATAAACCATAGCCTTGCGAAAGTAATGTATCGGGAAATATAAACAAAAACTCCTCGCCACCGATACGACCTACGCTGTCGGTTTTGCGAAAACTGTTTTGGGCAAGTTTTGCACTTTCTTTAAGTACTTCATCCCCTTTTTGATGACCATATTGGTCGTTGATTCTTTTAAAATAATCAAGATCGACAATGGCAACACAAAAAGGCAGTTTGGTTCGGTTAAACATATCTTGCTGAAAATCGAGAATTTCCAAAATTCTGCGCCTTGAATATACGCCTGTTAGTGCATCAGTATGCGCAATTAATTCTAAGCTTTGCCTATGTTTTTTACTGCGAATAAACATCAGTAAGAGTAAAAACGAAATGCACATGAGCAGGGCAATCACTAAAAAGAATAGCTGGTTAAGTGTTTGCTTACTTTCAATCTCCGATAGCTGATACGCATTCTTTTGCTTAAGCTCTATGTTCTCTTGCTGCTGCAGTTGTAGTTGAAAATTGGTATGCATGTCGAGCATGCGTTTTATTTCTTCAATCGGTTGATTGATATCTCTGGCGGCGATCACGTCTTTGGTAACACGATACGCCTCCTCAAATTGATTCAGACTGCTGAGGAGTTCCGCTCGATGTAAATTGATGCTTTGTACGAGGTTAAAGTGATTGCCGTCGGGAGGAATGGCGTTAAATGCATCAACTAAATGATTAATTGCCAAGTCCATCTCGTCTAACTCTGTATAGGTACGGCTTAAAAATAAATGCGCGTGCGCCAGCTCAATTGGGTATTCTTCCTTAAACATCTCTAGTGCGCCAACCAATTTTGTGATTGCGTTATCTAAATCACCTTGGTTGTATGCAAGTTCACCGGCAAATTGTAGGGCTTTTGCCTCATAGTAGGGTTGTGAGTATGTTTCAAGTAACAGATTAATTTGATTGAGGCGGGCCTGTGCTGCTTCAAATTCACGGTTTGACAACAAGCTGGGCATACTAGTAATCAAAATATTTAACACCGCGGCTTGGTCATTCATTTGTTCTGCAGTGTCGATGGCAAGTTGAGAATAACTCAGCGCGATTGCGTGCTCGTTACGCTGTTGGTGTATCTCTGCCATGCGCATGGCGATATCAATCGCAGAACTTTTAAGGTTTGAAGTAGAAGCCAATTGCAGTGCAAGCTGAAGATCTTGAAGCGCGGCGATACTGGCACCAGATAAATGGTCAATTTCGGCGCGTTTAACAATGCGCGGTATAAGATAATTTTGGCCCTCAGAGAGTTCACTGTTGTCGATGGCTTTTGAAATTGCTGATCGCGCAGCACTCAAATCACCTTCATACACCAGGGCGTCCGCGAGTCGTTCATAAAAAACCGCCCGCTGCCCCTGCATGTTTGGACTTTCCATATTTTCTAAAAACGCAATTGCCGATGTCAGTTCATCTATCGCTAATTGATTCTTCTGTTGAAGCAAATAAGCCTCAGCACGCAATAAAAAACGCTGTAGGGTGAGTGGGATATTGCGGGAGTCTGGAGGTGCACCGTAATTATCTAGATAGGCCTGAGGGTCAGCCTCCATTTCTAGATAGCGTTGCTGGTATTGGTCATTGAGCAGAGTTTCAGCTGCGACGACAAGCATCGGACTATGCATTTGCAAAAGCAAAACTGCTGATAGTGTCAACATCACTCGTTTAAGCATAAGACATTCGCCGCCTTTAATATTTTATAAGTATCTAATTTATTTATAACTTTTTCAACATACCTCTTTATACATAAGTGTATAATTAGGTAATATCCATTTTGTTTGACTCTACGGAGCTTTTTCATACTTTGCATTCACTAACTTCGCTACATACTTTTGGTCTTCACACCGCCGCTCGAGAATTTATGACGATAGATTCTTTAGATAGTTTGATAGACAACGTAACTTTGTTGCGAAACTCGGCACATATTTTTTTAGGTGAAGGTAGTAATACTATTTTTACTGAGAACTATGATGGTTTGATCGTAAAAAATTTATTAAAAGGTATTCACATAAATGAAGATGACGACTATTTTCATTTAAATGTAGCGTCGGGCGAGAATTGGCACGAACTGGTTGTTCGTTGTATGCAGCAACAAATTTATGGTTTTGAAAACCTAGCGTTGATCCCGGGCACGGTCGGTGCGAGTCCTATTCAAAACATTGGTGCGTATGGCGTCGAAATAGAGCGTTTTGTACAAAGTGTTGAATTCTTAGATTTAAAAACTGGCATGCTGGGACATTTTAACGCTAAAGAATGTGAGTTTGCCTATCGCGATAGTCGCTTTAAACGAGAGCCAGGCATACGCGTGATCACCTCAGTTAATTTCGCTATTCCTAAACGCAACATTGTGGTTGCAAATTACGGCCCCTTGGCAGTGCTTGATGCCCCCACACCCGAGCAAATATTTGATACGGTGATTCATACCCGTCAAAGTAAGTTGCCTGACCCTAGCGTGCTCGGTAATGCCGGTAGTTTTTTCAAAAACCCAACTGTAGAGGCTGCGCAGTTCGCTTTGTTGCAAAAGCAACATCCAGATATTGTGCATTACTCTGCACCAGAAGGAAGGGTTAAAATTCCGGCTGCTTGGCTGATAGACCAACTTGGATTCAAAGGTAAAAGACTAGGTGGAATTGGCTGTCATGAGCATCAAGCCTTGGTGTTGGTGAATTATGGCAATGGAACCGGAGATGAGCTAATAAGCTTGGCGCGTGACATTACGCAGCAGGTTTACGATCGTTACCATATATTGCTAGAGCACGAAGTTCGCCTAATCGATAAACATGGACCGATGCAACTTTAATGACCACAAAGCTTCAAACCCACAACTTAGGTAGTGCAAAAGAAAAAGTGAACGCGCTGCGCACACGCATTGTTAGTATGCTCAACGACGTTGAGTTTATATCTGGTGAGTATATCTGCCAGCAACTTGGCATTACAAGAAGCTCAGTATCTACACATATAAAAGCGCTGGTTGAGTTGGGCTTAGATATTTACAGCATAAAAGGCCGTGGCTATAAACTAGCGCAGCCCTTAAGTATGCTCAAAGTAACTGATATTCAGAAGCATTTGTCTCGTGCACCATCTGGCGAGCTCCCCCCTATTTTGGTTCACAATATTGTTAGCTCAACCAACGATCTTATGAAAGCCCAAACCGATTCGTTAGCACAAGGCAGTGTGTGTATTGCCGAGGCACAAACACAAGGGCGAGGTAGGCGAGGCCGCACCTGGATATCACCCTTTGGTGCAAGTATTTATATGTCTATGTTGTGGCGCTTCGATAGTGGGTATCAGTCGATGGCGGGTTTGTCCCTGCTCATTGGTATAGGTTTAAACCGGGCTTTAAAACGCATTGGTATAAATAGGTGTCAATTGAAATGGCCAAATGATGTGTATTTTGAGGGCAAAAAATTAGCCGGAATACTTATTGAAGTAGAGGGCCAAATAGGTGAACAAACCACAGCAATTATTGGTATTGGCGTAAATATACAGTTGCCGACTAACATAAATAGCATTGACCAGCCTTTTACCGATGTAAGTGATATTTTAAGCGGCAAAGTTGACCGGAATTTATTTAGCGCCTACTTAATACAAGAGCTTTGGCAAATGTTACCGCAGTTTCAAACCGAAGGTTTAGCGCCATTTATGCAGCAATGGCGAGATGCTGATTTATATTTTAACCAAGCGGTATCGTTAATATCAGGAAGCATTGTGACCCGTGGCGTGAGCCGAGGCATAGACAGTAGTGGCGCTCTGTTGCTAGAGGCCGACGGCGAAATTAAGCCTTATCATGGAGGCGAGATCAGTGTCAGGCCCCTCTAACTTACTCATAGATGTTGGCAACACCCAGCTAAAATATTCATGGTTTAGTGCAAAGCAGCCTTTGTCTGAAATCAGTAGCACGAGTATTGAATTAGCTGCGTTTCCAAGCTTATTAATTAACAAGCCCAACGTATACATCAGTAGTGTAAAATCAAATGAGGTTAACGACCAGCTTGTAGCTGCTCTTGAACGACTAGACCTAACTTATACTTTTGCATCCACACAAAAACAGCAATTTGGTATCGTAAATAGTTACCAAACGGTGAGTAATATGGGCTGCGATCGCTGGATGGCAATTATTGGCGCAGATGCAATAGTAAATGAAGATGTGCTGGTCATAGATGCAGGTACCGCGATTACCTGCGACTTCATTGCTAAAAAGCAACATATTGGAGGATGGATAGCGCCTGGTTTGTCGATGCTTCGCAATACGGTAGTCAATAATACCCAACGAGTATTTGATTTTGATGATGTTGTGCCCACATTAGCGCCAGGTAACGACACTGCAAACTGTTTAGCGAATGGAGCTTTTGCTCAAATAATTGGCATGATTGAGAAAGCGGAAGAAATCATGTGTTCGCATAGTGAGCAGTTTTCTATCATTGTGACTGGCGGCGACAAAAAAGTGCTAACAAATGCGCTTAATAATCAAAATAAGCGAATACACAGTCACAATAATCTTGTGTTAGCAGGTTTAGCGAGGCTTAGCCGCTAGTTAGGCTTAAAAAATAGGCCCTGAATTTGTGCTAAAAATCGCATATTTATGGTGTATTTTTATGCACTTAATTTTTTTTGAGAAAAAAAGCGGTTTTTTTGTGATTTGTCTCTTGCCATGAGGTAAAGCTTACTC
>CAZUON010000049.1:0-28892 GCA_964621345.1 uncultured Glaciecola sp. | reverse complement strand
CATCATTTTAACGTCCTTAAATTGCATATTTAATATTAAATGAAACAAAGTCTCTATCGCTTAACGCATTAGTAGTACCAATACCACCCCAGAATGCGCTGTAGCCTGCACTGAATGACCATTTGCTCAAATAATCAAATGTTAAGGTCAGATTTGCTGACTTAGCGTCCTCTAAAAACAAGAATAAAGGATCAGGCGTTGTTCCGTTCACATCATGTGAGAACGTTGCACGCGCTCTTAAGTTCATTCCAGCAAAAATATTATTGTAATCAGCAACGGCGAGTAAACGATATCCCCACGCACCAGATGTCGCAAATGGATTCGTTTCGGGACCGTTTGAAAGCCCCTGATGTAAACCTTCACGGAAATTAGGTGGCGTAATATTTGGCTCTAAGGTAATTGGATCGCGACCACCTACAGGCTCCAAAGAAGGCGTGCGCGACGTTCCCGGTGCGTTTAAGCGAATACGCGTAGGATCTGGGAAATCAACGACTTTAACATAACCAGCTTCACCTAAGAGAATGAAGTTATCAGTACCCAATACTGGTCCAAACACATGAGAAGCAGTTGCCTGAACCTGCCATGTATCTGACAACAAGAAACCCTCAGCGGTTTCACCAGGACCAACGTTACGTCCAATATTATTTAATTGCGAGATACCGGCTAAGTCTGGACGCAGTCCTGCATTAGCAAGTTGTTCTGGCATTGCGGTGTATAATAACTCTACATCGTCAATTTGTAGTGGCTCGTCCACTCGATATGCAAATTCACCAGAAATTGCTGTTTCGCCAACATTGGTGTTGAAACTAGCACCATACAATTTGATGTCTTCAGGGTATGCAAAACGTGACTCAGTAAACGCGCCTAGTGAGGTAAGATTGTCGCGTGTGATAAGCGTTGTCGCCAGAGTACCTAAATCTTGTTGAATGCTCTCGGCTCTGAAATCAGACGTTTTACCCGAAACCAGTGGACGCTGCGAGTGATAATTGATGTGGTAAAAACCGAACTCAGTTTCGTTTAAATCTTCGGCGAACCAACCCAATTTCACACCATATTGACCAGAATCACTTGCTTCGTCTTGAGCAGCATCGCTTGGCGCGCGAACAGCAACCTTAGTCGGATATGCTAAGTAAAGTTGACCAGCAGTGGCCGGATCAATCGCACCGGCGCGTAATGCATTACCGATTTCATTAAGCTGAGTGACCAATGTGTCTGCGTCAATATCAGGGTTACCGGTAAAGCCTAATTGAACTAGGTTAAACGAACCACCCTCACCCGCAAAATCATTTCCTGCAAAGTAACTACCCGCAACCGGAAGCAATGAACGTTCATATTCGTATTGATAATATGCCGATAAACTAAGGGTGTCAGTTAATCCAATTGAACCGTATACCATGCCTACCGGAATAAACACCTCTTTGAGCTCTGCGCCCGGAGCACGAGCTCGCGTTACGTCAACCGGGTTTGTGGTATTGATACCATGCTGGATGAAAGTACTCTCACCCCACGATACAACTTGGTCACCCAAACGTAAGCTCACTGGCATATCACCCACATAAAAATCAGCATATACAAAGTAATCAAGCATACGCGCATCACGACATAATTCATCACGGGCTTCAGGGTCGCGGCATGGGTCTACGGTAACGCTAGTGATGGGGTTTGCCCAATCACGGTCGTTATCCATAAGTTCGAAATCATAAAAGTAAAACCCACGGGCAAAGAAACCGAAATCACCATATCTCACGTCAAGTTCATGCAAACCCACAAACTGTGTGGAAAATGCCTGACCTGGGTCAAAACTTAGGTTTCCTAAATCTCCATTGGTAGAATAAGCACCATTACCTGCTAGCGACCAAACATCAGCGCTTGGATAAATTACGTTGGTAGCAGCGTTGTAGCCGCTCCAATCAAATTGCGTTTGGTTGCTGTTACCAATAAGAGCTTGGTCTCTGTTCTCAACACGGATACTGGTTGCAAGCGTAAAATTAGAATCAAACGTGACGTCCACGTCACCAAAACTCCAATTTGCTGCACTTGCCCCTGGGGATGCAGCGGCCAAAACAGCAGCAATACCCATTGCTAGCGTCGACTTCTTATATGCACTCGGCTTGTTTGTCATGCGTTTACCTTCTCCAATACGATCGACAATACGATTAGTGTAGACATACGTCTTCAATTAACAAAATGATTACATCATTTTACATCATTCGCAAGAACAAATCGTACCAGTTAACAATTAAAGGCCTTATTTCCCCAGTTTCCTGCTTGTTTGCCTAGTAATTGTTCAATTTTTGTAAAGAAATAATTTTATTCTGGGCGTTAACTGTCAATTTAAACGGACCAGATAACCCACTGGGTAATAAAAAGCGTTTAAAATTGTCTTTTGGTAGTTGTAAACGTTCGCCGCTGTGAGCATGCACTATCACAAACTTAATATCTTGAGCGTATAAATCTTGGCATTTGGCATAAGACATATTGATGTCAAAGGTATAAGTCTTCATAGCCTACTAACATTTAGCCTCTCGGGATCTCTTACTTATCTTAAGCTTTGGCCTTGAGCTAAAGCCTTTGATAGTTTTTCAAACAAATCTTTACTTAAGCCGGTGCTGCTAAACAAGCGAGCTAACTGCGACTCAATCAGCGCCTGATGTGTTTGATTATAGCGTTTGAACTGCAACATAGGCGTAATAATACGTGCAGCTACCTGTGGGTTTATCTTGTCAAGTTTAGCGAGGTAATCTACAACATAGCGATAGCCACTGCCATCTGGTGCATGAAAACCTTTGTTGTTGTAAAAAGCAAAACTACCAATGAGTGAGCGCACTTTATTTGGATTTTTAATAGAAAATTGACTGTGGGCTTGCAATAAATCCAAACGAGACAGAATATCTTCTCGCTCTGCGGTGGCGTGTAAGGCAAACCATTTATCCATTACCACCGCATCATCGCCATGTTCTTTTTCAAATACCAACATAAGTGCATCGAACGCTTCTATATCGGCAAGCTGCGCCGCTTTTAAAATCGATAGCTTATCGGTCATATTATCAGCCAACTGATAACGTTGTTGTAAGCCTGATGGCGCAGAGTCATTATGACTATTGAGTGCTGTGAGCTTCAAACACAGCGCCAGTAAGCTACGCTCATTAACCTGTGTTTGTTCGTAAGAATAACTAAGGCTTTGATATGAATCGATGTACGCTTTGCACCAAGGGCCAGCGGCCCGAGCTAACTGCGTAGTCAACTTATCTACAGCTAGCAATAAGGCTTGGGGGTCAAGTGAGTCATAATCTGAGCTAAGTGTTTCAAAGCTAGGCGGCGTTAATAATTGAGCAAATACATCCGCCGATAAATTGCATGTTCTTAAGATGTCGATGAGCGCGCGTAAGATATCATCGGCCTGTGTAACAACATCATCTAATGCAAGCGTATTTTGCGCCGAGCGGTTATTTTCATCTGATGTTATGCTATAAGTATTCCTAACAAGCTTACTATATAGTATTTGGCTTGCGTCCCATTTTGCATAATCACTTTTACTATATCGGATTATATGCAGCAGCTCGTCTAGCGTATACTCAAAGGCAATTCTTACTGGCGCAGAAAACTCGCTCAGGATCACCGGAACACCCGTTGATAAATGTGCCGGTAAGCTGATGCTAGCGCGCTCACAATCCAATACGAACGTACCCGTTTGCTGCGCATCTATGTAATGCTCATTCCCTGCTTCATCTATTACACTAAGATTGATTGGAATGTATAGAGCTTGCTTTTCGCTTTGGTCTGCCGTTGCATTATTAATTTGTTCTAATGATAGAACACCGTTGCTAATATTCACGCATACTAGGGGCGTGCCCGATTGAGCATACCATTGTTTAAAATGGCTTAAATCTAATTGATTAGCGTCTTGCATAGCTTGAACAAAATCGTCGCAGGTGACCGCTTGCCCATCAAAACGCTCAAAATATAAATCCATCCCCTTTCTAAACCCTACAGGGCTCAATAAGGTGTGCAACATTCTAATTACTTCCGCCCCCTTGTCATACACCGTTACGGTGTAAAAGTTATTCATCTCCATAACTACGTCGGGTCGAATCGGATGACTCATAGGACCTGCATCTTCTGAGAACTGATGCTCTCGCATCACCTTCACCTGTTTAATTCTGCAGCCAAGTTCACTGCTCATATCAGCTGAAAAACGCTGGTCTCTAAAAACGGTTAGGCCTTCTTTTAAACTAAGCTGAAACCAATCTCTGCAGGTAACTCGGTTTCCCGTCCAGTTGTGAAAATACTCATGAGCAATAATAGATTCAATATTGAAATAATCCTCATCAGTTGCGGTAGACGGCTCAGCCAATACAAACTTTGAATTAAATACATTCAAGCCTTTGTTTTCCATCGCCCCCATATTGAAAAAGTCCACCGCTACAATCATGTAAATATCTAGATCATAAGCCAGCCCATAGGTCTGTTCATCCCATATCATGGCTTTTTTTAAAGACGACATCGCATGTCCGGCTTGATGCAAGCGACCTTTATCTACAAAGACTTGTAGGGTAACCTCTCTACCTTCACTGGTGACAAAACTATCTTGTAAACAATCGAAATGACCGGCCACTAATGCAAATAAGTAGCAAGGTTTATAATGAGGGTCATGCCACACCACCTTTCTGCGGCCATCGTCAAGCTGAATATCTTCGATTTTATTGCCATTGCTTAACAAGAAGGTCAGTGCAGGATCATCACTAATAATTGTTACGGTATATACCGACAATACATCTGGCCGGTCTAAAAAGTAGGTGATTTTTCTAAAGCCCTGAGCCTCACATTGGCTACAATACGCGCTGCTAACAAAGTACAAACCTTCCAGAGAACTGTTGTTTTCAGGTGATATATAATTTTGAATTTCTATGACGGCCGAGTCGCAATCTAATGCAACGCTCAAGCCTTGATCATGTAAGCTAAAGTCTTGGTTTTCAATCGCAAGCTGACCATTGATGTGTAATGAAATAAACTCTAAACTTTCACCATCAAGCTCTAATTTTAAAGCGCTCCCACTGTTACGCGTCACCTCAAGCTTGCTCGTAACAAGTGTTTTATTCGGATTTAACTCAACGCTTAAGTCAACCGTTTTAATGCTGTAGTCACAGGGGCGATAATCTTCTCTTTTGGTGGCAATCATAGTTGATGACATTTACATTCCTAGAAGTTAGCTATAGCAATTAAACACGAAAGCTGTCGTTGAGCATTCAATATAAAAAGACGGTGTTATTTAGGCATTTTTGCTTTTAAGTTCCACTTTAGGTGGCTCTAATCGTAATATTTTTATACCAAAGTAAGCATAGACAATGGCCAAAATCGGATTGATTAAGTTAAAGAAAGCGTAAAATGCATAACTAAAGGGGTGTACACCTAACACGCTGTGCATATATGCTCCACATGTATTCCAAGGGATTAACGGAGAGGTAATCGTACCGCCATCCTCTAAACTACGAGACAGGTTTAATTGATGTAAATTCCGCTTTTTAAATTCTTCTTTGTACATCCTGCCGGGCATTACAATACTGATGTATTGGTCTGCTGTGACTAAGTTTGTACCAATACAGGTTAAAATTGTTCTTGAGACCATATCGCCAGCAGATGTAGCCCCTTTTAATGCCGCCGATACAATCGCAGTTAACAGACCAATACGCTCAAGCACTGCGCCAAAAGACATTGCGCATATAATTAACCATATGGTGTTGAGCATACTCGACATCCCACCGCGCGAAAGTAATGAATTGAGATTGTCGTCTGTAGTGTTAAAGACAACCCCATCGAACATTGCCGTCCAAACCACCATTAAGCTTGTGACCGAATCACTGAACTCGCTCTCTAACATACTAGACACAAGTTCAGTTTGGAAAATCAAAGCCCAAATCCCGCCTAAAAGCGCGCCGATACTCACCGCCGGAAATGCGGGCATTTTATTAACTGCTAGTAACAACAATGCAAATAGAGGGATTAGATTGTACCAAGCAATGTTAAACTCCTGATTTAACAAAACCTGCATTTGCTCTATACGGTTACTCACTGTGCCCGTATCTTCTTGTAAACCCAATATAGAAAACAGAATCAGTGCTAATACAAAACTCGGTACTGTGGTCCATAACATGTATTTGATATGTTCAAACAAATCGGTACCCGCAATCGCAGGAGCAAGGTTGGTCGTTTCTGAAAGTGGCGACAGTTTATCGCCAAAATATGCCCCAGAGACAATAGCGCCTGCAGTAATCGGTAATGAGAGATCCATCCCCGTCGCTACGCCGATAAGCGCAACACCAATAGTTGCCGCTGTTGTCCATGAACTACCTATACTCATGGCGACTACTGCACATATTAAGGCAGATGCTGCATAAAAAAAGGTAGGATTTAGAATGGATAGACCATAATAAATCAAGGTAGGGACAGTACCTGCCAACATCCAAGTACCGATGAGTGAACCAACTGCTAGTAAAATTAAACACGCACCTAAAGACATGGAGATGCCTTTTACAATGCCCTCTTCTATCGATTGCCAAGTATGTCCGTTCTTTAAACCGACGATGGCGGCCAGAAACATACCAATTAACAAGGCTATTTGATTGGGTCCGTATGACGACGCATCGCCAAATAAGTAAACTGCACTTCCCATCATCACGATGAGCGTGACAATCGGTATAAGGGCGTCTATTAAACTTGGCGCTTGAACTTTTTTCGGCTGAGTCATTCTTTATCCCTAAAATACTGAACGATAGAACATCGCGGCAATGACTACCGGACATACGAACTTCACATACCAAGGCCAAACTTTCCAGAACAAGCTTTGCTCAGTTTGCGCATTTCCTTGCTTTAACTCTACTAATATTTCGTTTCTATTCCACACCCAACCCGCAAAAACACATAACACTAAGCCTAATAAAGGCTGGCTGTATTCAGTAGTGAGTGAAATAACAAGGCCGAACAAATCGTCAAAGTTCAACACAATAATGCTACTTATTACAAACACCAAGAGGCTAATAACGATCGTCGCCTTTTTACGGCGCATACCTTTATTATCGACCAAAAACGCAACGGGAACTTCAAGCATTGAAATGGAAGACGTCAAAGCTGCAATAGCCATTAATATAAAAAATGCTGAAGCCACAATGGTACCAATAAAGCCCATAGTCGTGAATAAGGAAGGCAGAACCTGAAATATCAAGGTTGGCCCTTCAATAAGCTTTCCTTCAGAAAAAATTTCTACACCATTTGCTAGCGCTACATACATCGCGGGAATAATTAACATACCGGCTAATATGGCAACACCAATATCTACAAACGCGACCGATGCGCCTAGTTTTGGAAGATTTTCTTCTTTTTTCACATAGGAGCCATACACCAACATGGTACCTACACCTAGAGACATTGAGAAAAAGGCTTGCCCCATTGCGTCGAGCAACAGTCCTGGCTCTAAGGCTCGTTCAATATCAGGAACCAAAAATGCGCGCCATCCATCCATAGCGCCATTTAGCGTGCTGACGTAAACAATCAGGGCTATGATTAATATTAGCAAGGTGGGCATTAAGCGCACTGACCATCGTTCAATTCCGCCGCTAACACCACCAATAACTACAACACAGGTAAATATTAAAAAGATTGCCATAAACACGATATTACGTGCTAGCGAGCTTTCGGTTAACCAGGGCAAGTCTATGGAGACAACACTAAATACCGCATCAATCAGATGTGAAACCATCCAACCCGCTACGATACTATAAAAAGCAAGGATAAGTATTACAGTGATAGCGCCGACGCTACCGACCGCAGCCCCCCACGCATTGCCAGAAATACTGCGTAAGGCGTCTATCATGTTGGTTCGTTTTGCACGACCAATAATAAGCTCGGCCATTAGTACCGGATACGCCAATAAAAAAGCCATGCATAAATACATGACTACAAATGCCGCTCCACCGTTTTCAGCAACTTTGGTCGGAAACCCCCAAATATTACCCAAACCTACCGCGGAGCCCGCAGCCGCTAGAACAAAGCCTAAGCGCGATGAAAATTGGCCTCGTGCTGCCATAACTACCTCTTTTTTTATTATTATTCCCGGTATTTTATGTATAAAAGTCGAAACCGAGTATTTTTGTGCGAGTGTTTTTAAGCGAGCACTTTATGCTCAAGTACTGATAATAAAGCTCTCTTTAAGAACGCGTGTTAAAGGCATAACTACCCGATTCAATCATATCAAAGGTGATGTTGACCGCTTCTGATAAGAAGGGATCAATCTCTTCGATTTCCTCTGGTAAATCATCATCTAGATTCTCCACCTTAGGCAGTCCAAGTCGTGTTAACCGCTCGTTAGTTCGCAACAAGCGCTTTTCCTCGTTTTCTTCTCGTTCTGCGAGTCGTTCAGCTTGGACCAATGATATAAAGTTCTTATCCTTATTTTCGTTGTATTGTTCGATATCTTTAAAAATATACTGGAATTCAGGGTCTTTCATCGTCCGGGCAGCATGCTTTGCGGTTAATACGTCAATAGTGCTGCCTGCTGCAGGCAGTTCTGTGTAATTTGCCTTACGAATGCTATCCCATGGTAATGCATTTTCCTCCTTACTTTCGCCCCACTCCTCCGGGTCAATAGCTGAAGGGTATAAAATGTCTGGAAGTACACCTTTGTGCTGTGTGCTGCCGCCATTAATTCGATAAAACTTGGCCATGGTAAATTGCACCGCGCCTAGCTTGTTTTCAAAAAAGTCATAGACCCGCCCAAGAGTACGGTGTTGTTGTACCGTACCTTTACCGAAGGTTTGTTCGCCGATGATGATGGCACGGTTGAAGTCTTGCATTGCCGCCGCAAAGATTTCACTTGCAGAGGCGCTGAATCGGTCAACAAGCACGGTAAGAGGCCCATCATAATTAACGATGCCGTCTTTGTCTCTGTTAACTTCGATGTGACCACTTTCATGACGAATTTGTACTACCGGGCCTTTGTCAATGAATAAGCCACTTAGGGCTACGGCCTCAGGTAATGAACCCCCGCCGTTACCGCGTAAATCAACAATTAATCCTTCAACGTTTTGCTCTTTGAGTTCGTCTAAGAGCTTAGTTACATCTACATGTAAATTATGATAAAACGAAGGAATCTCAATAACCCCAATGCGCTTACCCGCATTGATACCCTCTGTTGGTTCTATCACTTCTGATTTTGCTGCGCGGTCCTCTAACTTGATTTTGTCGCGTGTTATGGCAACTTCAACCACATTTTTAGTGCTTGTACCGCCTTTTTGTACCTGTAACTTTACTTCGCTGCCCTTTGGTCCTTTGATAAGCTCTACCACTTCGTCTAAACGCCAACCCACTACGTCGGTAAAGGCATCTTCGTCTTCTTGAGCTACGCCAATAATCTTATCTTCTGGTTTAATTACGCCCGACTTATCTGCAGGGCCGCCGGCAACCACACTCATAATGGTGGTGTGGTCTTCTTCTATCCGTAATACTGCACCAATACCTTCAAATGATAAGTTCATGTCCATTTGAAAACGTTCGGTACGCTGAGGGGATAGATAACTGGTATGTGCTTCAATGCTTCGTGCAAATGAATTCATAACAGCCTGAAATACATCTTCGCTTTTTGTTTGTGTTAAGCGCCTTTCAGCTCGCTCATAACGCTTGGTCAGTATTTCTTGAGTTTCTTCCCAAGTTTTGTCTGCCAGTGCGAGATTCAAAGCATCATATTTTACACGCTGACGCCATAATTCATTTAATTCAGCTTCGCTTGCTGGCCAAGATGCATCTTCTCGGTCATAGTAAAATTTATCGTCTGCTGTGGTGAAATCAAAGGGTTCGTCGAGTAAGCTTAACGCATATTGAAATCGCTCTTGGCGGCGTTCCAAGTTTACTGCGTACATATCGTAAGCAATTTTCAGATTACCAATGCGAATTGCGTCGTCGAATTTATCTTCAAACACTTTAAACGTTTCAATGTCAGAGGCCAAAAAAAAGTGTTTACTGCTGTCTAGGGCATTTAAAAAGCGAGTAAACACCTTTTGCGACAAAGCATCGTCAATATCAATTTTTTTGTAATGTGCTCGGGTAAAAAGATCTGATATGCGCTTAGTTGAAATTGAGTGCTGTTTCTCTTGTTCTAAAGTAGGAATAACCACCGCTTCAGTCGCTACTTTTGCATTCGCAACGTTGAAGCTCATCAATATGGAGAGTGCTACAGTGCTCACCATAGCTTTAGGACGCATACCAAACTCAATTTTTTGCATTAAACACACCTTTTCAAAAACTGCTATTCGACCAGCGCTCTTAACTGCTGCTGTTGCACTTTGACTGTCATTCCAGAATTAAGTTGCACAAACACACCGTCTTTGCCAACCTCGGTAATCGTCGCCGGCATAGGTTGCTGACCTACTTTTACTGATACTTTGAGACCTACTTTTAACCCATCTTGTTCAATGGGCGCAACTTTAAGCTTAGTGGATGCTGGTGCTTTAGCTTTACGCGGCACATTTGCCGACGCTTTTTTAGCACGTTCTGGCAGCTTGGCGCGCGCAGGTTTACGATTATTAGTCGCTTTACGTGCTGGCTTTTGTTGCTCTCTCAACTCTGCCGCTTTTTGCTTGCTTTGTTTGAGTTGCTCGGCGGCATGTTGTGCATGCTCCGCTTCAACCAAGTCGCCATCAGCGCCACTTAAGTCGATACGAGCACTTCCCTCTTTCACAGATGCTAAGTATTTCCACCCGCTGGTGTAATGTCTTAAAGACATTCTTAGCAATCTTTTGCTTACTATCTCTGACTCATTTAGGTCAGTCGCCAAATCTTGAAAAATGCCTATTTTGAGCGGCTTAACATCGCCGCTCAATACGAAACATTTAGGAAATCTCTCAGCCAGAAACGCTAAGGTTTCTTTCACGTTCGTTAATTTTTGTTGTTCCATCAAATCGTCTTATATGTAAGTGTGTAGTGCCAGCGTGCTGAGCATTATTTCAAGTATTGAACAGATGATCCACCCAATCAAGCAAATCGTCAACCTCAATATCGCCTAAATACTGGTCTTTGTGCCAATATTCCCATGTATTTTCTAACAATTCTTCTAACTTATCGGTCTCGATATCTTCGTCTGCTTTGTCATACACCATATGCAAAACCATATTAAGCTTCTCGCTAGCGGCTTCTGGCTCGTCATGAACATCGCTCATGTCTTCGGACGTACTCAATATCATGTGAATATCTACCGCATCTTTCATGAGCATAGCCCAGCGTGTTGGCTGTTTTGTTGATAATGCGTGCATAAAGTTGCGACAATAGTTTCTAGCCCTGCCAGATCATCTTCGTCAAATCGCGCTAGTGAAGGGCTATCAATATCCAACACAGCAAGTAAATTACCATCCACAATAATAGGAATAACCACCTCAGAATTAGAGGCGGCGTCGCATGCAATGTGTCCGTCAAAGGCATGCACATCGTCCACCAAAAGACTTTTCTGTGCCTGCGCCGCCGTTCCGCACACCCCCTTACCTAAGTCAATTCGAATACACGCGACCTGTCCTTGAAATGGACCGAGTACGAGCTGCCGATCTTTGTACACATAAAAACCGGCCCAATTAACATCATCCATGGCGTTAAATAACAGTGCACTTATATTTGCTAAATTTGCAATCCAATCATATTCGCCGTCAATAATTGCCATGCATTGTTTGTTTAACCCGCTATAAAATGTTTGTTTTGCTGTGTTCACGAATTTTCTAAATCCTAGTTTTGAGGTTTACTGCTAACGGTATGCACTTCAAAAACGACTTGCACATCGCTCTTAATCTGATTTTGACCGGCTAATGCTCCTTGCTCCTGGGCAGCATCTGCCATCAACATTTGCCCTTTTCGCTCAAACATATGCTCTGGCACCGAAGTTCCATCGCTCATAAAGAGCACGTGACCGACCTCCATACCCATTACTGCAGCCATCTCTTCAGCCTTAATACGAGCATTCTTCAGTGCTTGTTTATTTAATTGCGTCTTAAGTGAGTCAATATTTTGATTAATCAATGAAAACTGTCCAATGTGCGAAGGCGACAAACTGGCAATTTTTTTAATAATACTGTCAAATGCTTCAATATTGTCATGGGAAAAATAAATCGTACGGCGATAAACGAACCCTTTGTTTATTTGCTCCGATTGTTTTCGCTCTATCCAAGGATATACCGTCACATCCATAGAGCGAATATTTGACTCTTGTACGTTTTTATCAAGCAATAAGGTAGTGGCGTGTTGTACTTGTTTATCAACATTGGTTTTTATTGAAACTAAATCCTGTCCCTTTTGCTCAAAGCTAAAGTTCATCGTAAATGCGTCAGGACTCACGGTTTGCTGGGCAGTGCCGGTAACCGCAAGTGTTCTAAGTGTCTGTGCATAGGATAATGTACTAAACATAACTAGAAATACGCTGAAACATATTTGCCAGCACAAGCGATACATCTCTTTTTGTAGTGTGTTCATAAGATTCCCTTTTGTCCTAATATTTATCCACAATATCGACTATACATGCAGTAGTATGTCTGAGAACTTATCAACCACCGCTATCGGTTGATGTTGTTCAAGCATGTCAGTGTGATGAACCCCGTATGATACCGCTAGCCTAGGCATAGCAATTGCCTCAGCCATTTGCATATCATATACGGTGTCACCGATCATAAGAACACTTTTTGCATCGACTTGCCAATCGTTTAACAGCTGCTTGAGCATATCTGGGGAAGGCTTTGACTCAGCTTCATCGGCACAACGAGAGTTTGTAAAAAAATGCGCAGTATCGGTATGTGACCATGCACGCTCAAGCCCCCTGCGCGCTTTTCCAGTTGCCACACCTAATATATGTGTTGAACGTAGGTTCTCAAGTGTTGAAATCGCCCCATCAAATAGCGGGCTTGGCGTTTGGTCTTTTTCGATAAAAATATGTTTATAGTGTTGTGCTACTTCTTGTGCTTGAGCCTCACAGATAGCAAACAATTGCGCAATTGCGGGAACAAGACTAATACCTATGATATGCCTAACTGCGTTATCGCTAGGCACTGGTAAGCCAGATTGTTTTGCAGCTAGCTGCATACAAGACACGATTTTAGCCGCAGAGTCCATTACGGTACCATCCCAATCAAATATAATATGACTAAAGCGCATCTTGATGTTTTTCCATAAGTGAATGAAGTTTGTTGTCGTAAGGCGCACTAAATGCTACCTGTTGTTCAGATTTAGGATGAATAAAACGAATGGTCGCCGCATGCAAGAATAAGCGCGCACAACCAAGATTTTTTATATGTTTATCAAACTCCGCATCGCCGTATTTACTGTCGCATGCAATAGGATGTCCAGCATGTAAACAGTGTACTCTGATTTGGTGAGTACGCCCTGTAATCGGTTTAGCTTCCACCAGCGAACTGTGAGTAAATTGCGATAGTACCCTGAATCGTGTTTCGCTGGGTTTACCTAAATCATTAACCTGCACCATACGTTCACCGCCCTGTAAAGTGTTCTTGTAGAGTGGCGCTTTTACTTTATGACGTTTTTCCGGCCAATTACCTTTAACCAGTGCGTGATAAATTTTATCGACCTTGTTGCTGCGTAATTGTTCGTGCAAATGGCGCAAAGCAGAGCGTTTTTTTGCAATAAGTAAGCATCCTGAAGTCTCGCGGTCGAGGCGGTGTACAAGTTCTAAAAACGGCGCATTCGGGCGTAATACACGCAAACCTTCAATCACACCAAAATTTAAACCACTGCCGCCATGCACAGCAATGCCTGAGGGCTTATTTAATACAATCAGCCTGTCATCTTCGTAAATAATCGCATGCTCTAAATACTCAATACGCTCAGTTTTAATATCGGCAGGAGCTTGCGCCTCCAATCGAATGGGCGGGAGGCGAATTTGATCATTGGCTTGTAATTTATATTCTGGCTTAACGCGTTTCTTATTCACCCTGACTTCACCCTTGCGCAAAATTCTATAAATTTTGCTTTTAGGTACGCCTTTTAAGACGCGAATCAGGTAATTATCGATGCGTTGGGATTGCTCATCTTCTTCGATAGAAATGAACTGCACTTTTTCAAAGGATTCTGACATAAGACCTTGCATTAATTGTAAAATTTCTCGACATTTAGATATATCAAGATATGTTTGTATGATAGTATCATGTCTTGTGTGTTTTGGTTGCTTGATTGACAGGCAAACAACCTGAGACCAAGTGAAAAGACTTGGCGCAACCAAACTTACTGCTCATTCGTCCTAAACATCAGTGTTTAGAAAAATATAATAGTGAGATTAACGCACAATATAAATAGTTTTTAGATGTTCAAATGGCATCGTTTTGTTGTTAAGACAATTATGTAAACAAATACGTCGCGTCTACAAAGGCGCAAAACAACATAACGTGGATTAAAGCAGGCATTTGAACCAATACAATAAAGTCATTAAGACGGCTGTAGCAATTAGATTTTTATTTGGTGCGACATCATACTCGCTTCAAGTTAAACAAAGATAAAAAAAGATATTATCACTCGCACAACATAGCTGTTGCGTACAATTTGATAGCACTTAAGCACAATCGTGAGATTCTGCAAACAATCTGTTTGCTACTAAGTCTGAATAAACAACAGAGTTAGTAAATATGAAACGTATGTTAATCAACGCCACTCAGCAAGAAGAGTTGCGTGTTGCCCTTGTAGATGGCCAAAAACTCTACGATCTCGATATAGAAAGTCCCGGACACGAACAAAAAAAAGCAAATATATACAAAGGCACCATCACCCGTGTCGAGCCCAGTCTAGAAGCGGCTTTTGTTGACTACGGTGCAGACCGTCATGGCTTCCTCCCCCTCAAAGAAATTGCAAAAACTTACTTCCCCAAAGGCTATAAGTTCGAAGGTCGCCCAAACATCAAAGAAGTGATTAGCGAAGGCACTGAAGTTATCGTTCAAATTGATAAGGAAGAGCGTGGACAAAAAGGTGCTGCGTTAACGACCTTTATTTCTCTTGCAGGTAGTTACCTTGTTTTAATGCCAAATAACCCTCGCGCAGGCGGAATTTCTCGTCGCATTGAAGGCGAAGAACGTAGCGAATTAAAGGCTGCATTAAGCGAATTAGACTTACCCAACGGTATGGGCTTAATCGTTCGAACTGCCGGCGTGGGTAAATCTGCAGCTGAACTAAAGTGGGATCTTAGCGTGCTACTGCATTATTGGGAGAAAATCTCTGATGCTGCTGAATCACGCCCTGCTCCGTTCTTAATCCACCAAGAAAGTAACGTGATTGTGCGCGCGATACGCGATTATTTGCGTCGTGATATTGGCGAAATCCTCATCGACAGTCCTGCAATTTACACGCAAGCCTTACAACACATTGAAGTAGTGCGTCCCGACTTTGTCAGCCGCGTAAAGCAATACCAAGGCAGTGTGCCGTTATTCTCTCATTATCAAATTGAAAGTCAGATTGAGTCTGCTTTTCAACGTGAAGTTCGTTTACCATCTGGTGGTTCTATTGTTATTGACCCAACAGAGGCCCTTACATCGATTGATATTAACTCTGCTCGCGCAACAAAAGGCGGAGATATCGAGGAAACCGCATTTAATACCAACCTAGAAGCGGCGGATGAAATTGCTCGTCAACTACGTTTGCGTGATTTAGGTGGCCTAGTCGTAATCGACTTTATTGATATGTCGCCGGTTAAAAACCAGCGCGAAGTTGAAAATAGAATGAAAGCGGCGGTAGAAAGTGACCGCGCTCGTATTCAACTGGGTAAAATTTCACGCTTTGGCTTATTGGAGATGTCACGACAACGTCTACGCCCATCATTAGGCGAATCAGCGCACAACGTATGTCCTCGTTGCGATGGTCACGGTACTATCCGCGGAAATGAATCTTTGGCTTTATCAGTACTTCGTATCATTGAAGAAGAATGTATTAAGGATAATACGGGTCAGATTGAAGCCCAGCTTCCAGTCGCGGTAGCTACCTACCTTCTGAACGAAAAACGTGATGCTATTCAAAGCTTAGAGCAGCAGCATAAACTGCAACTGCTCGTGATCCCCAATCCGAATTTAGATACACCGCGCTATCAAATACTTCGTCGTAAGAGCGCCGAAGTGGTAAGCGACGTTAGCTACAATGTAGAGCTACTTAAAGAGCCAGAGCTTGAGGCTAATGCAACATCAGGCCAAGCGGTCAAACGTGAGCAACCTGCTTTACAAGGTATGAGTGCACCTACTCAAGCACCTGCAGCGGAAACTCCAGCATCGTCTTCGCAAGATTCAAGCACTACGTCAAACGAGCCAAGCCTACTGGCTAAATTAGGAAAATGGTTATCTGCTTTATTTGCTACCGAAGAACCTGTAAAAGAAGTGGTAAAACATAGCCCTAAAAAGCGTTCGCAAAATCGTAATAACAGACGTCGTCAAGGCGGCAACCGCGATAGAAACAATGAGCGTAACGGCGAACGTAACTCTACGCCGCGCGCTGACAAAAACGGCGAAAGAACTGAACGAAATGGTGAGCGTAATGATCGTAACAAAGGTCGTAACCGCCGTTCTTCTCAAAGCAGAAATGAAGACAAACAAAATACAAGCACTCAAGCAGAAGCGAGTGCAGACCAAAACATTAGCGCAAGTAATGAGGTTGAGGCAAAAGCACCTAGCAAAGCCGCACCACGTAAAAAAGCGCCTGCACAGCGCCGAGCAAGAAGACCTGCGCGACAAAGTGTTAGAGTATTAGATGAAGCACAGATTGCGGAGCAAGAAGCACTGAAAGTCGCTGCTCAAGCAGAAGCAAATCTAAACGCTACGTCAGAAGATAATGCCCCTTCTCCAGTAGATGCACCTGTGCAGGATACACATAACGCTAATACTGACAACGCAGAGAGCCAAGCAAGTGAGACGTCTAAAGAACATCCAGAACCGGCAGTTGCACAAGTAGCTGAAGATAAGGTAGCGGATGAGGCCACTGAGCAAGGCAATGCTGGTAACGAAGATGTGACTGCTGCTACTGCGGAAACTACGGATACGGCGGATACTGCTGAAAACACTGACACTGTTGACAGCACTGAAACGGAACCAAAGCCTAGAACTCGTGCAAGGCGCACTCCTCGCCATAGTCGTGCAGCCGGTCAAAAGCGCAAGCAAGCAGAGCAAGAGGCAAAGGATGAGTCTCAGGTCCAGCCAGAGCTAGCTTTTGAAGCTGTTGCTCCAAGTGACACAGAAGTGCCCGCGCAAGAAAGTGAGGAAAATGACGCAAGTGCGGATACTCATGCTGAGAGCTCACAGCCTAAGCAAGCTGAGATAGCATTAGATACCGACACCCCTGTATCAGAAGAGCCGGAGAAAGCAGCTCCTGTAAAGGCGAGCAAAGCACCCGCCAAATCGAAACCGGCAGCTAAGGCAAAGGTTGCGACTAAGCAGGCACCTATTCGTGTATCTCACCCAATGACTAACCCAGAAACGGTAGAGATGCCAGAATCTAAAACACACAGTGCCATGAGTGATGATGTAAGAGGTGAATTTGCACATGCAGGCACTCCTTCTGTTATTGCCAATGCAAAGTCGCAGTCAAGTGCACCAATGGCAACACCGCCTAGTAGTTAACATCAGGTAGAAACGAAAAAGCCCTCACATTGAGGGCTTTTTTATGTCTATTTATTTTATGTCCATTTTCAACAGTTAGGTAAACCTAGGTTTCACTGTATTGAATGACGCAAAGTCATTACCACATCAAATCATCAGGAATATCGTAGTCGGCATACCAATCGTTATTGTCGTCTGCTTGGCTTCGGTTTTCGCTAGCCGTGTCGGCAACATAAATTACGCACTCTGGCATCCGAGTTTGAATTTTATCTGCCACGGGTAATGGCACTAATTCATATTCGTTGTCTTGATACGAGACAACCGCAAGACGAGCTTGGGTGACTTCTTTGTGGGTTCGCTCGCTCACATATAAACGCTTTACCACGTTATTGTGTGTAAAGTTTAACACCACATCTCCGTTATTTTTAGGCTGCGCGTTAACTTTAATGAGGTTAATTACCTGCGCATTTATATCTTTTTGTTGAGTAATCACTTTCTGAGCTTGCGCCAGCTCACGGTCTTTCTCTTGTTTTGCCAAGCGCGCCTGCTCAGCAGCGATTTTGGCTTCATCCTCTATCACAGCCTTCTTATTCTTTTGCTTGGCTTTAACTTGCTTGTGCCGAGCTTTCTTTGCTTTTTGCGCTTGTTTTTTATCGGCAACGCCGGCTTTTAGCAATTGATCTTGTAATGAACCACCCATAAAAATTACTTCTTCTTTTTACTTTTCGGTTTGCGTTTATCGTCAACAGCCCACTTCCCATCTTGGTACCAAGCTGCCCAACCTGTAGGCTTTTTCTTGTCATCTTCAGACATCACATACTGCTGTTTAGTTTTTCGGCTATAACGCACTACCGCGGGGTTTCCGTCTGGGTCTTTTGCTGGCGCATCAGCTAAATAATAAAACTTAGGCGATATACGGTCTCTAAAGCGCGCTAACTCCTCTACCAAAGGTGCTCGGGTTTCTCTCGATTTCGGGAAGGTAGAGGCGGCTAAAAATATACCCGAAGCCCCATCGCGAAGGACAAAGTGTGCATCAGAATTTTCACATTCTAACTCAGGGATAAACACGGGATCTTCTTTTGGAGGCGCGGCCTCACCATTGCGTAATAGCTTACGTGTATTTTTACATTCTTCGTTGGTACAGCCAAAGTATTTACCAAAGCGACCATTTTTAAGCTCCATATCACTTTGGCATTTATCACACTCAATAATCGGACCATCGTAGCCTTTTAACTTGAAGGTACCGCTTTCTATCTCATAACCTGGACAACTCGGCGTGTTACCACACACATGGAGTTTTCGTTGCTCATCGACTAAGTAACTATCCATTGCCGTAGAGCAAATCGGACAGCGGCGTTTAGAGCGTAATAGTTCGGTTTCTAATTCTTCTTCGTCTGATACTTTAACAACCTCATCACCCGGCGTTAAATTCATTGTTTGTGTACAACGCTCTTTTGGCGGCAAGTTGTAGCCTGAGCATCCTAAAAACACGCCTGTGCTTGCAGTACGCACGTTCATTTGACGGCTACATTTAGGGCATTCGATATCAATTGGCACAGCCTGATTTGGCTGCATTCCGCCATCTTCTGTGGGCAGCTCAGCTTTTTGCAGCTGCTCTGAAAACTCACCATAAAAATTATCTAATACGCGTTTCCACTCAAGTTCACCATGGGCAATATCATCGAGGCGTTGCTCCATGTTTGCAGTGAAGTCATAACTAATTAAATCAGCAAAATTATTAACTAAACGGTCATTGACAATTTCACCCATTTTTTCTGCGTAAAAGCGTTTGTTATCAAGGCGAACATAGCCTCTGTCTTGAATAGTTCCTATGATATTTGCATAAGTACTCGGTCGCCCTACTCCGCGTTTCTCGAGCTCTTTTACCAGTGAAGCTTCGTTGAAACGCGCGATAGGCTTGGTGAAATGTTGCTTAGGATCGAGTGCTTTTAAGTTCAGCACATCACCTTGTTGCACATTCGGTAACTCACCATCGTTATCATCCTTTCGTTTCACTTGGTTAAGTACTTCAGTCCAACCGGCAAATACCAATACGCGACCTTTAACCGTTAACTCATAGTCACCGGCAGCGACTTTAACCGTTGTTGCATCATATTTTGCATTTGTCATTTGGCAAGCAACGAACTGACGCCAAATGAGCTCGTAAAGCCTCTGTGCGTCTCTTTCCATTTCAGACAGGCTAGCTGCCTTAATTTTTACATTAGACGGCCGTATGGCTTCGTGAGCTTCTTGTGCGCCCTCTTTGCTGCCATAGCGAATAGCATTGTTCGGTAAATATTTATCACCAAACTCTTTTTGTATGAATTCACGACAGGTCTCAACAGCTTCACTACTCAAATTCGTTGAGTCAGTTCTCATATATGTGATATGACCCGCTTCATAGAGGCGCTGTGCCATGGTCATGGTCTTTTTCACACCAAAGCCCAAGCGAGTGCTAGCGGCCTGTTGTAAAGTAGAAGTAATAAATGGAGCTGAGGGCTTGCTTTGCGTAGGTTTAGACTCTCTGCTAACGACTTTATATTCTGCATCGTTTAAGTGCGCCAAGGCAGTATCAGCATGTGCTTTATTTTTTGGTTTAAAGGCTTCGTTTTGATACTTTTGCACCATCATACGAAGCTTTTCTGAATTTTCAGTGGCAAGATCAGCATGGATGTCCCAGAACTCTTCCGGTACAAAAGCCTTTATTTCACGCTCGCGCTCAACCACTAAACGTGTAGCAACTGACTGTACTCTGCCAGCAGATAAACCTCGTGCCACTTTTTTCCATAATAAAGGAGACAGCATAAAACCAACGATGCGGTCCAAAAAGCGGCGAGCTTGCTGGGCGTTAACCCGCGCAATGTTTAGTTCAGAAGGATGTGCAAAAGCTTCTTTAATCGCGCTTTTTGTTATTTCGTTAAATACGACTCGTTGAAATTTCTTATCTTTGCCTTTTAACAGTTCTTGTAAATGCCAAGCAATTGCTTCCCCTTCTCTATCCAAATCCGTTGCGAGGTATATAGTATCAGCGTCTTTGGCTAATTTTTTTAGCTCACTAACGACTTTTTCTTTACCTTGTAAGATTTGGTAATGCGCTTGCCAATCTTGATGTGGGTCAACGCCCATACGGTCAACTAGTTTGTCGTACTCGTACTGTTTGAGGTATTTTTCTTTTTTGTTGTCTGACCAAGTCTTGAGTTCTTTCGCGGGTTTTTTCGGATCTATTTTCCCCAGCGCTTTGGTTGGCAGGTCACGCACGTGTCCCACACTCGATTTTACAACAAAGTCTTTGCCTAGATATTTATTAATCGTTTTGGCTTTGGCTGGCGACTCGACGATAACTAGTGATTTACCCATTAAATAAGAAAACCTTATAATTTATAGATGCTTAGCTTTTTTATGCCGCATCAGGTGTCATGTTTTATGATTCCGTTCTTTTTTAACATATATCGACAAAATGAATAGAAAACAAGTTGTTATATATATTTATCTACTGACATAGCAGTAAAGTCATTGTTTTTATTAATGTTTTGTTCGAATCGGCATTGGCAAATAAAAAATACTCTATATAATCTTGCCTAAATTCAAAGCGCTTAATGTGATTTTGCTATGTTATATATAGTCAAACCACGGCATTAAGTCCAAGAGCCTCGGAGGGTACGTGATGAAAACGGTAGAAGCAAATTTTGATGGTTTAGTTGGCCCAACTCACAACTATGCAGGTTTGTCTTATGGCAACGTTGCCTCTAAATCTAATGCTAACGCATTAAGCAACCCCAAACAGGCCGCATTGCAAGGCTTAGATAAAATGAAAGCCCTTGCCGACATGGGAATGATTCAAGGTGTGTTGGCTCCTCAAGAGCGCCCTGATGTTTATGCACTCAGACGTTTAGGATTTACAGGTAATGACGCACAAGTCATGCAAAGTGCCTATAAAAGTGCGCCACATATATTCTTAGCTTGTTGCTCAGCGTCAAGCATGTGGACTGCAAATGCCGCTACCGTCTCGCCAAGTGCCGATACGCAAGATAAGCGTATTCACTTTACACCTGCGAATTTAACCAATAAGTTTCATCGCTCCATAGAGCCGCAAGTCACCGGCAATATTTTAAAAGCAGTGTTTAATAACGATGAGCATTTTGCGCATCATACTCACCTGCCAGACAATGACCATTTTGGCGACGAAGGCGCGGCTAATCATACTCGCCTATGCAGTGACTTTGGTGAGCAAGGCGTTGAATTTTTTGTCTATGGTAAACATGCTTTTAATGACGCCATGCCACAGCCTAAAAAATTTCCTGCTCGACAAACCTTAGAGGCAAGCGAAGCAGTAGCACGCTTACACCAACTTGACCCTAGTAAAACCGTTTTTGCGCAGCAATCTCCTGATGTTATCGACGCAGGAGTGTTTCACAACGACGTTATCGCCGTAGGAAATCAGAATGTGTTGTTTTATCACCAAGACGCATTTTTACATACGCAAGAGATGCGAAATGATATTGAAAAAGCAATGTCTGGTGCACAATTCCATTTTATTGAAGTACCGCGCGACAAAGTTAGCGTGCAAGATGCAATAAAAAGCTATTTATTTAATACCCAGCTTATCACTCTACCCAATGGCAAAATGGTCATTATTGCGCCAATGGAATGCCAACAAAATACATCAGTAAAACAGTATTTAGATTATTTGGTGAGCGAAAGTAACCCCATTAGCGATGTGCATTTTTTCGATGTAAAACAAAGTATGCAAAACGGAGGCGGTCCGGCTTGCTTGCGTTTACGGGTCGCATTGAGTGCTCAAGAGCAGCAAGCGATTAACCCAGCATGTTTAATCAATGATGTGAAATACACGCAATTACAAGCATGGGTGAATAAGCATTACCGCGATCAGCTACACGCGGATGATTTAATCGATGTACAATTGCTTAACGAGTCACGCACAGCGCTCGATGAACTTACCCAACTCCTTGGTTTAGGTTCGGTGTACCCGTTTCAACAGGTTTAAATAGGCATATAGTTAATATTGACCCAAGGCTTAGTATGCAGCTCAAAATACTCAGCTCAAAAAAAAGCCCGATTGATTAATATCAAATCGGGCTTTTTATTTGTATAGGGCAGTATATTCGCCCTATGTTTTAGTGTTAAGTAATGTCTATAACAAGCATTATCACTTAATTTATTGTCGTACAGTCTGGTAATACACCAAAGGGGTTAGCCGGCGGTGGATTCGTCTCTTCAGTTAAATCGTCAGATGCTGCACCTAAACCATATAACTGTGTTTCAGACGACTCTGTACCCGCAGTTTGACCATTGACACCAAGTGTAACAAATACCCAACCACCAAACTGTTTAGCGTATCTAACTTCAATGGTTGCTTGGCCATTTTCGTCGGTACGCGCAACACCATCTTTGAAGCTCACAACCGCGATGTTACCCGGTGTTAATTGACCGTCACCATTAATATCTTCGCCAGGTGCTGGCAATAAGTCTAGACGTCCATTACCGTTAGCGTCTTCATTATTACAAAAGGTTACCGGATCATAATCAACTGGATCAGAACCTGGGATGCGCAAACCACGTTGTTGATAAATTCGAACATCATCATTCCATACCCACTGCCCTTTGATGTAGGCATTTTGTGCAGGAGGAGTCACGTTTGCGGTCAATGCAGCATCGCTGATAGGTCTACCTGCAGCGTCTGTTACAAATACTGAGAACTCTTTCACATAAGATGATTGGTCAGGTGAAACAATCTCGTTACCCGTACCAATTGAAATATCGAAGGCTCTGTCACCAACCGTTAAGTTTGTAAACGCGGTTACGCCATCGCTTTCAGCTTCAATGGTTACGCCATTGATTTCGCTTACCGAGTTTGAAGTGTATACCGTTGACGCAATACCATTACTGTCGGTAATTGCCGTATTTGGTGAAATACTGCCACTTGTAGCATCAGACAAAATACTGAAATTGACCGTTTTACCTTTTACTAAGTTACCTTCAGGGTCTCTTAGCACAGCGGTGATAGTTGCGGTTTGCCCTTCTGGACCAATAATGTCAGGTGTAGCGTCAACAAATATATTATCAACTTCGTCTGCTACAAACTCTATAGTGCCTCGAGCGGTTACTTCGTTATTATCACCGTCTTTACCGATTGCTGAGATAGACGCTGGTCCTGCAAATGAAGAGTTTATTGTTACAGTAGCGATACCCGACGCATCCGTTTTGACAACGTTAGGCGTTGCACTTGCACCACCACTGATTGTTCCGCGAGATGAGGTCACAGTCACATCACCATTGACAAAAGCTTGACCATTTTTAAACCAACGTAACGTTAACGTTTCGTCAGTGTTTAAAAGTACGCCCTCTGTGGGTAATGCTTGGAAGCTAAAGTCATCTTGTTGCACATTAATAGTAAAATTTGTTGACGCATTTAAAGCAGATGCATTAATACTCGCAACACCCGACTCGTCAGCTGTATAGTTAACCGTTACCTGACCATTTGCATTAGTAACCGGACTTTCGTTATCTAAAGACCCGATATTTGCACTAATCGCTACGGTTTGACCTGCAATGCCATCACCATCAGAATCTGATAAAACCACCGTGATAGGTGCAGAGTCACCTAAAATAACTGAGCTAGCACCATTAATATTCACTTCCGTTCCTACTACACTAACGTCAAGCGTCTGACTAAGCGTACCTGACGTCGCTGTAACCTGAATGATACGATTTTCAGGGTTATTGCGTGTAGTCAATAAAGCCCGCGCGGTGCCATCTTCACCAGAGTTTGCGCTGACAATAGTCAATGACGCATTTTGATTCGCTGAGAACGTTACCGGAATACCCGATAACAAAATATTTTCTTCACTTTTAAGTACTGCGATCAATTCGATACTGTCATTACCGCTTGACGCTAGCTGTGTTGTACTTGCGAAAAGTTCTAATGAAAAGGCGCCCTGTTGAGAGGCTCCTGTAGACTCAAATCCAACCGTATCGGTGACTTCATCAATACTCGCCGTAATGGTACCACTACCTGAAGACTCACCCACAAACACGCTAATTTGTGCAACACCTTGAGCGTTTGTTAAGGCAGTACCTGTGTCATTTTCAAATGAGGCTAATGTTGGCTCGCTGATTTCAAATAACACCACAACGTTATCGACTGGGTTGCCATTGTTGTCGGTTACCGTTGCTTCAAGCACCATTGGCTCACCGTCAGACACGACCGTTGAACTTGCGCTTAAGCTCAGCGAAATAGAGGTTTCTGCGCTACTACCTGTAGAGCTAAAACCAATTGAGGTGTTAGCTTCATCGGAGTAACTTGCGGTTACTGTTCCGCTGCCCGACAACTCACCTACTAATAAGTTAATTTGCGCTACACCATTTGAATCGGTGAGTGCGCTGGCGGTATCATTACCAAAGCTCGCTAAACCTGTGTCACTTAAAGAAAAGTTAATTAACGCACCACTTAATGCTGAGCCATCAGAAGTGGCTGTTACGCGAACAGTGAGAGGAGCACCCTCTGCTAATTCTGTTGCAGGCTCACCACTTGCGTCAACAATATCTATTGCAAGCGCAATAACGGCTGTAGGTGGTGTGCTCGGTGTTCCTGCACCACCATCATCTTCCCTTTCTAACGAACCGCCGCCACCGCATGCTGCGATAAGCCACGTTAATGTAAATAACCAAAATATGCGTGATACCTGTTTCATGTTGCTACCTTGTCTTTAGTAGTTGACAGAACTGCTTGTGCGCAAAGCTGACGTTGTAAATTAAAAATCGGTTTAGCTTTTCTCTCATCCTTGCTAATCTTCGGCTCTTAGGACATATAATCAGAATAAAAAGGTCGTCTTATGTCGGAAGACAAACAAAAATCTCATTTAACCTTAAAAATACTTATCGGCATGTTTACCGGAATCGTTATAGGTGCTTTATTACAAATGCTGTTTGATGATAGCGGAGATCGCATCTTCAATGTATTTGGAATGGCATTTTCAACGTATGGTTTTTTTGTCGATGGTATATTTAACATTGGTGGAACCATTTTCATAAACAGCCTAAAGATGCTCGTTGTACCATTAGTCTTTGTGTCGCTAGTTTGCGGCGTAAGCAGCTTATCTGATCCATCAAAATTAGGCCGTTTAGGTGGAAAATCAGTAGGATTATACGTCTTAACTACCTGTATTGCAGTAACTTTTGCGCTAATTATGGCTTTATTAATAAAACCGGGCGAAGGATTTGTCATCCAGACAGATGCGACATTTGCGCCGAGCCAAGCGCCGAGCCTTGCGCAAGTGATTATCGACATGTTTCCGTCGAATCCGATTAACGCAATGGCAGAAGGTAACATGTTGCAAATTATTGTTTTTGCCGTGTTAGTCGGTATCGCCATATCGAAATGTGGTGATAACGGCGTAAAGGTACAAAAAGCCTTTGAAATGGTAAACGATGTCATCATGAAAATTGTACTAATCATCATGGCATTAGCTCCCTACGGCGTCTTCTTTTTAATGGCAAAACTCGCTGCTACAACAGACTTAGCCGCTTTTGGAAGTATTTTAAAGTACTTCTTTTTAGTCTTCTTTTTACTCATAGCACATGCACTTATTACCTACCCAACCTTGCTAATAACGCTAGCGAGGCTTAACCCACTAACGCTGCTAATAAAAATGAAAGACACCGCTATTTTCGCATTTAGCTCATCTAGTAGCAGTGCAACGCTGCCTATCACGCTCAATACCGCTCAACGAAAATTAGGTGTAGACCGCAGCGTTGCTTCATTTACTATTCCGCTAGGTGCCACCATCAACATGGACGGTACGGCAATTATGCAAGGTGTAGCAACGGTGTTTATCGCGCAAGTTTATGGGGTGGATTTATCTACCACTGATTTATTAATGGTGGTGTTAACCGCAACCTTAGCCTCTATAGGCACAGCAGGTGTACCAGGTGTTGGATTAATTATGTTGGCAATGGTATTACAACAAGTGAACCTACCTATTGAGGGCATTGCATTGATTATAGGCATCGACCGTTTGCTCGATATGACTCGTACCGTGGTCAATGTAACAGGCGATTGTACCGTGGCCACCATTGTTGCTAAGTCGGAGGGTGTATTAGACGAAGATATCTACAATTCAGATCCCTTTGATGACGACATGCCCGCACAAAAGACGCATAAGGCTTAGCGTTTGACGACTTTAATGTAAATGTGCGGCAGGATTAACTGCCGCAGCTTTTGCAGAGGGGTATAGAGTAGCCACAACGGCAATAATAATCGCAATCGCATATGTTGCTAAGACATCTGACAACATTAACTGAGAGGGAATGCTGCTGGTAAAATACACACCAGCATCTAGTATTTGCACACCAATGAGGGCCTCTATGCCCGCAATAATATCTGGCAGATACGCACCTAACAAACAACCTATCGCACTACCAATCGAAGCACCGAAAAAACCACTATATAAGCCTTTAGTAATGAATATGCGCTTTATTTGTCCGTCGCTCGCGCCCATCGTTTTTAATATCGCTATTTCTCGACTTTTTTCTCGTACCGACATCACTAACGACGACACAATATTAAAACTGGCAACGCTTATTACTAATATCAACACAATGTAAATAACCGTTCGTACTAATTTTATATCTTGGTACAAGTGGCCATGAGTGCGCGTCCAATCTGACATATACACTGCTTGGTCAAATTCCCAGCCATATTTGCGGATAGTTGAATAGGCATCAAATGGGTCGTACATATGTAATTCATAATGAGTCACGCCATTGCCAAGCTGTAACATGCCCGCTAAGGTCGTCTCATTGGTGATACCAATAAAATTATCTAACTCCCCCCCAATGTTGATTTCAGCAACCACGGTAAGCCAAGTAGCCGTTGAGCTTTGGAAAGACAAATCTTCAGTTACCTTTGGTAAAAGCACTTGTACACTGTCTCCAACTTTTAATGACAGATGCTCCATAATACCTTTGCCTAAGGCAATACTATTAGCTTGTGATAAGCGCGAATAATCGAAATAAGCCGCAAATTTTTGTTGATAATAGGCCTCAGAAATTCCCATTAACTCTACAGACTTAATTTGCTTGCCTTTTTGCAACAGACCCGAGGCTTTATTTAAAGCAAACACGTATTGCACTGCCGAATCATTGCGCATTTCGTTTAAACTAGCAGAATCTGGGGTTATTCCGCTTGCTGAAGCGCTAATAAGCTCAGCATGAGGCACCACATTTAATAAATTGTTACGTAACTCACGTTCAAAGCCATTCATTACCGACAACAGCAAAATAAGCGCGGCACAACCTAAGCCAACACCGAAGGTCGACGACTTCGATACAAATGAAATATAACCGTCTTGTTGTTTCGACTGCTGAAAGCGCCGCGCAACAAAACGAACAAATGGCGTAAATAACACGCTTACATTGCCTCCAGCTGACCTTGTTTTAAAAACAAGGTCCTGTCTAGCTTTTCAGCAAGGCTTTGATCATGGGTCACAATCACGAAAGCAGTATTAAACTCTTTATTGATACTTTGAATTAACTCAAAAATTTGTGCTGAATTTATGGCGTCTAAGTTGCCGGTGGGCTCGTCGGCCATAATAATTTTGGGTGAATTGACTAAAGCGCGAGCAATTGCAACACGCTGACGCTCGCCGCCAGACAACTGTGAAGGCTTATGCCCTACTCTATGCGCCAAACCGACTCTCTCTAGCATTTTCACTGCAATGTCTAGCGCAGCGTGTTTGCTTACATCTCCAATAAGTAAAGGCATGGCAACGTTCTCTTGGGCACTAAACTCTGGTAATAAATGATGAAACTGATAGACAAAACCTAAGTTTTGGTTACGAAACTGCGCTTGTTTTTTCGCTGATAGTTGATTAAGGCATTGCTCTTGAAAATAAATATCGCCTTGATCAGCTTGATCCAAGGTCGCTAGAATATGCAATAAAGTGCTTTTGCCCGAACCTGAGCTACCTAATATTGCGAGGGTTTCACCGGGGTCAACCTCAATACTGATGTTTTGAAGAATATGAATCTGAGTCTCTGCATCGGTAAATGATTTACTAATAGATTGGCAGCGCAAGATAGGTCTGGACATAAAATACCGGAAGTAACAAAAACTTGGTTTAGTGTACACTTAAGCGTATGAATGCCCAATGAAAAGTTGGATAAAACAAGTAGTATTTATTGGTTTTTAACGAAATTATACGGTGCAAGAACGAAGCAACAATGGCGGAGTGGACGGGACTCGAACCCGCGACCCCCGGCGTGACAGGCCGGTAT
>CAZUON010000048.1:2965-29276 GCA_964621345.1 uncultured Glaciecola sp. | reverse complement strand
ATGTCATTCCCACAACCCCTCCCGTCATTCCCGCACCCTCTCCCGTCATTCCCGCGGAGGCGGGAACCTCCCAAATCCACCGACGTGGTTGATATAATCCGCTATTTTGTACATCAGTGGTTTCGTTAGGAGGTACCGGCCTTCGCCGGCATGACGCCGGTGTGACGCCGGTATGACGACGGTGTTTGGCTTAAGTGAACATCCGAGGCTCGGTCAGTTGGTATCCAAATAGCGCTGATACATCTGAGAAATTGTGGATTTGCGCATCTCAATACTGTCGTAGTCACAATGTCCTACACCACGCTTCCAATCAAATTCGGCATCAGATTCTGGCTCGGTGCGCGCTTTAAGCATATCCTCAAACAAATACATGGCGTTGTTTAAATAAAAGTTATCCATGTCGCCCATCCAAATATGCAGTTTGCCAGCGAGTTTAGGTCCAAGCTCTGCCCAGTTTTGTTCGGTATGCAAGGTTAAGTCATACTTTTTCCAAGCTTGTGCGACTTCTTTGTTTATTTTTCCGCTAACCGGGTCCCAAATTGCCATGGGTAAACCGTCTTCTCCTCTAGGGCTATACACCGCGTTCCAGCCTCCCCATTGCCCGCCTGAGGTCACAAAGCTATTGCCCCGCCCCATTTGATTTTCCATTTGAATTTCACGCTCAATCGAAAATATGACTTCTCCGTCTTTTGAGCGATAAGAAGGACGTTTTTGTTCAAACTCATTTACAAAGGCATTCTCATCCTGGTAGATATCGACCAATTGGAAATATCTAAAATCAACGCCATCAGCACTGTAAGACCAAGCCCCATTAAAGGTATCAGGATAAAATATTTGCAGTGCCAAACTAACCCAACCACCGGTAGAACAACCACTCACAAAACGCCCTTGTGTGTTGTCGACCATGTTATAGGTTTGATTTAAATACGGCAGCAGCTCTTGCCATGTTGCATCGCCATAAGGCCCGTTGTTTGCCGAGTTAATTTGATAAGGGTCGCCAAAGGGAGCTTCACCGTCTAAGAACACGATGATCATTTGTTCGGTATTCGGGTCATTCCAATAATCTTTAAAGGCTTGTGATTGATACAAGCGCTCTGCTCGGGTGTAACGCGAACCATAACCGCCAATATCAAAATATACTGGGAATTTTTCGAGAGGTTTATCAAAATAGCTGGCAGGTAATAACACTCCGGCACGCAAGAACATGTCCTGTTCCCAGTGCGTAGAGAGGATCTCGCTTTTTAACTTTACAAATTTAAGTAAGCCGTCATCTTTTGGTAAGCTGTCTGCAGGAATTTGCTCGCGCAATACCAACGATACAGCTGCGCTTGAATTAGCGCTAATTTCAAGCTTTTCTACCTGAGAATAATAGTTAAAGGGCGAATTTATACCTGAATCAATGACGTTAGTATCGTATACGGCTTGTGCATACCAAGTGCCTTCGGGTAGCTGTGAAAGGGCATCAAAAGGAAAACCACTCATCTGGCCAATATTGACCTTAGCACGGTCGGCCATACTCGTTAAATCAACAGAAAATAGCGGCTCAACATCTTTAGTGGGCCATGCACTATAAAAACGAGGCTCTTGTTCGGCATTTTGAGACAATACAATGTGTAGTCTACCGCTTTGAGGAATGGGAGTATCTGCAGAAACAATAATGTTGTTCGCAGCAGCATTAAAGGAAAACAAACACGCAAATAACATAAGGCATAAACGTGACAAAAGGGATAACCCAGGCAAAAATTTTGTATTTAACATGATCATGAAAACGTAGTTAAGTAACTTATGCACACAGCATACAACAATATTAAATAAAACAAACTGCGATTTATAATTTACTCCAAGGGGGTAACCTAGGTATACTATGGCTCCAACAAAGGCGATGTTCCCTTCGCCTACTTAGTAAATTTTCTTAAAGCATCATCTAACTAAAAATAGCTAATATAAACAATTATTTAGCTCATATAGTTAATTGTGTTTGTGGGTTTACTCATCATTTACAACGCTTAACGCTAGGTTCAACATGACAAATTATATTTTCGTCACCGGTGGTGTGGTCTCATCATTAGGAAAAGGCATTGCTGCAGCATCGCTTGCCGCTATCTTAGAAGCACGTGGCTTAAAGGTCACCATGCTCAAACTCGACCCGTACATCAACGTTGACCCAGGCACAATGAGTCCAATTCAACACGGCGAAGTGTTTGTCACCGACGACGGTGCTGAGACCGACCTTGATTTAGGTCACTACGAACGATTTATTCGTACCCGCATGACCCAGCGTAATAACTTTACCACCGGCCGCGTATACGAAGAAGTGATTAAACGTGAGCGCCGAGGTGACTATTTAGGCGCTACCATTCAGGTAATACCACACATCACCAACGAAATTAAACGCCGCATTATTGCAGGTGGCGAAGGGGTTGATGTTGCCATTGTAGAAATTGGTGGCACGGTAGGTGATATTGAATCACAACCTTTTATTGAAGCAATTCGCCAGCTTGGTACCGAAGTAGGCCGTGAACATGCAATGTTTATGCATCTTACCTTAGTGCCGTTTTTGGCGGCTTCTGGGGAAGTTAAAACCAAACCTACGCAGCACTCAGTAAAAGAATTACGCTCGGTAGGTATTATGCCCGACATTTTAGTGTGCCGCTCTGAATGCGCGCTGCCCTTAAATGAGCGGGCCAAAATTGCATTATTTACCAACGTAAATGAAAAAGCGGTTATCTCTTTGCGTGATGCCGACAGTATCTATCGCATACCAGCGGTACTTAAAGCCCAAGGTATGGATGAACTGGTAGTAAACCGCTTTGGCTTTGATTGCCCAGAAGCTGACTTAACCGAATGGGAGCAAGTACTCTATGCAGAATCAAACCCTACTGGTGAAGTAAATATTGGCATGGTCGGCAAGTATGTTGAGCTCTCAGACGCATACAAATCGGTGAACGAGGCCCTTAAACACGCAGGCTTAAAAAATCGTAAAACGGTGAATATTCATTACATCGATTCACAAGATGTGGAGAGTAAAGGCGTACACATACTCGAGCAACTCGACGCTATTCTTGTGCCTGGTGGCTTTGGCGAGCGTGGGATCGAAGGTAAAATCGCCGCTGCCAAATACGCACGCGAGAATGACGTACCTTACTTAGGTATTTGTTTGGGCATGCAAATCGCCTACATTGAATTTGCGCGTAATGTAGCGGGATTAGAAGATGCCAACAGCACCGAATTTAATCCTGATTCAGAATATCCGGTAGTAGGCCTAATTACCGAATGGTTAGATGCAGCCGGAATCAAAGAGATCCGAGATGTTAGCACCGATTTAGGTGGTACTATGCGTTTGGGCAGTCAGTTATGCCATTTGAAAGAAGGCAGTAAAGTGGCGCAAATGTACGGCAGCACCGAAATACATGAACGTCACCGCCACCGTTATGAAGTTAACAATACCTTAAGACAAAAAGTCGAAGAGGCTGGCTTAACTATTAGCGGATTGTCGTCTGACAAACAACTTGTAGAAGTAATTGAGATAGAAAATCATCCGTGGTTTGTGGCTGGGCAGTTTCACCCCGAGTTCAACTCAACACCTCGCGATGGTCACCCCTTATTTACTGGCTTTATTGCCGCAGCAAGTGAGTACAGCAAAAAACATCATTAACAAAGCAGCATAACAGTCCTTTAGGTCAATTTTGACGAGCAAACAATAGGAAGAGGAAAACGAATGGCAAAGATAAGCCGAGTGGTTGGAAGAGAAATTTTAGATTCACGTGGAAACCCTACTGTTGAAGCAGATGTATATTTAGAGTGCGGCGCAATGGGCCGTGCTGCTGCGCCGTCGGGCGCGTCTACAGGCTCGCGCGAAGCCCTTGAATTGCGTGACGGCGACAAAGCTCGTTATTTAGGTAAAGGTGTATTAAAAGCAGTTAGCGCAATTAACGATAAAATTGCTGCTGCAATTGTTGGTCAAGACGCCAACGCCCAAGCTGCCGTTGACCAAATTATGATTGACCTTGATGGTACGGAAAACAAAGAAAACTTAGGTGCTAATGCGATTTTAGCGGTTTCTTTGGCAATGGCAAAAGCACAAGCGATCAGCGCAGGTAAGCCATTATATGCGCATATTGCCGATTTGAACGGTACGTCTGGCCAATATTCGATGCCAGTACCGATGATGAATATCATAAACGGCGGTGAACATGCCGATAACAACGTCGATATTCAAGAATTTATGGTGCAACCTGTTGGCGCAAAGAGCTTTAAAGAAGCTTTGAGAATGGGCGCTGAAATTTTTCATGCCCTGAAAAAAGTATTGTCGGAAAAAGGATTAAGCACCGCGGTGGGCGATGAAGGCGGCTTTGCGCCAAACCTTACCTCTAACGCCGAAGCTTTATCGGTCATTGTAACCGCCGTAGAAAACGCCGGTTACAAAATGAATGAAGATGTTTTACTTGCCCTTGATTGCGCGGCCTCTGAGTTTTATAAAGAAGGCAAATATGTGCTCGGCGGTGAAAATAAATCGTTCGATTCAAACGGCTTTAGCGATTACCTAGCCGACCTTACTAGCAACTACCCTATCGCCTCCATAGAAGACGGTTTAGACGAATCAGATTGGGATGGTTGGGCATATTTAACCAAGATTTTAGGCGACAAAGCTCAACTCGTTGGCGATGACTTGTTTGTAACCAATACCAAAATCTTAAAGCGCGGAATCGACAACGGCGTAGGTAATTCTATTTTGATTAAGTTTAATCAAATTGGCTCACTCACCGAAACCCTAAACGCAATCAAAATGGCGAAAGATGCAGGCTTCACTGTTGTTATCTCTCACCGCAGCGGCGAAACCGAAGATGCCACCATTGCTGACCTTGCGGTAGGCACTGCGGCAGGTCAAATCAAAACAGGTTCTTTGTGCCGTTCAGACCGCGTTGCTAAGTACAACCAGCTTCTGCGTATTGAAGAAGAGTTAGGTGGCGATGCAAAATATAATGGCCGTAGCGAAATAAAAGGGCATTAATTACGCATTAGGTGAGCGTTTACTTAAGCCGGATGTGTGAATATTAAAAAGAGCCTGAGGCATACGCTTCAGGCTTTTTTATATGTGTAAGGCAAAGAGTCTCAATAGATACTGGTCTTGCTATGGAGTAAAGAATAGCAATTAGGTATTATGCATCGCGGTCTCATACACTGACGAAGAACACTGACCAAGAACACCAATCAAAACAACTGACTAAAAGTACACTAAAACAGCCATGGCATTAGATTTACACGGGCAAACCGATATATTTCACTTAACAGCAAAATACCCAAATTTTGCTGAGTTAAGTAATGCCCTATATGAGCGCGAACTGCAAAACCTAGCAAGCAGTAACATCTCAGATCCTGAGCTCCTAAAACGCAAAATTAAAGGCCTTAGCTATCACGTCAAAAACGCAGCTATGCACTTGTTAAGCGGTAATGCTCCTATTGAAGTGGATGTGCACAACGGCAGTTGGCAGGCAAAACAAGCGGCTAAATGCCCCATTGCCACGCAAAATATCGACAAAACCTTGAAATGGTATGGTGACCAGATTCGCCATGGCTCGGTGGTTGCAGTTTATGTTGAACACCTAGGCGAGGAGCATATTGAGTTAGACAGTATAGACATGCTGGCGTCTGACCGTTTGCATCTAAATAAATTTGGTTGGTTCTCGCGCACCGGCGAATACTTTGAAATTGTGCCGAAACAAACACGTTATTTACTTTTAAAACCCAGTAAAGCAATTCTGAGCGCAGCCTGCGGCGGGCATCGCTGGACCTCAAAAGGGCGAGCTATTCCGCGCGCTTTATCATTGCGAGAATTGCTCCTCTCTACCGATATTGATTGGAAATCGTTTAAGTAGTCCCCATATATTTTATATAAACGCAATTCAGGCATTTTTTTATCAAACCCAAATACTCTAGCTCACACATTCTATCTTGGTTATTTAATCATTTAAGGCCCTACAAATGGCAAGTAGTGGGCGCCTTAAGTGCTTTAGCAATTAGCTCCCTCACTTGGTTATTATTAGGCCAAGGGATTAAATATGTTATTGACCAAGGTTTTACAGCAGGTAATCAAACTGTATTAACGCAAGCACTTTGGGTTGTTATGGCGGTAGTGGTTGTGGGCAGCCTGTCGACCTATGTGCGCTTTTATTTAATGGTGTGGCTGGGGGAGCGAGTCTCTGCCGATATCCGCAAAGATTTGTTTAATCACTTAATCACCCTCTCTCCCGGTTTTTACGCTCAGTCGCGCACTGGCGAAATAATCTCTCGTTTTACAGCCGACACCACTTTATTACAAAGTGTGGTTGGCACTGGCGTGTCGATGGCTCTGCGCTCTAGTGTGATGTTTGTTGGCGCGCTTATTTTAATGGGCTTTACCAGCTTAAAACTGACTCTGTTAGTATTTATTGCTGTGCCCTTTATTTTGCTTCCCATACGCCTATTAGGCAAAAAAGTCCGCGACTACTCAAAGCAAAGCCAAGATAAAGTTGCCGACATTGGCGGTATTGTGGATGAAAGCCTACACGAAATACATATGGTACAAGCGTTTAACCATGAATCACGCTCAATGGCAGATTTTGCCCAAAAAACCGATGCTGTGTTGCAAGCGGCAAGCAAACGCATTCACTACCGAGCCCTGTTAATATCAGCGGTTATGCTGATTAGTTTAAGCGCGATATTCTTTGTAGGTTATTTAGGAGCAATTGCTGTAATTGAAGGCACTATTACGCAAGGTCAACTCGTCGCCTTTGTGTTTTATTCAGTATTAGCCGGTGGCGCAATTGCTACTATTAGCGAAGTCATTGGCGAGCTGCAGAAAGCGGCGGGAGCAAGTGAAAGAATATTGGATTTGATGTCCCATGAGTCGGATATAAAAGACTCTGATAGCCAGGACGCAAGTACGCCTGCACAAGTTCAAGCATCGAATAGCACAATACTATCCCTACAAAACCTTCATTTTGCCTACGAATCAGCGCCTGTGATCAAGGGCATTAGTTTTGATGTAAAGGCAGGAGAAAAAGTCGCCATAGTTGGTCACAGTGGTGCGGGCAAATCGACCTTATTTGACTTACTCATGCGCTTTTATGAGCTTAAACAAGGCAGCATTTTAGTCAATGGGTGCGAACATAAGGCCTTTAACTTAAAAGATTTACGCAGTCACTTTGCTTTGGTATCCCAAGATCCGGTAATTTTTGCCAACACGGTAAGCGAAAATATCGCTTTTGGCCGCGAGCATGCAAGCTATGAAGAAATAAAACAAGCTGCAACACTTGCCCATGCCGATGAATTTATACAGGATTTAAGCGATGGCTACGATACCGACCTTGGCGAGCGCGGCGTAAAGCTCTCAGGCGGACAAAAGCAGCGCATTGCAATCGCCCGCGCCATATTGGCAGACCGCCCTATTCTCTTGCTCGATGAAGCCACCAGCGCGCTCGACGCAGGGAGCGAAAAACTCGTGAAACAAGCCATTGATTCACTCATGCAAAAAACCACGACCCTAATTATTGCTCATCGGCTCTCTACCGTGCTCAACGCCGACAAAATCATTGTAATGGAAAAAGGTGAGTGTATTGCTCAAGGTACTCATGAGAGCTTGTATCAGAGCAATACAATTTACAAAGAGTTTGTAGATTTGCAGTTAAGTTAACGGAACTTGGCAGTTAATCGCTAAGCTAAACTACGCTTAAGCTTATGAGGAATAATAATCCTGATACCAAGAGACAAAGCGTTCAATGCCTTGCTCAAGGCTAACGCTTGGCCGATAGCCTACATCTTCAACTAAAGATTCAACATCTGCGTAGGTGGCCTCTACATCGCCCGGTTGCATGGGTAGCATGTTCTTCTCAGCTCGTTTACCTAGTGCGTTCTCAATAGTCTCAATAAAAGTCATTAAATGCACCGGAGTCTGCGCACCAATATTATAAACACGCCAAGGCGCTTTACTACTGCTGGGGTCGGGTGTTTTTCCATCCCAGTTTTTGTTGCTGCTAGCAACATGCATGAGCGATTGGACCACGCCGCCTACAATATCGTCGATGTAGGTAAAGTCGCGTCGATGATTACCATGGTTATATACATCAATCGGCTTATTTTCGCTGATGGCTTTTGTGAACTTAAACGGCGCCATGTCGGGGCGGCCCCATGGTCCGTATACAGTAAAAAAGCGCAGGCCTGTGGTCGGCAAAGAATATAAATGACTGTAGGTGTGTGCCATTAATTCATTGGCTTTTTTGCTCGCCGCGTATAAAGAAACGGGGTGGTCGACGTTGTCGCTTACACTAAAAGGCATAGCTTCGTTTGCACCATATACGGAACTACTCGACGCGTATACTAAATGCTCAACCTGATGATGACGACAGCCCTCTAGTATATTCATAAAACCAAGGATATTAGCGTCGATATAAGCATGGGGGTTTTCAATAGAATATCGCACACCCGCTTGAGCGGCCAAATGAATCACGCGATCAAACTTTTGCTCTGTGAACAAAGCTTCCATTGCGGGCCTATCGGCGATGTCCATCTTTATGAAGCTAAACGCTTCGCTATATTCATGGTCATTTACCCACTCCACTCTGGCAAGCTTTAGCGAGACATCGTAGTAGTCGTTAATATTATCGATACCCACTACAGTATGCTTTAAATCGAGTAAGCTTCTAACAGTGTGCGCGCCAATAAAACCTGCCGCGCCGGTGACGAGTATTTTCAAGTGCCTGTTCTCTCAATGGAATGAATGGTCGATAGTTGCCAGGTTACAAGTATAAATCATCCTTAAGCAATGTTCGCGCTTATGTGTACGTTTTTGCTCAAAAGCACAAAGGCATCAATCAAGCTCATAAATCGATGTCATTATCACGAGCAAGCTTTTTAAGATGGCGTATTGGTATCGCGTAGCTTATGCCACTGGGGTGACTTAAAGCAGCCTCTTTCCCCGCACTAACAAATACTTTGTTAATCACCCCAATTACTTCACCATTTTCACGATTAAACACTGGGCTTCCGCTATTGCCGGGGTAAGCCGTTGCGTCTAATTGATAAATCATAAAGGGCCGTTTTAATCGGCTTAGCATTTTAATGGTAAGCTCATTTGCATTGCGCGCAGGGTTAATATCGGGTGCTACTGCTGCAACAATGCCGCGATGTGTAGCCGGATATAAACCTAATACTGCGCCAATTGGAAAGCCAGTAAAGAAAATATCAGAGCCCTCATCAATAAACGCATCTGCTGCTAGGGGCAAAGCAGGTAATGATTGCTGCATCGATAAAATCGCAAGGTCGTGGACCGGGTCAAAGGCCAGTAGTTTTAACTTAAAGATTTGTGGGCGCTCACCTTTACCCACCAATGCCACATAATGCTGCACAATATCCACTTGTAGCTCTTTTGACACCACATGGTAGTTGGTCACCACATACTTACCGTTGCCTACGACAAAACCTGTGCCTAAGAGCTGCGGATTTTTCGATTCAAGCGGTGTATACATAGCGAGGCCAACCACACTTGGCTGAATTTCTTTTATCAGCGAAGGTAGGCTTGGTTGGGAATAGCTAACACTACTTAGCATAATTAGGCATAGGCCCAGTGTAACGCGAGTACGCAACCTACGAAAAAGTTGCAAGTTTAAAAACTTCATATAACGTAGTATCCATTCAATTTGTTGTTATTTGACTCATCCATCATAGAATCATTATGTTAAAAGACATTGCCTTGTCTATTATTTCACCATTAAATCAAGCTATCTTGTTACTTGCAATAGGACTTTGTGTGCATGTGTTTTTTCCAAAGTGGAAAAAGACGGTTAAAGGCTTTTTAATTGCGTCGGGTCTTTGGTTGTTTTTATGTTCTCAATATTTTTTTAGTTATTGGTTAATGTCTCCGCTTGAGAATATTGCCCAAGCAAAAAAGCTTGAAAATATGGCACTAAAAGCAAACAGTGGCATATTTGTCTTAGCTTGTTATTACTACGATGCCCCAGACAAACCTCTTGTTAGTAATTTTAACGAATGCTCGATTAAACGTTTAGTGCAAGCACATTTGATGTATCAACAAATACCGCAAACCATCGTTCTCACAGGGGGGGCGTTTAATCCATATTCCGACGCAATATATGCTGAGCACGCAAAACACTTTTTAACTGCACTTGGTGTACCTGAGTCGGATATTATTGCCATTGCATCTGCTGGCAGCACTCGACAAGAAATCAAAACACTTAGCGAGGCTGAATTAGGCTTAACACACTTTTACGTGGTTAGTAGCGCAAGCCACAGTTACCGCGTGAGCACTTTAATGCAGCAATACGGTATGCTCCAACATACCTTATACCCCGTTGACCATCGCAACATCAAAGATATCGACATCAAGTTGGCGTTGCCTGACCTAATGCACTTACAACGCAGTCAAGCCGCATTTTATGAATATGCAGCAATTGTAAAAATGTATCTTACATCCCCGTAAAACCTGAGTATGGTGTAAAAAATTCATCGGGCTATTTACTTTCACATTTTTATGCCTATTATAGGTTGGGATGGCTATCTGCACATGTTGCGATTAAGCGACACTTCTGCGCTTTACACTCTTTCCCGATACAAAATAATACTTAAGATTTCTTAATTATACTCGACAAATCAACCGTTCTGATACGCTTAAGGAATGAGCATCAGTTATTGTGAATTTACAAATTTGCAAGCGAGATCTGCTCCTTACGGTGTTGTAGTTAATTTCGATATTTCTCCCACAGGATGGGCGGAAATCAATCGCAATATATGGAACTTTTATGATTGAACAGACAATAGATACATTGAAAATGCGGCCTTTTATTACCAGCGTTAGCAGTAGCTTGGGTAAAGGCATAAGTAATGTTTCGTCTATAAACAAGATTGGTCAGCTATGGCGCTCATATTTAAAGTCGAGGGAAGCTAGTGCGATATGCCAACATTTTTCAAGTTTTTTTGCATTTGAAGTCGCGAAAAACAATGAGCTAAAAAATGCGGTTTACGGTCTGCGTCATCAAGTCTATTGTGAAGAACTTGAATACGAAGACCTACGTGAAAATCGTATGGAAACCGATGAATTCGATGCCTATTCTGACTATTGCTTGGTCAAGCACTTTGCCTCTGATTGCTATGCGGGCACCGTACGTATAGTTAACCCACAAGATGCTAGCCAAGCCTTACCGATTCAAAAGTATTGCTCCGATACGATTAAAGAAGGTCAGTTTCATCCCGATAACTTTGATAGCAATGAGATTTGTGAAATTTCTCGCTTAGCTGTACCGGAAGTATTTAGACGCCGCAAAATAGATAAATTTGCAGGGGCTGCTACCGGCAACATCAATCGCCACACATATAGCGAAACAGAGCTACGTTGTTTCCCATTTATTGCGATTGGATTATATTTTTCAGCCGCTTCATTAGCGCTGCAACTTGGTAAGAAGCACGCATACGTGATGATGGAACCAAGGCTTGCGCGTAACATGCGTTTGGTAGGTATCGATTTTGTTCAAATTGGCCCCGTGGTCAATTACCATGGAAGACGAGCGCCTTATTACATTAATGCCGATTTACTGTATAAAAACTTAAATTCTGGCTTTAAATATATGCTTAACCATATTATGGATAATGTGAGACAAGATCTTTCTGCTTAATCGTATGACTGTGTTGAGGCATAACCAAGAGCGTTTTTAGGTACCCTATGCCCAGCTTATTGCAAGAAATTAAACGCGATACCGAATTAATATTGAGCCGCGACAGTATAGTGCTCGATAGCGTCGCGGCAACCGAACACTATACAAAGAGCACCGAAGGCTTTGAACGCAGGCTCTTTGGTGCAATTAAAGTCACTCACCATAATGACATTCCCCAAATCCTAGCCTTTGCCAACCGCTCTAGCGCTAATATTGTGCTCTACCCTATCTCCACTGGCAACAATTGGGGTTATGGCAGTGCTTTACCCAATCTAGATACTGCTAATGACTCAAACAACGAAGAAATATTGCGCCCTGTCATTGTGGATTTATCTGCACTTCGCCAAATTAGCATGGTTAATCCCAAGCTAGGGATCGTCAGAGTTGAACCTGGGGTAACACAAAAGCAATTACATGAGTATTTAGAGCAAGCACAGTTAAACTTTATGGTGCCGGTAACGGGCGCAGGAAATCATTGCTCTATTTTAGGCAATGCGCTTGAGCGGGGTTATGGCATTACGCCGCGCCAAGACCATTTTGCGGCCCTAACCGATTTAAAAGCCTACCTTCCAGATGGTACACATTATCAATCGCCTATTCGCGAACTCTTAGCCTCTCATCAAAATATTCGAGGTAAAGATGAAGAGCATCTCGATTGGGTCAATCACTCTTACAAATGGAATGTTGGACCCTATCTAGATGGCTTATTTACGCAGTCTGCCTTTGGTATTGTGCACGAATGTACTATACGCCTTAAAAAGCGACCCGACGCATTTGATTCGTTTTATGTAAGTTATTATCAAAAGAATGCATTAAAAACTGCGATTAAACACATAAATACTATTCTTGAAGAGTTTGAAGGCATAGTCGGGTCGATTAATCTGATGGATAAGCGCCGCGTTATTGCGATGGTGTCGAGCAACCCAAACCTTAGCAGCTGTCATGCCCTAGATGATGCACAAGTGAATCAAATAGCAGAAGATGAAGATATACCATCATGGACAATCGCAGGCACAATTTATGGCAATAAAAAGGTATGCAAAGCAGTAAAACAAGAAATAACGGGACGATTCAAAGATGCTGATCGCATAGTTTTTTCAAGCTCAATGCTAGTACGCATAGCAACTAGGATAAATCAGGCCGAAATGTTACAGCCCCTAGTAAAAGCTATACGCAAGGTAAAAACCATAGACCAACAATTTGAACGACTTAACACCTTGCGCAACGGCATCGAGATTATGCAAGGTAAGCCCAACGAGGTAGCCAAAAAGCTAGCCTATTGGCGTAATAAAGAAACTAGCTTTGCACAAAGCGTTAATAAAAGCCCTTCTGAAGATGGCTGTGGACTATTATGGTATGCGCCTCTTGTGCCAATGGAAGCACAACACATTAGTGCATTCATTGAGCATGTTAGAGGCACGTGTTTAAAACATGATATTGACCCAATGATCACCTTCACAAATCTAAGTCATGATCTCATCGATAGCACAATTCCTATTCTATTTGACGCTAAAAGTATTGAAGCGCGCAAAGCTGCACAGAATTGCTTAACCGAATTAGTCAACAAAGGCTTAGCGCAAGGATATGTGCCATATAGGCTCAACATCGAACAACAACAGGCGTTTATGACACAAGACTTATCTGTTCATAGAATAATGACAAACATCTACGAAAAGCTAGATGAGAATGGTATTTTACAACGAGGTCGATATGGAAAATAAAGCAGCTTAATAGCAAAAGCGAAAAGCGTAAAAAATCCTGACAATAAAAAACCCCGCCTAAGCGGGGTTTTTACTGCGAGTGGCTATGTTTATTTATGCTTTGCGACGTGCCGCAAAAGCTAAGCCGAATATACCTAAGCCTAAAATGGCCAGGTTAGCTGGGGCAGATACTGCTACACCAGAAATAGTACCAGCACCATTGATTGAATACAGGTCGAAGCTTCCATCATCTTCTACATTAAATGTAGAAGTTAGGCCCGTGCCCACAACGTCTGAGAATATGCTAAGTGCATTGTCTACATCGCGGATAGAGTTATCTACAAAGTTAGCTAATGCCGAACCACCAACTGCATTGAACGAGAAGAAAGAATCGATACCGCTTAGGCCAAATACGCCGTCGTTTATGTTTTGTGGAACAAACAATGATTCGTTAAATTCAAGCGCCAACCATAAGTCACCATTTTGTGCTTGAGCCATCTCGGTCGCATCAACGATTTCGTCGTTATAAACCGCACCGAAATCTAAGTCTTGGCTGTAATCAGCGTATACGTTTAGAAATGCGTTGCTTGTATTTATGAGTGGGCCGTCTACTAGCACAGGTAAAGAGCTCAGTCCTAGAGCGTTCACCATTGCAATGATGTCAGCTTCCGTTGGAAACCCAACGTTGCCAGGGAGGCCTTGCCAGATAGTGACTAGTAATGGATTGAGAATTTGACCGACATCGACTTGGATTCCACCAAACATAAATGTAAGCTCACATCCGTTACACGCTAGCTTGCCTGTATCATTGTCTGCAACATCAGATACTAGTAACTCGCCAATACCTTGCAGTACAAAGTTGCTCGCAGTACTTGCATTGAACCCAGAGATAGAATCAACGTCCGTACCAACTACTGATGTATCATCCCACCACTGAATAAATTCGAAGGGGTTACTGAAGTTACCGTTACCATCGTCCAAATCAACGCTTGTATCTGGAATCAAATGCACACCGTCTGCCATCAAAATGCCGCTAGCGCTTGCGCTAGTTGCTGCGAGTGATAAGCAAGCTGCTAAAATTAACTTTCTCATAAAAAACTATCCATTTTTTGTTATAGAATTACGGGAAAGGTTGCAATCTCTGTTCCACTTTTGCAAACCAATGTTTTATATAGAGATTTTAAAATTGTATATATTTTAAACTGTCTAACTGTAAAAAAATTCGACAATACTTGTTTAACCTTATTACTTATCAGTAGCCAAGCACTTATTCTCAATTAAGAAACTTCTGATAATCTTGAGTAAACTGCTCATTATCAGAAAGCTCACTCGCTCGCTTTAATGCACTTACCCCAAGCCCTTTTTCGCCATGCTCCGCTAAGATTAGACCTACCGTATGTAAAACTTCTGCCTGTGTTAACTCCATAGCAATTAACTCATTTGCCACAGACACCGCTTGCTCGTTCTGTTGATTAAGATAATACGCCCAAGCTAGGTTGTTTTTTACCACTATAGAGTCAGGCATTTGCTCTGCTAATACCTCTAATTGCTCAATTGCTCGGGGATCATCAAGTTGACTTAACGCATCAATAAATACGATTCTTAGCTTTTGATTGAAAGGCTGAGCCTCCACACGCTTATTTAAAGCAGTTAGGATAGCTTCAACATCTCCGCTTGCGCGCAAGGCTCCGAGCAAAGTGCCAAAACCTCGTTCACTAAGACTATCTTGGTTATCTACTTCGTTTAAAAGCGCTATCGCCTCGTCGAATTTTCCCTCTAAGGTCAATATTCGTGCCTCAACCTCTTTTCCTGGCAAACTCTGAGTCATAGAGGCTGGCAATAAATCCCAGTATTTTTTGGCATCGTCTGCTTTATTTAACGCCAAAAAGTAATTAACGCGCATCAGTTTTGTATACTCATTGGCACCAAAGAGTCTCTCCATGCGATTCAACTCACGTAAGACCATTTCATAATCTCTTGCAAGATCTAAGGAGGTAAGACGATATTGATAGGCAACAAAACTAGGCGAGTTTCTGACCCAATCTTGCGTAAGTGCAAGCGTCGGCTCAATTTGTCCAGTTCTTAAATAGGCGCGATACAATAAAAAATAATACGCTTCGTTTAAGTTGTCACGCTTACTCAGGGGCGCGAGAATATCAATCACAGCTTGTGGTTGATCAGCCTGAATCGAGGCATAATATATCGCAGTAGAAAGACTACTATTGCCTTGTTCATATGCGTTACCAATAAAGGTCTTTAATGCTTGAGAATCCAACCCTTCATTCACTAATTCTGCTGCAAATGCTTTTGCTCTAGGTTCAAAAGCTGCGACATCTTTGTTGTCTAATACAATTTCTTCGGCTTTTTCTAAATCGCCGCTTTGTATCATTAACGACACATATTCACTGAGCAGTGGAGCCGATGTTTGGTCTATTTCCAGCGCCTGTTCAATTAGGTTTAGTGCAGCATCGCGTTTTTTCTGTCCTTGCAACATTCGATTCGTTAATGTCACAAGCTCCACTTGCTTACTGTCCTTAAATGCTTTGAGCACGCTTGCGATCACTTCGTCGTTATCACGGTTACTTGCTAGTGCAGTCTCTACAAACATAACCTTTGTTACAACAGTGGTTGCACTTTGCATGCTCGCATCGCGCAGTGTTTCGTAATTTTCATCGGTCGGGTCAAGTGCATAGGCGAGTATGTGCAAATAGGCTTTTATATCAATATTTGCTTGCTCAGAACTAATCAACTGCAGCATTTGTTGTGCTGGTCTAATGTGGCCGAGCCTCACCAATTCATAGCTTGCATTAATTTGCTGTCTTGCGATATTGGTGTCTAGCAAGTTGATTTTTGGCCCTTCTGTAAGTAGTTCCAAAACCACAATAAAATTTTGCGCAGCTTCATAGCGCTTACTTGAGGCTTGAATTGCGCGCAGTGGGCGTAATGCTTGCTCATAAGTTTGTAAATAATAATTCGACACACCCATTATGAAAAACAAATCATCGCTTCTATAATCGCGAGACGCTGCAAGGTCAGCAAACTGTTTAGCCGTAGCGTAATTTTTTCGATTAAATTCCAACTCTGCTTTTAATTCCTGAATTTCAGGAATATCTGGAAAGGTGGTTTCTAAGCCATCAATCATGACCTGGGCTTGTGCCTCTTGGTCAAGTATCAGGTAAATTTTGGCCAATCGATAACGGGCATAAATACTTTTTATTGGATAAACAAGGGTACTTTCAAATACCGATGCTGCCTCTCTATACTGACCTTGCACATAAAACACGTCGGCTAACAAAAACCGAGCCTCTATTAAGTCTTGTTGCTTAAAAAGAGCCTCTTCTAAAAATGAAATAGCGCGCTGTGGGCCGCCAATTAAAATCTCCGAATATGCTGAACTGAGTGCCCCTAGAGCACTATCATTGCCAACAATTTGATCGAATAATGCAAGGGCCTCATCAACTTGGCCTAATCGATGATAGGCCGCAGCTTTATAAAAATGTTGGTATTCAGGCAGTATTTGAGGCCGGTTTATCTCAGCTAAAAACTCAAAGGTCTCCTCACTCATTTCCTGTACATACATAATGCGTAATATTCGTTGCATGATCTCAGGCGTGAGCGTTGAGTTGTCTAACTCAAATGCATTTTGATATTCAGTAATTGCTTGCGTGCCGTTGCCTGTTCTGAAATTTGAGTCCGCCAGCAACAACCGCAATTGCGCGTTTTCTGGAAACGCCTCTACCGCTGATTTCAGGGTGATTAATTCCGCAGCTAAATCGCCTTTCTCTTTTAAGGTTTCGGCCTCTTGTGACAATGATTCTGGACTTTTTGGAGAGCATGCGGCCAACAAAAAACCTACACATAGCGTTGCGATAAAGCGTTTGCTTATTCTCATCATTACAATTCCTTTGATAATCTTATTAGCGCTAACTTATACATTGATATAGTGAAGCAAGAATCGACAATTGCCTATTTTTTTAGCTGCATGTACTTAATTTTTAAACAACAAAGATGATATAGATATTCAAGACTTTCAGCAAATACGCTAGTACTTTTGTGCGCTTAACATATATCGTTTTACGTTTAGATACTGTATTTTAGTGCGTGATTTTATAAACCATATTGTAATAACGGCGCAACTCAACTCCCAAATATAAAGAGACAACACACGACTCATCATGCCTGCCATTGATTCTCACAAGCAAAGCGCGTCGATTACGCTACAGCGCGACATGCATTATACGCAGAGCACTATTACTGAGCTTTACGATGCTATCTATGCTGCCAACACCGAATCTAAGCAAAACGTATTTTTATCCCAAGCATGGATAAATGCGACTATGCAGGTTAGTCAATCACCGCCTTTGTATCGATTTTATGCAAACGACGAACTTATAGGTTTTTGCTTTATAGGCGTGCAGCGGCGTTGGTTTGGAGATCTTTACTACCTGAATCAAACTGGGAACGCGGCTTTTGACCAAATGTGGATTGAACATAACGATATCATCGGTAAAGCTGAGCACTTGCCCGCTATGCGTAAGGCATTGATTAATTATCTTTGTGAGCTTCCTAAGTTTCATCGTTTAGTGGTTTCACTTAGCACCACATTGTGGCAAGGCGAAAAGACATTTTTGTGGTCTAGCACTTGCGATAAAGTATGCTTCGTTGGTTTAGATAAATTGCGCGAACAGGAACAACACTACGCAGCTACACTCTCTAAAAACACAAAATCGGCCATTAACCGTGCAACGAAGTATATTGAAAAAACCTATGGCAGCATTAGCATGCAGGTTCATAAGCACGAGATTGACGAAATACTAACGAGTAAATTAGCCCCCTTACACATTGCTCAATGGGGCAAAACTGAGCAAGGAAGTGGCTTTAGTAACCCGCATTTTATGGATTTTCATCAGCACTTTTTGCAAGAACTTTCGCTTTTTGACCAGCATCACAAGAGCCATGGTGCAACTATGCCCTATCGCTGTGAGGTTTTGAGTTTTGTTGTTGAGAATCTAAATACACAGAAAGAGGATACACAAGTATCTCAGCCACATGAACTCGGACATTTATACATGCTACTGAGCAACAACGATGCCTTCTTTTATTTATCAGCAATTAATTACAACGATAATGATAATAAATACAAACCAGGCTTAGTTATGCACAAACTGGCAATTGAGCATTATGCCGCGCAGGGTTACGACTCTTACGACTTTTTGGCAGGCTCAGCTCGTTATAAAGAGTCGTTGAGCACAAGCCATTATCCTATGTATACTACGCACCTTGCAAAAAATGTATGGACACATCGACTCTTGTATAACACCAATGTAGCAGTCACAAAGCTTAGCCAAATACTCCGTAACGTATTTGGAACTCGCGCATGACTGCTTGTGCAAAAAATGCAGCTAAAGCACCTGCAAACCGCAATGTGAGCGAGTGCTAAGATGCAGCACATTTTCACCGTTACCCGCAAAAACCCCGCGCTATGTTATGTAAGCCAAGGAGTTCCCCTACCGAAAGGCTTATTTTCGGCCAATACTGGGCTTGAGCTTGTAGACGACAAAGGCGTAACCATTCCCTGCCATAGTAAAGTACTCAGCTTATGGCCCGACCGCTCTATTCGATGGGTATTAATCGACTGCGTATTACCAAAGTGTCACGGCAATACAAAGATGCCTGTTGAGAGTAAATATTTTGTTCAAACATCGGCATATAAAAAGCTCAGTATCAAACCCAAGTGGGTAAACGATAACAAAAACGATATCTGCCTAACGCTTCCTAGTGGCGAATTAATATTGTCAAAGCTTGAGTTTTTAAGTTTGGCCCGTTCAGGAAGCTTGTCGAGCTTAGATACGCAATGGCAACTATGCGATTACCTAAATCAACTAAATGAGGCACAAGCCGGCAGCGCTGACATTTCGTATCAACTCGACAACATAAGTACTCAACACGAAGTCACATATTGCCAAGCACAGCAGCCGCTTTATTGCCAGATTACACAATCAGCCAGTTATGTATTGAGTAATGGTTTGCGCTTAAATGCAAACGCTAATATACGTGTTTATTTTGCAAGTTCGCATGTTCAAATTCAGCTTAAAATGCATAATCCACAAGCCATTGTGCATAACGGTGGTAAGTGGGATTTAGGCAATCCCCACAGTATATTTTTCAAAGCCTTAAAATTTGATTGTTCATTTACCGATATCACACAGGCTAAATATTCAGCCCCTTGTGCGCTCTCGCCTGAGCGTGAAAATAACACTGACCCCTTTTTTGATTTGCTAATTGAACAGCATAGTAGTGGGGGGGAGTTTTTTAATAGTAATACACATAAGAGCGCAGACAATCAGGTGCATATTCAGCATAAGGGCGCTACGTTGAGTGTTGATGAGCAAAGCCCTATTACTGTGCTACGACCCTCGCCGGTATTAGAATATAGTAATGAAGCTGAGAGCTGCGTGATTGTTCCGCAAGGCTTTTGGCAACGATTTCCTAGTGCGCTTTGTGCTGATACAAGGCGGATGCAGCTGGATTACAGTGGAGTAAACAGTAGCGAGCAGACCAATCCACTCGAATTACAACCCGGTGAAATACTCAGCCAGCGATTACATATCCATTTTCGAAGTGGGAATGACAGCGGCGACAGTTTACTAAAGCCCGATGTAGTAATTGCGCCCACTCTTATTGCCCAAAGCCATGCCATCCCTATGTTCAGCAGCGCCATGCATAATGATGAGCTACAACGATTTATTGACCAAGGCATTAGCGGAGCAAGTAACTTTTTTAACAAACGTGAGCAGCTCGACGAGTATGGTTGGCGTAATTTTGGCGACATATATGCCGACCACGAAGCAAGTGAAAGCGAGAGCGGCCTACCGTTTGTATCGCACTATAATAATCAATATGACCCTTTGCAGGGCTTTATAAAGCAGTGGCTATTAAGCGGTGATCCGCGCTGGCGAGAATTGGCCGATGATTTATTTGAGCATGTGGTCAATATTGATATTTATCACACCGAATACGACAAACCTGAATACAACCAAGGTTTGTTTTGGCATACCGACCATTATTTAGAGGCACAAACTGCCACTCACCGCACCTACTCAAAGCATCAGCAAGCCGACGTATACATGGACCATGCTGGTGGCGGTGGACCGGGAGCTCACCATTGTTATACCTCAGGCTTAGCGCTATATTATTGCATAAGTGGCAAGCAAGAAGCGTTTGAATGCTTAAGCGGTATGGTGTCTTGGATGCAGCATATTTATGAGGGCGACCAAACTCTTTTAGGCCTGTTTTTACGCTTAAAAAACGCCAACTTTACCCTTCCGTTTACCCAAAAACCGATATTAGGGCATGGTACCGGCGTTGTGCGCGACCCAGTCAGCAACCGCTACCCACTGGATCGCGGCACCGGCAACTACGTAAATGCACTGTTAGATGGCTTTGACATTCAACAAGATCTAGCGCTTTTAAGTGAAGTAGAGCGCGTGATTTTAAACACCATCAGCGAAGATGATGATATTAGCGAGCGCGGCTTTGATGATATTGAAAACACTTGGTTTTACATCGTATTTTTACAAGCTGTTGCTAAATACTTACTTATGGCAAAAAGCTTAAGCGAACCAAGAGGTCCTTACGGTAATATATTACAGGCCTACTTGCATTACGCACGCTATGTAGAACAACACGAAAGTCCATATTTAACTCACGCTAACAAACTAGAGTACCCGAACGACACCTGGACCGCACAAGACTTGCGTAAAGTACATGTTCTGGCCTGTGCAGCTTTGCTTACCCGCGCTGCAAATGATACAAATGAAGAAAGTCAGCGCTTTAGCGCTAAAGCCAAGTCTTTACAGCAATGGATAGACAATAAATTGAGTGAAAGTGATGAAAGCGCCCTTACTCGTATTTTAGCTCTGTTGATGCAAAATTACGGTGCGCTAAGCCTACTTAATGGTTCACCGCATACCCAAAACAATCAAACAGGCCATAACCAGTGCGCAAGCCATAATATGAGTTCATCTATTCCCTCACGCATATTAAACTTTTTAAAACACTACTCAATTAGCCAAGAAAGACGTAATTTAGTGCAACGGATTCCAAAGCTACAAAAGTGGCTGGGTAAACCCTGATGAGCGATACACAAACCGCACAAGCGCAAAATAAAACTAAAACCATTAGTTTTATTATTCCGCATATGGGCAGAGAGCAAATGCTGATTGATACGCTAAGCTCCATTGCCCAACAAGACTTCGATAGTAATGAAGTTGAAGTCATTGTGGTGTCTAAAAACAAAAGCCTTAGCAACAACATTGCACAAGTTAGTGCAAACTTCGATTTGTCTATTATCCATGCAGAGGAAAGCCTGACTATTTCTCATCAGCGGAATATGGGAGCGGCGCGTGCAAACGGAGAATATTTTGCGTTTTTAGATGCCGATGTGTTTTTAGCACCTAACTGGACAAGCGCCATGCTCGAAATATTAGAGCATTCCCCAAGCATTAAATTAGTCAGCGCCATTCAAAAAAACAGCGACAACGCACCGCAGCTGGAGCAACTACGTACCTATTTAAGTAACGCCTCAATCGATTGTGAAGTGGAGTTTTTACCCGGCCGGAATTTATGTTTACATCACTCTACGTTTGCGAAATCGGGGGGCTTTCCTGAGCATTTGCTCACCTGCGAAGATTACGTATTTACTCAACGGGTAGCGGCCTTAGGCACACTTTTTTACAGTAGCGACAGTTACTACGTTCACTTAGGTGAAGATAAAGCATTTTGGCCGATGGCAAAAAAAGAAGTATGGCGCGGGCAATCAAACATTGCCTCTATGCAAGGGCGTAGCATCCCAGTTTCAGAATGGCCAAGCTTCATTGCACCGCCATTATTTACTTTAAGCGCCCTGTTTGCCTTGTTCTTTAGTTTGCTTGGTATTTGGCCGCTAGCCATTTTAGGCTGGGTAATGTCGACGAGCATAATAATGCTGTATAGTTTACGACTGATTAAAATAAGCCGACAACAGTTAAGTTCGGCAACGGTATTGTCATTTTATGCGCTATATTTTCCGGCTCGAACATGGGGCACACTTAAAGGCGTATTCGCGACAATAAATACGGCTAAAACAGATTAGGCGCAAGGGAAGGCATGAACAAAGCACCTCACATTTTACAGTTTATTTGCTCTACCGGCTTTTACGGTGCAGAACGTTGGATTTTGGCCTTATGTAAAAACACGCCAGATTCAGATGCGCGTTACTCCCTGGCGGTTACCCTTGAAGATAACTCCCAAGAATTAGAACTTGTAAAGCAATTTGAGCGAGATTGCGGCCCAGCATTCGAAGCTCCCATGAGCAATCGTTTTGATCTCTCAGTCGTAACAAAACTGGCAGAGTATATTGCCCTTCACAATATCGATATTATTCATACCCATGGTTATAAGTCAGACATTTTAGGGGTGATGGCTGCTAAAAAAGCGGGAATTCCAGTGGTGGTTACCCCACACGGCTTTGAAAATGCCGCTGATTTCAAATTACGTACCTTTATATGGTTAGGTTGCCAGTCGATGCGCTTTGCCGATAAAGTCGTGCCATTGTCGCCCCAACTTATGGATGATGTAAGGCAATACGGTGTGCACGAGCCTAAGCTTGTTTATATTCAAAATGGTGTAGATTTGTCGGAAGTAGATGCTGTGCGCATCGCACCGCCTAAACTGCAGAAAGACAAAAAGCGCATTGGCTTTATTGGGCAAATGATCAGCCGTAAAAATATCTTCGATATCCTGAATATATTCGACCAACTCGCCCAGTGTCGCGACGACATTGAACTAGTGATGCTCGGCGATGGCGATGAACGTCCTGCTCTTGAAGAACATACCAATAACTTGAACAGCAAAGCCGACATACACTTTATGGGTTACCGCGACGACCGCTTAGACTACTTGCGCAGTTTTGATTTATTCGTAATGACATCCACCCTAGAGGGTATTCCGCGCTGTTTAATGGAAGCCTGTGCAATGGCAATCCCTGTTGCGGCCTACGATATTGCTGGGATTGACCAGTTAATCAGCCACGAAAAAACCGGCCTTTTGGCAAAACTCGGCGACCAAAGCGACTTGAAAAAACATTGGCAAAGCTTGTTAGATGATCAAGACTTAGCAAGACGTCTTGGGCAAAATGCCCTTGAGTATGTAAATGAACATTATTCTGCAAAGCGCATGGCCAGCGAGTATGTATCGCTATTTGATGCGCTTTTAACCGGCAAAACATCATCACAGGTAAAGCAATAACGTGAAAAACAAGACTGATTTGGTGTTTTTATTAAGTGTTGATACTGAAGAAGAATGGGACTGGGAAGGGCCGTTTCCTGAGGGTGAGTTTTCGGTTGAAAACTTGCATATGCTGCCCGAGTTTCAAGCTTTTTGCACCAACCGAGGTATTCGTCCGTGTTACTTTGTAGACTACGCAGCGGCTGCAGGTATTGAGTCAAGCAGTCAATTTGTAGAGCAGGTAAAAAATAACGAGTGTGAACTTGGTGCGCATTTACACCCTTGGGCAAATCCACCGTTTTTTGATAAACCCACAGAGTCTAACTCTCATGTTGTAAACCTCCCCATTGAACAAGTCAGCGACAAGCTAGACGCTCTCATGGAGCTTTTTGCCGAGCGTTTCTCTTATCAACCCAAATCCTTTAGAACCGGGCGTTGGGGCATATCGCCGCAAATTATGGATTTGCTATGGTCGCGAGGCTTTGAAGTAGACTCAAGTGTGTATCCGTTTTATCAAAATGAATATTTTTCGTGCCAAGGCTCCCCTACCTTGCCCTATTGGCCAAGCGAAGATGATGTGCTGAGCATGGGGCAGCAGCAAAACATTTTGGAGTTACCGGTAACGGTTGGTTTTAATCGTCGCCCTTTTGCTAAGGCAAATCAAGTGCATCAGGCACTCGACACTCCCGGCTTACAAACGCTCAAGGCCAATGCGCTGATGTGGCATAGTCATTTATTGCGTAAAATTTACATGAGCCCTGAGGTTACCGAAGCACAAGACATGATCACGCTTGCCGAAAACGCCATCAAAGAAAATGCGCCGCTCATTCACATGTATTTTCATAGTTCTAACTTAATTAGCAACGGCACTGGATTTTTTAAGGCTGAAAAACCTTTTGAGACCATTTGTGAGCGCATAAGCGAAGTACTCGCGCACTTAGAAAAACAGCATAACCTTGTATTTATGACCTTGAGCGAGGCCAAAGTACATTTTCAAACTAACCGACAATTTATTGCGTCTTAACTGTGATGCAGCTAAACGAGCACAACAATCACGGCAGTGAACTGCACTTTGAACGCGCCACCCTTGCTAACAAAGATGAGTGGGATAGGTTTGTTTTGGCACATAACGCGGCAACACCCTATCATTTATTTGCTTGGGGCGAGGCGGTGCAAAATGCCTATGGCTTTGCTATGCACTATTGGCTAGCACGAGATAGTCAAAGTAATCGTATTGTTGCCGTACTGCCTGCAGTGAAGATACGCAGTTTAAAAGGCAAGTCTTCCCTTTGCTCTTTGCCCTATTGCGATTTGGGAGGCATTTTAGCTTTTGATGAAGCAGATTATGCAGCAATGTTGGAATACACCACTGACATTTACGGCCAGAGCTTAAATGGTAAGTCACAACATAAGCAAACTAGCGCATTAGCGTTAGAGCTAAGAAATCACGAAAACGAGTTACTCGATGTTAGCGAAGCACCAGCAGGAGCAAAGGTAAGAATGCTATTGCCTTTACCCGAAAACGCTGACGCGCTCATGGCACAATTTAAAAGTAAATTACGAAGCCAAATCAGAAAAGCTGAAAAAAACGGGCTGAGCTACAAAATCGCCACGCCCCAGCAGAGCGATATTGGTCAGGCAACAGACGAATTTTACGACATTATTGCGCAAAACATGCATTTATTGGGCTCTCCAGTGCATTCAAAAGCATGGTACGACGAGATAGTAAAAGCCTATAACAGCAACCTCTACTTTGCACTGGTTTACTCTGATGATGTTGCTGTGGGGGCAGCGCTGATAATAAGCACGCAAAACAAAGCCGTAGTACCTTGGGCGTCAACACGTGCCGAGTATAATCGCCTCGCACCCAATATGTTATTGTATTGGGCATTACTGAGTGAAGCCGCAAACCGTGGTATACAAGAATTTGATTTTGGGCGTTCTACCGTTGGTGAAGGCACCTACAACTTTAAAAAACAATGGGGCGCGGTGCCACAAAAACTAATGTGGCAACAATATCAAAATGGCAAAATACAAAATACTAGTGCAAGTTCAGGCTCCACTTCTAAAGCCCGAAATCTTGTTGAAAATGTGTGGCGACGCTTGCCACTTTCAGTCAGTACTGCGCTAGGTTCAAGGCTGCGTAAATTTATTAGTTTATAGGGAGCAAAACTAAATTATGTGCGGGATCGCAGGATTTTTAAGGCACGGCAACAACGCATTAAATGAGCAACATTTGCTTGCCATGGGGGACGCGATTGCCCACCGTGGCCCTGATGCCCATGGCGAATTCATAAATGAACATGTTGGCTTATGCCACCGCCGTTTGAGTATTTTAGATTTAAGTGAGGCAGGCAACCAGCCTATGTATTCTGCCTCCGGCGATATCAGCATTGTATTTAATGGCGAAATCTATAACTTTTTGCAGTTAAAAGAGGCCCTTCTTGCCCAAGGCGTGGAGTTTCACTCTGGTACCGATACCGAAGTGATACTTCATTTATACGAGCGCGAAGGCACAGCTTGTTTAGCAAAACTCAATGGCATGTTTGCCTTTGCAATATGGGATGCACGAGACAACTCTCTGTTTATTGCCCGCGACCGTATTGGTAAAAAGCCGCTGTATTATTTAGAACAGAAGAATTT
>CAZUON010000048.1:0-2865 GCA_964621345.1 uncultured Glaciecola sp. | reverse complement strand
AGAGCAGCAAAACGAAAGCGATAACACATCCCCTATACGCTTCGCCTTTGCCTCAGAGATTAAAGCCCTACTAGCCCTACCTAATGTGCCAAAAGATATCCGTATGGATGCCGTGTATGACTATTTTGCGTATCAGTACGTACCCGACCCTAAAAGTATTTTTAAGCATATTCACAAGCTGCCACCTGGGCACTTTATGGTGCTTAAAGACAAGCAAACACGTATTGAACAGTATTGGGATGTGTCATTTGCCAGTACTAGCACAGCCTCTGCAAGCGCCCTTAAATCGCAATTACAAGGCTTAGCAAAATCGTGTACCACGCGCCGAATGATAAGTGACGTGCCCTTAGGCGCATTTTTAAGCGGCGGCGTAGATTCAAGCGCTGTGGTTGCGCTTATGAGCGAAGCCAGCGACAAGCCAGTAAAGACCTGCACCATTGCCTTTGATGACGAAAAATACAACGAAGCCGAATTTGCCGAAGCCGTTGCAAAACAGTACAAGACCGAGCATCACGAATTTATGGTGCATCAAAATGTAGCTGATACGCTCGAGCATATTGTAAGCTTTTTTGACGAGCCTTTTGCCGACCCATCGCTTGTGCCAACCTTTTTTGTATCGGAACTTGCGCGCCAAGAAGTGACCGTAGCCATTGCCGGAGACGGCGGCGACGAAGTATTCGCCGGTTACGAAAAATACGCCACCGACGATCTCGAAAACAAGCTACGCAATAAATTTCCTAAATGGATGAGAAACAGCATATTCCCGCATTGTGCGAATTTATGTGCGCAATTTGAAGCACCACTTTTTCGCAAAGCCAAGTCTTTGTTTACCAGTTTAAGTGTCAGTCCTGAAATGGGCTTTTATATCACCAACTCACAAATGGAAGACCGTCAGTGGCAAAAGCTTGCCAAACAAGAGCTAAAAGCAGGATTAGGCGACTATCACCCCTCAAAGCTCACCCTTGACGCATACAACAAAGCCGACGGCCCCGACCATTTATCTAAAATTTTGTATACCGATATGAAAACCTATTTGCCCGGCGGTATTTTGGTAAAGGTCGATAGAATGAGTATGGCGAATTCACTCGAAGTGCGTGCGCCATTGCTCGACAAAGAAATGTTGGAATTTGCAGCCTCGGTTCCTTCATCGCTTAAATTCAAAGATGGTGAAAAGAAGCATTTGCTAAAAGAAGCGTTTAAAGATTATTTGCCCGACGATATTTTATATCGCAAAAAAATGGGGTTTTCAGTTCCCCTTGCCACTTGGCTGCGCGACGATATTAAAAGTATTGCGCAACAATACTTAGTAGACTCACCTAAGGGCTTAAGCCAAATATTTAATCTTGACGTTATACGCGACTATTGGGAGCAACATCAAGCGAATAAAGCGGATCATGGCGCGATTTTATGGTCGATGTTGATGTTTGAGATGTGGTGGCAGAGGTATGTTGAAGATGCTACCTAACGTAAAAAAAGTCATGCACATCACCTACGACATGCGCATTGGCGGCACCGAAATGGTCATCAAAAACATTATTGAAGGTGTCGATTCTGCGCACTTTGAGCAGTCTATTTTTTGTATTGAACACCCCATTGGCCCTTGGGGCCTCGCTCTACAAGAAAGTGGTATAAGCATTCATTCTCATGCGCGCAAGCCAGGTTTTGATGCATCCCTTATAAGCGTCATCCGTAAACACATAAAAGAATTTAATATTGATATCGTTCATTGCCATCAATATACGCCGTGGGTGTATGGTCTTATTGCAACCTTAGGCCTTAACAAAAAAGTGATTTTTACCGAGCATGGCCGCTTTTATCCAGATTCTAGTTCATGGAAGCGCCGTTTTATTAATCCGGTGCTGTCGATGTTTACCGATAATATTACTGCTATTTCTGAGGCAACCAAGCAGGCTTTGGTAGATTATGAGTTTATTGCTAAGGCTAAAGTGTCGGTGATTTACAACGGTATTCGCGGCCTGAAAACCGATTCAGCGGCTATTGAAACGGTTAAATCAACACTAAATATCAGTAACAACGACCTTGTATTTGGCACCATTGCCAGACTCGACCCCATAAAAAACCATGAGATGATGTTACAAGCCTTTGCTAAGCTCCTTGAGGCAAAACCCCAGAGCAAATTAATAATTGTTGGCGACGGTGAACTAATGCAAGCGTTGCAATCTCAGGCAAAAGCGCTCAAAATCGAAACTAAGGTAATATTTACAGGTTACATTGCATACCCCAAAGAGTACCTGGCGATATTTGACATATTTTTGTTGTCATCCCTAAGTGAGGGAACATCAATGACCTTACTTGAGGCAATGAGCCTCAGTAAACCCTGCATTGTGACAGATGCTGGGGGCAATAAAGAAATTGTTGCCAATGAAGAAACCGGGCTTGTGACCGATAACAATGATGTAGTGCAATTTACCTCCGCGATGCAAAATTTGGCAGCATCACCTCAAAAAATGGAAGAGTTTGGGCAAAACGCCAAACAAAAGTTCGACAGTCAATTTACTGATGCAATAATGGCGAAGGCTTATGAGCATGAGTATTCACTCTAAGCACAACGAACAAAACGTATGGATACAACAGTGCAGACACAAACAGTGAGCAAACCATGGTAAAAATACTAACGATTCTTGCTATTGTGATAACAGCCGGCCTTGCTGTTTCAGCTCCCTATATTGCCGCCATTTTATATTCTGCTGTTTCTATTCTACAACCCCAATACATTTGGTTTTGGGTGTTTGACGATATTCTGATATTCAAAATTTCTGCAGGAATCGCCATTGTCGCATGGGGCATTTATATGCTGCGCGGTGGGGTGAATTGGGGGATTTATAATAATGGGATATTTTATGG